>CAZFRU010000019.1:0-70034 GCA_964521385.1 uncultured Gemmatimonadaceae bacterium | reverse complement strand
CAAAATTGGCGCTAGTCCGGTTAAATGGATACCCCCTTTGTCGCCTTTCCGGCGCGCTGGGCCCGCCGGGCCCCGGGGGGGGCGCCGGAACGATCCGATGCCGGCCGCCGGAAATGCGACGAACCCGCGCCGGAACACGTCTCGAGTCGACTTTCCGGCGCTGAGCGCCGGAAACGCTTGTTCAGTGTCTGGCGGATTCGGCTGCCGTCGACTTTCCGGCATATAGCGCCGGAAACGCGAGCCGAGCGAGAAGCCAAGCCGAGATTGTCGCCTTTCCGGCGCGCTGGGCCCGCCGGGCCCCGGGGGGGGCGCCGGAACGATCCGATGCCGGCCGCCGGAAATGCGACGAACCCGCGCCGGAACACGTCTCGAGTCGACTTTCCGGCGCTGAGCGCCGGAAACGCTTGTTCAGTGTCTGGCGGATTCGGCTGCCGTCGACTTTCCGGCATATAGCGCCGGAAACGCGAGCCGAGCGGGAAGCCAAGCCGAGATTGTCGACTTTCCGGCGCGCTGGGCCCGCCGCCGCCTCGGCCCTGCACGTCTCGCCGCCGCCTCGGCCCTGCACGTCCCGCCGCCGCCTCGGCCCTGCACGTCTCGCCGCCGCCGCCTCGGCCCTGCACGTCTCGCTGCCGACGCGTCGGCGCTCCGGCTCGCTCCTCACCTGCGACGCAAGCCCGGTAGACCGCATCCCCCGCCCCCCGGCCATCGCGGGATCGCGACCCTTCGAGACCGCGACGCTTCAGAGAAAGGCCAGTTGTGCCGGCCCCAACCTGCGCCGCAACGTCGCGATGTCGAGCAGATCGCTCGGCCGATCCTGGCGGGCCACGTCGAGGAGGCCCGTATAGCCGGAGGCGCGGAGCGTGCGCCCCACCACGTCCAGGGCCAGTCGGGGATCGTTCGACTCGCGCGAGAGATGGGCCAACACCACCGCTACGAGTTCGTCGTGAAGCAGATCGCGTGCGAAGCGAGCGGCGGCTTCGTTGCTGAGGTGCCCGTGGCTCGAGGCGATACGGTGCTTGACCGAGATGGGGTAGGGCGCCCGCTGGAGCAGCGCTTCGTCGTGGTTGGCTTCGAGCACCAGCACATGACACCCCGACAACGCGTGACGGATGCCCGCGGTGGGACGCCCGAGATCGGTGGCGATGCCGAGTCGACAGCCGGTGTCGCCGTCGATGAGGGCGATGCCGACTGGATCGACGGCGTCGTGGACCGTGAGAAAGGGCTCGATCTCGAGTCCCCCGATCTCGAACGGATGCCCGGCGCGGTAGGGGTGGACGACCTCGTGACCCTTGAGCAGACGCGCGCAGGCGCTCCGGGTCGGGTCGGTCACGAAGAGCGGAGTCCGGTGCCGGCGCGCGAAGACCCCCATGCCCCGCGTGTGGTCGCCGTGGTCGTGTGTGATGAGAATGCCGTCCAGCTGCTCGGGCTCGCAGCCGATCAGGGCGAGCCGGCGCGCGAGGTCCCGGGCGCTGAAGCCGGCGTCGACCAGGATCCGGGTGGAGCCGGCCATGACGAACAGGGCGTTGCCTGCGCTACCCGAGCCCAGGACGGAGACCTTCATCCGGCCCCGTGGGCCCTGGTCCAGAGGCGCTGCAGAACGGCTGCGACACCGGGAGTGAGCGACTGGGCACGCCGAGCCATGGCCGCATGCGCCACCTCCAGAAAGCGATCGAAGCGAAACGGCTCCAATTGACCACTCGCTGCCCAGGTGAAGGCGTGAAGGTGGCGTGGTGCCACCGCTCCTCCGCCGAAGACGTTGCTTCCGGCACCCACGACCCCACCGGTGGTGAGCAGGGTGCCGATGCCGGTCTTCACATGGTCGCCGAGAAACACCCCGACCTTGGTGAGCCCGGTATCGACGCGTTCATCGGGGAGCTCCACCCGCACCGGACCGTAGTTGTTCTTCAGATCGGAATTGGTGGTGCCGGCGCCCAGGTTGACCCACCGCCCCAGCAGCGCGTGGCCGAGATACCCGTCGTGCGCCTTGTTCACGTAGCCCGTCAGCACGGAATCGGCGATCTCACCCCGGAGCTTGCAGATGGGGCCGGCCGTGACCCGTGCGAGGTGTCCCCCGAAGACCACGCACCCGGGACCCAGATGCAGAGGCCCCACCAATCGAGCCGGGCCCTCGACCACGACTCCCGTCTCGAGACGGATCGGGCCGTCGCGAAGATCCAGAATCACGCCCGGGCCGATGGCGGCACCCGACGCCAGGTGAAGGGGGTGCCCACCCTGTCGGAGCACGCCGGGGAGAGCGCCCGGATCGCGGGCGGGTTCGCTCAGCGCCACGAGATCTTCGCTCAGCAGGCGCGCGGACGCCTCGACCAGCGACCAGGGCCACCCGAGCACCTCGGCATCGACCTCGACGATGGCGAGGGCTTCCGAGCGCTGGGGATCGAGCAGGACCTTCGGGTCGGGAGAAGCGTGTGCGGCCGGCACGCTCCACCCCACCGTCTCTCCGCCTGCCTGCAGTCGTACCGTCTGGTCGCGCGGAAGCTCGGGCAGCGCCTTCGCCACGGCTCTGGACGACCAGTAGAGACGGGGGCGCGAGGGGTCGACCGCCTCGGGGGTGACACAGGGGGGTGCGCCGGGCTCGTCCCAGCCCTCCAGTTCGGATCCGGCGAGGTGGGCCTCGCACGATACACCCGACACCCGCTCGACGCGCTCGCGCAGCGTCCAGGCACCCAGGCGGAGTTCGCCCACGGGGCGGGTCTCGCAAAAGGGAGACCAGCGCCGTGCCCGCGCATCGTCGAAGACGACGAGCAGCGGATCAGGCGCGGGCATCGACGATCTCGATGATGCGGCCCAGCAGCTTCTTCGGACTGAACGGCTTGGTCAGGAAGTCGGCCGCTCCCAGCGCGAGCGCGCGCTGCCGGTCGGCGTCTTGCCCCCGGGCGGTGAGAATCACCACCGGGAGTGCGCTGCGGTGGGGGAGTCGAGACACCTCGTCGAGGAGCTCGAGGCCCGTGTGCCCGGGCATCATGAGGTCGCTGAGCAGAAGGTCGTAGTGCTGCTCCGGGTCCTTGAGCCGCTCGAGGGCCGCGGATCCGTCGCAGACCACGTCGACGGTGAATCCAGAGGTGTCCAGCAGGGTCTCGAGGACGCGGCGGATGTGGGGTTCGTCTTCGGCGACGAGTACTCGCCACCCGGACGCACGATTCCTCGAGGATTGAGCCAAGCGGCGGTCTCCGGTTCACCTTCCAGCCAGCGGCGGCGGAACCTACCCGGCGGGTGGTGTAAAGTCAAGGAATGGCGCGGCTTTCGGGCTTGACACCGGCGCGGCGGCTCGCCTAACCTTGCGGGTCGCCCCCGATGGGCGCCCGATCCCTTCGTTTCCATTCGAGTTCCAGGCCGCCCATGTCTGCACCGCGCTCCCCCCGACCCACGCCCACACGGGCCGTCGTCGCCGTGGTCGCGGCGCTCTCACTGTCGATCCTGGGGGGTTGCGACGAAGACCCCTTCGGCTTCAACGACTGGGTGCTGTCGCCCGATACGGCGTTCCTCTACTCGCTGGCTCGGCCTGAACTCAATCTGCCGTCGGGGTTCAACATGAACACCCGCCAGCTGGTACGGATCGAGGCCGCCGGGTCGACGGGGGCCTGGGATTTCCTGGTCAATACCGTCGACGGTGCGATGGTGCTGGTCGTACCGACCGCTGTCGGCCTGGAGACGTCGGCCGCCATCGCACGGATCGACGACGAAACCTTCGAGAGTATCCGCTCGGCGCCCCGAGATACCGCTCGGTACGAGCGCAACGCACCGGTGCCCCTGTCGGTGGGCCAACTCTACGTGGTCCGCACCAACCTGTCCCAGGGCAGCTTCGGTCAGCGCTGCAACTACTACGGCAAGATCGAGCCCCTGGAGATCGACATCGCGGGTGGCACCCTGCGGTTTCGCTTTGATTCCAACCCGATCTGCAACAGCAGGGATCTCGTCCCACCGGAGAAGTGAGCGATGCTGGATGTCCGCCGGATCCGGGAGGACCGGAGTGGCGTCGTCGCGGCGTTGGAACGGCGGGGCGCCGATTTCGGGCCGGCTGTTGCCCGGCTGATCGACCTCGATGAGCAAAGGCGGGATGCGCTCACACGGGTGAATGAGCTCAAGGCACGACGGAACGCGGCCAGCAAGGAGGTCGGCCTGAGAAAGCGGGCGGGTGAAGACGCGTCGGCGCTGATCTCCGAGATGCGCGAGGTGGGTGAGACCATCGATCGTCTCGACGCCCAGGCCAGTGAGGCCGAGGCGGCCGTTCATGCCCTGCTCCTGGAGATTCCCAACACCCCCTTGCAGCGCGTTCCTGCAGGGGGCGAGGAAGCCAACCAGATCATCCACGAGCGCGGGGTGGTCCGCGAGTTCGACTTCACTCCGCGGGCCCACTGGGAGCTGGGCGAGGCGTTGAAGATCCTCGACCTGCCGGCCGGTGCTCGCGTCACCGGGTCGGGGTTTCCGGTCCTGCGTGGTGCCGGCGCACGGCTGCAGCGGGGGCTGATCTCGTTCTTTCTCGATCGACACGTCGACCGGCACGGATACGAAGAGGTGCGGATTCCGTATCTGGTGAATCGCATCAGCATGACCGGCACCGGACAGCTGCCGAAGTTCGCCGACGACTCCTATCAGATCGAGAAGGACGATCTGTGGTTGATTCCCACGGCCGAGGTGCCCCTCACCAATCTCCATGCCGGGTCGCTGCTGGGCGTCGACGAGCTTCCGGTACGGATGACGGCCTCTTCTCCCTGCTTTCGCCGTGAGGCGGGTGCGGCAGGCAAGGACACCCGGGGGCTGCTGAGGGTCCACCAGTTCGACAAGGTCGAACTGGTGCGCTACGAGCGTCCCGAACGCAGTGAAGAAGCTCTGGAGGAACTCACCCTCGAGGCCGAGGGGATCCTCGACGATCTGGAGCTTCGCTACCGCCGGGTCCTGCTCGCCGGGGGTGACCTCGGCTTCTCGGCGGCCATGACCTACGATCTGGAAGTGTGGTCGCCGGGGGTGGACGCCTGGCTCGAGGTCTCGAGTTGTTCGGTGTTCACCGATTACCAGGCCCGGCGGGCCGACATTCGGTTTCGCCCGGCTCCCGGTGAGAAGCCCGAGTTCGTGCATACGCTCAATGGGTCGGCCCTCGCGCTGCCCCGGGTCGTCGCCGCGCTGCTCGAGACGCACCAGCAGAGCGATGGCTCGGTTCTTCTTCCCCGCGTGCTCCATCCCTACATCGGGACGGAGCGCATCGCCGTTCCGACGTGAGCCGTGCGCGGTGGCCACTGGCGCTGGCCACCCTCTTCCTGGTGCTGCTGGGCTGGTACCTCTTCTACACCCGAAGTATCGGCTCGGCGCTCCAGGAAAACGCCGAGACGCTGACGGAGATCTTCGCCGAGGTGCAGCGCGCTGTCGCCGATCCCGATCCCTCCCGCACCGAGCAGGCGCTGGCGACGCTCCAGGACCTGGTGCTCTCGACCGACATTCCCATCGTATTGACCGGCACGCGCGATTCGGTGACGGCGGTGGAGAACCTGCCGTTCGAGGTCGACATCTCGACGCGTGCAGGCCAACTGCGGGTGCGGGAATACGTGAGGACGCTCGATCAGCGAAATCCGCCCATCGGTGATCCTGGCGATGCGCAGATCCACTTCGGCGATCCTCCCGTCGTGAGACGTCTGGGGTGGATCTCCTCTCTGCAGGCGGGTGGACTCCTGCTCACCGTCCTCGTGGGGCTGGCGGTGGTCCGTGCCCAGCGGCGGGCCGACAACGAACGTGCGTGGACCGCGATGGCGCGCGAACTCGCGCATCAGTTGGGCACCCCGATCTCGTCGCTGCAAGGCTGGCTCGAGGTGCTTCGGCTCGGGCCCGATGAGCGCCCCGGCGATCTGGGCGAGGGCGAGGTGGCCGACGCCATCCAGGAAGATCTGGTACGACTCGAACGCATCAGCCACCGCTTCGAACTGATCGGGCGTGAGACCGATCTCGCCCAACTGTCGTTGCGCGATGTGGTGGGAGAACTCGAGCGCTACCTGCTGGCGCGGTTGCCACGGTTCGGTGCCGGGGTCGACCTCACGGTCGACGTGCCCCACGATCTTCCGCCGGTCAAGGGCAACGCGGTGTTGCTCGCGTGGGCGCTGGAGAACGTCGTCAAGAACGCGCTGGACGCTCTGGCGGGTCGCGGCGGCGAGATCGACATCCGGGCCTTCGAGGGCGAACGGGGTTGGGTATTCCTCCAGATCCGCGATACGGGTCCGGGAGTCGACCCGGACGTTCGGGACCGGCTTTTCGACCCCGGCGTGACGACGAAGTCGGGGGGATGGGGCGTCGGGCTGGCCCTTTCGCGTCGTATCGTGGAGGGGGTGCACGGAGGACGCATCGAGCTCTTGGACGAGCGTCCGTGGGGGGCGACCTTTGAGATCCGTCTCCCCGGTGCGCAATCCTGAACGCGAGCGGGCGACCTTTCCTCTTCGATCTCATTCCGGCCCCTGTCGTGCCCTCGTCCATCGCCCCCGACTACCTCGAAGGTCTGAATCCCGAGCAGCGTGTCGCTGTCGAGCACTTCGAAGGGCCCGCCCTGGTGCTGGCGGGAGCCGGATCGGGAAAAACCCGGGTCCTCACGACGCGGGTGGCCCATCTGGTCCACGAGCACGGCGTCGCGCCGGAGCGGATCCTCTCGGTCACCTTCACCAACAAGGCCGCCGGTGAGATGCGTGAGCGGATCTCGGTGCTCCTCGACGGCTCGCCCCGGGGCATGTGGGTGGGGACGTTCCACGCGATCGGAGCTCGGCTGCTGCGACGGCACGCGGCGTTGCTCGGATGGAGTCCCGCCTTCACGATCTTCGACGCCGAGCAGAGTCTGCGGCAGGTGAAGCGGACGCTGGAAACCCTCGACCTCGACCCCAAGCGGTACAAGCCCAAGGCGATCCGGGCAATGATGTCCGACGCCAAGAACCAGCTCATCTCCCCGGCCGCCTTCCGCGCAGACCATGGAGAGGGCTTCGACCTCTTCGCCCGGACGGTGGCGCGCGTGTATCCCGCGTACCAGTCGGCGCTGAAAGACCAGAACGCCTTCGACTTCGACGACCTCCTGGTGAAGCCCGTGGAGTTGTTCCAGGCCCACGAGGCGGTCGCCGACCAGTACCGGCGTCGCTTCGGCTTCTTGTTGGTCGACGAATACCAGGATACCAACCACGCTCAATTCCGGCTGCTCCAGTTGCTTGCCTCCGAGCACGGTAACGTCATGGTCGTGGGTGACGACGACCAGTCGATCTACGGCTGGCGTGGTGCCGACCTGAGCAACATCCTCGACTTCGAGACCACGTGGCCGGGAGCATCGGTGGTTCGGCTCGAGCGCAACTATCGATCGACCTCGATCATCCTCGATGCGGCCAACCAGGTCATTGCCCAGAATGTGCACCGCAAGGGCAAGACGCTGCGCACGGAGCGGGAAGGTGGCGAGAAGATCTCCCTCGTCGAGTGCCTGAACGAAAACGACGAAGCGCGGTTCGTGGTCGAAGAGATCACCTCTCGGTACCAAGACGGTCCCGGGCTCCACAACTACCGGGACTTCGCGATCCTCTACCGTACGAATGCGCAATCCCGTGCCCTGGAAGAGGCTTTCCTGCGCAAGGGGATGCCGTACCAGATCGTGGGCGGCGTGCGCTTCTACGAGCGCCGCGAGATCCAGGATGTCCTCGGCTACCTGCGTCTGATCTCCAACCCCCGCGACGAGGACGCCTTTGCGCGGGTGGTGAACTACCCCCGACGGGGGATCGGAACGGCGTCGGTGGAGCGGCTCCGGGGTTTTGCGGACGAGTCCGGTGCGAGCCTCCTCGAAGCCGCGACGCGCGCAACCGAGGCCCCCGGTGTCCCTCGGGGGGGAGCGCGTGCCCTGGAATCGTTCGCGGCACTGATCTCGACCTATTCCGCCCGCGCGGCGCAGGCCCGGGTCGGCCAACTCCTGGAGGACCTCGTCGAAGAACTCGATCTCTACCGGCATCTCGAAGACGAGGGCCCCGAAGGTGAAGACCGTATCGACAACGTGAAGGAGCTCATCGCCGGTGCGCTGGACTTCGAGGCTGGGCTCCTGGATGAGCTCGAGCCCGACGAGATCGATGCCTTCAGCGAACTCGACCACTACCTGCAACGGGTCGCCCTCGTGGCCGACGTCGATCGCCTCGACGCCGAGGTGGACACCGTCACCTTGATGACGCTCCACAACGCCAAGGGGCTGGAGTTTCCGGTCGTCTTCATCACGGGACTCGAAGATGGGCTGTTCCCGCTGAGCCGCGCCTACGACGACCCCGCCACCCTGGAAGAAGAACGCCGGCTCTTCTATGTCGGGATCACGCGGGCCGAAGACAAGTTGCTTCTGTGCCACGCCCGACAGCGGCGCCGGGCCGGCGAATTCATGTACGGGCGCCTGTCTCCCTTCGCCGAGGCCATTCCCGACGAGCTGATCGACGCCCGTCGCTCACCCGGCCTCGATGCGTCGGCGTTCAGCACACCGCACCGGCGGCGGGCGCGATTCGACGACGACGCCGGCGGCACGCAAGGATACGTCCCCGAGGCCGTCTTCGAAGGTACGCTCAATCAGGATGCGCCCCGCTACGTCAAGGGCGAACGGGTGGCCCATGCGACCTTCGGCTCGGGAAGCGTCTGCGAGGTGACGGGCTTCGGCAAAGACACCAAGGTGACCGTCGACTTCGACGGTGTGGGTCGCAAACGCCTTCTGGTTCGCTACGCCAACCTGGAGAAGGACTGGACCCTCTGACCCCCGTCGGGTCAGGGTTCGACCTCCGGCCCCGGGGGGAGGCTCGGAAGGCCGGGAACGGGGGGGGCGTCGATCTCGGGCCAGTACCGGAGGTCGTCGTCGGGGAGCGGAAAGAAATCGTCGGCCATCGATTCCAGGACCGACTCGTCTGCTGCGGCTCCATCGGCGAGACCCCTCCTGCGGACCTTCTTGGCCAGCCGCAGGTTGAGGTCGCCCACGGGATCGAGTCGCGCCGGCGCCGACCGGTGCCTGGTGTTGAGGTAGTCGACGACCGATTCGAAGGCGAGGGCCCGGTAGCGGTTCACGAGCGGATTGGGAACGTCGAACCTGGATTTGCGCAGGATCTGATCGAAGACCTGTCTCCACCGCTCATCGCCCTGCACGCGCATCATGCCCTGGAAGATCCGCCGATTGGTCCGGAAGCTGAAGATGGTGGCCGAGAGCACCCGGTCGAAGAGCGCGTCGGCGGCCCCATGGTCGTGATCGACCACAAGGCTGCGGGCCTTACCGAGGAACTCCTCGCCCAGGTGCATGTCCATGCGGTGTTCCCAGTAGGTGTGTCCCACCGCGGCCGTCGTCGAGGTCAGCAGGAGCTGGCGGGGTACGTAGAGGTTGTGGGCCACGGTATCGGCGGCGAGGTGCGCGAGATAGCCGTATCCGACCGAGCGCAGCGCCTCGCTCTCGGCCGCGTCGAGAATCTCCTCACCCACGTGCCAGTTGTGACAGTGGCGTCCCTCGGGAGCGTACTTCTTCGCGAACGAGATGTCGGCGGCCACCGAACCGTACAAGAACTCGATGGGATGGCGCCGCAGGATCGCCCCCACGGCCGGAGGCAGGAGATGAAGGGCTCCGAGCACCAGTTCGCCCAGCGCGATATGGGTGCCGGGACCCCAGGCCGCGAGGGGCTCGGGAATGAGGAGCCAGAACCCGACCAGCGCCAGCGCGCAGATCATGTTCCGGGTCAGGGCACGGAAGGGCCGGGCTCGGCGTCCTGCCCAGCGCCGCCTCGAGGCGCCAGAGGAGCCTCCGACGGACCGCGTCGCACCAGTTCGCGTGCTCCGACGCGCACGCCGCGGGCGGTGGCCGCGGTGTCGAGGAACACCTCTTCGGCCTCACCCTGGACCACCTCCAGCAGGGCGTTGAATTCCTCGATCCGGTCTTCCATGTGATCCGAGGCCTGTGCAAGGCGGTCGGAGAGGGCACGCACCGAGCGGTGGAGGCCTTCGATGTCGGTGCGCAGCGTGGCGGTGATGAATTCGAGATTGGCGGCCACCGATCGGCTGCGTTCGATCAGCGGATCGGCCTTCTTCTCGGCCGCGCGCCCGAGCTTCTTCAAGCCTCGGCGGGTCTGGAACAGCACGATGAGCGTACCGACGGCGACGCAGACGGTCGCGATCCCGACGACCACCAGCGCCCAGTCGGCAGCCATGGAGAGCGCGTCGCGCGGGGCCTGCACATAGACGGGTTGAGGGGTCTGGAGGAACATGGTGTAGTCTACCCACACAGGGGGGGAAGGGGCCAGATCGCGAGCAGGAGGGCGAGTGAGGCGACCCTCACGCGGTGGGGTCGACGGCGTCGGGCGCCGGGGTGGGAGCGGGCGTGTGGCGGCCGATGGCCTCGGCTTCGGCGCGTTCCAGGTCCCCTTCGGCCAGTGCTTCTTCCACCCGCCGGTTGATCTCGCCGGCGCGCCGCAGCACCTGACGGGTCAGGACGGAGCCGCTCAACTCCGACAGGACGACGCCCACGACGACCACCGCGAACAAGAGGTCGATCGCGCCGAATCCCATCACACGCAGCTCCGATCCCGAGAGGGTGAGGACCAGGGAGAGCGCCATGGCCAGGGAGATGCCCCCCTGAGGCACGAGTCCCAGCCCGATCCGTCGGGGGGCGTTGAAGGGCAAGGGCACCACCCGCACCATGATCGCCGTTCCGACCACCTTTCCCAGCGCTCTCACCGCGAAGTAGGCGACGCCGAGCGGCACGATCCACCAGGTCGTGAGACGCAACTGGGCGCCGGCGAGAATCAACAGGACGACGTAGATGGGCTTTTCCCACTTCTGGAGCGCACGGAAGATGCGTGCCTTGTCGCGGGAGACGTTGGCGATCACCGCGCCCATGACGGTGGCGGCCAGCAGGGGCGAGAGGCGCATCTGGAGCGAAGCCCCTCCCACCAGGGCGGAGATCCCGAGCAGGTAGAGCACCAGCTCCTCACGTCCGGGACGAAGCCTCATGAGCCAGAGCAGCAGAATGCCGCAGACGACGCCCAGGGCGAGATCGGCGGCGGTCCAGAAGGCGGTGCCGCCCACCTCGAATCCGGCCATCACATCGGTACCGTGCAGGTAGCCGTAGGTGATCTGGAGGGCGAGGATCCCGACGATGGCATCGAGCGAGGCGGCGAAGAAGAGAAACTGCCGTACCTGACCCCGCACCAGGAAGTTGCTCGAGACCATGGCCACCCCGGCGGGGCTCGACACGGCGGCGGTGGCGGCTGCGGCCAGGAGCACGATGACCAACTCCGAGCTGGGACCGCCGTCGAAGCGGGCCAGCGCAAGCGCGACTCCGAGGAAGAGCACGAAGGTGAGGAGGGCCTGCCCGATGGCGACCAGGAGAAATCCCCGGGGAAATCGACGGAGCGTGTCGCGGTCGAGTTGCAGGCCGAACAACAGACCCACCCAGCCGAGTCCGAGTCCGAGCACCGGGTACAACTGGGTGAGCGCCTCGTCGGAGAGCAGTCCCAGTGCCGCGGGTCCCAGCAGGAGTCCGAGAAAGAGAAAGTGGGTCCCGGTCCGGAACAGCAGGCGCGGCCCGGCAGGGACCCGCTCGGTCGAGAACGACACCCGCGCACCGAGCAGTGCGAGGAGGATCAGGACGAGGGTGGCGAGTAGCGGATCCACGGCGGGGCGGGGGCGGCAGCGGCCCGATCAGGCCGAGTCGCCGTCCTCTCCGAGCTCCGGCGCCAGTCCGACCACCCGCCCGACCGGAAGCGAAAAGGCGATTCCGGTGGCGGGCGCGTCCAGGTTGCCACAGACGTCCTGGAGCAGGGCGAACGCGGGCTCGAGCTTGTCGTCGGACACCACCGAGAAGAGGGTGCGGTTCTGGGGTCTGGAGCCCCCCAGCAGCGTCTGCAGACCCGCGAAGATGGGAATGTCGTGGGAGAGCACCCGCCCCATGCCCTCGCTCGAGAGGACCGTAGCGCCGGTGATGCCGATCTCGAGAAACCCGGATAGGATCTCGTCGATCTTGTCGGGGTCGTTGACGACCGCGATGAGCATGTGCATGGCCGACCTCAAACGTGTTGCTCGTCGACCCGCCGGATCACCGCCACCGCGGCTTCGCCATCTTCGACCCGCGAGACTTCGTCCACGAAGCCCGGGTGCCGGATCAGGCGGCAGATGCGTGCCAGGAGCTTGATGTGCTCGCCTTCGCGTCCCGGAGGGGAGAGCAATACGAAGAAGATCCGGACCGGATCGGTATCGTCGGGTCCGAACTGGATCGCATCGGTCGCCAACGCCACCATCAGCACCGGCTGCTCGAGCCCGGCGATGGTCGCGTGGGGAAGCGCCATGCCATGACCCATCGCCGTGGTGTGGGCCTCTTCGCGTTGGGCGAGGCCGAGCACGACCTGTTCGCGGTCGGGTACGACCCCTGTGCTCGCCAGGTGATCGGCCAGCGCTTCGATCACTCCCCGCCGGTCCTCGGCCTGAAGGTCCGTGAGGACCAGATCGGCCCGTAGATACTGGTTGAGACGCATGGTGGGATCGAGCTGCGAGGAGGGGCGGTGCCAGGCCCACCCCGGCCGTCGACGACGAAGGCCACAAGGGGGGCGTCAGCCTGATACGTAGGCGGGTGCGCGCGGGAGTGTCAAGCAGGGTCGGACCAGTTCGGCGCAGGCACGAAGGGTGCTATGGTTACGCTCCGTACAGGCTCGTCGCTTCCCGCACCCCAACGACATGCCCCGGTTCATCGTGGAGGGAGGGCAACCTCTCTCCGGCCGCATCCGTCCTGCCGGCAACAAGAATGCCGCGCTTCCCTGTCTCGCGGCGACGGTACTCGTCGATCAGCCCGTTACCCTCGACAACGTGCCTCGCATCCGCGACGTCCTCACCCTGCTCGAGATCATCGAGTCGCTGGGAGCCACCGTCGCCTGGGGGGGCGCGAACAGCGTCACCGTCGATGCCTCCGGCGTGGTGGTCGGTCGGGTGGATCGGGCGATGGCCGCGAAGATCCGGGCGTCGCTTCTGTTGGCGGGACCCCTGCTCGCGCGGTTCGGTGATGTCGAACTGCCGCCGCCCGGGGGCGACGTCATCGGGCGGCGACGCATGGACACCCATTTTCTGGCGTTCGAGGCACTCGGGGCCCAGGTCGAGCTCGGGCGCGACTTCAGGATACGCTCGCAGGGAGGGTTGCGAGGCGCCTCGATCTTTCTCGACGAACCGTCCGTGACCGGAACGGAGAACGCGGTCATGGCGTCTGTACTGGCGCGAGGCACCACGCTGCTTCGGAACGCGGCGGCCGAACCCCACGTTCAGGACCTGTGCCATCTGCTCAACGCCATGGGTGCCCGCATCGAGGGCATCGGCACCGGACGCCTCATGATCGAGGGGGTCGAGCGCCTCGGCGGTGCTCGCTTCGCCCTGGGTGCCGATCACATCGAAGCGGGCTCGTTCATCGGGCTGGCTGCGGTGACCGGGAGCGACATCGTGATCGAAGATGCGCCCATCGAGCATCTCGACTCGACGCTGCTCGGATTTCAGCGTCTCGGGGTCACCTGTACGGTCGAGGGCCCGGATCTCCGGGTCCACGGTACGGGTACGCACGAGATCGTGCACGATGCCTTCGGCGCCATTCCCAAGATCGACGATGGGCCGTGGCCCGCCTTTCCGGCGGACCTCATCTCCATCGCACTCGTCACGGCGGTCCGGTGCCACGGGACCATCCTCGTCCATGAAAAGATGTTCGAGTCCCGCATGTTCTTCACCGACAAACTGGTGGGAATGGGTGCCCGGATCATTCTGTGCGATCCGCATCGTGCCGTGGTGGTGGGACCGGCGGAGATGCGCGGGGGAACGGTCGAGAGTCCGGACATCCGGGCTGGAATGGCCCTGCTCATCGCGGCCCTCGGGGCGCGCGGCACGAGCGAGATCCACAACATCCGTCAGATCGAGCGTGGCTATGAGCGAATCGACGAACGCTTGAGGAGTCTCGGCGCATCGATCCGGCGGGTCGAAGGCGACTGATCCGCCTTCCACGGCCTGCACGGTTGAACCGCGGCGCTTCCACGCCTATATTCAGGCCTCGGATGCGCCGCCTCGAGTGGCCCTTTCGAAGTGGGGGAGCGGTTCGCCCCCGCTTTTTTATTCGGTATCGATCAGGGTTTTCGTTGAGACGAAAGTCACACGAAGAGCCTGGGAGGTCGAGAGATGGCGAGACCCGTCGCCGAGGTTGCGGCGCAGTTGGACGACCGCCTCGTCGCGCTCGGGTTCGAGCTCGTCGAGGTGGAGTGGGCCGGGAGCAAGAGCCGGCCGATCATCCGGATTCGAGTCGACCGCCCGGAGGGTGGAGGGGCGGTCACGGTCGACGATTGTGCGAAGGTGAGCAGGGGACTCGAGCCGTGGCTCGACGAGTTGGAGTCCTTGCCGGAGCGGTACGTGCTCGAGGTGTCGTCGCCGGGTCTGGATCGGCCACTGGTCCGAACCCGGGACTTCGAGCGATTCGCGGGCGAGGACGTGGTCGTCAAGGGGGGCGCGCCACTCGTCGGTCGCTCCCGTCGACTCGAGGGTGTGCTGCTCGGGTTGGTGGGAGAAGAGGGGCGCGAGCGAATTCAGCTGCGTCTCCCGAATGGAGACGAAGTAGAGGTCCCCTGGGAGAAGGTCTCAGGGGCGCACCTGGTCTACAGGTGGCCCTGACGTGGGTCTTGGAAGCGAGAGGAACAGATGGCGAACGCCGGACAGATCGTAGCCGCGCTACGAGATATCGGATCGACGAAGGACCTGTCTCCAGACGAGGTTCATGACCTCCTCAAAGACGGGATCCACGCCGGTCTCGCTCGCCTGTATGGTCCCAACGTCGAAGCGGAGATCGCGATCGACGAGGAGACCGGTGAGTTCGAAATCGTCGTACTCCGCCGCGTGGTCGAAGAAGTCGAAGACCCGTCCTCGGAGATCTCGCTCGAGAAAGCCCGCTGGGACGACGACACCTTCGAGGTGGGCGACATCATGGAAGTGCCCGTCGATTTCACCCAGTTCGGGCGGAACGCCGTGATGGCCATGAAGCAGCGCATCGTCCAACGCGTGCGCGAGGGCGAACGACAGAGAGTCCGGGACGAGTTCCTCGATCGGATCGGCGAACTGCTCTCGGGCGAGGTCCAGCAGACTGAGCGTGGCAAGATGGTCGTCATGCTCAACCGGGCGCGTGACGCCGACGCCATCATTCCGTGGAAGGAACAGAACCCTCGCGAGCGCTTTCGCCAGGGGGATCCGATTCGAGCCGTCCTCAAGAAGGTGGAGGAGTCGCCGAGAGGTCCGCGCCTGATCCTGTCCCGGGCCGATCCCCTCTTCGTGTCGGCGCTGTTCAAGCTCGAGGTTCCCGAGATCTATCAGGGCATCGTCGAGATCAAGCGCATCGCGCGGGAAGTAGGGGGGCGGACCAAGATCGCGGTGTCGAGCCGCGACGAGTCGATCGACCCGGTGGGGGCCTGTGTCGGCCTCAAGGGGTCGCGCGTTCAGGCGGTGGTGTCCGAATTGGGCGGAGAGCGCATCGATATCGTGCCCTGGCATCCCGAGACCGAGGTGTTTGCGCGCAGGGCGCTCGCTCCGGCGCGGGTCAGTCGCGTGGTATCGAATCCCGAACGGCAGGTGATCACGGCCATCGTCGACGAGGATCAGCTGTCGCTGGCCATCGGGCGCAATGGCCAGAACGTTCGCCTGGCATCTCAGCTCATCGGGTGGCAGATCGACCTGTACGGGTCCAGGGAGTGGCTCGAGAAGGGCGCCGAGTTCTCGCTGTTCGCGGAACGGGATGAAGACCAATACGAGACCGCGGATTTTCCCCTGTCGGAACTCGAGATTGCCGAGGGCACACTGGCGGCCCTGAATGCCGCTGGGTACAATACTTTTCTTGAGATCATCGACCTCGAACGCCAGGATTTTCTGCGCACCGAGGGCCTTTCGGAAGAAGACGCCGACCGGCTCCTCGCCCTGATCGATCAGCTCACGGTGGTCGAGGGTGAAGTGGCGCCGGCGGATGAGGCTCTCGAAGCTGCGAACGACGACGAAACCGACGGCGATGCCACAGAGAGTGGCGAGACCGACGACGATGCGGCAGGCGCTGGGGAGACCGGCGAGGATGACTCCGAGGGCTCAAAAGGCTGACGCCCTGCGGATGCTCGGGCTGGCGCGCCGAGCAGGGGCATTGGCTCTGGGTTCCGAGGCGGTGCGCCAGGGTCTTCGGAGTGGCACCCTGGCCCTCGTGATCCTGGCCGACGATGCGTCGGTGGCGCAGGCGCAGAAGGTCGAGCGCATGCTCGTTCGGGATGCAGTGCCATGGAGAAGGTTCGGGAGTCGTGACGAGTTGGGTTCGGCTCTCGGAGGACCGCTGCTTTCAGCGGTAGGTGTGACCGACCACGGTTTCGCTACCCGGCTCCTCGAGGAGCTGGACGCAGAGGTGGATCCCCGCGAGGGGGAGCCACGAGCATTGGAGGACGACCAGACGTATGCAGGTTGATGAACTAGCGAGGGACCTGAAGGTCGACGCCGACGCGTTGCTGCATCTTCTCCGGGAGATGGGGATCAACGCGGCCGACGAGGACTCATCCATTCCGGATGGGGCCGTGGCGCGCGTATTGGCCCGAATCGAACGGGAGCGCCGGGCAGGCAAGAAGGACGCGGCCGCCGCTCTGCAGGCTGCGCTGGAGGAGGCATCGTCCGGACCCCGTCGTCGGCGCCGTCGCCGTAGCGTGGCCGAGCCGGCTGACGCTGCCCCCGAAGGCGATTCCGACGACGCCGAGGAGGTCGAGGCAAAGAGCGAGGACCTCGACGCCGAGGCCGCCGTCGAGGCTGACGAGATCGAGGTGGAGACGGCCGGGAGTGCGCTCGTCGATGAGCCCACGACCACCCCCGACGAGTCTCCCTCCGCATCCGAGCCCGAGCCGGAGCCTGAAGCCGAGCCCGAGCCCGAGCCTGAAACCGAGGTCGAGCTCGAGCCCGTCGTTTCTCCGGCGGCCGAGGTCGACTCCGCTACCGACGACGAGGCCGATGAGGCCGATGTGGCTGATGAGACCGCCGAGATCGACGAGCCTCAGCCCGTGGCCGGCGCAGCGCCGGCCGTCGAGCCCGACACCGAGGCCGTGACCGAGGCGGATCCCGCGGCGCCACGGCCCGAACCCGCTCGCCGGGGGGCCCCGGATGGGCCGGTACGCGTACTGCGAAAGCCCACACCGGCCGCCTCGGCCGGCCCGGGCGGAACCGTGCGCATCCAGGCCGAGGGGTACACCACCGACGGTCGCCGCAAGCAGAAGGACAAGAAGAAGAAGCGGGGACGGGTCGATCAGGACGCGGTGCAGGAAAACCTCGCGCGCGTCATGGCCGAGATCAAAGGCGGCCCCGGCAAGAAGAAGCGCAGGCGGACCGAGAGGGTCTCGCGTGAGGAACAGGAAGCCCGCGAGGTGGTGCAGCAGGAGGAAGAGGAGCGCGAACGCACGACCGTCAAGGTCAACGAGTTCCTGTCCATTGCCGAGCTCGCCGAGCTCATCGACGAGCCGGCGGCCCAGATCGTCGGATCGGCATTCAAGAACCTGGGACTGATGGTCACCATCAATCAGCGCCTCGACTTCGACCAGATCGAGATGCTGCTCGACGAGTTCGGGTTCACCGCTGAGCGCGAAGAGGAGTATGCCGCCTCGGAGATGGACGAAGTCCAAGACGAGGACCGTCCCGAAGACCTGCGGCCGCGGCCCCCCGTGGTCACGGTCATGGGCCACGTCGACCACGGCAAGACGCTGCTGCTGGACCGTATCCGGAAGGCCAATGTGGTCGCGGGCGAGGCCGGGGGAATCACGCAGCACATCGGGGCCTACCATGTCGAGCTCGAGGGTGGGCGCCTGATCTCGTTCCTCGATACGCCGGGCCACGCGGCCTTTACTGCCATGCGCGCCCGCGGCGCCGACGTCACCGACATCGTGATCCTCATCGTCGCTGCCGACGACTCGGTGATGCCCCAGACGGTCGAGGCGATCAGTCACGCCAAGAACGCGGGTGTTCCGATCATCGTGGCCGTCAACAAGGTCGACCTGCCGGCGGCCAACCCCGCCAAGGTCAAGCAGGAGCTGCTCCAGCACGATGTCCAGGTCGAGGACTTCGGCGGTCAGGTCCTGGCGGTGGAGATCTCGGCGAAGACCGGCCAGGGAATCGACGAGCTGCTCGAAAAGGTGCTTCTCCAGGCCGAGCTCCTCGAGTTGAGGGCCAACCCCGATCGTCCGGCCCAGGGCACGGTGATCGAGGCACAGCTCGACGTCGGCAAGGGGCCGGTCGTCACCGTGCTGGTCCAGAAGGGCACGCTACGCGTCGGGGACGACTTCATCGTCGGCCTCTACGGGGGGCGTGTGAGAGCATTGCTCGACGAGCGCGGCAAGCCCGTCGACGAGGTCGGTCCCGGTATGCCGGTTCAGGTCCTGGGAGCGGGTGGCGTGCCGCAGGCGGGCGACCTGCTCCAGGCCATGGATGCCGAGCGGGCCGGCGAGATTGCCGGCAATCGTCAGCGACTGGATCGCGAGAAGCAACTCCGCATCAAGGAGCGCGGGGTCAAGCTCGGGGACTTCTCGAAGCTGATGGCTGCAGGGCAGGTGGGCAGGCTCCCGCTCATCATCAAGGGAGACGTGGACGGATCGGTGCAGGCCGTGTCCGACGCCCTCGTGCAGTTGGGCACCTCCGAGGTCCAGGTCGAGATCATTCATCGGGCCGTGGGTGCCATCAACGAGTCCGATGTGCTGCTGGCCGAGACCGCTGGCGCCGTCATCATCGGTTTCCGGGTGCGGCCCGACGCGGGTGCTCGGCAGTTGGCCGAGCGGAGCGGCGTGGACATCCAGGGCTACGACGTGATCTACAACGCCGTCGACGACATCCGGTCCGCGCTGGAGGGCATGCTGTCGCCCGAGCAGCGGGAGACCGTGCTGGGCAGTGCAGAGGTCCGTGAGACCTTCCGGATCACGCGGGTCGGGACCATCGCGGGCTGTTATGTCACGCACGGGGTCATCGAGCGAAAGCGGCGTGGGCGGGTGGTACGCGACGGTATCGTCATCTACGAGGGTGAATTCTCGTCGCTGAAGCGGTTCAAGGACGACGTGAAGGAGGTTCGTGAAGGCTTCGAATGCGGGATCGGAATCGCCAACTTCAATGACCTGAAGGTGGGCGACGTGATCGAGTGCTACCGCGTCGAAGAGATCGCACGGACCCTCGCGACGTCGGCTGAAGCGCGCTGACCCTGGCCCTCGGCCGACGGACGATGGTTGTGGCTGTCCAGGTGTTCACCCTGGAAGTGCCGGGGGCCGCTTCGCTCAAGGCGAAGCGGTCCGTCATCCGCTCGCTGAAGGACCGTCTGCGTCGACGCTTCAACCTTTCCGTGGCCGAAACCGGACTCCACGACCGTCATGATCGGGCTGAATTGACGGTCGCGGTGGTGACCGGCGACCGGGGGAATGCCGATGCCCTGCTGGACCGGGTCGATTCGTTCGTGGCGTCCGAGCCCCGGGTCGTGGTCGGGCCGGTCCGTCGCGAGTTTCACTGAACACCACCTCGACCTCCCGGGCCATGCCTCGTCGGATCGAACGCCTCAACGAACAACTCAAGCGAGAGCTCGCGGTGCTCGTACTCACGGGCATCCGTGACCCGCGCGTCGGAGATGTCGTGGTCACCGCGGTGCGGACCACCGCCGATCTCGATCTGGCTCGGGTGGCGGTCCGGCTGTCGGGCTCGGACGACGACAAGCGCCGCACTCTCGCCGGGCTGGTGCGAGCGACGCCCTTTCTTCGGCGATCCATCGGGCGGGAGTTGCGGATCCGGCGAGTGCCGGACCTCGAGTTCGTGGAGGATCTCTCGCTCGAGCGGGCCGCGCGTATCGAGGAGATCCTGTCGGACGTGCGCCCGGAGGGTGGTTGGGTCGACGACGATCCCGATCCCCCGGACGACGCTGGACCCGAGTCCGAGGTGTGACCCCCTCGACCCGCACCGGGGTGCTTCCGGTCGACAAGCCCGAGGGACCGACGTCGCACGACGTGGTCGACCGGGCGCGCCGAGCGCTGTCGATGCGCAAGATCGGGCACACGGGTACGCTGGATCCCTTCGCGTCGGGGCTGATGCTGCTTTGCGTGGGTGCGGCCACACGCCTTTCCGCCCACCTGACCCACCTGCCGAAGAGCTACGAGGCCGAGGTGCGGCTCGGCATCGCGACCGACACGCTCGATCGCGAGGGAGAGGTGGTCGAGGTGCGCGACGGGGCCGAACGCCTCACCGACGCCCGGATCGAGCAGGCGCTGGCTCGACTGCGGGGGCGTCTGGAGCAGGTGCCTCCGATCTACTCGGCCAAGAAGATCGGCGGCGTACCGGCCCACCGACGAGTACGGCGTGGCGAGGTGGTGGAGCTGGCGCCGGTGACGGTCCACGTCGAGGCCCTCGAACTCATCTCCCGCGACGGCGCCACATTGCGGCTGCGGATCGACTGCTCGGCCGGCACCTTCATCCGTGCCCTGGCACGCGATCTCGGGCGGGATCTCGGTGTGGGCGCGCACCTGACGGCACTTCGGCGCCTGTCGGTCGGCTCGTTCTCGGTCTCCGAGGCCGTGCCGGTGTCGGCCCTCGCCACGGTGCCTCCCGAGGCCTGGATCACGCCGGCAGAGGCACTCCGCCGGGCGGGAATCGCCCAACTGGAGGTCCCGGGCGAGGCTGGGGTCGAACTCGCCCTGGGGCGTTCGCTTCCATGGCCGGACGAGGTTCCGGTGCCCGACGCACAGCCGGTCGCCGCCGTCTGTGGGGGTGAGCTGCTCGCCGTCGGCGAGGCGGTGGGTGGGCGCTTCCAACCTCGACGGGTCTTCGTCGGGTCATGAGCACGGAGCGGGAGTGGGCGGTCGACCCCCAATTGCCCAGAGGGCTTCCGCCGGGGGAGGGGACGGTGATCACCGTAGGCACCTTCGACGGAGTCCACCGTGGCCATTGGGCGGTGCTCCAGGAGATCCGGCGTCGTGCGGCGGCGGCCGGCCGGCGGAGTGCGCTGGTGACTTTTCATCCCCACCCGCTCCGTATCGTCAACCCGCAGGCTGCGCCCCGGCTTCTCACCACGCCGGTCGAAAAGAAGGAGATCCTGGCTGAAAGCGGCCTCGACTATGCGGTGTTCCTGACCTTTTCAGGGGTGCTCAGTCGCTACTCCCCACGTCGGTTCGTCGAAGAGATCCTGGTCGAACGCCTCGGGGTCCGGGAGCTGGTGATCGGCTATGACCACGGGTTCGGACGGGGTCGGTCGGGCGACGCCGAGACCCTTCGCACGATCGGAAGGGAGCTGGGATTTTCCGTCGACGTGGTCGATCCGGTTCTGACCGGAGTCGACGCGATCTCGTCGACGGGCATTCGCGAAGCGATTGCCCGGGGCGACGTGAAGGCCGCGGCGGCTGGTCTCGGGCGTCCGTATGGGCTGCGGGCGGTGGTGGTGCGCGGCGACGGACGCGGGCGCCAACTGGGGTTCCCCACGGCCAACCTGGGAGGAGTATCGCCGGACAAGGCGCTGCCCCCGCCCGGCGTCTACGCCGTGTGGGGATCGTGTCGCTCGGGCGTGCATCCGGGGGCTCTTCACCTCGGACCCCGCCCGACCTTCCAGGGCACCGTGCCGTCGATCGAGCTCCACCTGATCGATTTCGAGGGCGACCTCTACGGCGAGGAGATCCGGGTCGACTTCGTCGAGAGGCTGCGCGACGTGCGTCCGTTCGCGACGGTCCCGGCGCTGGTGCAGCAGCTCCGGCTCGACGTGGCGGCGGCTCGAGCGTGCCTGGCCCGTGTCGGGGATCACGGGGTCGGGGTGGTGGACTGACCTGTGTTTTGCTAACATTTCATGCTGACCAAGCCAAGGACCGTCCCTTAGCTTCCCTTGCAGCGCAGACTCCTGCGGAGGCCCGACCATGAGTTTCGACAAGAAAGAGATCATCGAGAAATACCGGATCAACGAGAGCGATGTCGGCAGCGCTCCGGTCCAGGTCGCGCTTCTCACGGCGCGCATCAATGATCTCCGCTCGCACTTCGACGCCAACAAACACGATCACCACAGTCGGCGTGGCCTGCTGAAGATGGTGGGTCGTCGCCGTCGCTTGCTCGAGTATCTGAAGGGGCGTGACCTCGACCGCTACCGTTCGCTCATCGCAGACCTCGGTCTCCGTCACTGAGCCGAACAGCCACAGCGGCGGCTGCCCCCACGGGGGCGCCGCCGCTCTTGTCATCGTCGGCCGGTCCGGGAGGATCGCCGGATCCCGCGCCCATGGGCGCGCGGTCCCCGTCTCCCCGCATCGTCCGGCGACCTGAGGGATCGCGAGAGCCGCGGCGGGAGCTGCCCGCCCGGCGAGGTCCCGAACCCGGTTCAGCGCGACTGCGCGAGCCCCGGGTCAACGCTGCAACGCGGTGCACGAGCACCGCCAAGACGATACGGATGGACGCATGATCAAGCGCATCGAGCGCCAGTTTGCAGGGCGCCCCCTCACCCTCGAGATCGGCCGCATGGCCAAGCTCGCGGGTGGATCGTGTCTGGTTCAGTACGGCGATACCGTCGTACTGTGCACGGCCACGGCCCAGAACAAGCCGACCCACCTGCCCTTTTTTCCGCTGACGGTCGAGTACCGTGAGAAGTCGTACGCCGCCGGTAAGATCCCGGGTGGCTTCTTCAAGCGGGAAGGGCGCCCCGGTGAGAAGGAGATCCTCGCCGCCCGCCTGACCGACCGGTCGTTGCGTCCGTTGTTTCCCGACGGGTACATGCATGAGACGCAGATCGTGGCCAGCATTCTGAGTGCCGACCAGGAAAACGACGCCGATGTGCTCGCGCTGCTGGGGGCGAGCGTCGCCCTCAACATGTCGAATGTGCCGTTCAGCACCTTCGTGGCTTCGGTGCGGGTGGGTCGGATCCAGGGCACCTGGGTGTGGAACCCCACCTTCCAGCAACTCCAGTACTCCGACGTCGACATGATCGTCTCGGGTACCGCCGACGCGATCCTCATGGTCGAAGGCGGCGCCATCGAGGTGTCGGAAGCGGCCATGCTCGAAGGCATCTCCTTCGCCCACGACGGCATCAAACAGCTCATCGAGATCCAGCGGGAGCTGCTCGACGGCCATTCGATGCCCGACATGCCCTGGACCCCGATCGCGCCCGACGCGGACCTCAAGTCGCGGGTCGAGGAGCTGGCGTCGGGGCGTGTGATCGAAGCCCTCAACCTCTCCGACAAGCAGGAGCGCCAGCAGGCGCTGGCGGCAGTCCGGGAAGACGTGGTCGACCGCCTTCAGGACGACGACGAGGACTGGGGTGAGCACGAGAAGGACGTCGGAGAGATTTTGCGTGGGATCGAGAAGCGCAACATGCGCCAGCAGATCCTCGACAAGGGTGAGAGGGCCGACGGACGGACCCTCGACGAGATCCGTCCGATCTCGTGTGAGGTGGGGATCCTGCCTCGCACGCACGGATCGGCCCTCTTCACGCGCGGTCAGACCCAGGCGCTCGCCGTGACCACGCTGGGCACCTCGCGCGACGAGCAGCGCATCGATTCGATCGACGTCCGCGAGGAAGTCACCAAGTCGTTCATGCTCCACTACAACTTCCCGCCCTTCTCGGTGGGTGAGGCCCGGCCCTTCCGGGGCACGTCGCGGCGCGAGGTCGGCCACGGCAACCTGGCCGAGCGTGCGGTCCAGCCGCTGCTCCCGGCCTATGACGACTTTCCATACACGATCCGCATCGTGTCCGATGTGCTCGAATCCAATGGCTCTTCGTCGATGGCCTCGGTGTGTGGTGCGTCGTTGGCGTTGATGGACGCCGGCGTGCCCATCAAGGCACCCTGCGCCGGCGTGGCCATGGGGCTGATCAAGGAAGGCGACAAGGTTGCCATCCTCACCGATATCCTCGGGCTCGAAGACGCCCTGGGTGACATGGACTTCAAGGTTGCCGGCACGCGTGACGGCGTGACGTCGATCCAGATGGACATCAAGGTGACCGGCATCTCGATGGCCGTGCTCGAAGAGGCACTCGAGCGGGCGAACAAGGGCCGGCTGCACATCCTGGACCTCATGGACCAGGCGCTTGCCGAACCCCGCAACGACATCTCGCCCTGGGCCCCACGCATCACCACGGTGCAGATCAATCCGTCGAAGATCGGTGAGATCATCGGGCCGAAGGGCAAGACGATCCGGGCCATCCAGGAGGAGTCGGGGGCCACGATCGAGGTCGACGATACCGGTCTCGTCAAGATCGCGGCGGTCAGCGGCGAGGGTGCCGCGCGGGCCCGCGAGATGATCGAGGCGATCGTGAAGGACCCCGAAGTGGGACGGATCTACGAGGGACCGGTCAAGAACACCACGACCTTCGGTGCCTTCATCGAGATCCTTCCCGGTGTCGAGGGGCTCTGCCACATCTCCGAGCTCGACGAGGGCCGGGTGGCGGTCACCGAGGATGTGCTCAAGAAGGGCGACATCACCCGCGTGAAGTTGCTCTCCATCGACGAGAAGGGACGCCTGCGTTTGTCGCGCAAGGCCGCAATGGCCGAAGACGCGCTGGCTCCCGTGGGCGATGCGGAAGCCCAAGCCTGACGTGCGGATGCAGTCTGCAGGGGGGGGGCGTGGCCAGGAGGCCACGTCCCCTCTCGGCGTTGGGAGTTGGACGCCGGGCGAGGACCCCCTCGCGGACCTCACTCTTCCGAACGGCGTCCGCGTGCTGTCGGAACGGATTCCCGGTGTGCGATCCGTGTCGGTGGGCATCTGGGTGCGGCAGGGGGCCGCCCACGAGGCGGCGGCGAAGATGGGCGAGTCGCATTTGCTCGAGCACATGGTCTTCAAGGGGACCGCGTCGCGATCCGCCCACGACATCGCGCTGTCGCTCGAAGCTCTGGGAGGATCGCTCGACGCCTTCACGTCGAGAGAGCACACCGCCTTTCAGGCGCGCGTGCTCGACAGCCACCTGGCCGAGGCACTCGACGTCCTGACCGACATGGTGCGAGACCCGGCGCTCCGCGACGACGATCTCACCCTCGAGCGCGAGGTGGTACTCGAAGAGATCGCCCAGGTCGACGACACCCCCGACGATCTCGTGTTCGAGATGCACGGAGAGGATCTCTGGCGCGGCCATCCCTACGGTCACGCCATTCTCGGTACCCGTGACACCGTTTCGGCGCTGGGCGTGGACGATCTACGACGCCTGCACGGCACCGCCTACGTCGGACGCAACCTCGTCGTCGCGGCGGCAGGCAACGTCGATCACGAACGCTTCCAGGAACGGGTGGCGGCCCTGCTCGGCGACCTTCCGGCGGGTGAGGTGGGGCTCTCGGCCGCTGCCACCCCCGAGACCCGCATCGGTGAGCGGCGGGTCGAGCGGGAATCCGCTCAATCGCACCTCGTCATCGGCACGGGCACGGTGCCCCATCGGCACCGGCTGCGCCTGCCCCTGATCCTCATTGCACAGGCGTTCGGCGGGGGCATGAGTTCGCGTCTGTTTCAGAGGATCCGCGAGGAGCTGGGGCTCGCCTACACCGTGTTCTCCTTTCAGTCGTTCTACGACCAGGGTGGTGTGTCGGGGGTGTACGTCGGCACGCGCCCCGGATGGGAGGAGCGGACGCTGGACGCGCTGCGGGTCGAGTTCGCACGCCTGTCGAGTGAGGGACTTCCAGCGCTCGAGCTCGAGCAGACGCGGCAGCAGGTCAAAGGACAAATCATGCTTTCGCTCGAGTCGACCAGCGCCCGGCTGTATCGACTGGCGGGCTTCGCCCTCCATGGCGAGCCCTGGCTGGGGCTCGATGGGCTGTTGGCTCGTGTCGATGCCGTGACCTCTGCCGACATCGCGGAGGCTGCGGCGACCTATTTCGATCCCGACCGCCAGTTCACGCTCCGCCTCGGACCCCTTGGGGGTGACGACGGGGCGGTGAGTCCCTAGACTGTCGCATTCGGTCGGCCCGCGAGGGGCTCGATCCGATCCCAGAGACCCCTACAGAGAGACCCATCGAGATGCTCATCGGCGTTCCGCAGGAGATCAAGCGCGAGGAATACCGTGTCGCCCTGACCCCGGCCGGAGCGGAGGCTCTGACCCACGCAGGGCACGAGGTGATGGTTCAGCAGGGGGCCGGGCTGGCCAGCGGGTTCACCGACGACTTCTACCATGAAGCGGGCGCCGAGATCGTCCATACCGCCGACGAAGTCTGGGCTCGCGCCGAGATGATCATGAAGGTGAAGGAGCCCATCGAGTCGGAATGGCCGCACATGAAGGCAGGCCAACTCCTCTTCACCTACTTCCATTTTGCCGCCTCCGAACCGCTCACCCGGGCGGTCATGGACTCGGGCGCCATCGCCCTCGCCTACGAGACCGTCGAACTCCCATCGGGCGAGCTGCCGCTCCTGACGCCCATGTCGGAGGTAGCGGGGCGTATGGCGATCCAGGAGGGTGCCAAGTATCTCGAGCGCCACTCCGGGGGATCGGGGGTGTTGCTGGGTGGCGTGCCCGGGGTGCTTCCCGGCAAGGTGCTGATCCTGGGCGGGGGCATCGTCGGCGTCAACGCCGCCAAGATGGCCGCCGGCCTCGGAGCGCGGGTGTCGCTGATGGACGTCAACCTGTCTCGTCTGCGGTACCTGTCCGACGTGATGCCAGCCAACGTCAACCTGCTGTTCAGCACGCGGTACGGGGTGCGTAAGCAGCTCGAGGACTCCGATCTGGTGGTGGGTGCGGTGTTGATTCCCGGTAAGAAGGCGCCCTCTCTCGTGCGGCGTGAAGATCTGGCCACGATGCGGCCCGGCTCGGTGATCGTCGACGTGGCGGTCGACCAGGGGGGGTGCGTCGAGACGATCCGGCCCACCACGCACGGTGATCCGATCTACACCGTCGACGGCGTGATCCACTATGCCGTGGCCAACATGCCCGGAGGAGTGCCGCGCACCAGCACGCTGGCGCTCACCAACGCCACGCTGCCGTATGCGCTCACCCTCGCCCAACATGGGTGGAAAGCCGCATGCACGGGCGACCCCGCGCTGGCGAAGGGACTCAATGTGGTGGCCGGTGAGATCGTCTACGCCGGCGTCGGAGAGGCGTTCGGGCTGGCCGCGCGCGATGTGTCGACGGTCCTGGCCTGAGCGCATGGCCGACGTCGAGACCATCGGGTTTCAGCGCCTCGCCTCGAACCCCGACCTGCCGCTGCCCGAGCGCGCCACGGCCCACGCAGCCGGATACGACGTGCGCTCGGCCGATCCGGACTTCGTCTTGGAACCCGGCGATATCCGACTGGTGGGGACCGGGCTGGTGCTGGACATGCCGGCCCATCTCGAATGCCAGGTCCGGCCCCGCAGTGGGCTGGCGGTTCGCCACGGCGTGACCCTACCCAATACCCCCGGGACCATCGACCCCGACTACCGGGGCGAGGTCAAGGTGCCCCTGATCAACCTCGGCAGGTTGCCGGTGACCATCGCGCGGGGCGACCGCGTGGCGCAGATGGTCTTTGCCCGTTTCGCGACGCCGGAGGTGGCCGAAGTGACCCGGGTCGAGGCGACGGATCGCGGGGCGGCGGGGTTCGGATCGACGGGGCGCCGGTAGAGTTCGCCCGAGGTCGGCCCTCGCCGGCCGTCCCGTCGTGGCTTCGTGCGTGGAAAACCGAGGCATCATCCTTGCTCCGAAGCAGTTGCACGGCTACTTTTCCGTCGTCCGCCGGGGGTGCACTTCCGCCCCGTTCCGCTCGATAATTCCCGCCTTCCCAGAGAGCCTCCGCCCTTGTCCCGCTGGTTCAATTCGGGGCGTTTGATCCCCGTGAACGACATTGCCGTGGACCTGGGTACCGCCAACACCCTGGTGTACGTGAAGGGTGAGGGAATCGTGCTCAACGAGCCGTCGGTGGTGGCCGTCCAGAAGGCCGGTCGTCGCATCACCGGGATCGGACTCGAGGCCAAGCGCATGCTGGGCCGCACGCCCGAGGGGATCGAGGCGGTGCGACCCCTGAAAGACGGGGTGATCGCCGATGTCGACGTGACCGAGATGATGCTCCGGCACTTTCTCAAGCAGGTCACGGCGAAGCGGGTCTTTCGCATCAAGCCGCGCGTGGTGGTGGGAGTTCCGTCGGGAATCACCGAACTCGAGCGTCGTGCCGTGCGTTCGAGTGCCATGGCCGCCGGGGCGAAAGCCGTCTACATGGTCGACGAACCCATGGCGGCAGCCATCGGGGTGGGGCTTCCCGTCGAGACCCCCACCGGCAACATGGTGATCGACATCGGGGGAGGCACCACCGAGATCGCGGTGCTCGCCCTCTCGGGGATCATCTCGAACACCTCGATCCGCGTGGGAGGCGACGAGCTCGACGCGGCCATCGTCACCTTCCTGCGCAAGAACTACAACCTCCTGATCGGCGAACCCACCGCCGAGGCCATCAAGATCCAGATCGGGTCCGCCTATGATCAGGGCGACGAACGAGAGATGGGCGTCAAGGGTCGTGATCTCGTGAGCGGCATCCCGAAGACGGTCACCGTCCACTCGCACGAGATCCGCGAGTGTGTGCAGGAGCCGATCCAGGCCATCGTCGAGGCCGTGCGGCGGGCGCTGGAGATCACGCCTCCCGAGTTGGCGTCGGACATCGTGGACCGCGGCATCGTCATGACCGGGGGAGGGGCCCTCATCCGCGGGCTCGACCAGCTGCTCGCGCAGGAGACCAACCTGCCGATCCACGTCGACGAAGAGCCGCTGACCTGTGTCGTCCGGGGTGCGGGGCGGATCCTGGACGATCTCAACAAATACCGGGCCGTCCTCACTACGTGAAGGGGCCGTGCCCCGTTATGTCCCTCCTGATCCGGTAGAGTCCGACGCGCGTCGGCACCTCTACATCACCGTCGGCATCGTCGCTGCGGCGCTGGTGCTATCCTACCTGCCGGTGCGTGGACAAGAGGCGATCGCCTCGGCGCTGCGAGCCTCTGTCCTGCGCCCCTTCCTCGCCCTGCAGGAACTCGTCGTCACCGCGCGCCAGCGCACCCTCGATGTCACCGTGCTCCAGGGCCGACTCGACTCGGCTACGGCTCGCCTGGTCGCGCGCTCGACGCTCGAAGACGAGAACCGTCGCTTGCGGGCGCTGCTCGATCTCGGTGCGCGTCCCGAGTTTTCGTGGCGGGCCGCCCAGGTGCTTCGCCCGGGCACCCAGGGGTCGGAAAGCATGTTCCTCATCAACCTCGGAGCCGAAGACGGGATTCCGCCACGCGCGCCGATCCTCACTCGTGAGGGGCTCGCGGGGGTGATCCGCGAGGTGCGCGAGAGCAGTTCCATCGGCATGGACTGGACGCATCCCGATTTCGGGGTGAGCGCCATGAGCCGAGACGGCACGGTGTACGGGATCGTGGAGGCACGGCGGGGGCTGTTCCGGGAGCTGGACCGGCTGATCCTGACGAACACCCCCTTCCACACGAGGCTCGAAGCGGGGGCGGAAATCGTCACCTCGGGTACCGGCGGTGTCTTTCCCCGGGGGATCCCGATCGGCCGGGTGGTCGAGGTCGCCGAGGCCGAAGGCGGTTGGAATACGTCGTATTGGATCGAGCCGGCCGTCGAACCGGGCGACATGCTCCAGGTGCTGGTGGTGCTCCCGGGGGATTCTCTCGACCTCACCCCTCTGTGGCCTCCGGGCGACACGGGCACCCGCACCGAGCGACTGGCGCGCCAGCAGGCGGCGGCTGATTCCCTGGTGCAGCTGCGCCGCGAGATCGAGGCGCTGCGGGACTCGATCCGGCGTGCGGCGGGTGCGGCTGGAGGGGGGACGGAGTGAGCCCGGTGGTGCTGGCGGCGGGTGCGCTTCTGATCGGGCTCCATTTCGTGCTGCACGTCGCCTTCGGGTGGGGCGCCGGGGCCCCCGATCTGGCGACGTTGGGGGTACTGGCCATCGCCCGTGAGACCCGCATGGGGACGGGGGCAGGTGTCGGCTTCGTGGTGGGCCTGCTCGAAGATGCGCTCAGTGTACTCTCATTCGGTGCCAGCACCGTGGCGTTGACGATCGTGGGAGCGGTAGGTTCACGTACCCGCGACCTGTTCGTCGGCGAGTCGATGGCCTTCGTGGCCCTGTACCTGTTCGTGGGCAAGTGGTCTCGTGATCTGATCCAGTGGATCATGACGGGGCCTGAACTGAGGGAGCCCTTCGAGCGTGCCCTGCTCCTGGACTCCGTGCGCGCGGCGCTCTATCTGGCCGTGGTCGGGCTGGTTCTGGTACGGCTCTTCGGCAACTGGATGGAATCGAGACCGACGCGATCGCGAGGAGGATCGATATGAACCGAGATCACCCGCTGGCCCGTCAGCGCCGTGCACAGGTCTTGTACATGGTGGTGGGTGGGTTCCTGGGGTTGCTCGGACTCGCCTTCTTCAGGGTCCAGGTCCTGCGCTCGAGTACCTATCAGCTCACCGCCGAATCGAATCGCCTGCGTCCTCTCGACCTGCCGGCACCCCGGGGCACGGTCTTCGATCGCAACGGCAGGATCATCGCCGACAACGTGCCCGGATACGCCATCACGCTGCTGCCGTCGCCCCCCGACTCGATGATCGCGACGTTGGCTCGTCTCGTGCCCCTGTTGCCGTCGCTGGCGCCCCGCATGGGCCGGCTCGTGGCAGAAGCCGAGGCCAACCGCGGCATCCGCCCGCTCGTGATCGACGGGGACGCCGTCTTCGAAGAGGTCGCCGCCCTCGAAGAGCGCCGAGCCGAGTTTCCGGGGGTCTACATCGAGAGCCGTCCCGTGCGCCGCTATGAAGGCGGCGAGGCGGTCGGGCACCTGATGGGCTACATCGGCGAGATCACGGCCGAAGAGCTCGAGTCGGACTTCTACTCCGACGAGCTCTACGAGCAGGGGCTCTCCGTGGGAAAGGGGGTCGGCATCGAGCGACAGTACGAACACCTTCTCCAGGGCCGGAAAGGGGTCCGCTATGTGGAGGTCGATGCGCTCGGGCGGATCGTCGGCGACTTCTCGGGGGTCGATACACGGGTGGCCACGCCGGGGCAGGACATTCGCCTCTCCGTCGACCTCGAACTCCAGAAGTGGATCCATCACATCTTTCCGGACTCGATGATGGGCGCGGTGGTGGCCATCGACCCGGCCGACGGCAACGTGCTGGCCCTCTTCTCGGCTCCCTCGTTCGACCCCAACGCCTTCGTCGGGGGGATCGATTCCGAGCTCTACGCGGCGTTGAATTCAGACCCGCGGCGGCCCATGTACAACAAGGCCATCATGGGACGCTACGCGCCGGCCTCGACCTGGAAGCTCGCCACGGCCGCCATCGCCCTCGATCTGGGGATCGTGCGCCCCGACGAGCACATGCCGCAACCGTGCAATGGCGGGTTTCAGTACGGCCGCTATTGGCGCTGCTGGAAACCGGCGGGGCACGGTGATATCGATCTGCTCGAGGCGGTTCAGCACTCCTGTGACACCTACTTCTATCAGTTGGGCCTCCGCATCGGCTTGCAGCGTTTGCTGGACGAGTCGACCCGTCTGGGCTTTTCGTCGACCTGCGGAATCGACCTTCCGGCCGAAAACCCCGGCATCTTCCCGCGCGGCCCCGAGTACTGGGAGCAGGTATGGGGGAGCGCGCCCAACGAGTCGGAGGTGTTGAATCTGGCCATCGGGCAGGGCCCCAATTCGCAGACGCCCCTCAAGATGGCCCAGTTCTATACGGCGCTCGCCCGGGACGGCTCGGCGCCGGCTCCCCGCCTGTATCCGGGGGGTCCGACGCCCGACGCAGACCCGTGGCAGTTGAACCTCACGCCTGAAGCGCTGGCGACGCTCCGCGAAGGGCTGCGCCGGGTCACGGCGGTCGGGGGCACGGCGCACATGGCCTCGCTCGAACTCTGGGACATCTTCGGCAAGACCGGCACGGGTGAGAACAATCGCTCGCAAGCAGGGCTCGCCGACACCGACGCCTGGTTCGCCGGCATGGCGGGCCCGCGGGGTGGCGATCCCGAGATCGTGGTCGTGGTGCTGGTCCAGGAGGGCGGAGGCGGGTCGTCGGTCGCGGCCCCCATCATGGCCAAGACCGCCGACTTCTACCTCCGCACCAAGCACGGGATCGCCATCGACACCATCCAGACGCTGGGCGAGTGGGTGCGCACGCGCGGGTGGCCACCGTGGTATCGCACGATCCTCGAGCCGCCCGAGCTCCCGCCCGCTCCTGCCGCTGCGGCGACCGGTGCGGGGGAGGGAGGGTAGACGGTGACGCACTGGTTCCGGCGCTGGTCGCTCGATCCGGTACTGGTGGCGGGCGTCCTGGTGTTGTCGACGTTCGGGATCGCCATGATCTATTCGGCGGGTGTGACGATCTCACCTCAACGAGTAGTGCAGGAGGCGTGGCTCAAACAGTTGGCGTGGTTCGGTTTGGCGCTGGGCACCTTCACCCTGGTCAGCCGGGTGTCCGTGCGGTGGCTCGAGTGGGTCGCGGGACCCGCCTATGTCATCAGCCTCGTCCTGCTCGCCGCGACCCTCGTGATCGGTACCGGAGTCGGGACGGCCGCGGGTACGAAGAGTTCACTCGCTCTGGGGCCGCTGCGGTTTCAGCCGGCCGAGGTGGCCAAGCTCGCCACGGTGCTGGTGCTCGCTCGCTACCTCGCGAGCCGTGCGTCGCCTGCGAGCCTGAGGGACCTGGTGGTGCCGGGCATGCTCGCTGCGCTCCCGCTCGGCCTCGTCCTGTTGCAGCCCGACCTCGGCACGGCGCAGGCATTCGTGGGAATCCTCTTTGCCACTCTCTTCTGGGCCGGGGCGCCGATTTCCCTCCTGCTGCTCCTGGCCAGCCCCGTGGCCGCGTTGATCCTCTCGTTCAACACCGTGGTCTGGTCGGTCTACATCGTCGTGGTGATGGGGGCACTCTATCTGCTGCGGTACCGTCTCTACCTGTACGAGTCGGCGGCGGTGCTCCTGGCCAACTTCGCCGCCGGTACCATCGCCAAGCCGCTCTGGAACTCGATGCCGCCGTACCAACAGAATCGGATCCTCGTGTATCTCGATCCGGAGGTCGATCCGCGGCGGGCAGGGTACCACATCATCCAGTCGAAGGTGGCCATCGGCAATGGCGGGCTGTGGGGAAAGGGCTTCACGGGTGGTACGCAGAAGGCGTACGACTTTCTTCCGGAGCAGCATACCGACTTCATCTTCGCCGTGGTGGGTGAAGAACTCGGGTTCGTCGGCGTGGTGCTGGCTCTGCTGGTCTTCGCCTGGGTCATGGCGCGTCTCGTACGCCTCGCGGCCGCCTCGCGGGATCCCTTTGCCGGTCTCGTGCTGATGGGTATCTTCGGAGCCTGGCTCGTCCATATCTTCGTCAACATCGGCATGACGGTCGGTGTGGTGCCGATTACCGGGATCCCCCTTCCGTTCGTGAGCTACGGGGGATCGTTCCTCATGATGTCGTGGATCGCTGTGGCCGTCGCGGTGAGGGTCGGATTCGACGGTGACCGCGCGGCCGCGTGAGCGTCCGCCCAACCACCTGATCGGAGGCCCGATGGCCTGGTTCCGCAAGGACAAGAAGCCCCTTCGTGCCGAAGACCGCCGAGATGTACCGGCCGACGTCTTCGACAAGTGTGAGGGGTGCGGCGAGATCCTCTATCGTGAGAAGCTGGCCCAGAATCTGAACGTCTGCCCGACCTGTGGGTTCCACTTCCGGGTCACCGCCGACCAGTACGTCGACATCCTCCTCGACGAGGGCTCGTTCGAAGAGATCGACGCCGACCTGCGCAGCGCCGACCCGCTCGAGTTCACCGACCTCAAGCCCTATCGCGAGCGGATCGCCGCTGCCGAGAAGAAGGTCGGGCGGGGTGACGCGGTGGTGACCGGCGTCGGCCTGCTCCACGGCGTTCCGGTGGCACTGGCCGTGATGGACTTTCGCTTCATCGGGGGGTCGATGGGCTCGGTGGTGGGTGAGAAGATCGCTCGCGCCGCGCGCCGTGCCCTGGCCGAGAGGCGGCCGCTCCTGGTCGTCAGTGCGTCGGGTGGCGCGCGCATGATGGAGGGCATCTACTCGTTGATGCAGATGGCGAAGACCTCTGCGGTGCTCGCGCGGCTTCATGAGGCGTCGGTGCCGTTCATTTCGATCCTCACCGATCCCACCACCGGGGGGGTCACCGCGAGCTTTGCCATGCTGGGCGACGTCAACCTGGCCGAGCCCGGTGCCCTGATCGGGTTCGCCGGTCCGCGCGTCATCGAAGAGACCATCAAGCAGGAGCTTCCCAAGGACTTCCAGCGGACCGAGTTCCTGCTGGAGCACGGCATGGTGGATCGCATCGTCGATCGCCGTGGTCTCAAGGGTACGATCACCCTCGTGTTGCGCCACATGCGCAACGACTGGCAGCGGTCGACCCCATCGGCCACACCGAGCGCCCACGGGTGACCCCTCACGAGCCGGCCTCTGGCACCGGCCCTCGGTCGGCTGCCCCGGACCGGCTGGATCGGCCGTTCAACGACCCGCTCTTCGAACGACTGTTTCCGCCGCTGCCGGCGGGTGTGCATTGGGGTCTTGAGCGGGTGCATGCCGCGCTGGTCGATCTGGGCCGCCCCGAGTGCGCTGCGCCCGCGCTCCACATCGGGGGCACCAACGGCAAGGGGTCGGTGGCTTCGACCTGCGCCGCCGTCCTGGAGGCGGCCGGTCACCGCACGGGCCTCTACACCTCCCCCCACCTCTGCTCGGTACGCGAACGGTTCCAGGTGGGGGGCACGCCCCTGGGCGAGGCCCTTCTCATCGAGTACGCAGACGAGATCCGCCCCGTGGTGGCCCAGCACGGGCTGACCTTCTTCGAGGCGGCGACGGTGCTCGCGTTCCACGTGTTCGCCTCGGAAGGCGTCGACCTGCAGGTGGTGGAGGTGGGGTTGGGGGGCCGCCTCGATGCCACCAATGTGCTGAGCCCCGTCGGCTGCGCCATCACCAATGTGGCGATGGATCATGCCGATTTCCTGGGGGACACCTTGCCTGCCATCGCCCGTGAGAAGGCCGGCATCCTCAAGCCGGGGGTTCCCGCCGTGAGCGCGGAGACGACTGCTGAGCTCCGGCATGTGCTCGAACGAGCCGCTCGTGAGGTGGGTGCGTCGATCGAGTTCGTCGACCCCGCGACCGACCTGCGGGATCTGGTGGTGGCTCGGGACCGGACCTCGTTCACCCTCGCGGTAGACCCCTGGGGCGAGCTGCCCTTGACGACCCCGCTGGTGGGCAGCCATCAGGCGACCAACACCGCGTTGGCCGTGCGGTTGCTGGCACACCTGCCCCCTTCGCTGCGCCCGTCCCACGAGGCGGTGCGCAGGGGGGTCGCGTCGGTCCGGTGGCCGGGGCGCGACCAGATCGAGGTGGTCGACGGGGTCACCTGGCTGTTCGATGTCGCCCACAACGTGGCCGGCATCGGCTCACTCGTCTCGGTGCTGGATCGGCTCGAACTGCCGCGCCCCCACGTGGGGCTCGTGGGGGTTCTGGGAGACAAGGAGTGGCGGCAGATGCTGCCTCCGCTCCTGGAGCGCCTCGACTGCGCCGTGCTGACACAGCCCCCTTCGGCGCCGGAAGGGCGGCGGTGGGACCCCGCGGCCGCTCGCCTGGCGGTGAGCGGCGTTCCGGGGGGCGCGCCGTGCCCCCTCGAGCTCGAAACGGACTTCATACGGGCCCTGGCCAGGGCCCGCGAAAGCGCGGGTGCCGGGACGGTGGTGGTCACGGGCTCGTGCCACACGGTGGGCGACGCCTTGAGCGCTCTGGACCGGGTTCCGTTCGGGATGACGTCGTTCTAGGTTCCAGGACTATGGCTACTTCGGAGTTCTCCCGCCTGCCGGGTTTCCGGGACTTCGTTCCCGAAGACATGGCCGTTCGCACGCATATCTTTGACGCCTGGCGCCGGGTCGCCGGGCGGTACGGGTTTCAGGAGTACGACGGGCCGCCCCTCGAGTCGCTCGACCTCTATGTGGAGAAGAGTGGCGAGGAGATCGTGGGCCAACTCTATGCGTTCACCGACCGGGGTGATCGATCGGTGGCGCTCCGGCCCGAGATGACGCCTTCGCTGGCGCGTATCCTCGGCGATCGCAGCCGTGCCATGGCCAAGCCGATCCGCTGGTTCAGTATGCCCCAGCTCTTTCGATACGAGCGCCAGCAGAGGGGGCGGCTGCGAGAGCATTTCCAGTGGAACGTCGATATCGTGGGCGAAGACGACGTGGCCGCCGACGCCGAGGTCCTGGCCGTGGCCCTCGACGGCCTGCGGGAGCTCGGGCTCGGTCCCGACGACGTGCGGGCCCGGGTGTCGGACCGACGACTCCTGGCGGCGCTCCTGCGCAGCGCCGGCGTGGACGACGACCGGCTCGCACAGGCGTACGCGGTGGTCGACAAGATCGAACGCCAGAGCCGCGAGCGCTCGCTGGAACGCTTCCGCACCGAGGTGGGCCTCGATGAGTCGACCGCCGCGCGTGTCCTGGAGATGTTCGCTGCGCCGGGGCTCGACGCCGTTAGCGCCGCTTATGGAGATCGAGCCGAAGTGGCCGAGGCCCTCGAGCACTTCGAGCGCTATCTGGCCACCCTCGAGGCGCTGGGGCTCGGTGCCTTCGTGGAATTCGATCTCACCATCGTGAGGGGATTGGCCTACTACACGGGAATCGTCTTCGAGATCTTCGACGCCCGCGGGGAGCTGCGGGCGGTGTGCGGGGGTGGGCGCTACGATCGTTTGCTCGAGCTCGTGGGGGGCGAGCCTCTGCCTGCCGTGGGATTCGGCATGGGTGACGTGGTGCTCACCGAACTGCTACGCGACCTGGATCGGCTTCCCGATACCCGGCCGTCGGTCGACTTTTTCGTCGTGGTCATCGGCAACGAACTGCGGGGCCAGGCGCTCGATCTGGCGGGAGGGCTGCGCCGACGCGGGTGTTCGGTGGCCTACGCGCTGCGGAGCCAGGCGGTGCGCAAGCAGTTCAAGGCGGCCGAGACCGCGGGCGCGCGAGAGGTCGTGGTCCTGGCCCCCGACGAGAGTGCTCGGGGCGAGGTGGTGGTGCGCGACATGGCCACGGGGGCCGAGCGCACGGTGGCCTTCACCGCGCTCCGGGACGGACCCGGGGACGGGGAAGGGTCGGGCGAGGGGTGAGCGAAGAAGATGCGCAGCTCGGGTCCGTCCGCGAGGTGACGGGACGGGCGATCCGCAGGCTCGGGATCCTGGAGTCCGTGCTCATGGTGGGCGCCGCCCTGGTCGCGCTCGTGGCGGGGGCCCTCGCGGCCCTCTTGGTGGCCGAGGTGACGGGGTGGCCCTTCCGGCCGACCTGGATCGTGGCGAGCGTGGTCTTTTTCGGGGTACCGGGCGTGGTGGTGATCGTGCGGGCCCGGCGCGAGGAGACGGGCGGTGGTGCCCGCTCCATGATGGAGCCTTCGACGGATGAGTGACATGGCGGATGACCGCAAGCTGACCCCGCGAGATGAGGATTTCGCGGCCTGGTACAACGAGATCGTGCTGCGCGCCGAGTTGGCCGACTACTCGCCGGTGCGCGGGAGCATGGTCATCCGACCCTGGGGATACGGTATCTGGGAGCGCATGCAGCGCGCGCTCGACGACATGTTCAAGGAGACGGGACACGAAAACGCCTATTTCCCGCTCCTGATCCCCATGAGCTTCATCGAAAAGGAGAAGGAGCACGTCGCCGGGTTCAAGCCGGAGCTGGCTGTCGTCACCCATGCCGGCGGCAAACAGCTCGAGGAGCCCCTCGTGATCCGGCCGACCTCGGAAACGATGATCCTGGAGATGTTCGGCAAATGGGTGCAGTCGTATCGTGATCTTCCACTGTTGATCAATCAGTGGGCCAACGTGATGCGGTGGGAGCTGCGCACGCGCTTGTTCCTGCGCACGTCGGAGTTTCTCTGGCAGGAGGGCCACACCGCCCACGCCACCGCAGAAGAAGCCGAAGAAGAGACGCTGCGCATGCTGGGGGTCTACCGCGACTTCATGGAGAACTGGATCGGCATGCCCCCCCTCACCGGGCTCAAGTCCGATTCCGAGAAGTTCGCGGGAGCCGTGCGGAGCTACGCATGTGAAGCGCTCATGCAGGACAACAAGGCACTGCAGGCGGGGACGTCGCACTTCCTGGGGCAGAATTTCTCACGGGCTGCGGGGTTCACCTTCCAGAACGAGGCCGGTGCCGAGGAATACGCCTGGAGCACCTCGTGGGGTGTCTCGACCCGTCTCGTAGGGGGCATGGTGATGACCCACGGCGACGACGCCGGTCTCGTGGTTCCTCCGCGCCTCGCTCCGATCCAGGTCGTGATCGTACCCATCTACCGCACCGACGACGAGCGGGGAGCCACCCTCGCGAAGGTGGCCGAGGTCGAGGCCCGGCTGCGGAGTGCCGGTGTGCGGGTGAAGGCCGATCTGCGCGATCATCTCAACCCCGGGGCCAAGTTCTACGAGTGGGAGCGGAAGGGCGTGCCTCTGCGCATCGAGGTGGGTCCGAAGGACCTCGAGAAGGGCCAGCTCTGCGTGGTGCGCCGGGTGGTGCCCGAGGGGGCGAAGCGAAAGGCCTTCCTGCCGGAGGACGAGGCGATCGCCGGCATTCCGGCCCGCCTGGACGCCTTTCAGATCGACCTCAGGGACGCCGCCCTGGCCCGGCGCGAGGCCCACTCCCATCGCGGCGTCACCGACTGGGGTGAAATGAAGGAGATCTTCGAGACCCACGGGGGTTTCGTGTACACCGGGTGGTCGGGCGATCCCGCGGTCGAGGCGCGGGCGAAGGAAGAACTCAAGGCGACGATTCGCGTCATTCCGAGTGAGGAATTCCGTTCCGGAGCGGCGCCGGCACGGTGCATCTCGGGCGAGGGGGTCGCGAAGCACGAGGTGGTGTGGGCCCGGGCGTACTGACCGGCCCGTTTCCGCGTCGGGAGGGGGTACTCCACTGTGGGCCCTACCGGCTCGACGCCATAGCGGAGCGTTTCGGCACACCCCTCTACGTCTACGACCTGGATCAGGTCAGCGCGGCCTACGGACGGTTGCGCGACGCCTTCGAAGGGGTCGCGCTCGACGTGGCCTACAGTGTGAAGGCCAATGGCAATCTGGCGGTGCTCCAGCGTCTGGCCCGTCTCGGCGCCGGCGCCGACATCGTGAGCGGGGGCGAACTCCATCGCGCACTCGTGGCTGGGATTCCCGCCGACCGCATCGTCTTCGCCGGAGTCGCCAAGAGCGAAGGCGAGATGCAGCAGGCACTCACGGCCGGCATTCGCGCCTTCAACGTCGAGTGTGTGGGCGAGCTCCATCGCCTCGACGCCGTGGCCGCACGCCTGGATCGGCGAGCTCGTTTTGCGATTCGCATCAACCCCGACGTGCATTCTCCGACGCCCCACGAATACACGCGTACGGGTCATGCAGCCAGCAAGTTCGGGGTCACCGCCGACGAAGCCCTGGAGCTCTACGCGTGGGCTCGGGGTCGGCCTCACCTCGTGGCGGTCGGGGTCGACGCCCACATCGGATCACAGATCCGTGAGGTCGCGCCCTTCGTTGCAGCCCTCACCCGACTCGAGGCGGTGGTGCTCGAGTTGCGCAAGGCGGGTGAGGAGCTCGAGTTTCTCGATCTCGGGGGCGGATTCGGCGTCGAATATGATCCCAGTGGGGCGGCCCTCGAGCATTCGGGTACGCTCGATCTGGCAACGCTCGCCGCCGAGGTGGGGCCACGCATGCAAGCGCTGGGGCTGACGCTGGTGCTGGAGCCCGGCCGGTCCATCGTCGGCGAGGCCGGGGTGCTGCTGACCCGGGTGGAGTACATCAAGCATTCGGGTGGCAAGGTGTTCGTCGTGGTCGACGGGGGCATGACCGAATTGATTCGACCCAGCCACTACGGTGGCTACCACCACATCGAGCCGGTGGTGCAGGGCCGCGGTGCCGCGGCGGCTCGCCCCGTCGTGGTCGACGTGGTGGGGCCCATCTGCGAGTCCGGCGATTTCCTCGCCCGGGATCGCGAGATGATCGTGCCGGAGCCGGGCGACCTCCTGGCCGTGCGCACGGCCGGCGCCTACGGCTTCGCCATGGCGTCGAACTACAATGCACGCCGACGGCCGGCCGAAGCGGTCGTGGCGGGGAACCAACTCGCGCTGGTACGTGAGCGTGAATCGCTGGCCGACCTCATCCGGGGCGAATCCATGCCCGACCTGACCGACTCCCACTGACCGAATCCAAGCCCGACCTGATCGATTCCTACCGACCGACTCCTACCGACCGAGCTCATGCACGATCACGACCGCATCCTGATTCTCGATTTCGGATCGCAATACACCCAGTTGATCGCCCGCAGGATCCGTGAGGAGCGGGTCTACTCGGAGATCCACCCGCCGACCCGGTCGCTCGAGTGGATCCGGGAATGGAAGCCCGACGGGATCATTCTGTCGGGGGGGCCGTCGTCGGTGTACGACGAGGGGGTACCCACCGTCGACCGGGGGATTCTCGATCTGGGCGTGCCGATTCTGGGCATCTGCTACGGCATGCAGCTCATTGCCCATCTCCAGGGGGCCACGGTGGAGCGCGGCAAGCGGGAGTACGGCCGCGCGGGGCTGAAGGTCGAGGCGGGCGAGGGGCTGTTCGAGGGATTTGCGGCCGATGAGGAGACCCAGATCTGGTGCTCGCACGGCGATCATGTGAATACGCCTCCCGAGGGCTATCGGGTGCTGGCCTCGACGGCATCGTTGCCGGTGGCGGCCTTCGGGCGCGACGACTTGCGGATCTACGGGGTGCAGTTCCATCCCGAGGTCGCCCACACGGTGCGAGGCGAGGAAGTCATCGCCAACTTTCTCTTTTCCGTGTGCGGCTGTCGCCCCTCGTGGACTGCCGGGGCCTTCATCGACGAGAGCGTGGCCCGGATCCGGGCGCAGGTGGGCGACGAAGCGGCGGTGATCTGCGGCCTTTCGGGCGGAGTGGACTCGTCGGTGGCGGCCACCCTGGTGCACCGCGCGGTCGGTGATCGCCTGACCTGCATCTTCGTCGACAACGGGCTGCTCCGGAAGGGCGAACGCGAGGGGGTGGAGCGCACCTTCCGCAAGCACATGGGCATTCGCCTGGTGGTGGTCGACGCCGTGGACGAGTTCCTGACGGCGCTGGCCGGTATCGCAGACCCGGAGCACAAGCGGAAGGCCATCGGTACCACCTTCTGGAGGGTGTTCGGCCGCGTGGCCCAGGCCGAGGGGGCGGTCGCCCGCTTCTTCGTCCAGGGCACGCTCTACCCCGACGTCATCGAGTCGGTCAGCGCCACCGGGGGGCCTTCGGTCACCATCAAGACGCATCACAATCTGGTGGAGTTCCCCGAAGGGGTCTCGTTCGAGGTCATCGAGCCGCTGCGTGAGCTGTTCAAGGACGAGGTCCGCCACGTGGGCAGGGAGCTCGGGCTCCCCGAGGAGTTCATCGGCCGCCACCCCTTCCCGGGTCCGGGCCTCGGGATCCGGGTTCTGGGCGAGGTCACCCGAAGCCGCCTGGACACGCTGCGCGAGGCCGACACCATCTACCTCGAGGAGATCCGCAGGGAGGGTCTCTACGACGACATCTGGCAGGCCTTCGCCGTGCTGCTGCCGGTGCGCTCGGTGGGGGTGATGGGTGACGCCCGTACCTACGACAACGTCATCGCGCTGCGGGCGGTCACCTCGCGCGACGGCATGACGGCCGATTGGTTTCCGATGCCCCACGACGTGTTGTCGAAAATCTCGACTCGGATCATCAATGAAGTCGCTGGGGTAAACCGTGTCACCTACGACATCAGCTCGAAGCCGCCGGCGACGATCGAGTGGGAGTAGCGGCGCCGAGCATGGCGTCGGCTTCGACCTCGATGAGCATGTCGGGATCGATGAGTCGACTGACCTGCACCATGGTGGTCGTGGGTGGGTGGCCTCCAAAGCGCTCCCGGTGCGCCCGTCCGAACTCGGACCAACGGCTGATATCGGTGACGAACATGCGCGTACGCACGACCCGGTCGAGGCCCGCGCCCAGCTCCGACAGCGCCTGCTCGATCAGATCGAAGCAGCGCTGCGCCTGCCCGTAGGCGTCACCGGGCGCAGAGACACCGCCATCTTCGGCCACCGGTGCGGTGCCTGTGACGAAGACGTGCGCCCCGATCCGCAGGGCGCGGCAGTATCCGACCTCCGGCTCCCACGGGGCCCCGCTGTACACCCGCTCGATGTCGCTCTGGGCTGATTCTGGCATGCGATCTGCATCCTCCGGTGCGGCGTTCTTCGATTCGATTCGCGATTCCTTTTCGCAGGAGCACGATATGCCTCGTTCGATCTACTTCGCCACCCTGGTCGTGGCTGCCATTGTCGCCGCACCGTCGGCGTCTCGCGCGCAGGTGGCGTGGGATGGCCCCATGCTGATGGCGCCGGGTGCGCCCGCGGGGTGGGGGTTTCACCTCGTCGATCCGCATCCGGGCGACGGTCTGGGCGGTCTCGCCACCTGGCGCGCCAATCCGGCGCCGGTGGGGTTGGGATTCCGGGTGGGTCTCTTCGAAGGTCATCGGGACGATGTCGCCCTGGTCGGTGGCGTCGACGTCGCCGGCACGCTCCACCGCGGCACGGACGACGCGCCCTTCGACGTGATCTGGTTCCTGGGCGCCGGAATGGGAATCGACGACGACATCGTGGCCAGCTTCCCCGCCGGAGTCGCGGTCGGCTGGTCGTTCTCCGAGCCGAATCTGGCGTTCCGCCCCTACGTGGCTCCACGCATGGTGCTGGACGCCTTCTTCGGCGGCGACGGCAACGACAGCAGCGAACTGGACCTGGGGATCGCCTTCGAGATCGGGGCGGACCTGGCGTTCAGTTCGTCGTGGGCCATCCGGACCGCGGCCTCGTTCGGCGATCGGGATGCGCTGTCGATCGGGATCGCGCTACCGGGTCGACGCTGAGCGACGCTGGGGCGAGCGGCTACTCGACGCGGCAGACCAGGCACTTGAGGTAGGCCGTTTCGGGGCAGGTCGGAGAGATCGGGTGGTCGGCGGGCTGGCCGCGTTGCTCGATGACGCGAATCCGTCGACCGCTCCGTTCCTCGACCGATGCGAGCACCCCGAGAAACTGCTCGCGGCTGATGCGACCCGTACACGAGCAGGTGACGAGTACACCGCCCGGCTCGAGGCAGGCCACCGCGAGTTCGTTGAGGGAGCGGTACCCGCGCAATGCCTGGGGGACACCGCGTGTCGAGCGGGCAAAGCGCGGCGGGTCGAGCACGATCATCCCAAAGCGTCGCCCCTCGTCGCGACGGGACTCCAGCCACCGAAAGGCATCGCCCTTGTCGAGGGTCCAGCGCCCGTCGGCGAACTGGGCGTCGAATCCGTTGCGCTCGCCGTTCGCGCGGGCCCGCTCCAGGGCGCTCGCCGACGCGTCGACGCTCCGCACCGACCGGGCGCCGGCGCGCAACGACGCCATGGAGAAGCCGCCGGTGTAGCAACAGACGTCGGCTACGTCGCGACCCTGGGCCAGGGGGGCCACCGCCCGGCGGTTGTCACGTTGATCGAGGTACGCCCCCGTCTTCTGCCCGATGCGGAGGTCGACACCGTATCGGAGTCCGTCTTCCACCACCTCGACGGGCACCTCCGGCACCGTTCCGAACAGCACTCCGTCGCTGACCTCGAGCCCCTCCTCTTCGAGGATCCCCTTTTCGGTACGCAGCACTGCGCCCTGTACGCCCGGGCCGTCGGCCAGCGCCGAACGCAGCGCCTCGCACAACACCTCCCGGCGGGACCAGAGGGCGAGTGAGGTGAACTGGATCGCGAGGAAGGGACCGTAGCGGTCGACGGTGAGTCCACTCAGCCCGTCGCCTTCCGAAGAGACCAGACGACAGGCCTGAGCGGGGTCCAGGAGCCCCAGGTCACGGCGGTGCGCGACGGCCGCCTGCACCTGTGAGATCCAGAAGGCATCGTCCAGCGCCCCCTGCGGTGACCAATCGTACAGCCGCACCCGAATCTGGCTGCCCGGGTTGTACAGGCCTCGCGCGACGAATGTCCCATCGGCGGCCATGGCCTCGACCACATCACCCGCTGCCGGATCGCCATCGACCTCTTCGATCGCCCCTGAGAACAGCCAGGGATGTCGTCCCCGGGCCGGTCGCTCACGACCCCTGGCGAGCTTCACCCGGGCCACGCCGTTCAGTGGGCGATGTCTCCCCCGCGCTCGGCGACGGTCTCGCCCGCGGCCGCGAGCAGACGGGACTCGACCTCGCTCCAGATCTCCTGCATGGTTTCGGGATCGCCCCCGTACACCTGGGCGAACTCGAGGAGTTGCGCCTCGGTCACCTGATGGGAATCGAGAATGCGAGTGCGCTCCTCTGCGGTGATCTCGCCCGACGGCGTGTCCAGCGCCGAGAGGCGCAGGTCGAGGTAGGTGGCCGTGAAGGTCTCGCGGTCGATCGTCGAGGTGGCTCCGGCGGGATCGCCTCCACAGCCCGTGACGCCCGCCAGGGCACCCAGGACGAAGACCAGGGAGCAGAGGTCTCGGTAACGACAGGAACGAGGCATGGGCGAGGGGTGGTGAGTGGAGGAGAGCCCACAAGGTCGCCGGGGCCCATCTCCTTGGTCAAGCATTCGGGTGCTACCTTGGGCGCACCGATCCGTACCCCCAAACCATGGTTCGTCGATGACGTCGTTCGGCATTCGTGCACTTCGCACCGCGCTCTCGCTCGCGCTGGTGGTGGCCTTCACCCTCGTGCCCCGGGTCGAGGCCCAGGCGCCTCCCTCTCCCACCGATGTGCTGGGTTGGGAGCTGGGTGATCGCTTCACCGACACCGGAGCGGTACACCGCTATCTCGACGCGCTCGCCCGTGCGTCGGATCGGATCACCCTCGAGCCCTACGGCGAGACCCCCGAGGGCCGTCCCCTGGTCCAGGTGGTGGTGGCATCACAGCGTCACCGTGAGCGGCTGGACGAGATCCTGGCCGCGAACCGGACGCTGGCCGATCCCGACACACCCGAGGAGCGGATCGCCGAGATCGTCCGCACCAACCCGGCGGTGGTCTATCTCTCGTACGGCGTCCACGGCAACGAGAGTTCGTCGACCGAGGCCGCGCTCTGGACAGCCTGGGATCTGGCGCGCGAGGCGCCGGAGGTCGCGGGTGTGCTCGATTCGGTCGTCGTGGTGATCGACCCCGTGGTCAATCCCGACGGTCGGGATCGGTACGTCGACTTCTACCGCGCCGCGCGAGGGCCCACCCCCAACCCGGACCGGGCGACGCGTGAACATGCCGAGCCCTGGCCCGGCGGTCGCACCAACCACTACTACTTCGATCTGAACCGGGACTGGACCTGGATGAGCCAGGTCGAGACCCGTGCGCGGCTGGCGACCTGGGATCGGTGGACGCCTCAGGTGCATGTGGACTTCCATGAGATGAGTCCCAACTCGTCGTACTTCTTCTTCCCGCCCGCCCGACCGATCAACCCGATCTACCCGGAGCACACGGCGCGGTGGGCCGAGCGCATCGGGGCGGCCAACGCGGCGGCCTTCGATCGCCAGGGGTGGCTGTACTTCACCGAAGGGACCTACGACCTGTTCTACCCGGGCTACGGCGACTCGTGGCCCTCGCTGTTGGGCGCCATCGGCATGACCTATGAGCAGGCCGGCGGGGGCTCGGCCGGGCTGGCCTATCGGCGCGACGACGGCGAGATCCTCACCCTCGCCCAGCGAGCGGCCCACCACCGCGAGACGGGACGGGCCACCCTCCGCAGCGTGATGGAAGGGCGGACCGACCTGCTGGAGGGATTTGCCGGCTTCCATCGGTCGGTCGATGACGAACTTCCCGACATCCTGCTCGTGCCCGCTCCCGGGAGCGCCGGCGGGGACGACCCCCGCCTGGCCGCGTTGTTGGACCACCTCGCCGCACAGGGCATCGAGTGGCAGGTGGCGAGGGAGTCGTTCGATACCCGCGCCACGGCGCATGCCGGTTGGGCGGAGCGTCGGGAGTTCCCGGCCGGAACCGTGCGCGTGCCCGTGCGGCAGAGTCGCGGCCGACTCGCCCTCACCCTGCTCCAGGCCGAGACGCTGCTCGATGCGACCTATTCGTATGACATCAGCGCCTGGTCGCTCCCCTACGGCTACGGGGTCGAGGCGCACGCCGTGCGTGGCAAGATCGACACCGAGTGGGGCGGCCCGACCGCGACGACTCCCCGGGTGCATGCCGGTGGAGCCGCCTATGGGTATCTGGTGCAGCCCGGCTTCGACGTCTGGCCGGCACTGACGGTGTTCCTCACCGATGGGGGCCGGGGGCGCGTTCTGCCCGACACCTTCCGCATGGGGACCCGGCTCTTTCCGCGGGGCACGATGTTTCTGCCGCGGGCCCTCAACGACGATCTCGAGCGGCGCGTGCAGGAGGCGGGGCTCGAGCCTGCCGCGCTCCCGGTGGCCACCGGACTCACCGACAGCGGCCCCGACCTGGGTACGGGCGACGCAGGCGATCTGGCGCTGCCCCGGGTGGTGCTCGTCGGGGGGGAGGGCACCTCGAGTGCCTCGTTCGGTGCCCATCGCTATTTTCTGGAGCAGCGCCTGCGCTTGCCCTTCGACGCGGTCAATGTCGACGATCTGGGCGGTCTGGAACTCGCCGACTACGATGTGGTGGTGGTGCCCGAGGCGCGGGGGCTCGCAGGGCGACTCGGCGAGGGAGGCAGGGCCCGTCTCGAGTCCTGGATACGCGGTGGGGGCACGCTCGTGGCCGTGGGTTCGGGCGCCGAGAGCTTCGGTGACATGACGGGCGTCGAGGTTCGAAGCCCCGTGGGTCCCGAGGAAGCCGAACGGCTCGACCGTGCGCTGCGCACGCGCGAGGCCCGGGAGCTGGAACGGTGGGAAGGCCAGACGCCCGGCACGATCCTTGAGGTACACCTCGACCCGGGGCACCCGCTCGCCTTCGGTGCGGGGACGGCGGATCGAGCCGATCGCATGTTCGTGTTGTCGACGGGTGTCGGCTTCGAGCCCAGCGAGGACTTCGAGACCGCGGCCTGGTTCTCGGACGACGCCAGCGGAATCAGCGGCGTCATCGGAGAAAGCACGGTCGATCGCCTGCGACGCAGCTCGTGGGCCATCGAGCGTCGGCTGGGTCGAGGGAGCGTGGTGTTGTTCGCCGACGATCCCCTGTTCCGGGTGATGTGGTACGCCGGATTCCAGCCCTATGCCAATGCCCTCTTTCTCGGTCCTGCGTTTTGAAGGCCCTTTGATTTCGAATGGAGCGCTCCATGTCCTCTGGTCGTCGCCTTTCCCGATCGGTCGTCGTCGCCGTGCTCGTGCTGGGCTCGGCCTGTGCCATCAATCCAGCCACGGGATCGCGTGAACTCTCGCTGGTCAGCGAGGGCCAGGAGATCCAGATGGGTCGGGAATCCGATCCGGCCATCGTCGCCCAGATGGGGCTGTATCCCGACTCGGCGGTTCAGCGGTACGTGCGGGGCGTCGGCCTGCGCATGGCCGCCATCTCGGAGCGACCCGACCTGCCGTGGACCTTCCGGGTGCTGGACGATCCCACCGTCAACGCCTTCGCACTGCCCGGGGGCTTCATCTACGTCACGCGGGGGATTCTCACCCACCTGACCAACGAGGCCGAACTGGCGGGCGTACTCGGGCACGAGATCGGTCACGTCACGGCGCGTCACTCGGCCCATCAGATGAGCCAGGCCCAACTGGCGACGCTGGGCCTGGGACTCGGGATGGTGTTTTCCGAGACCGTGCGCCAGTACGGTGGGGTGGCGGGTCAGTCGCTCGGGCTGTTGTTCCTCAAGTTCGGCCGCGATGACGAGAGTCAGGCCGATGAACTGGGGATTCGCTACATGACACGGGTCGGATACGACCCACGGCAACTGGCGGGTGTGATGACGATGCTGTCGCGCACCTCCCAGCTGTCGCCCGGCAGCGGGCGCGCGCCCGAGTGGCTCTCGACCCACCCAGACCCGGACAACCGTAGCCAGGCCATTCTGGCCCAGGTGGCGGCCGGCGACTATGCCTCGGCCACGACCGTGGAGCGGGACGCCTTCCTGCACCGCATCGACGGGATGATGTTCGGGCCGGACCCGCGCGAGGGATTCACGGAAGACGGCATCTTCCATCATCCGGAGCTGGCCTTCCGGGTCACCGTGGGCTCCTGGCAGGTCGACAACCAGAAGGCAGCGGTGCAGTTTGCCGCCCCCGACGGCAAATCGGTCGTGGTCCTCAGCCTCGAGTCCGACGACCCCCAGACCGCGCTCCGCGCTCTGGCGGGCCAGGAGGGGGTCACGGTGGGCGCCGGGTCCCGCACGACCGTCAACGGCCTACCCGGCCTGCGGGCCGCCTTTCGGGCACAGACCCAGGACGGCGAGCTGGCGGGTGAGGTGCTCTACCTGACCTGGGGTGGCAACACCTATCGGTTGCTCGGCCTCGCACCGGCCTCGGAGTGGTCGGCCGCCGCAGCCGGGGTACGCGAGGTGCAGAATTCGTTCCAGCAGGAGCGCGAAGCCCGTGTGCTTTCCCGTCGGGCCGATCGACTCGAGGTGGTGACCCTCCGCTCGGCGTTGTCGTTCGACCAGTTCCGCTCGCGGTACCCGTCGCGGGTCGATGCGGTGGTGGTGGCGCTCATCAACCAGGTCGATCAGGGGGATACCCTGAGCCCTGGATTGTGGAAGCGGGTGGTCGGCGGAAACTGACACCACGGAGGCCGTTCAGTCGGCTTCCAGGGCGAATTCGTCGAGCAGGCCCGAGCGGTAGAGATGCTCGAGGGCGTCGGTCACCATCGGATCGAGCGAGGTCCCGGCGTCGCGCAACAGCCGTGACATGGTCTCGATCAGCGGCACCGCCGCCTTGTACGAACGGCGGTGCGTCAGCGAATCGAAGGCGTCGGCCACCGCCACGATTCGTCCTTCGACCGGGATGTCCTCCCCGGCGAGACCGCCGGGGTAGCCGGACCCGTCCCAGCGTTCGTGGTGGGAAGATGCGATGACCCGCGCGGCCTCGAGGATCCGGTTGGTACTGCCCGAGAGCAGCTCGGCCCCCAGGCGGGTGTGCTGCTTCATGAAGGCGTATTCCTCGGGGGTGAGAGGGCCCGGCTTGCGCAGGATCGAGTCCGGGATCGCGATCTTGCCCAGATCGTGCAGAGGTGCAGCCTGCCGCAAGATCTCGACCTGCTCCGCTTCGATGCCCATCCGTTCGGCCAGGAGGGCGGAGATGGCCCCGACGCGCTCCTGGTGGCGACCGGTGGCGTCGTCACGGTATTCGGCCGTGCGGGCGAGACGAGAGAGGATCTCGGCCCGGGCTGCCTCGAGCTCCCGGGTACGCTCCCGTACGCGGTCCTCGAGCCGGAGGGCCGCTTCGCGGACCTGCCGGTGCAGCCCGCGGGTCTGGAGCAGATTGAGAATCCGGGCCCGAAGCTCGGTGAGATCGACCGGCTTGTTGAGAAAGTCGCGTCCTCCCATGCGCAGCGCCCGCTCCTTGACGCGGGGGTCACGCTCGCCGGTCAGGATCACGACCGGAAGGAATCCCTCCTCGGCCAGCATGGGCTGCAGGCGTTCGAGCACCCCGAACCCGTCCAGCGGCTCCATGTGGAGATCGAGCAGGATGAGATCGACGCCTGCCGCGGCCACATGCTCCAGCGCCTCGCCGGCATCGACGAAGGTGTGTACGGACTGGAAGCCGAGGGCCGTCAAGCCACGTCCGAAGGCCCGCAGGTTGGCCTGCTCATCGTCGATCACCACGATCCGGCTCGCCGCGGCCTCGACCGGGAGGAGCCCCTCCCCGGAGGGTGCGGGCGAGAGGGTCGGCGGGGGGGGCGGCTCCTCGCTCGGGCGAGCCTCCAGCGCCTGGTCGACCCGGAAGGCCTCGACCCGGTCGCGGCCCCGGTCCTTGGCGCGATAGAGGGCCTCGTCGGCCATCGCCACCAGCGCTTCGGAGTTGGGCACCTGGGATCCGTAGGTCGACACGCCCCCGCTCACCGTCAGGGGCCGCCAGCGCAGCTCCGCCGCGGCCAGTGCCGCGCGGACCTGCTCGACGCGTCGCACGGCTTCGTCGAGGCCGACGCCGGGCAAGATCACGAGAAACTCCTCGCCCCCCCACCGGCCGACCGACTCGCCCTCCTTCAGGTGATCGACGAGAAGCCGGGAGAAGGCGCGCAACACCGTGTCGCCGGCGGCGTGGCCGTGTTCGTCGTTGAGCCACTTGAACCGGTCCAGGTCGACCACGGCCACCGAGAGTGGCACCCCCCGCCGGGCCGCATCGAACGCCACGTCGAGGACGATCTGGGTATGTCGACGATTGGGCAGGCCGGTGAGCGTGTCGGTCAGCGCCTGTCGCTCGGCTTCGAGGCGTTGGTCGACCAGAAGTTGCGACAGGATGCCGATGCCGAGCGCCACGCCGACATACACCACGATCAGCCCCAGTACGAACCGCCAGTCAGGCAGGTCGACACCGCGAGCCGCCAGGACGGCGTGCCCGAGCGACATGATCGCCATGCCACCGGCGAGGGCGAGCGTCGCGCCTCGCCACCCGCGGTAGTAGGTGAGGAGGAAGGCCGGGACCAGGGTGGTCATCCACAACAGCAGACCCCCCTCGCCGGTGACGCCGGGGGGGGAGAGGGTCCACACCGCCACGGGCACGAGCAACGAGGCGACCGAGAGGACCAGCGCTCGGAGAGGCACGGGGGACGGGTCGCGAGGCGGCATGGCATCGAACTTCGGCGCCGTGGGCCGTCGCGACAAGTCGGCGCCTGGCCCGTCGCGACCAGTCGGCGCTCTGGCACCCATCTTGATAGTAGTGAGGGTACATTCCCACCCCACTGCCATTGCGACAGGTCCAGAGAACCCCATGCTCAATTTCGATCGACTGACGGTGAAGGCCGGCGAGGCGTTGCAAGCCGCTTCGACCGACGCTCGGCGCCGAGGCAATCCCGACATCCATGGCGTGCACCTGCTGCTCGCGCTCCTGGCGCAGGAAGACGGGATCGTGTCGCCGGTGCTCCAGAAGCTGGGCGTAGGGGTCGATCGGGTCCGCCACCGAGCGGAAGAAGCGGTCGAGCGCATGGCGCGAGTCGAGGGCGGGAGTGAGCCGCGGCTCGCACGCGACCTGACCCGGGCCCTCGACGTGGCCGCGGGCCCGGCCCGGGACCTCGGCGACGAGTACGTGTCGACCGAGCATTTCCTGCTGGGGCTGACCGAAGAGAAGGACGACGCAGGCAGGATCTTGAAGGAGGCGGGAGCCACCCTGGAGGCGGTACGCCAGGCGCTGGACGCCGTGCGCGGAACCCATCGTGTGCTCGATCAGAGCCCCGAAGACAAGTACCAGGCCCTGGCCCGCTTCAGCCGTGACCTCACCGACCTGGCCCGTCGCGGCAAGCTCGATCCGGTGATCGGACGCGACGAAGAGATCCGACGGGTGATCAAGGTTCTCGCACGCCGCACCAAGAACAATCCGGTCCTGATCGGGGAACCGGGGGTGGGCAAGACCGCCATCGTCGAAGGGCTGGCGCAGCGCATGGTGGCCGGCGACGTCCCCACCTCGCTCGTCGACAAGAAGCTCGTGGCCCTCGACATCAGCGCGATGCTGGCCGGAGCCAAGTTCAGGGGCGAGTTCGAGGAGCGCATGAAGGCCGTGCTCAAGGAGATCACCGAGAGCGACGGCCGCTTCGTGGTGTTCATCGACGAGCTCCATACCATGGTGGGCGCGGGAGCGGCCGAGGGCGCCGTCGATGCCGGAAACATGCTGAAGCCCGCACTGGCCCGGGGTGAGCTACGCATGGTGGGCGCCACGACCCTCGACGAGTACCGCACGCACATCGAGAAGGACCCCGCGCTGGAGCGCCGCTTCCAGCCCGTGTTCGTCGCACCCCCCAGCGTCGAAGACGCGGTGGCGATCCTGCGGGGTCTCAAGGAGCGGTATGAGGTCCACCATGGAGTCCGCATCACCGACGACGCGATCCTGGCGGCGGTCAAGCTCTCCGACCGCTACATCGGCGGGCGCTTCCTGCCGGACAAGGCCATCGACCTCATGGACGAGGCCGGAAGCCGGCTGCGCATCGAGATCGATTCGATGCCCCAGGAGATCGACGAGGTGGAGCGCCGTATCACACAGCTCGAGATCGAGAAGCAGGCGCTGGCTCGCGAAGAAGACAAGGCCGCGCTCGAGCGCCGGGACGCCATCGAAGCCGAACTCGGCGAACTGCGCGAGAGGTCGAGCGGCATGAAGGCGCGTTGGCAGGCCGAGAAGGAAGCGATCCAGCGGCTGCAGGGACTCAAGGAGAAGGTCGACGAGCTTCGCGGTGAAGTCGAGCGGGCGACGCGCACCGGTGACCTCGAACGTGCGGCCGAGATCCAGTATTCCGAGATTCCGGGTACCCAGCAGGCCATGGCCATTGCCGAAGACCGGCTGGCCGAGCTCCAGGCGACGGGCAAGTTCCTCAAGGAAGAAGTCGACGCCGACGACATCGCCGCCGTGGTGGGCGAGTGGACCGGAATCCCGGTCAGCCGGCTCCTGGAATCGGAGCGGCAGCGCCTCACCCATCTCGAGGACCATCTGGCCCATCGCGTGATCGGCCAACCCGAGGCGTTGCAGGCGGTGGCCAACGCCGTTCGGCGTGCGCGGGCAGGGCTCCAGGATCCGAACCGCCCTGTGGGGTCGTTCATCTTTCTCGGGCCCACCGGGGTCGGAAAGACCGAAACGGCCCGGGCTCTGGCCGAGTTCCTCTTCGACGACGAGCGCGCCATGGTGCGCATCGACATGTCGGAGTACATGGAGAAGCATGCGGTCGCCCGCCTCATCGGCGCGCCTCCCGGCTACGTCGGCTTCGAAGAGGGGGGCCAGCTCACGGAGGCCGTGCGGCGTCGACCGCACGCGGTCCTGTTGTTCGACGAGATCGAGAAGGCCCACCCCGATGTGTTCAACATTCTCCTGCAGATTCTCGACGACGGGCGCCTCACCGACAGCCAGGGGCGGACCGTGGACTTCCGCAACACGGTGATCATCATGACGTCGAACATCGGCAGCCAGGACATTCTCGAAGCCGCGGGGCGGGGGGACTGGGCGCAGGTCGGCGAGAAGGTGCGGGGCCAACTGCACCTTCATTTCCGGCCCGAGTTCCTCAACCGGGTCGACGACGTCATCGTCTTCCACCCGCTCGGTCGTACCGAACTGGCCCGGATCGTCGAGCTTCAGCTGGCGCGCATTCAGGGGCTGGCCACTGAACTGGGGGTCACCCTCGAGGTGAGTGATCGGGCTCGGGCCCGCCTGGCCGAGGAGGGGTTCGATCCCGCATACGGCGCGCGACCGCTGAAGCGGGTGCTCCAGCGCCGCGTCCAGGACCCGCTGGCCCTGCATCTGCTGGAAGAGGTCGTGCCCGAGGGATCGACGGTGCACGTCGATGTTCGTGAGGGGCACGACGAGCTCGATTTCGAGTTCGTACGGCCGCCCCTCCCCAGGGTCGATCTCGATCCCCTCGAGGTCGGTGAGTGAGGTTGACGATGGGTCACCAACCTCGGAGATTCCGCGCGAGCCCCTCGTCCACTGCCTCGAGTCCGGGAACCACCATGATCCGTAGTGCACATCCGGGTACCCGCCCTGCGACGAAGTCCTGGGCGCTGGCCGCTCTGGCGCTTGCCACGGGCCTATCGGCATGTGCCACGCAGACCGTCACCCGGTCCGGATCGTCGGGGGGCGACGTGGCGGGCGCTGCGCCGGTGATCTCGGTCGAGCGCTTTCTGCGGGCGGTGGAGGGGCGGGATCTCGGCACCATGGCGCAGATCTTCGGCACGGTCGAGGGCCCCTTCAAGGGAAACGCCCAGCAGGTCGAGCTCCAGATGGACCTGTTGGCGACCGTGCTCGCACACGAGCGCTACGAGATCATCTCGGAAGCACCGGTGGCTGGGCGGATGACGCCCACCACACGCGTCGGTGTCACCCTCACCCTCGACGACCGGACCGTGCCCGATGTGGGCTTCATCACGGTCCGGACGGCCGACGGTCGGTGGATGGTGCAGGAGATCGACACCGAGAAGGTCACCCGCCGGGGCCGGGCTCCGCTTCCACGAGTTCGATGAGGACTCGTCCGGTCGAGCGGGGGTGGAGAAAGGCCACCCGGTGGCCACCGGCGCCCGCGCGCGGTGTTCGATCGATGGGCTCGACGCCGGCGCTCACCAGACGCGCGAGTTCGCGGTCGATGTCCGGGGTGGCGTAGGCGAGGTGGTGCAGGCCGGGCCCCTGGCGCGCGAGAAACCGGCCGACCCCGGTATCGGGGTGGAGGGGCTCGACGAGTTCGAGTTCGGCCCCCACGAAGCGCACCCGGACCCCCTGATCTGCCAGGGTCTCTACCGGGGAACCGATCTGGCCCGTCAGGGATTCATAGAGGGAAGTGGCCTCGTCCAGCGAGTGGACGGCCACGGCAACATGATGGAGTGGAAGACCGATCATCTGCGACGTGTCGGGTTCGATGGATCCGGCGCTCGATCCGGGAAGGTCCGGGATCATCCGGCGTTTCCGGCACGCGAACATACAGGAGAAATGAAATGGCCGACAGCAAGTACGTGCTCACGGTGACGGATGCGAACTTCAACGACGAAGTCGAGAAGTCGAGTGAGGTGACGATGGTGGATTTCTGGGCCGAGTGGTGTGGGCCCTGCCGCATCATCGCCCCGGTCGTGGAAGAGCTCGCCGAGGAGTACAAGGGCAAGGGTTTGAAGGTGGGCAAGCTCGATGTCGACTCCAATCAGAGCACGGCCGCTCGGTTCGGGGTGCGCTCGATTCCCACGGTGCTCTTCTTCCGTGACGGTGAGGTGGTCGATCGCCTGGTCGGGGCCATGCCCAAGCCCTACTTCAGCGAGAAGATCGACGCGTTGATCGCGAGTTGAAGCAGGGCGGCGACCGACGCCGCCTTCTGCCGGGGTTCGCCACGACGTAGACTGCAGGGCATGGCTACCCTCTACGTCGTGGCGACCCCCATCGGCAACCTCGAAGACATCACCCTGCGCGCGTCACGCGTGCTGGGTGAGGTGGACCGGGTTCTGGCTGAGGACACGCGCCGGACCGGGACACTATTGAGCCATCTGGGAATCCGATCCCGGCTCGTTTCACTCCACGCCCACAACGAGGCCCGGCGCATCGAGCAGGTACTCGCCTGGATGGCCGAGGGCAGTAGTCTCGCCCTGGTCTCGGATGCCGGCACACCGCTGATCTCCGATCCCGGGGCCCGCCTGGTGCGAGCCGTGGTCGACGCCGGTCATACGGTGGTGCCGATCCCGGGGCCGTCGGCTCCGCTGGCCGCTCTGGTGGCGGCCGGTCTTCCCAGCGATCGGTTTTCATTCCTGGGCTTCGTGCCGCGCAAGGGGCCGGAGCGATCCTCAACACTGGCCCGCATTGCCGGGTCTCGAGAGACGACGGTGGTGTTCGAATCGGCGGAACGTCTGGGTGCGCTCCTCGACGACCTCGTGGCCGCATGCGGGCCCGAGCGCGACGCCTGTGTGGCCCGCGAGCTGACGAAGGTGCACGAGACCTTCCAGCGCGGAACCCTGCAAGAACTCCGCGCCTACTACCAGGGGGAAGCGCCCCGGGGCGAGGTCACCGTGGTCGTCGCCTCGGCACCACCGGTGTCTTCGGACGAGGTCGAGGCGGTGGCCCGGAGGGAGGCTGCGCGGCTGCTGGCCGACGGAGCTGCTCCCAGCCGGGTCGCCCGGGAAGTGGCCCTGCGCACCGGCCTTCCGCGAAACCGGGCATACACGCTGGTGCAGGCACTTCAAGAGGGTGAAACGGTGGCTGAATGACGGACTCCTACCGACCCACGGCGCTCGGGGCCCACCCGTGCTGAGCGGGGTGTTCCTCGCGGTGCTGGCGTCGTCCATCCTGTCGCCGGCTGGAGTGTCGACCACCACCGACTCTCTCACCATCGCGCGCCTGCGCTACGAGGGTGGGGGTGACTGGTATGCCAATCCCTCGTCGCTTCCCAACCTGCTGAGGGCCATCGGTGAGCGGACGGGAATCGCCGTCGCGCGCAGGGAAGTGGTGGTGGCTCCCCTCGATCCCGCACTGCGTGATCAGCCGTTTCTGTACATGACGGGCCACGGCAATGTGCGGTTCAGCGCCCAGGAGAGGGTGGCGCTACGGGCGTACCTGCTCGACGGCGGGTTTCTCCATGCCGACGACAACTACGGGCTCGACGAGTCGTTCCGGCGCGAGCTTGCCAGCATCTTTCCCGATCGGGAGATGGTCGAGCTTCCACCCGACCATCCGGTCTTCCACACCCTCTATGAATTCCCGGACGGGTTGCCCAAGATCCACGAGCACGACGGCGCCCGGCCCCAGGGTTTCGGGCTGTTCGAAGACGGCCGCCTGATGGTGTTCTATTCGTACGAGAGCGATCTCGGAGACGGCTGGGAGGACCCCGATGTGCATGACGACGCCCCTGAGACCCGCGAAGCGGCGCTGCGCATGGGCGTGAACCTCTTTCTCTACGCGTTGAGCGGTGGGGGAGGACGATGACTCCGCGGGCGATCTCGGTCGCAGCCGTGCATGCGTCGGTGCGTTCGTTGCTGGATCGTCGGTTGCGTCGCCTCGCCCTGGTGTGGACGGCGGTTGCGGTGATGGTGGCGGTGGTGGCGGCGTGGTTGCTGGCGGGCGATGCGGCCTGGAGTCGGCCCACGGCGGCGCCGCTCGTCGTCGACCTTCTGCTGCTGGCGGGGCTGGCGGCGGCCGGTGCCGCATGGTGGCACCTGCGCGCGCGCCACCTCGACGAGGCCTTGATCGCGGCCTCGATGGAGCGGGCCGCGGGCCTGGCCGACGGTCTGGTGCGCGGAGGGCTGGAGCTGGGGCGAGCGACTCCTCGGGGCGTCTCGCCGACGCTCGTGGCCCGCGCCCAGGCGAGTCTGCTGGGACGCCTCGACGCGGGTCCAGACGTGCTGGCGGGGGCTGCCGCTGAATGGGTGGGGCGCACGACCCGGCGCGGCTGGGGCGCGCTGGTGGCGGTGGGGTTTCTGGTGCTCGTCCTCGGGGGGGGCGCACCCACGCGCATGGCGGACGGGTTGCGAGGCCTGGCTGCTCCGGTCCGCCATCTCACCGGACCGGCCCTGGCTCCGCTGGGGGTGGAGCCGGGTGACATCGAGGTGGTGCGCGGAGGCACCGTCGAGGTGACGGTGTCGGCGTCGGGTCGCGACAGCGTGGTGATCCACTGGCAGTCGGCCGGAGACGTCGCGCACAGCCTCACCCTGGCCGTCGTCGGAGGCCGGGCGAGCCATCGTTTCGAGGCGGTCACCGCGGGCATCGGCTACCGGATCGAGGCGCCCGATGGAGCGCGCAGCGCCGACTTCGCGATCACCCCCCGGGACCCCCTCTTCGTCACCGATGTGCTGGTCGAGTTGACCTTTCCGGGCCACACGGGCCGGTTGCCCGAGGAGTATCGTGGCGACGTGCCGGCGCTCTCGGTTCCCGTGGGTACTCGGCTTCGTATCGAGGGGCGGGGAAGCCGACCGCTGTCGCGAGCCGCACTGGAGCCGGTGACGCTCGACTCGCTGGGAGCCGAGTTGCCGAGGGTGGGCGACCGCGTCGATCTGACGGTGAGCGGTGCGCAGTTCGCCACCAGTTGGGTGCCCCGTGCAGGAGGTGCCTGGGCCTGGCGATTCAAAGACGCGGCTGGCGGTGCGGCAGAGCTCTTGCCCCGACCCCTCGCCCTCACCCTCGTCCCGGACGGGCCGCCGCAGGTGGTGTTCACCCTGCCCGCGGCCGATACGACGCTACCGCTCAACCTGAAACAACCGCTGGTTCTCCAGGCCGCGGACGACTACGGCGTGGCCTGGATGGAGCTCGTCGCCTGGCGCGTGACCGCCCTGGGTGAGGTGCGCGAACCCGTCACCCAGCGCCTCGACCTGGGCGAGGCGAGGGCCGTGGTGGCTCGGCCGCTGATGGACGTCTCGACCTGGGGCCTGGTCGCCGGGGATCAGGTGCGCTACTACGCACGGGTCGTCGACAACGGTCCTTCGGCGCAGGAAGCGCGCACGGCCGAGTACGTGCTGCGCATGCCCGACGCCGCCGAGATGCGACGCGAAGCCCAGGCACGCATGGACGATGCCTCGGCCGAACTCGAGGCGCTTGCCGATCAGGCGGGGCGCGCAGCCGACGAGGCTCGCGATCTGGAGCGGCAGGCGAGGGCCCCGGATCGGGCGGCCGAGCGTCGAGCGTTGGAGCCCGGCACCGAAGCGTCGGTGGGGTTCGAAGAGCGGGAGGGGCTGGCCGCAGCCATCGAAGAGCAGCAGGCCATGGCGGCGCGGGTCGATTCGTTGCGGCGCGAACTGGGTGCCATGTCGGAGGCTCTCTCGGAGGCCGGTGCCCAGGACGACGGGCTGCGGAGCGATCTCGCCGCCCTCCAGGAGCTGCTCGAAGAGGTCGGAGGGCAGGAGATGCAGGAGCGACTCGACGCGCTTGCCGAGCGCATGGGGCAGATGGACCAACCCCAGGCCCGTCAGGCGCTCGAAGAGCTCGCCGCGCAGGACGACGCCTTCCGCGAACGGCTCGAAGAGGCGCTCGACCGCATGAAGCGGGCGGCCGCCCAGCAGGATTTCCGGGCCACCACCCGCGAAGCCGAGGAGTTGGCCGCACAGGAGCGGGCGCTGGCCGATGCCCTCGCCGAGGATCCGTCCGAAGAGCGGGCGGCGCAGCAAGACGCCCTGGACGCCGACGCGGCGGCCATGGAGGAGCGTATGGAGGCGCTGGCCGAGCGCCTGCGGGAGATGGGCGAAGAGCAGGCCGCAGCCGGAGTGGAGCAGGCCCTCGAGGGTGCGCAAGCGGCTCGCCAGGACATGCAGCAGGCGGCTCAACAGGCGCGACAGGGACAGGGCGAGCAGGCGGCCCAGCAGGGCCAGGATGCGGCCGATCAGCTGGACGAGGCGGCCCGGGAGATGATGGAAGCGCAACAGCAGATGATGGAAGAGCGTGCCCAGGCGTTCGAGCGGGCACTGCAGCAGACCTCGCAAGATGCGCTCTCGCTGGCGCGTCGCCAGAGCGAGATCCGGGACGCCATGAGCGGGGCCACTCCGCAGGAGTTGGCCGACTTGCGCGCTGCGGCGAGTGGTGTCGAACAGGGGGTGGCCCAGATGGCCGAAAACCTCGCTGCCGCGGCGCGCGCGTCACAGGCCGGCGGGGGAGAGCGGCCCGTGGCCGAGGCGATGGGGAAGGCGATGGCGGCCCTCGACGGGGTCGTGTCGGCGCTCGACAACCCTGCGGGGCGCAGTCTCTCGCCCCAGGCCTCGGCCGAGCAGGCCGTCGACGCCCTCAACCAGATCGCCATGCAGTCACTCGCGGCGGCCCAGCAGCTCTCGCAGGGGGGCAGCAGCGGTACCTCGGCCGAGCAGATGCAGGAGCAGATGGAGCAGCTGGCGCAGCAACAGGCCGACGTCAACAACCAGGCCAGCCAGATGATGCCGATGCAGCTCACGCCACAGACCATGCAGGAACAGATGGAACAGCTGGCGCAGCAGCAGCAGAGTGTGGCCTCGAACGTCGGGCAGATGGCCAACCAGGAGGGCAAGGACGGCGCCCTGGGTGACCTCGAGGCCATGGCACGAGAGGCTGAGGCGTTGGCGCAGGCGCTGGCCGGGGGCCGTCTCGACGCCGGTACGCGTGAGCGTCAGGAGCGCCTCTTCCACCGGTTGCTCGATGCGGGGCGCTCGCTCGAGAAGGAGGAGCTGTCCGAGGAGCGGGAATCGAGCGCTGCCGGCCTGGTCGAGCGAGGCGAGGTCGCCCCGCTCGGGGCCGACGCCCTGCGGATCCTGCGCTTTCGCCCCGATGCCGATGCCCTGCGTCGCCTGCCTCCGGCCGCGCGCACGCTGGTCATCCAGTATTTTCAGCGGCTCAACGGTGAGGGCACGTCGGCAGTCCCGCCCCCGCCGCGGGCTTCGGGCGGAGGTGGAGGGTGAGGTACGCGCCGCTCGCGCTGCTCATGGCGTTTTGGGGTCCGGTGGGGGTGATGGGTCAAGCCGGTACCCGTGGCGCCACCGGGGCCGATCCGATGACCGCCCGCGATGAAGCACTCCTGCTGCGGGAGGCGTCGTCGCACGAATGGCGGGGCGAAATCGAACAGGCCGAGCGGGTCCTGGTCGATCTGCTCGAACACAACCCCACCTCGTCGGGCGGGCTGTTCGCCCTGGAGCGGATCTTGCGCACCCGCTCACGGGTGGCCGGCGTGCTTCCCTTCGTCGATCGCTTCCTGGAGCAGGCTCCCGCTGCGTCGGGACCGCGGTACATGAAGCTACGGGTGCTGGTCGAGATCGACTCGCTCGCAGCGCTGCCCGCGGCGGCCGCAGCGTGGTTCGACGCCGAACCCGGGAGCCCGGACCCCTATCGGGAGGTGGGCCGCATCTACCAACGCGCGTACGGCGACCCACAGGCGTTGGAGGTGTTGCGAGCGGGGCGCGACGCGGTCGCCGAACCCAACGCGCTCGCCCTCGAGATCGGTGATGCGCTGGCGCGGATCGGAGATGCACCGGGCGCCGTCGCAGAGTGGGCTCGCGCCCTCGACGATCCCCGAGCCGACCTCGACGGGGTGGTCTTGCGCCTCGAGCGACTCGAGGGCGACCGGGCGACGCTGGCTGCGCCCCTGCTCGCGGCCCTCACCCGACCGGGCTCGTCGGAGGAGCGGCGGAGAGCGGCGGTGCGGGTCGCCATCGAGTTGGGGCGGGGTGATCTCGCCCGCCGGGTGGCCGAAGACGCCTTCCGGGGACTGCCGCCGGCTGCCGCCCCGGGGTTTCTCCAGGAAGTGGCCCGCCGGGCCGAGAGCGCGGACATGGCCGATCTGTCGCTGTGGGCGCTCTCGACCCTGCGGCGGACGGCGCCGGCGGCCACGGGCGATGCCGCCAGTGAGGCGCGCATGGCGTCGGCTGCGCTGGCGGTGGGCGACACGGTGGCCGCCATCGCCGCCCAGACCCGCATGGCCCGGGCTCTCCCCCCGGGATCACTCGAGCGGCGGCGGGCGGTAGCCGACTTGATTCGGGTCGAAACCGTGGCGTCTCAGGCCGAGCCCGCCGATCTGCTCGGGCGACTCACCGGCTTTCGGGCGGAGTTTCCCGACGCGCCCGAGCTCGACGAACTCACCGCCCGCGTCGCGGCCGGACTCGCCTGGCGTGGCGATTCTGCCGGTGCCCTCGCCCTGGTCGACCCCGGGCCGGGACCCAACAGTGCCCTGGAGCGCGCCTGGCTGCTGCTCGACGCCGGTGACGTCGTGCTGGGCCGTGAGGCGTTGGCGGGCGCCCTCACCGGCCTCGCCCCGTCGGCCGCCACCGAGGTCATCCAACTGATCGCCCTTCTCGATCGGGTCGCCCCCGTGGCGGCCGATGCCCTGGCCCGGAGCGCCGCCCGAGCCCACCACGGGCACGGCGACGAAGCCCGCGCCCTGCTCGAGGCCGGCATCGAGCAGGTGAGCGACGACGATCGGTCCGCCCTGTTGTTCCAGGCCGCCCAGCTCGCCCTGGCTCAGGGCGATTCGGCAGCAGCGGGAGCCCATTTTGCCCGCATCGAAGGAGCGCACCCCGACAGCCCTGAAACCGCCGAGTCGATGTTGAGATACGCACGCATGCTCGCTGCCGACCCCGCCCGTGCCGACCAGGCTCGCAGCCTGCTGGAGCGCCTGATCCTCGAGCGGCCGCAGGCCGCAGTGGTGCCCGACGCCCGTCGAGCCCTGGAGCGGTTGGGGAGGGGCTCATGAGAGCCCCCGTGCGGGCCCTCGCGGCGGTGGCGCTCGCTCTCACCGCCCTGGCCGGCACGCCCGACACCGGCCACGCACAGCAGCTGCTCGTGCCGATGGATCGGGCCCAGACCAACCACCTGCGGGCGTACGGCCTGACCTATTGGGTGCTGGAGCGGGGCGAGAAGGCCGAGTGGTTTCTCAACTATCGGGGCGGGGCGTTCCTGCTGCCCGATCAGGACGCGGTGCGGCGCGAAGCGGGGCTGCGAGGGGTGCGCTACGAGACGGTGGCTGCCGCCGACGTGGCCCGCATGCGGGCGATCATCGCCGAGGGCAACATGGAGGCCGTGCCTCTCGAAAAGGCGCCCAACATCGCGGTGTACACCCCTCCCAACTCGACCCCCTGGGACGATGCCGTGACCATGGCCCTCGAGTACGCCGGGATTCCGTACGACAAGATCTGGGACGAAGAGGTGGTGACCGGAGGCCTGTCGGACTACGACTGGCTGCACCTGCACCACGAGGACTTCACGGGTCAGTACTCGAAGTTCTACCTCACCTACGCCGGTGCGGCGTGGTTGCAGGAAGAGGTGGCCCGCAACCAGGAAGCGGCGACCCGGCTCGGATACTCCGACACCCCGGCGTTGAAGAAGGCCGTGGCCACGGCGGTGCGCGAGTACGTCTTCGGAGGAGGGTTCCTCTTCGCCATGTGTTCGGCCCCCGAGACGCTCGAGCTCGCGCTGGCGGCCGGACCGGTCGACATCGCCGCACCCTACGCCGACGGCACACCCATCGACCCCCGCGCCAACGCTCTGCTGGATTGGAGCAAGGCCATGGCGTTCGAGGGGGCCCAACTCCAGACGTCGCCCTCGGTCAACGCCTTCAGCGACATTGATGGACATCAGGTCAATACGCCGTGGCGAAAGGAGTTGGGTGTCTACACCTTATTTGATTTCTCGGCCAAATTCGACCCCGTTCCCGCCATGCTCACGCAAAACCACGAGGCGGTGATTCCCGATTTCTACGGACTGACGACCTCGTTCTCGCTGGCGCGACTGAAGCCCGGCGTCATCGTCCTGGCCCAGGAAGGGGAATGGGCGAAGTACATCCACGGCAGCCTGGGGGAGGGCACCTACACCTACTTCGGGGGCCATGACCCCGAAGACCCGGAGCACCAGATCGGCGACCCGTCGACCGACCTCGCGCTGCACCCGTCGTCGCCAGGATACCGCCTGATCCTGAACAACGTGCTCTTTCCGGCGGCCAAGAAGAAGAAGCTCAAGACGTGAGTACCGCGCCCCCGGATCCGGCGGGCGCGTTGGCGGGGCTCGACGGGCTCGACGGTGCCGACGAGGTCGACGACCCCCGTCGACATGCCGAGCCGGGGGCCGTCCCGCTGCGTCTGGCGCCCGCAGCCGCAGCCCACATGCGAGCTGAGATCGAGCGCGCCGGCGGGCGCGAGGTGTGTTTCCTGGCCACGGTCGCGCCAGACCGCGAGGTGGTCCAGCCCCGTGCGGTGGCTCGCGGCAACCACGAGGCGGTGCTCGCCGCCGCCCGCGACGAGCCCCAGGGTGGGGTGATGATCCACAACCACCCTTCCGGTGTCCTGGAGCCCTCCGAGGCCGACCTCGCCGTCGCCGCACGGCTCTGGGAAGAGGGGCTGGGCACGGCCATCACCGACAACGGGGCCACCGCCTTGTACGTCGTGGTCGAGCCGCCCCGACCCCGTGAACGGGTGGCCCTCGACCTGGCCGAACTCGAGAGCCTGGTGGCCCCCGGAGGGCCCCTCTCGGCGCGCCACGTCGGGTACGAGGATCGCCCCGGACAGCGCGAGATGATTCGCCGCGTGGCCGACGCCTACAACGAGGGCGGGGTGCTGCTGGTCGAGGCCGGCACCGGCACCGGCAAGTCGCTGGCCTACCTGTTGCCCGCGGCCCGTTGGGCGCTCGACAACGAGGAACGCACCGTGATCTCGACCGCCACGATCAACCTGCAATCGCAGCTCGCCGCGAAGGACCTGCCCCTGGTGGCGCGGCTGCTTCCAGACGGGGAGGACCTCACCTGGGCGCTGGTGAAGGGGCGGGGGAACTACCTGAGCATTCGTCGGCTGGGGTTGGCCGCCGAGGGTGCGGCCGAACTGTTCGAGAACGATCGGTCGAAAGAGCTCACCGCGCTGCGGGACTGGGCCCGGGCGACCGACGACGGATCCCTGTCCGATCTGCCCTTCGTGCCGGCACCCGAAGTTTGGGACGAGGTGCGGAGCGATCCCGACATCTGTCTGCGCTCGCGCTGTCCGCATTTTCAGCAGTGCTTCTACCAGCAGTCGCGGCGGCACGCGGCCTCGGCCCGGATCCTGGTGGTCAACCATCATCTGCTGTTCACCGATCTGGCGGTACGACGTGCGACGCAGAACTGGACCCAGACGGCGGTGCTGCCGTCGTATCGACGGGTGGTCCTCGACGAGGCGCACAACGTCGAAGACGCCGCGACCTCGCACCTGGGCGTCGAGGTCACGCGCACGGGTCTGTACCGCCTGCTCAGTCGCCTCGATCGGCGTGGGAAAGGCGTGCTGGCCGCCATCCAGGATGCATTGGGGCATGCCGAGGGCGCACCCCGTGAGCTTCGGCGGCGCATCGAGGAGCGGGTGCGGCCCGCGGTCGAAGACTCGCGCGCGGCGCTGGACCTCTTCATGGACGTGGTCGAGCCCCTGGTGCCGGCCTCGGCCTGGGGTGAAGGCGACGCCGTTCGCATCTCGCCGACCCCCGACGTCGATCCTGCCGACGGCCCGACGGCCCCCACGGCGCTGCGCGAGCGGGTGATCGACGAGCCGGTGGCCCGCGATGAGGTGCGGGAACGGCTCCGGGGGCTGCTCGCCGCCTTCCAGGGGCTCGAGCGGGATTTGAACCAGGTACGGCGCCAGGTGGAGGCGTCGGAAGACCTCGAGGAGCGCCTCGAAGGACGGCTGCTCGACCTGCGCAGCGCGGAGCGCCGGGCCGGGGCGGCCCAGGTCGCTCTCAAGCTCGTGCTGGAGCCGGGTGAGCGCGCCGACGAGTTCGTGCGTTGGCTCGAGGTGCGGGGCAGGGGGCGACGGCGAAACCTCGCCCTGGCGGCGGCCCCCATCGAGCTGGGCCCCGTGCTGCGCGAGGCACTCTGGTCGCGAAACCCGACCACGATCCTGTCGTCTGCGACCCTGACCACCCGCAAGCGCTTCGACTTCATGCGTGACCGACTCGGGCTGTCCGACGACGGTCTGGCCGAGTTGGCCGAGCCGCCCCGCGTCGTCGAGGCCCTGGTGGCGTCGCCCTTCGATTTTGCCCGTCAGGCCGTGCTCGCCGTGCCCACCGACCTACCCGACGCGGCTTCCGAAGGAGACGCCTTCCAGGTGGCGACGGCCTCGGTGGTCGCCTCGTTGGCCGACGCCACCAACGGGGGCCTCTTCGTGCTCTTCACCTCGTTTCGGGCGCTGCGCCGTGTGGCCGAGATCTTACGCGAGCGGGGCATCGATCGTCGCTGGCCCCTGTTCGTGCATGGCGAAGGGGATCGCGCCCGGTTGCTGGCCGACTTCGTCGCCCATGGCGACGGGATCCTGCTGGGCACCTCGTCCTTCTGGGAAGGGGTCGACGTGCCCGGCGATCCCCTGCGAGCGTTGGTCATCCAGAAGCTGCCGTTCAAGGTGCCGACCGAGCCGGTGACCTCGGCCCGGGTCGAGGCGCTGGAGGCGCGGGGGGGCAACGCCTTCTGGAACTACATGCTCCCCCTGGCGGCGCTGCGCCTGAAACAGGGCTTCGGGCGTCTGGTGCGGCACCGTGCGGACCGCGGCGCGGTGGTGATCCTCGACGACCGGATCCTCCGCAAGCGCTACGGCCGCTATCTGCGGGACTCGCTCCCCGACGCCCCGCTGCTGAAGGGCCCATGGGTCGAGGTCGAGAGCCGGATCCGGCGATTCTACGCGGAGGCGGAGGTCGTCAGCCCAGCGGCAGGTCGTAGCGCTCCAGGATCTTGAGGTCGAAGGCGTCGAGGTGCACGGCGTAGAGGGTGCCCGCGCCGAAACCGACCAGCTGTCGTCCCTCGCCCAGGCGCACCTGGGCCACCGGGGCTCCTGCGCGGTCGAACACGTCGTAGAGCGCCGGCTCACCCGCGGGGAGCGAACGCCGCACCCAGAACCGGCCTTCGTGGTCGATCTGCCCGCTGCCCCCGACCCAGGGGGCCTTGGCCTCGGGCCAGGTGAGCGCGTCGAGGTCGGGATCCCCTCCACCGCCTCGGGCCATGCTCATGCTGCGACGACCGTTGACCTCTTCGACCCGGAGGGTGACTCCCCCTCCCGAGCTCACCTGATCGGCGGCCCATTCTTCCTTCTCGGCACGGCCGATGCGGACAGGCGGCAGCTCGATGGGCGCGCCCCGTTGCACCGTGCCGTCCGGTGCCACCCAATCCACCCTCCGCTCACCTGCGCGGGCGATGGCCAACGACCCGTCGGGGGCTACCGCCCAGACGTCGGTGGCCGACAGCGGAATCGGTGAGATGCTGACGTTGCGCTCGTTGGCACCCCCGCTCGTGCGCGAGGTGAACTCGCGGGTCTTGATCCGGGCCACCTCCGACGGGGCACCACCTGCAGCCCCGAGCCGGAGCACCGAGGCCGAGTCGCCGGGGCCGTCGGGAGACATGGCCGGCATGGTGGCATAGTAGATCGCGCCGGTGGCGTCGACCCCCTGGGGAATGGCGATCACCGGGGGCGTACCCGGCGCCGCGCTGCCCTGGGCGATGGGGCGCGTGCGGCCGAACGGACCCGTGGCGGGCACCACGGTGAGCCGTGCATTGCCCAGGTCGACCAGCAACGTGCTGTCTCCCGGCAGGGGCCAGACGGCGTCGGGCTGGCGGTACTCCTGGGGCCCCTCACCCAGGCGGGCCAGGGTGTCGGCGCCCTGCAGGTCGGCGTCGAGCACGACGAACACCTTGGCCAGCGGATCGGCCACCATCACGCGACCGTCGGAGAGCTCACGCACCGTGTTGACCACCGAAAAGGTCTGGGGGTGGACCGCCGTGGGGGGCCCGAGGGTGCGTTCCTGGGCTCCCGCTGCCGAGGCGACGAGCAACAGCGTCAGGGTCCTCAGCGTCAGGGTCTTCAGCGTCAACGCAGTTCCATATCCGTGTGTCGTGGGTCCGTGTGTCATGGTTCCAGCTCTCCAGGGGGGGGGCGGAGCTTGGTCTGGCGTCGGCCTCAATGGCCTGCTCGGGCCGCGGGGCCTCCGAGCACGAGGCGGTCGATGAAGAACTCCATCATGCGCTCTCCGTTCACGGCCGTGTGACCGCGATCGGGGCCCACCTGCACCTCGAAGCTCTTGCCGGCGGCCTGCAGGGCTTCGATCAGCTGGAGCGCGTTCGAGGGGTGGACGTTGTTGTCTGCCGTGCCGTAGTACAGCAGAAGTTCGCCTTCGAGCGCATCGGCCAGCACGACGGCCGACCCTGCGTCGTACCCTTCCGGGTTCTCTTGCGGAGTGGCCATGTAGCGCTCGGTGTAGATGGTATCGTAGTGGCGCCAGTCGGTCACCGACGACGATCCCGACGCGGCGGCGAACACCTCGGGGTAGCGCAACAGCGCCAGGACCGAGGCGTACCCACCGTACGACGTGCCGAAGATGCCCACACGGGATCCGTCGATGTAGGGGCGCGTGGCCAGCGCTCTCACCCCCGCCGCCTGATCGTCGATCTCGACGGTGCCGAGACGGCGGTAGATCGCGTCCAGGAACCGTTTGCCCCGGCCCGCCGCACTGCGCGAGTCGAGGGTGGCCACGAGGAATCCCAGTTCGGTGTAGGGATGCGGGGTGGTGAACGACTCCCGGGCGCCATTGGTGGCGGGGCCGGCATACACGCTCACCAGCAGCGGATACCGTTGCGTGGGGTCGAAGTTGGACGGCTTGTGCAGCATGCCGTGAAGGGTCGTTTCGCCATCGCCGGCGGTGAACTCGAAGAGCTCGACCGGCTGGAGACCCAACTCGTTCCAGCGCGCGAGATCGCTCTCGGCGAGTTCGCCCACGACGGCGCCGTCGGCATCGAGCACGCGGGTCGTGGGGGCCCGGTCGTGCGTCTGGGCCACGTCGACGATGTGCCGCCCGTCGGGCGCGACCTGAACCGTGTGGTTCAGCGTCGGATCGGTGAGCCGCACGTCGCCCGTGCCGTCGAGCCCCACGCGATGGAGCTGCACCAACATGTGATTGTCACCCGAGCGCGCCCGGTACCACAACAGGCCGGCGTCTTCGTCGACCCGCTCGATGCCCGCCACCTCGAAGGGATGGGCGGTGAGCGTGGTCAGCAGCGATCCGTCGATATCGTACAGGTAGTAGTTCTGGAAGCCGGTGCGCTCGGAGGCCCAGATGAAGCGCCGCCCGTCGGCGAGCCAGACCATCTCGGGCGAGTTGTCGACCCAGCCGGTGGGCCATTCCTCACGGATCACCGTGCGGCAGGCCCCGCTGGCGGGACTGCAGGCGGCGAGCTCCATCACGTTCTGGAGGCGGTTGGTGCGGTGGATCAGCAGCTCGTCCCCCGCGGGCGTCCACGAGATGCCGTAGACGTAGTAGCCGACGGTGGCGGCCTCGAAAGGCGCTCCACTGCGTACATCGAGCGGCCGCGAGGTGCCCGACGCCACATCGTAGGCGTAGACCTCGACCACGGGGTTGCCGGCGCCCGCCTTGGGGTAGGCTTCGACGTCGATCGTGCTCTGGATCTTCGTCTGATCCATCTGCAGCAGATAGTCGACGACCGGAGACTCGTCGAAGCCGTAGTAGGCGAGCGTTCCCCCGTCGGGAGACCACCACATGGCCGTGCGCTGGCCCAGTTCCTCGCCATAGACCCAGCTACCGGTCCCGAACTTGGTGCGAGCCGCCTCGTTTCCGGTCGTGGTGACGACGAGGTCGGGCCCGTTGGCTCGGCGAATCACCACATTGCGGTCCTCGTACACGGCGGTCATGGATCCATCGGGCGATTCCGCCTCGGTGAACTGCCGTCCCCGGGCCGGACCCGGGACCCGACGGGCGGCACCGGTCGAGACCTCGGTGACGGGCGCCAGCTCGACGACCGCCCCCGACGACGCCACCCAGGCCCGGCGCTGACCCTCCTGCGTCCAGACGAAGCGTGCCCCGTCCTCGTCCCACTCGCCCCGGATCGCCCCCGAGACCACGGCGCCACGTAGCTGTGGTGCCACGGCGGCATACTGCTGGTACCCCGGCAGGGTGGGAAGACGTTGCTGCGCCGCGGCGGCCGTTACGCCGCTCGTGACGAGGACGAGCGCCGCGACCACGGGGGTCGCCACGAGTGACTTCACGAACTTCACACACTTCGCACACGAAAGAGCCTGCACGGGAGTCTTCCTCGAAGGAGGGCGGTCGAAGGGGCGGCCTGGATGGGTTCAGGCGAAACTATACAGCCCCCTCATACCCCCGAACAGTTCGATGGTGGCACGAGGATTGCTTGAAGGTTTGCTCGACCAATGTCGTGAATCGTACATGGGGCCACCTCGCGAGGGGCCCCTTCCCAAGGGGAGGAGGATGATGATGGATAGATCCGGATCCGTGGCCGTCATGATGGCGGCGGTGGCGACCTTGCTTGCAGGCGTGGCGAGTCCCACCGCAGCCCAGGTGACCGTCGGTGCTCGTCTCGGCACCAACCTGGCCGATCTCCGCTCGGTCGAGGACGTGGAGACGAACCGCGAGAGCGCCACCCTCGGCGGCGTGTGGGCCAACTTCGGCGGCACCGTGTCGGTGCAGCCCGAGTTGTTGTTTTCGAAGCGCAAGGCGTCGTTCACCGAAGGCGGCTTGACGCTGCCCTTCACCCAGAATTTCATCGAGATTCCGGCGCTCCTGATGTATCGCCTCGGTACCGGTGTGGTGCAACCGTCGGTGTACGGGGGGGCCAGCGTGTCGTTCGAGACCGACTGTGACACCGACTTCTCGGCGCTGCCGGCGGGGCCGGGTGGCTGTTCCGACTTCTTCGGTGCCGACACCGAGTCCAGGCTCTGGGCGGGGATCGTCGGCGCCGCCCTGCATCTCCAGGTCGGGCCGGTGATCGTCGGTCTGGATGCGCGCTACAACCACGGGTTCACGGCCCTGGCCCCGGATTCCGACGTGAAGTGGAGCTATTACAGCGTCGGCGTCGAAGCGGGCATCGGACTCGGTCGCTGATGCAGCGGTGCTGATGCAGCGACGCTGAGCGAGGGTCGCTGAACCCACGAGCAAGGGGGGCTCCGCCGGATCATCGGCGGAGCCCCCCGGGCGTTCGGTCGTGCGCGGCGTTCGGCGCCGTTCAGCGTGTCCGCGGCTGCTCGTTCTGCAGTCCCACGATGTCGGCGTTCCACCGCGGATCGCCCAGCAGGTGCTTCACGAAATACTCGGCCCGCAGCCAGAACCAATAGTCGCCCATGTTGCCGTAGCCATGACGCTGGCCCGGAAAGAGAAAGAAGTCGAAGCGTTTGTTTGCTTTGATCAGCGCCTCGGCCATGCGGAACGTATTCGC
>CAZFRU010000018.1:0-74575 GCA_964521385.1 uncultured Gemmatimonadaceae bacterium | reverse complement strand
GACTCCAGAAGTGTTCCGGTTCGGGTTTGTCGCCTTTCCGGCGGCACTGGCCGCGTCACGCTGCCGCCGATCGTCCGCTGCACCGCTCCGCCACCTCCCGCCCCACCGCCCGGGTTGCCGCCCGGTAGAGTCGCGCCGCCCGCCGGAGTCGCTGCCCCGCCTGGGCCGCTGCCCGGCAGAGTCGCTGCCCGCCAGGCCCTCCCCCTGCCGGAAAGGCGACAATCCCGGCCTGGCTGCTCGCTGCATGCCCGTTTCCGGCGCTATATGCCGGAAAGTCGACCGCAGTCGGAGCGGCACCGCACTGCATGAGGGTTTCCGGCGCTCAGCGCCGGAAAATCGACTCCAGAAGTGTTCCGGTTCGGGTTTGTCGCCTTTCCGGCGGCACTGGCCGCGCCTCTCGCCCTCGAGCCGATCGCGCTCTACGATCGGGTAGACACCCGCGTGTGCGGGCGCCCAGGATCCCGCCGTGCGAGTGGATGGCGAGGTCCCGCGGGGCCGGGCGAGCCGGCAACCGGCTCGCGTGCGTGCGGCCACAACCCGGCGGCGCGCCGACACGTCGGCGGGGTCAGGCGGGTTGGTGGGGTCAGGCGGGTTGGTAGGGTCAGGCGGGTTGGTGGGGTCAGGCGGGTTGGTAGGGTCAGGCGGGTTGGTAGGGTCAGGCGGGTTGGGGTGTCGTGGCGACGGCTTCTTCCTGGGCGGCGGCTCTTCGTGCGGGTTCGCGCTCGAAGAGGTAGTACAGCGCCGGGGTGGTCGTGAGCACGAAGACCGTAGACGACAGCAGGCCACCAATGAGCGCGTAGCCCAGCGCGTTCCAGATGTTGGCGTCGGCGGTCTCACTGAACAGCACGAGCGGAAGCAGGCCCAGGACCGTGGTGGACGTGGTCATCAGGATCGGGCGTACCCGCTCGAGGGTGCCGCGCAGGATGGCATCGTGCAATGAGAGACCTGGAGTTCGTCGTACGTTGTTGATGTGGTCGACCAGGAGGATGGCGTTGTTGACCACGATGCCGCCCATCATGATGACCCCGATGTAGGCCTCGCGGGTGAAGGTGGCGCGAGCGTAGAAGAACATCAGGAAGACGCCGATGAGGGCCATCGGCACCGTGAGCAGCACCGCCAGCGGCTGCCGTAGCGACTCGAACAGAGCGGCGGTCACCATGTAGACCAACAGGATCGAGAGGCCCAATACCAGATAGATCTGGCCGCGCTCTTCGGTATTCCAGCGAAACCCCTCCGAGACCTTGATCGTGTAGCCGGGCGGCAGCACGGTGTTCTCGATGAGGGCGTCGCGCATCAGGTCTCCCAACTTGCGTGGACCGCGAAACTCGTAGGCGACCGACCGCTCGTACTGCTGGTCCTCACGGTGGATCGTCGCCAACACATCTCGCGGCTCGACGCTCACCACGTCGCCCAGGCGCACCCCACGCCCGTCGGGGGTCTGGATGAAGGTCTCCCTGAGCCTCAGCACGTCGACGTAGTCCACATCGAGTACCTTGACCTCGTAGAACAGGTCTTCGCCCCCGATCTTGATCGATCGTTGACCGCCGGTGCCGGCAATCGCCCGACTCAACTGGTTGATCAGGTCGGAGACGGTCAGGTCGAAACGGGCGAGTCTGGCGCGGTCGACGGTGACGGTGAACTCGGTGGCCTTGTCGCGCGTGAACCCGCCCGAGGCGTTGGTGTCGACCTCCTGGACCCGGGCCAGTCGCTCGAGCCGGCTCCCCAGATCGATCGCGATGTCGCGCACCTTCTCGAAGTTGTAGCCGAGCACCTGGATCCTGTAGGTCGGTGGACTGCTGCCGCCCCCGTAGAACGACGGCCCGAATCCTGTCACCCGCACCTCGGCGCCGGTGAATTCGTGGCTGTAGGCCAACATCTGCTCTTTGATGGCCGGGGGGATCGCGGTGAATTCGAGCGAGTCGGGAAAGGTCACCTCCATGCTGGCCATGGTCTCCTGGACCGAGGCCGTGTACTGCTCGACCTCGGGCAGCCGCGCCAGCTTCTCTTCGAAGAACTCCACCAACTGGTTGGTGCGCTCGAGGTTGGAGCCGCGCGGCAGGGTGATGCGGATGCTGATGTAGGTGCGTTGCGAGCCTCCCCCGCCCCAGACCACCCCCCGGGTGACGTACTTGTCGAAGGTATAGCCCGAGGCGGCGAAGCACCCGAGTGTGACGAAAATGGCCACCCAGGGATGGCGGAGCGTGTACCCCACCACCGCCGAGTAGACGCGCTGGTAGAGGGGCGGCCTCCGCTCGCCCCGTACCTCGGGCCCCATGGCCAGCGCGAACTTCGGCCGCCGCCCGCTCAGCATGCGCGCCGAAATCGAGGGAATGAAGGTGAACGCCACGAAGAGCGATGCCAGCAGGGTGAGGCCCACCACGACAGCCAGCGGTACGTAGAATACGCGCAACTCCCCCTGCAGGTAGACGAAGGGTACGAACACGATGAGCGTCGTCGCCGTCGAGGCGAGAATGGGCAACACCACCTCGCGGGCTCCCTGATCGGCGGCCGAGCGAGCCTCTTCGCCCCGTTGCCAGCGCCGATAGACGTTCTCGAGCACGACGATCGAGTTGTCGACGATCAACCCGAACCCCATGGCCAGCCCCATCAGGGTCAGCAAGTTGAGGGTCAGTCCGCCGAAGTAGATCAGGTTGAGCGAGATCAGCACCGAAAAGGCGATCGTGGCAAAGATCAGTGCTGCCGAGCGGAACGACCGGAGGAACACGAGGAGCACCAGAAAGATGACCACCGCGGCCACACCGGCGCGGGCGCGCAGGTCGGTCAGCTGTCGGCGCACCTCCTTGCTCTCGTCGTACTCGAGAATGAACCGGGACCCGTTGGGGCTCAGGCGTTCGAGTTCGGCCAGGCGAGCCTTCACCGCGTCGGCCGTGCGCACGGTGTTGGCGCCCCTCGACTTCGTGAGCGCCATGGTTACTGCGGCACGTCCGTTGATCCGTTCGAGGCGCCGGGCCTCTTCGAAGGTGTCGTGGACGTCGGCAACGTCACCCACCCGCACCACCGTGCCATTGATGGCCCGCAAGGGGGCAGTACGAATGTCGTCGGCGCTCTGCGGCCGGTTGACGATGGTAACCGTGCGTTGGCCGGCGTCCTCGTGAATCACCCCCGCTTCACGGACGAGGTCGAGCTCGCTGATCCGCTGGTAGACGAGAAAGGGGTTCAGCCCGAGCGAACGCACCGCCTCTTCATCGACCTGGATCTCGAGGCGCCGCTCCCGGCCGCCGAAGACCCGTGTCACCGCCACGCCGTCGATCTGATTGAGCTCCGGCGCCACCACGTCCTCGAGGTGTTTTTGCAGCGCTTCGAGAATGTAGGGCCCCGTGAAGGAATAGTTCAGGAAGGGGCGCCGCTGGTCCTGGAACTCCCGAGGTACGTAGGGCTCGACCACGATGTTGCGTACACCCGGCGGCAGATCCTCTTCGAGTGACGAGATGCGCTCGGACAACTCCAGACGTACGAAGTCCATGTCGGCATCGCGAGCGAACTCGACCGAGATGCTGGTGGCTCCCTCTCTGGAGTCCGATATGATCTTCTCGACGCCCTGCACCTGTTGCACCGCGGCCTCGAGGGGCGACGTCAGAAAGGCCTCGACGGTCTCGGGGCTCGACCCCGCCCAGGTCGCGCTCACGGTCAACTGGGGCAGCTCGGTGTCCGGCAGGAACTCGATGGGAATGTTCTGCCACGAGAACAAGCCCAGCAAGGCGACGGTGGTGTACGCCATGGCCACGGCCACCGGCCGCTGGATGCTCGTGCGAATCATCAATCGGCTCCCGGGGCCATGAGGGGATCACCCACAGCACCGGACGATTCGCCTTGAAGCCGCGCTCGTACACCTTCGACGGTGGCATACACGACCGGCACCACCACCAGGGTGAGCAGGGTGGCCACCAGCAGTCCTCCGATGACCGCAATGGCGAGCGGGGCGCGCAGATCCGCGCCGCGTCCGATGCCCAGCGCCATGGGCAGGAGACCCAATACCGTGGTGACCGTGGTCATGAGAATCGGCCGCAGCCGCACGCGCCCGGCTTCGAGGATCGCAGCACGCAGCGCCATCCCCGAGGCGCGCATCTGGTTGATGAAATCGACCTTGACGATGGCGTCGTTGACCACGATCCCCACCAGGATCACGACGCCGATCAAGCTCATGGTATTGAACCCTTCACCCGTCATCCAGAGCGCCAGGATCGCACCCACCAACGCGAGCGGTACGGCCATGAGGATCGTGAAGGGGTGAATGAACGACTCGAATTGGGCCGCGAGAATCATGTAGACGAGAGCGAGGGCCAGGGCGAAGGCAAAGGCGAGATCGCGGAACGAGCGCCGCATCTCTTCGTTCTCTCCACCCACATCCATGCGCAGTGCACGCGATGCCGCATAGCCCGCAAGCTCGGTGTCGATGGCCTCGATGGCGTCGGCCAGCCCGCCCTCGACCACGTCGGCGTAGACCGGCACCACCCTTCCCTGCTCTTCGCGACGAATCTCGGCGGGCCCCACCGCATCGCGGATGACGACGAGCTGGAGGATCGGAACTCCGTTGACCCGCAACCCCTCGAGGGTGGCCCGCTCGTAGCGCTGATCCTGCGGGTAACTGACCACCACGGGGATCTTGCGATCGAAATCCACGAATTCAGTGGCCCGGTCGCCCCTCAGGGCGCGGTCTACCGTGGCGGCCACCTCGCTGGGCTCGATGCCGTATTGGGCCGCCCGCTCCGTGAGGATCTCGACATCGATCTGCGGGGTGCCGTGTTCGGCGCCCACCCTCACATTGCCCAGCATCGGCAGGCCGGCGAGTCGGCCGCGCACTTCTTCGGCGCGCTGCATCAACAGGTTCAGGTCTTCGCCTCGCACCCGCACCGACACGTCGGCATCGGATCCGCCCAACATGGCCCCCAGCGCGGTGGCCTGTCCCTCCTGGAACGACAACGCGCCGGGCGCGAACTCGCCTTGCAGGCCGCGCACCCGATCCAGCACGGCAGCCGTACGGACCCCGTCGCGGAGCCGCACCTGAAAGGTGGCGGTGTTGAGCCCCGTCTCTTCCTGGCCCTCGGCGTAGGCCCGCACATCACGCCCCACCCTGCCGAAGACCGCCTCGACCCCGGGATCACCCATCAACACCTCTTCGATGCGGCGCGCAGCCTCGGCAGTGGACTCGAGACCGATCCCTTCTTCGAGCTGGAGCCGCACGTCGAAGGCCCCCTGATCGACGGCCGGGAGCAGGTCCCGTTGCAACGTCGCACCGAGCGCCAGCGTGAGGACCAGCGCCAGCGTCGACAGCCCCATCACGCGCCCCCGGTGGTCGAGAGACCACTCCAACACCCGGTGGTAGCGCTCGGCGAACCGGCTGAAGCCGCGGTCGAAGGCGTCGAGCAGGGGGCGGCTCGCGCGGCCCACGACCGCGCCGAACGCCGAGCCCCAGAAGACCGCGAGCGAACGGGCCAACCGCACCACGAAGGCGATCACCTTGAAGGGTGCGAACACGATGGCGAACCAGGCCCATTGCATCCAGCCGAAGAACCCCGACGGGCGCGGCCGGACCACGGGCGGCAGATCGACGACCGTATGCTCGGCCCCCGCAAAGCGCGCGGCGAGGGCAGGCAGCACCGTGAGCGCAACCAACAGCGACGCCACCAGCGAAAAGGCCACCGCCATCGAGAGGTCGCCGAACAGCTCTCCCGCTACCCCCTCGACGTAGATGATGGGTCCGAACACGCTGATCGTGGTCAGCGTCGAGGCGGTGATGGCGCCCTGCACCTCTTCGGCTCCCAGAGCGGCCGCCTCGCGCCCGGGTCGGCCCTCTTCGCGATGGCGGAAGATGTTCTCGAGCACGACGATCGAGTTGTCGACCAGCATGCCCACACCCAATGCGAGTCCCCCGAGACTCATGATGTTGAGCGACACGCCCGCCGCCTCCATCATCGCAAACGCGCCCACCACCGAAATGGGAATCGCGGCGGCGATTGCGAACGGATACCGGGGATCCCGCAGGAAGAGAAACAACACCAGGAAGGCGAGCAGGCCACCGAAGACCAGCGCCTGGACCACGTTGGTGATCGACTCCGAGATGAAACCCGCCTGGCTGTAGGCCACGTCGAGGCGCACTTCGCCGAACTCGGCCCGGAGTTGTTCGAGGACGACGTCGACCGCGCGCGCCACGGTGACGGTATTGGCACCCGACTCCTTGAACACGAGCAACCCCACCGACTCGGCGCCGTTGTAGAACGCCATCGACTCGCGAGCGGCAAAGCCGTCGACCACCCGCCCGATGTCACGCACGCGCACGAGACGATAGCCGCCCTCGGACTCGGATTCGGGCGAGGGGGCTCCGGCGGCCTGCTGCGCCACCACCACGTCTGCGATCTCGTCGACGCTCTGGAACTCGCCCATGGTCCGGAGCGGATACCGATAGCGTCCCTGGAGAATGGTGCCACTGCCGCCGCTCACATTGGCCTGCGCCAGCGCCTGGCTGACCTGGGCGATGGTGATCCCATAGGCGTCGAGCAGCTGCGGATCGACCTCGACCTGGATCTCGCGATCCAGCCCCCCCGACACCGCCGCCTGGGCCACTCCGTCGAGCTGCTCGAGCCGGCGCCGGAACACCGTCTCGGCCAGCTCCTTGGTCGACCACAGATCGGCGCCACCTGCCACACTCAACACCATGATGGGCTCGGACTCGGGGTCGACCCTGAGGATCCGCGGCCGTGTCGCCGTCTCGGGGAGGTTCTCGCGCAGGTTGTCCATGCGCTCACGCACGTTGAGCATGGCGTAGTCCATGTCCGTGCCCCACGCGAAACGCAGGGTCACCAGACTCACCCCCTCACGGGACACGGAGGTGACCCGCTCCACGCCGGCGACGGCCGCGGCCTCGGCTTCGACCCGCTCGGTCACCAGCCGCTCGACTTCACCAGGGGCGACCTCGGGATACGAGGTGTACACCACCAACCGCGGGTAGCTGACGTCGGGCAGCAGATCGATGGGCAGGCGCACGTAGCTGATGCCGCCCAGCAGGATCACCGCCAGGAACAGCATGGCGACCGCCACGGGCCGCCGGGTCGAGGTGCGCGGGATCGACACCCTCAGCCTCCCGGGCCCGACGCCGTCGCGGGCCGCACCTCACCCCCGACCGCGCTCTCCAGGGCCAGCAGGGCGTCGACGAAGCCGTAGCGCGACTGGATCACCTGGCGGCGACTCGCCGCCTCTTGTTCGATCGCATCCTGCACCTGCGTGAAGGTGCGGACCCCGAGACGAAACTCCTCGCGCGCCAGCCGCAGAGCCTCTTCGGCGATCAGGAACGACCGCTCGGCCAGCCGCAGTGTCTCGGTCTGATTGCGCAGGTTGATCACCTGCGAGCGCACCTCCTGCTCGATCTGGAGGTGGGTCTCCTTGAGGGACTCGCGCTGATTGTCGAGAGCGACCCGCGCCTGGGCTTCGGAAAAGCGGTTCTGGAAGTAGTTGTTGAAGAACGGGAGTCCCACCGAGATCGAAAACGAGCTTTGCACCCGGTCCGGATCGTAGCCGACCTCGAACAGGGCCCGCGCCTCCTGGGTCTGTCGGTACTGGCCCCAGTTGTAGCGCAGATTGACACTCGGCCACTTCCAGTTACCGGCCTCGGAGACGCTGATCCGCGCACCTGCGACCCCCGCCTCGGCAGAGCGCGCTTGCGGATTGTCGCCCCGAGCGCGCTCCACGAGAGCCTCTTCGTCCAGCACCGTCGCGTCGAAGATCGGCAGCGGCTCGGCGGCGGGCCGGACCGGGGGCAGCTCGGTGTCACCCAGCGTGGTGCGCAGAGTCAACAGCGCTTGCTGGTAGGCCGTGCGTTGTTGCTGGATGGCCGAGGCCTGTTGTTCGAGAGCGAGTTCGGCCTGGAGTACGTCGACGCGGGTGGCACGCGCGAGGTCGAAGAGCCGCTCGGCCGTTTCACGATCCCGCTCACGCGCCTCGGCGATGGTGAGCTCGACCGCGAGCAACTCGTGCTGTTCCAGGGCGTCGTAGTACTGGCGTTGCACATCGGAGCGGAGCGTCGCCTGCGCACCGGTCACCGCCAGCAAGCGGCTGCGGTTGGTCTGCTCCTGGCGCTTGCGCGCGTCGAGAAAGCTCAACCCCTGGATCGACCAGTTCAGGCTGAGGCCCTGCTGCGTGTTCGAGGTGTAGATCCAGTTGGCCTCGGGGTTTTCGAGCGGCCGTCCCAGGTTGTCGAGGCCCTGACGCTGGAGGTTCCCGGCATACCCGGTCTGCAGCAGGTTGACACTGACACTGGGGACCACCGAGCCGAGCCAGGTCGAGCGCGTCTGCGGCGTGTTGAGCCCCAGGTCGTTTTCGGCACGCAGGTAGCCCGGGTTGGCATTGAAGGCGATACCCAGCGCATCGTCGAGACTCAGCACCAGGGTGTCGCCCGACTCCTGGGCCGCGAGGGGCACCGCGCCGGCCAGCGACAGGAGCCCCGTCGCGACCCAATACCGCCGTCGCCCACCGTGCCTCCTCATGCCCCCGGCCTCCCTCCCGCCACCGCGGGATTGTCGACCAGACGCACTCTGGTGTCGTGGGCCAGGTAATGATGACCGTCGATGAGGACGATCTCGCCCGGCTCGACCGCGTCGGTCGCATCACTGGGCACGATCTCGACGAACTGCTCGTTCTCGCGACCGGTCAGCACGTAACGCCACTTCGATCGACCGCTCTCTTCGTCCCCTTCGTAGATGTAGAGCATGGTCCGCCGCCGCCCTTCGCCACGTTCCAGGATGGCCGCGCGAGGAACCAGGATCCGGTCGGGAAAGCTGCGCGCATTGATGACGACTTCGGCGTACATGCCCGGCTTGATACGCCCGTCGGTGTTGGGCAGGTGAATCGTGACCCTCCCGGTGCGCTTGTCCGAGACGATGGGATTGATGGTCTCGATCCGTCCCGTGAACTCCTCACCCGGGAAGGCGGCGAAGGTGACCTTGGCGGTGCGACCCGCGCCCAGGTACCCGAGCTCGGCTTCGAGTACCGACACCTCGACCTTGATGGGGTCGAGGTCGACCACCGTCATCAGCTCGGTTCCAGCACCGACGTGCTGACCCGCCACCACCTCGAGATCGGCGATGCGGCCCTCGAAGGGAGCGCGCACGGTGGCACGCGCGAGGCGGAGTTCGGCCTGGCGCAACGACACCTCGGCAGCGTTGAGCCCGCTCGACGCCCGCGCCACCTGCGAGCGACGAGCGCGTACGGCGGGGTCGGTGATCTCGTCGTCGAAGAGAGTCGTCGCCTCGTATTGGGCCCGAGCGTTTTCGAGTTCGGCTGTGGCGCGGGCCACTTCGAGAGACAGCTCGAGGGTGTCGATCTGCAGGATCACCTCGCCGGCGGCGACCCGGGCGTTCTCACGCACCGGCACCGACTGGATCACCCCTTCCACCTGGCTCGCGACCGTCACCAGCCGGAACGCTGCGGCCTGTCCCGCGGCGGTCACGGTTTCCCAGAGCGTGTCGCGCACCACCGGCACACCCTGCACCGGCTGGGGCAGATCGGTCGAGAACTCCGAGCCGGCCGCACCCAGGTCGACGCCCAGCGAATCGGCGGTGGCCGAGGCCGTGCCCTGCGCAGGCGTCTGATCGCCCTCGGGCCGCAGGCGCCACCAGGTGCCCGCCGCCAGCGCCGCTACAATCAGGAGAATCGTGAAGATCGACAGGGTGCTGCGCGAAAAGCTCATGTCGCCATCGGGTGTCGGCAGGAACGAAGATACGACCGGGCGAAACCTTTCATCGTAAGACGCGGATCCGTCGCGTACCGTTGCCGGGTCCGCGCGGCTCCCCCTCGTTTCGGTGGTCTACGTCCCGGTCCGTGAGCGCATTCTATGCGCGGTACGAGGTGCAGGTCAATGGTACGACGAGACAGGGTTCGACGATTGTAGAGATACGAGCGGAGGACTCCGTCGTGACAGGCCTCCTCCGAAGCGATACCATCGGCACATGCATCGTCGCTCCTCTCATCTCGTCCTCCTTGCCCGCTGCGCGGCCATCACCCTGGTCCTCGCCGGCTGCAACGGCGACGTCGAGCCGGGCTCCACACCCCCTGGCGCGCCCCTCCTGCCCGCCGCGCTCGACTCGACCGTGACCATCGGAGGTATCGCCTGGGACCGGACGGGATCCGGTCCCACGGTGGTGTTCATCCACGGCACGAACCTCGACCGACACCTGTGGGACGGGGTACTCCCATCGCTGGCATCGTCGTACACCCTGGTGCGGTACGACCTGCGGAGCCACGGAGCTTCGGTCGACGCCGACGGACCCTGGTCGGAGCTCGACGACCTCGCCGCGGTGCTGCGCGCGGCCGGAGTCGATCGCGCCACGTTCGTGGGGCTTTCGGCCGGAGCGGGCATCGCCCTCGAATTCGCTCTCGCCCACCCTGAGCGGGTGGCGGGCCTCGTCCTGGTCTCCCCGTCGGTGCGGGGCTTCGTGCCGGCTCCCGGCGAGGTGCCCGAGCTGTTCGGCCCGCTCGGCCAGGCGCTGGAAGCCGGCGACGCGCAGCGCATCGGCGACGCCCTGCTCGCCCTGCCCACCTTTCAGGTCGGCGCGCCCCATCCGGCCCTCGACTCGATGGTACGCCGAAACCTGCGCCTTTTCTCGGTGGATCCGAGGTGGGCCGCAGCTCCGGCCGCGCCCCCGCTCTCGGCGCTGGGCGAGATCGCCATACCCACCACAGTGATGGTGGGTGGGGCCGACTTCGTGGCGATCCGCTCCCTGGCTCAGCTCCTGGTCGACGGCATCGCAGGCGCGTCGCTGATCCGGATCGACGACGCCGGCCATCTGATCCCGATCGAGCGTCCCGCTCGCTTCGACCTTGAGCTCGCCCGGATCCTCGCCTCCACCCCACGTTGAGAGATCGCTGATGCAGTTCGAGGGACTCGACATCTGCCTGCTCACCGATCAGGATCTCGAGGCAGGCCTGCCTCTTCCCGCCGACGACTGGCCCTGCGACCCACGTCCATACCTGCCCGAAGCGGCGTGGCTCGTCCAGCCCCTCGAGAAGGAAGACGCCGTGGCGACCTTGCTCGAAGTGGCGCGGCAGGGATTCGATGTCTACTTCAACCTCTGCGACGGGGCCTGGGACGAATCCCGACCCGGCATCGAGGTGGTGCACACCCTCGAGCGCATGCACGTGCCCTTCACGGGGGGGCACTCGGGGTTCTTCGAGCCGTCGCGCGAAGCGATGAAGCGGGTCTGCGACGCATGGGGAATCGACGCGCCGGCCGGGATCGAGATCCACTGCGACGCCGACATCGTCCGGGCCGCCGACACCCTGCGCTTTCCGCTGATCGTCAAGCATCCTTCGAGCTACGCCAGCACCGGATTGACCCCGGCCTCGTGCGTGCCGGATCAGGACGCGTTGTGGACCCAGGTGGGTCGGATGCGGCGCCTCTTCTCCGGCGCCCTGGTGGAGGAGTTCATCGTCGGCGACGAGTACACGGTGCTGGTGGCCGAGAATCCTGACGACGCCGAAGCCCCGCTGACCTACCAGCCCCTGGTCTACCGGTTTCCCGAGGGCGAGACCTTCAAGCACGAAGCCCTCAAGTGGGTCGACTACGACGGCCTCGAAGCCGCGCCCGTGACCGATGGCGGCCTCGACGAGCGCCTACGCACCGCCGCGGCCCGCTTCTTCCGCGGACTCGACGGCTCGGGTTACGCGCGCTGCGATGTGCGGGTCGACGCCGAGGGCCGTATCCACATGCTGGAGATCAACCCCAACTGCGGGCTGTTCTATCCGGGCAGCGACCCGTCCAGCGCCGACCTGATCCTCCGGTGGGATCCGGCCGGCCACACCGGCTTCATCCGTACGGTGATCGAGGCGGCGCTACGACGGCATACGCGCAGTCAGTCGTGCTGGACGGTGCAGCGGCGCAACGGACGCGGGTACGGGCTGTTCGCCACACGCCCGGTGGCGCCAGGAGAGGTGATCCTGTCCCTCGAGGGCAGGTCGCACGAACTCGTGCGGCGGGCCCGTCTCGAAGCGATCCCCGACGGTGAGGAGCGGCGCCGCGCATTGCGAGGCGCGTGGCCCCTCACGGCTGACCTGTGGGTGGCCTGGCCCAGGGATCCCATGGGATGGCGCCCCCTCAACCACAGCTGTGAACCGACGGCCTGGGCGTCGGGCCTCGAGGTCCGCGCGCGCTCGCCGCTGGCGCCGGGTGACGAGATCACCGTCGACTATGCCACGCTCTACGACGACATCCTACCGGATTTCACCTGCGACTGCGGAGCGGCCCTGTGCCGCAAGACGATCAGCGGCCGGGACTGGCAGAGCCCTGCCCTCGCCCGCTACGGCGACCAGCTGTCGGACTACATCCGCGAGCGGCGGGCGTCGACTCAGCGCTCGTAGCTGCGGTGCGCTCCTGTAGGGAAGCTCGAAGGGCAGTCCCCTGAGCCGGTGACGGCATCGGCCGTCGTCGTCGAAGTCCGTCGAATGAAGACGAACGCCCCGTTGCCCTCGTAGCAGGCCTCCGACACCGTCTGCGGATCGATGGACCCGACCTGGTCGATCGTGCCACCGATCCCCGCCACTCGAACGGCGAGGCCCGCCAGGTCACGCCCCACCGCGAAGCGCTGGGAATAGGTACCATCCGGGGCGTGTGACGTCAGGTGCCATTCCCCCGCAATGCCACCGCCCCCCACCACGTCGCCGATGGTCCGGCAGGGCGCATTGGGCACCAGCACGCCTCCAACGCTGGCGAAGCGGGCCTCGTACGCACTCTTGAGCGGACCGTCGAAATAGGCGAAGGGACAGACGCTGTTGAGCTTCTCCCAGTCGTGGATACGGCGGTACCGATCGGCGTTGGGAGTCTGGTTCTCGATATCGAGATCGTAGAGACCGACGTCGAATCCCTCGCTCGGCCCAGCCGTCGTCGCGTACCCGATGAGTTCGCCCGCCTCGATGCTCACAGGGCCGATATCGCTGAAGAGCGAACTGGGATCGCTACGAGGCACCAGCGCCGCCAGATCGGCGCGAGGCTCGTCGATGTGCCCGAGGCGCATGCGGAACCGCGCGTTGATATCGAATTGCAATCCGAAGTCGTTCGACAGTCCGACCCAGGTACCCGAGGTCAACACCATATCGTGGGGCGCATAGATGGCGACGGACGCACCCTCGAATCGTACGAAGGCGTGCCCTTTGATTTCATCTCCGCTGATCGAGCCCGTAGGCACGATCTGTGGCACGGAAGACAGGTCGAGGAGGTGTGTCCGAAAGACGGGCACGTCCCGGGACTCGTTTCCTTCCGGACCGGTGGTTTCCCCACCGCAGGCTGTGGCTGCGACCAGGAGCAGTAGTCCGAGGACAGCTCGCCTCATGGCAAACAAAAACGGCGGCACAGGGAGCCTCGCAGAAAGGGAAACGACCAGACACGACCCGATTTCGACGCTACGCTACCGATCGACGATCAGCAAGCGGTTTCGCTCCCTGCCCTGGATATGGCGGCCAGCCCGCCCGAATCCCCCCACCGCTGCCGACGGGGACCCCCATGCGTCCCCTTCCGTCATCGATTCACCGACGCACCCAGAAGTGCGCGCACGCGCTGGACACGCGGATCCTCCAGGGCCACGAGGGTCTGGAGCGTGAGTTCCGCAGATCTGGCCAGCGACCGTCCTTCTTCGGCACGCCCGGTTTCGAACAGCAGTTCGGCCAGCTCCAGCTCTGCTTCGGCCGTCGAGGGGTGGGCACTTCCCAGGCTCATCTGCCGAACCCGCAGCCCTTCGCGCAGGTGGCGCTCGGCCAGATCGACCGACCCGCTTGCCCGCTCGGTACGAGCCAGCCCCACCAGACTCTCGGCGACCTCCGGATGGTCGGCCCCGAGTCGGGTCCGACGCAGCCCCAGAGCCGCATGGTGAAGGGAGTCACTGCGCTCGAGTTGGCCCCGCTCGCGAGCCACCTCCGCCAGACCGTTCAGACTGAAGGCCACGTGGGGGTGATCCGAGCCCAGCACCTCCCGACGGATTTCGAGGGAACGCTGGTAGAGACGCTCGGCCTCGCCCCACGATCCCCGGGCTCGCAGGACGTCGGCGAGATTGCTCATCACCGACGCGGTGCGCGGGTGCTCGGCTCCGAAACCGCCCGAGGCGAGATCCAGACTCCTGCGCAGAAGCTGCTCGGCTTCCTCGACATCACCTTGGTCGCGGAGCGAGAGCGCGAGGTTGGCCATCGCCACCGCCACCTGGGGATTGGTCGGGCCCAGGAGGTGCTCGCGCAACGACAGGGACTCGCGCAGAAGGGGCTCTGCTTCCTGGCTTCTTCCCTGAGCCTGCAGCACGAGCGCGAGGTTGTTCAGGGTCGCGACCAGCGCCGGATGGGTCTCGCCGAAGAGGGTGCGCCGCATGGCCAACGATTCCCGGTACAGCTCGGCGGCCTCGACGTACCGACCCCGCAACTGGTCGAGGAGCGCCATGTTGTGAACCGTTTCGGCCACGTCGCGGTGGGGCGGCGTGAACAGCCGACGCCTCATGTCGAGCGCCTCGACCAGCAGCGGCTCAGCTCCGGCGAAGTCCTGCCGAGCGAACAGCCGCAGTTGACCCAGGTCGTTGAGACTCTCCGCGATGGCCGCGTGGGGCGCCCGGAACCGCACCCGTCGGATGCGTAACGCCTCTTCGAACAGGCCTTCCGCCTCATCGAACTGGCCTCGTGCGTCCAGCACTCCACCGAGGGCGTTGAGGCTCTGCGCGACCTCGGCGTGATCGGACCCGAGCACCTCACGTCGAATCGCCACCGCCTTCCGCAACGGCTGCTCGGCCTGCTCCGGTAGGCCGAGGCTGTGATACAACCCGCCGACGACGTCCAGCAGCGCAGCCTGCGCCTCCGGCTGCCCGGACAACTCGGCTTCGATACGGGCCTCGCTTCGATCCAGAAGGGCTCGTGCCGTCAGGGTATCTCCCAGGGCCTCCGCCGGGTCCGACCCCTGCAGCAGATCGACCAGGAGCGCCGTGACTCGCTGCGCCTTGTCCCGCTCGCCGGCGATGCGCACGGATTGAACCGCGAAGAGGGCCAGCGCAGCGACCAGGCCCACGCCGGCGGCGGCCGACGCCCCCACACCCCAGCGGTGCCGGCGCACGAACTTTCCCAGTCGGTAGCCCACCGAATCCCTGCGAGCGAGAATCGGGAGGCCGTTCAGATACCGCTCGACATCGGCGGAGAGTCGATCCGCGGACTCGTATCGGCGCTCCGGGTCCGTGCGCAGCGCCGACCCCACGATGACATCGAGGTCACCGCGCAGTCGAGAGGCGGGTACGGGCGCGTCTCGGCCCTTCCTGGCGGCAACGCTGCTCGGCCGGGGAGCCTCCAGATCACGTCCACCCCGAAGATCTGGACCGTCAATGGCATCCCTGGCGGGAAAGGGGCGCTCCCCGGTCAGGAGCCCGAACAACAACAGGCCCAGCCCGTACACGTCCGACGCCGTGGTCAGCGGGGCGCCCTGGATCTGTTCCGGACTCGCGAATGCCGGGGTAAGGTAGCGAGCGTCCGCGCGGGTGGACGACTCGGCCGCCTCGTTCGCGTCGAGCAGCTTGGCCACCCCGAAGTCGAGGAGCTTGGGCTCGCCTCCTGGGGTGATCAGGATGTTGGACGGTTTCAGATCCCGGTGCAGGACCAGATTCTGGTGAGCGTAGTTCACGGCGTGGCAGAGCGACCGGAAGAGACGCAATCGCCCGTCGAGACGAGGCGTGGCATCCGCGAGGTACTGGGTGAGCGGCACCCCGTCGATGTACTCCATCACGAAGTACGGTCGTCCGTCGGCCGTGACCCCGCCGTCCAGGAGACGGGCGATGTTGGGATGATCGAGCCGGGCCAGGACCTGCCGCTCGAACAGGAAGCGGCGCTGGACCTCGTCTGTGTCCATGCCACGCCGGATGATCTTGATCGCCACCCGTTGCTCGAAACCGCCGTCCTCCCGCTCCCCCTCGTAGACCCTGCCCATTCCTCCGCGGCCGATCTCGCGAATGATCCGGAAGGCACCGATCCGCTCGGGGAGCCCGGCGCGCCCCATCGAGACCAGGCGAGCGGCGAAATCTCTCAGCGGCTCCTCCAGGAAGGCACCGGCCGCTTCGTGGTGGTCCAGCAACGCTTCCAACTCTGCGCGCAGCGCCGACCCGGGGGGGCAACGCTCATCCAGGAACCCGAGACGCTCCTCGGCCGGGCACTCCAACGCCTGCCCGAAGAGCGACTTCAACTCGGTCCAGTCCGCATGCGTCATCGGCACCTGCCCCGAGTCAGCCCGTCCGGGTGAGCTCACGGTGAAGCCAGGCCTTGGCCATCGCCCATTCCCGTTTGACCGTGGCCGTCGAGATACCGAGGACCTCTGCGGTCTCTTCGATGGTCAGGGCACCGAAGAACCGATAGGTGACGATCTCTCCCTGGCGAGGATCGACGCACGCAAGCCGGGACAGGGCGTCGTCCAGGCCCACCAGCGTCTCGGCGTGCCCCTCTCCCAACGGCTCCGCCTCGAGTTGCTCGATCGAGATGTGCTCGACTCCCGAGCCACGCTTCAGGGCGAGTCGCTCCCGGGCATGATCGACGACGATGCGCCGGATGGAACGAGACGCGATCGCGAAGAAGTGGGCGCGGTTCCTCCACGTCACCCGCGTTTGATCCACCAGCTTCAGGTATGCCTCGTGGACCAGGGCCGTGGTGTTCAAGGTGAACTCGGCCGGCTCGGAACGCCGCTGTCCGTGCGCGATGGCACGCAGTTCGTCGTAGACGAGAGGGAGCAGGCGGTCGAGCGCCTGCTGGTTGCCTCCGCTCGCTTCCTGCAGCAACAAGGTGACTTCCGACGGGGGGGTGGCCATGGCCCCAACATAGGCGCGTCCTGCCTCCCGTGACCACCACTCAGCCGCCGTATCGCGTGAGGTAGACCTCATACAGGCGGTCGGCTTCGGCGCAATCACCGCGTTGAGCCGCCGCCAGGATGCTGAAGGCGAGCGCCCTCTGGTCCGGCTGGCGCACCCGGCTGGACTCCGCCCGGGCCCATGCATAGAGCTGCGGGCACTGACCGGGATCGAAGATGGCGTTGGGACGCTCACGCTGCAGTTCTTCCAACGAGCGGATCCGCTCCTCTACCGAGGGCCGATCCGGCGCCCCCGGCGCGAGATCGAGGTACCGGCGCGCCGATTCGATGGCGCTGAGCGTGCGTCCCTCGGCCTCATACGCCAGAGAGAGATTGAACTGGGCCGACGCGGCGTCGGGGTGTTCGCGAGCGGCCTGTTCGAAGGTGAGTCGGGCCGATTCGAAGTCGTCCTGCTGAAGGTAGCCGAGGGCCGTCTGGTACAACTCGGCCAGACGGACCCGACTGGGACCGTCGACGTAGGGATCCTGTGTGCGCACCTGGCCGGCGAGCGACGCCCTCCGGAAGGCCCGGTAGAGCTCATCGGCTGAGTTGGCCGAATACTGCTTCCCGGTGCCTGCGGCTCGTACCAGATCTCCGAGCTGGGTCTCGGCCGCGCCGCCCGCCTCGAGTCCCAGTCCCACGCCGTCGAGCTGGATCGGGATCGGGCTCGAACGGATACGGGATCCGGCCTCCCTCACGGCCCCTTCGCCTCCGCAGCTGTTCTGCCCGTCGCTGAGCAGCAAGATCTGCCCGGCTCGACCCTGCCCGGCTCGTTCGAGATAGTCCTGTGCGGCGCCGACGGCGGGAGCCATGGGGGTGTTGCCGCCCGGACTCACACCGGAGATGGCCCGTTCCAGGGCACCTCGGTCGAGGGTGAAGTCCTGCACCACCCTCCATCCACCGTTACATCCGTTGCTGTACGTCATGAGCGCGACTTCGACGTTGGGCCCGAGGGAGCGGACGGTGTGTTGCGCCGCCGAGCGTGCCGCCTCGATCTTGCCGCCGTTGCCCATGCTCCCCGAGGCGTCGATCAACAGCACGACCGAGCGGTCGATGGCTACGGCCGGCGCCGCACCGGGGCCCACCTGCAGCGTCTGGATGAAGCCCTCGATCCAGCCCTGGTCGCATTCCGGCGCCGCCGCCAGCGCCTGCTCCGCCAGACGGCCCGCCGTGTCGAGATCTCCGGCGGCACGCGCCGCTGCCGCCTCGTCCATGAGTCGTTCAGCCCGTTCCTGGCCCCGGGCGTGCGATCGAAACTCCAGCAGGTCGGTCTGTACCCATTCCAGATCGGCATCGATCGCCGCAACCTGATCGCCCAACCGAACCGCGACCACGAAGTCGCACTGGTTGGCGGCCTCCACCGATCGCCTCATCAGGCGGGAGACCTCATCGGCCAGCGCCTCGATGGCTGCGTCGATCTCGCGCAACTCACAGTCGGGCAGATCGGCGACCGCCGCCGCATCCCGCAGCGTAGCCAGGGCCGCATCGGTCTGGCCGGCCCCAGCCTCGATGCGGGCGGTGGCCTGAAGCTCTCCGGCCGTGCGTTCTGCGACCTCGGCACGGTCGAGCGATGCTCGTTCCCGCTGGAACTCGCTCTGCATGGCGCCTACCTGGGCGGGCACGCCGGTCGGGAACACCGAAGCCAGCCAGCGATCCACCAACTCGACGATACGGCGTTGTGTGCGGGCGGCGGTGGCCCAATCACAGCGGGCTCTGGCCTCGTCTCGCTCCCGCTCGAGAGACGACGTCAACGGCTCCAGGTCCCGGAGAACCTCGTCGAGCGATGTACCAGCGCCGGCCCCACCGCCGCCCGCACCCGTCGAGTCGGAGGGCGGTACCCCCGAAGCGGCGGAATCGGAGGGCTGCGCGCCCGCTGCCGGCTCCGGGCCCGCCACCAGCACCGGACGAAGCACGAGCTCGCCGAGGTCCATGACGGCGCGAGCGCCGTCCACCGTGGCGCTCGCGCTGGCTCGATATCGCACACCGTCGGCCTCCGCCACCGCCGTCACCTCGAGGGTGGCACCCACGGCCACGGGGTCCGGCGAGGCGAGCGAAAAACGTTCGCCGATCTCGTGCGCCCAATCGCCCCCATACAACGTGGAACTCACGACCACATCGACGGGGGGGGCGAGCGAGTCCGGCACATCGGCAACGGCAAGCGAGCCCACCACCGAGAAGCGTCCAGAGCCGAAGAGGGGAAGGGTGATCTCGACCCCATCGGGGAGCACGGGGCTCTCCCACACCGGGATGTCGGCCAGGACCACCCGACCGGTGGCTTCCACCGTCGTGGTGCCGACCGGCATCGACGCGGTGACCACGAGTTCGTCAGTGGTCTTCTGGAACACCCCCCTGCCCTCGAACCCCGCCCCCGTCGGGGTCGCGCTCTCACCGTTCACCCTCACGCCCACATCGGGCGCGGAAAGCGGTGCGCCGCTGGCATCCGTCACGGCAATGTCGAAACGGTCCAGGCGGACCTCGTAGCGCTCGACACCAAACGGTCCGACGCTCAACTCATAGCCTGGCCGCAACTCGATGCGGAGCGGTCGGGAGACCGGTCGGATCAAGAAGTCCTGCGCCTCTTCCAGGGTCACGTCGAGCGTGGGCCGATCATCCAGACGGAGCACCCGGTCATTGACGAGTGTGAAGCTGCGATTCGCGGCGACCACGCCGACTCCGAAGCCGTCGCCCCCCACCGAGCCTCCGGTAATCTCGAAGGCCGCATCCCGCACGGGCTCGAACGAGCCGAGGACGGTGAGATGGCCGGGATCGAAGAAGGGCAGCTCCAGGCGCACGAAGGGCGACTGAGACGAGGTCCAGGTGTCTTGTCGGGACGCCACGACCGCGGGATTGGGCGGTGTGCGCTCGGCCTGTACCGAAAAGCCCTCGCCCGGCTCGAGGTCCACGAGCAGCGGCTGCGGCTGCGCCGGCGACGAGCTGGCCGCATCTCTCGGCCCCGTGACCGTGACCTCCGCATCGGGCACCGAATAGCCCGCGGCGTCGGTCACCTCGACCGTGACCAACGTCCTGGCTCCCTGGTTCAGGACCAGGATCTGCTCGGCCGCAATCGCGCCCGGGCGCGCTCGCGTCAACACCGCCGGTCCCCGCTCGGCCGCGGCGGACGCCACATCTGCAGCGGAGTTGCCCAGGCTGAGCCACGCTCTGGGCTCGCGTCCGGGCGCCCCCGCCCCCTTCAACCGGTAGCGCTCCAACCAGTCCTCGGTGATGGTCGCCACCTCGAGATCGAACGACCCGGACGTCGCCCGACCCCTCGGTTGCCCATCGAGGACGACCCAGGGCTGGTCGGCGCCGGGACTCCCTCCTACGACCTCGACCGTACCGGTGAACCGGGCGGGGCCGACCTCGACCGAAACGGTGTCGCTGCCGAGCCCGATGTCGCCCGGGCCGAGCGGCACGACCTCCAGCCGATGCAGGCCAGCTCGGAGCGGATAGACCTCCCAGGCGGCTGCCGTGGTGATCTCGGTGGACTCGAGCCCGCTCGCCCCGGTGAGGAACCAGCGATACCCCCGCACGAGAGTGCGGGCGTCGAGGGTGGTGGGTCCGGCGGGAAGGTCCGTGCGGGTCTGAACCGTGGCGGCGCCCTGCACCGTGCCCAGCAGGACGGCTCCCGGGGGACTGGCCTGGACGTCGACGGTCACCAGATCGAAGAGCCCCTCGAGCAGTTCCCGATACTCGTCTTCGAAATCCTGGATGTGCTGGGACACGGTGGCGGCGCGCTCCTGCTCACCCAGCTCACCCGGCAGGAAGGCGCGTCCCTTCTTCTGCATCGAGGCCAACGCCTTCGTCAGTTCGGCCTCGGTGGCGTCGCTGATCCGGGGCTGCACCCGCTGCAGTTTGTGGATCTGCTTGCGTAGGCGCAGGAGATAGGGAAAGTACGGGTGGGAGAGGGCCAACGAGAGCCACTCCCCCTGACCGGTAGCGCGGTAGATCACGTCATGCGCACCCGCAAACAGGTCATCGACCACCTCCGAACCGCTCCCCACATCCCTCGCCAGCGACAGGCCGCGCGTGTCGTAGAAGGTCCGCATGCGGGACCCGACGGCACGGGCCACAGCCGCCTCCTCATCGCGGTATGCTCCCGCCCACTCCACCACCCGCGCCGAATCGGGGCTCACATTTCCCGAGAGCCAGGAGTCCTGGGTCTCGGCGGTGAGTGGAACATGATACTCCCGAATCTCCGGGCCCTCTTGCTTCACCCACCCTCGATTGGCCTCCAGGAGTTTACGGATCGCATCGTAACGGCTCTCGAAGATGAAGAGTACGTCGACGATCGACTGTAGCAGCTGGCTCGAACGCAGCTTGGCCTCGGCCGGATCGGTGACGGTGCTGTCGGCCACCTCACGGGCCAGTTGGGCGAGTTGGCGGCGCCCCTCGGCGGTGGAGGCGCGGAAGGCGTCGCGAATGGGGACATCGCTGTCGGCGTCGTACCCCGACCCGGAAAACGGGTCCGTCGAGCGCGCGATCAGAGGCCAGGTGGCCTTGTCGATCGCGGCAGCGCGCGCGTCGAGCCGGTCGAGCTCCTCCTGGAAGTCGAGCGGTTCGACGGCCGCCACGAGTTCCTTCTGCTTGCGCCGGGCGGCTTCCTCGATGAGTGGCGGCAACACCCGGTCCTCGAGCAGCACCTGACGTCGCCCCCAGACGTCGGCCACCATCCGGCCGAACATCTTACGCGCCGAGGCCTGCCGGTGCGCCGCCCAATCCCGGTTCGCTCCGCCCCACTCGCCCGGGTCGTCCCGCAGCAGGTAGACGGGCACGGTGGCCCCGAAGTCGAGGCGGGTGTCGTCATCGATGCTGGGCGCGACGCCCCAGTCATCTCGGATCCACTCGGTGGTCATGAAGCGACTGTTGGGCACCGGGTTGAGAAAGCTGCCCACATTGGCCGCTACCGCCGCCTCACGCGCCGCGCCCAGGTTGAGCGCCATGAGTTGATCGGTTTCGATCTGGTTTCCCACGTACGCCAGGTCGAGCAGGACCTCGCGGGGCTGGATGACCCGACGGCTGGTGCGCAGCATCACGCCCTGGTCGAAGGGCGCGGGCTGTCGGCGGGCGACTTCGCGCACGTCGGTCACGAAGTCCTGCGCGCCCGAGCCGTTCCAGCGGATCCACCCCTGCAACTCGGGGGGTTTCACCCCCGTGGAATCCACGGCCCAGACGCCATTCTCCAGCAGCAGATCGATGACGTCACTCCGAGCCGACGACAGCGTCCAGGACGAGTAGATGCCCGTCGCGACGTCTTTCAAGAACAACACGGTGGCGACCTGGGGCACATACGCCGTGAGCAGGTCCGTGGTCAGTGCCAGGGTGAGTTGCCGGGCCGTCCCTTCGTCCATGAACGCCCCTCCGCTGAGCTTGGCTGCAGTGCCGAGCGTGCCCCCGAATGACCCGACGACGCCGGGCGTCTTGTAGCCGAAGTGCTCCACCACGTCGACCAGCCCGACGGCGCTGGCGACGACCTGAGCGTGCGCCCGGGCCATCTGTTCGGGCGAGCTGTTGCCGGAGTCCCCGTAGATCGCCTTCAAGTTGGCATAGAGCTGATAGCCATCGTTGTACTGGCCGTAGACCTTCTTGATGAACTGCCCCCCCTGCACTGCCGCCTTGAAGCTGGCCAGACCCAGGCTCATGCCCTGCTCCACCCGCGTGGTCTCGATGACCTGCGTGCGGGTGGCACCCGACTCGTCGGTCCAGCGCACCGTCACCGGTCGCAAGCTGGCCGGGTCGGTGAAGCGATGCAGCCGCATCACGAGGTCCACGGCGACATGCGGCTCGCCCTCGAAGTACTCCTTGACGCGACGCGCCAACGTCTCGTCCTGCCAGCCGAAGGTCCGTCCCAGCTCTTCGATGACGCGCACCTCGTCGAGCACATCGACCGGACTGAGCACGCGCTCCACGAAGGTGGTACCGTCCCAGGTCAGTCCGATCTCACCGCGTGTGAACTCACCGGTCGCCACGCGGAGCAGAAGCGCGTCGAGGTTCGCAGCGCCGATCGCGCGCAGGTGCTGGTTGAGGCGCGTCCCCACGCGCTGGCGCATCTCACGAAAGGCAGCTGTGTTGCGGAGCGAAGCCCCGACGCTCCGCACCAGATCGGCCCGCGCTGCGCTGAGGTAGCGGGCGACGTGACCGGCGTAGGGATCCGAGCCCGACTCGGCGGCGTCGATGCGAGCCCGCAGGTCCCGGTCGAACTTCCGCCGCATCTCGGAATCGAGGTTGGCATAGGCCACGGCCAGGGCGTTGAGGACGCCGTTGAGTTGTGCGTCACCCTGGAGCGACTCCACGGTCGCGGTGACTCGACGGGTCCCATCGGGGCCGTCCTGGGTCGATGCCTCGATCCCGGCACGCAGACGCTCCACCAGCAGGTCCAGGTGCCGCTCGTGACCCGCTACCAGCAAGCGCCGGCTGTAGTCCTCGAGCTCCTCCGCCGACAGTTCGGGGAATCCCGCGGGGGGCTGCACCCAGCTGACGTACTCCGGGGGCAACTGTTCGCGCTCCTGGAACCATCGCCAGGCTGCCGACATGCGCTCGGTGTACTTCTTGAGGTACTTCAGCTCGCCGCCGTGGGTCTGGAAGAGCTGGCGGGTCTGATTGGTCATCCACCCGAAGAGGTCAGTCTCCGGAAAGCCACGAGGCGCACTCGAGCCGTCGGGGCTGTAGCGGGAGTAGACGCTGCTGTAGGGTCGCGTGCTCCCATCCGGGTCGAGCACGTCTTCGGTGATGACTCCCTTGGCGAAGGCCCACTGATCGAGTTGCTCGACCGCGAAATAGCTGTTGTATTTTTCGGGATCCGACGACACCCACTCATGCAGATACCACTCCTGCAGATAGGCAGGCAGGGTCGGGGGATCGTCGGCATTGATCCCGCCGCCTACTCGCCCGCCGGGTACCGCCAGGGGCCCCGCCCGGATGTCCCAGGCCTTGGTGGGCGACAGGAACTCGATCATGGCCACCGCAGGGTGCATCGCGTGGCCGTATTCCTCGGTGATCTTGAGGAAGAAGCCCGCCGCCGATTCCCCGTTCAGCAGTTCGGCCGCGGCGAAACTGGTGGCCCTCCGGGAGGGAAAATTGGTGATGTCGTCGTCACTCTGGAACTGTTTGTCCAGATCGGCCGGCGGCATGCGGGAGAGGTCGCCCCCCTCCGCCGCCCAGCGCAGCCAGGCCTGGTGTCGCTCGCCCGACGAACCGACGCGCATGGCATGACCGATGTCCTGGCCGTCGCGCTTCATGGCGGCCTGGGTCTGCATGACCAATTCGTACTTGGCGGCGTCGAGGGTCAGAAATACCTGGGGGTCGGCGGCGTGGAAGGCGGCGCGCAGGTCGGCGTTCTCCGAGAACTTCTTGTAGTGCTCGAGCACTCCGATGGCGGTCCCCATCCCGGGGTTCATCTCGTAGTCGGTCAGTGCGCTGCTGATCTCGGGGGTCATACCCGACAGCGCATTCCACTTGGCCTCGATGCGGGCCCTGTCTGCGACCGTGGCGCCTCGACTGTCGATCGGTTTGAAGACGAAGAACGGTTCCAGTGCATCGGCGGCGACAGACGGGCGAACCACCGCCAGGACCAGCGCCAGCCCCAATACGGAAGAGGCCCTGGCCCACCACAGTCGTCGCACCCCCGGGGTCATCCGCCCAGTCTCCGCTTGATCTCGCCGAATTCCCGACTGTCGACCTGCATCTCACGTCCCAGGGGGAAGTCTTCCAGGTAGCGGGTGGTGCGCTCGATCCGCTCGGAGGTGGGCGGATGCGTTGCGGTCAGACGAAAGGGTGTACTGGGATCGAGCTGATAGAGCCGCACGAAGAGGCTGGTCATGAAGGTCGGGTTGTAACCGGCGTTGAATGCGATGTGCGTCGCATAGCGGTCCGCCTCGGATTCGTACTGCCGGCTGTAACCCTTGAGCAGCAGGTTGATGCCGACGTCGACGCCGATGTCGATGAGCTGTCGGTAGAGCTCGTTTTCCACCTTGACGAGCGACAGCAGCGCAGACGCGGTCATGCGGGACCGGATCTCCGAGACCGTCAGGCGTGCCGCGTGATGCGCGTAGACGTGGCCCAACTCGTGCGCGAGCACCGCGACCAACTCGGCCTCGCTATCCGCAAAGCGGACGAGGCCCGTATTGACGAGAATCCGGCCCGGTAGCGCGGCGGCGTTGGGCTCGGGCGAGTCGAGGACTTCGACCACGTTGTGGATCGGAGGGCCGGGCGAGCCCGCCTCGAGCTTGTCGACCAACCGTTGGAGATAGGCCTGCAGCTCTGGGTCGGACGCCGGAGCCGCCGCCGAGCCCAGTCGCGCCAGTCCCTGCTGCGCCAGCGACATCTCGAACTGCGGAGTGACCTGGACGATGGTCTCGACCTGGAAGGTCTGGGGATTGAAGGTGGTGACCCGGGCCTCGGGCCGTTCGTAGTAGTCGGCGTACTGGTACCACCCCTCGAGAAAGGCATCTTCGAAGGGACGCACCAACTCGGCCATCTCACGATGCAGTTCCGCATCGGTCGAGACGGACTCCACGTACATGGCATAGTAGCGGGCATTCCTGGCGTCGCCTCGCTGCGCATAGGCGTTGGCGAGATACCGGGCTGCGTCGGCCGCGTAGGGGTCGGCCTCGAGAATGCGCGTAAGAAACTCGATGGCATGCGGGTAGCCGCGCGCATCCAGATAGTAGGATTGGTAGAAGAAGACGACACCCAACCCCACCGCCGCTTCACGACTATGGGGATTGGCCGCCAGCGCCTCTTCGAAGATGTCCTGGGCCCGCTGCAGACTCGATCGTGTCCGGCGCTCGTCGCCCGCGGACACCGCGTCGAATCCGTCGGCCACCCAGTCCCAGGCCACGTCGACATGCTCGGTGACGTCGGCAAGCCCTGCGCTGCTCGCGGGCGGGCCCCGGTAGTCCGGAAAACCGCCCGCCTGCATCGCCCCGGCCCGCGCCGGCAGCACGGCGCAGGCGAAGCTCAGGGCAAGGGCACCAAGCGGGCGGACCCCCCGGACGAAGGACGACATCGCTTCAGCGGAAGACGAGGCCGGCCTTCAGGAAGGTCTGGCCGTTCTGGCGGCCACCCCATGCCCCCAGGTGGATCCCACCGAGACGAGGCTCGACCCCGACCAGCACATTCACCAGCGACTCGGTGAAGTTGTCGGAGTCTCCGGAGTATCGGATCCGGCCCACCTGGATCGCGACCCGAACGACATTGCCTTTCAGGCCTCGATAGAAGCCACCGATCTCGCCCCCATAGCCGATGGTCTGGAATTTGCCCACCGACGGGATGATGCTGCCCAGGTACCTCGTCCAGTCGCCGGAGCCACCAAGATGGATCCCGAGCGGCAACTCGCGCGAAGGTTGAAGAACATAGAAGCTGAGGGCGCCGGCGATTTCCATGTCCCATACCGGGTCATCCTCGGCGGCGGAGTCTCCCGAGTGGCTACCCCCCCCGCCGAGGTTCTCGATCCCGGGCAGGGTGCCTTCACTCCGCCTGCGCGCCGAGATCTCGTTCCTGAACTCGACGATCGGCGAGAGCATCTTCGCCCAGACCAGCTCGCCACCCGGGTGCATTCCCTCGGTCGAGGAGAACGCCAGGCGCGCCCAGCTCCCCTGACCGTACAACCCGCCCTGGTCGTCGCCGAAGCCCCGCACCGACTCGACACCCTGGGGAGCCGTGGCAGCTCCGCCAGCCGACGGCGGGCGCGCCGGGGGCGGCGGCGGTACCGCGCGGCCCGCCGGGGGTCGCGCAGGCGTCGGCAGACTGTCCGGTTGCGGTGAGGGCGGAGGTGCGGACGGTGGACCGGCCGGCGGTGGGGTCTCCGAGACCGGCTTGGTCAGAGCCTCCTGAACCCATCCGATCACAGCGTCCGGAGTACTGACCGCGACCCATCCGTCCTGACGCTCCAACACTTCGAGGACGGTGCCGGCCACGACCGTCGCCCTGACTTCGGACTCCGTGTTGGGGCGGCGGAAGATCTGGGCATCGGCGGCAACCGTGACCTTCTCGACGGGCTGGGCCAAGGTCGAAACGGGCGAGACGGCCAAGGCTGCCGCCACGAGAAACAAGAGGGGGCGGATGGGCACGGAAGCTCCAGGGGGGGAGTGAAACGTCTCTTCACACCCTGACGCGGAAAACGGCCCTGGGATTGGCTCACGGTGTGCTGGAGGGTGAGGGTGTGGCAGGTGAGGTTGAGCTTCGAGCGCCGCGGGGGGGTGTGGCATGCCAGGCGGTGTCGCCGTGGTCAGGGGCGCTCGGTCCCAGGGGTCGCGATCCCCCGAAGGACCCGGAACCGACCTCCCTCCGGGTGGACTTTCACCGATTGTCGTTCTACATGTCGGATCGACGATCGCGTCGAAACATCTCCCCCCCAGGTCTCCCCGGAATCCCGCAGTGAACACCTTCGATCATCCCGAATCCCGGAGCTACGCCCGCCTCACCGGCGCCTTGTACCTGGTCATCGCGGTGGCCGGCGGCTTTTCCATCGCATTCGTGCCGTCCCAACTCCAGGTAGCCGGTGATGCGGCGGCGACCCTCGACAACATCCTGACCCGGCGTGGCCTCTTCCACTGGGGGATCGCCGGAGATGTCGTGATGATGGTGGCAGAAGTCCTGGTCACCGCGATGCTGTTCTACATGTTCGAGCGCGTGAACCGTACGCTTTCGCTGGCCGCAGCCCTCGCCCGCTTCGCGATGGTGACGGTCATGGCGTCCATGCTCCTCTTCTACGTCGCTGCGCTGAACCTCGCCGTCCCCGACAGCGCGCTGACGACCTTCACCGCGGCGCAGCGCACCGATCTCGCGGGGCTGATGCTCGAGGTCCACGATGCGGGGGTGTGGGTGTGGCAGATCTTCTTCACCGTGCACCTCGTGCTGCTCGGTACCCTGGTCGCTCGATCCGGATCGTATCCGCCCCTCCTCGGGCGCGCCCTCGCGATCGGGGCCGTCGGGTACCTTCTCGACAGCATCTACGCCTTCGCGGCACCCGACATGGCCCTGTTGGGTCGACTTCGCACCGGGCTTCTCGTGGTCGTGACCGTTGCCGAACTGAGCTTCGCTCTCTGGCTCCTGCTCCGAGGACCGCGGTCCGTTCCCACCGCTCCCTGACTCGCCGCTGAGACCATCGAGCCGGAATCCCGGGCGTGGCACCCTCGAGGTTGACCCCAAGCGGCTCGGAATCGACGTGCTACGCGGGGGTATCGACGGTAACGCAAACTTATCGACGGTAGTATGAGGTGGTCGGTGGCTCACCGGGAGTTCCGGCTCAACTTGTCCTGGCCCCAGCTGGTCGCTATCCTGCGATTCAAGCCATTTCGGGAGCCGTTGTGACACGTCATAGCACTCCAGTTCTAGTGGCCTTCCTGCAGACCGACGAGGCCACTGTTCGGTTCCGCCGAGCGATGCAGGCCAGTGAGAGCTCATGGCGGACCGTCAGAGTCGGTTCGTGGCTAGAGGTGACCGACATCCTGCGCCGACATGATGTCTCCATCCTTGTCCTGGAGCCGCCCGCCGAGGACAACACTTACCTGCAGGCCGGGCGCCGTACCGCAGAGCGGTTCCCCTCCGTTCCGATTGTAGTCTACGGCCGCTTTGACCGATGGACTGGCTCCGAAATTCTGGATGTTGCGGATGCGCTGTCGCCGTCGGCTGCGATCACTCTCGGCGTGGACGACGAGCCAACCAGGTTCATCGAGTATCTGGATGAGGCCCGCGATCTGGGCACGCGAAAGCGGCTACTCACCGCGCTGGCTACGAGTCCCGAAGCAGGGCAGCTCGTCGAAGTGGCGTACACCCTTGCAGGTGGTCGCCCGACGGTCGCCGCTCTTGCTCGAGATCTCGCATGTAGCCCCCGCACGCTACGGAGGCGGTGCCGAGAGCTTCAGCTTCCCCCACCCGCGAAACTGCTGCGCCTGTGCAGGCTCTACAGGGCTGCGGCGCAATTGTCCGAGGCTGGCCGTTCCGTTCACGATGTCGCTGCCTGCCTGGAGTTCCGAGGCGCGCGCTCACTTCGAGGCGCCCTCAGGAGGATAGGACTTCCGATCGCTTCCGTCCGCGCTCACGGCCCCGAGTTGATCTTGGCTCGGTGGAGGCGTGGGCGGGTCTGATATTTGGTCCGCATCGCAACGACTCCATCACCGACGCCTACCCGATCCTGCATGCCATCCCCGTTCGAGGCTGTGGAGACCTTGGAGCAGCTGGGGCTGAATAATCGTGTCGGGGAGCTCGAACACCCAGATCTCTTCCGCCGCTGAATCGCGATCCTCGGAGAGAACGGACACCCGATCCGAACCGTTGGTGGATATCTGCTTCGCAAAGCCAGGAACCGACCAGGCGAACAGCAACCCACCTTGGGGATCACGGACCTCCACGCTGGACTCGGGCCAAAACTGCGTATAAGCTTCCGGGCCATCTCCGCGTTCGAACGACATCCAATTGCGATACCTCAGTATCGCGAGGGCCGACCGCCCGTTCAGCCATGCAAAGTCCGCGACGTTTGGCTCATAGATGATCCGGTTCCGTCGGTATCCGGGACCATCTCCTCCATCGACGATTCTCAGAGGATCCGACCCACGGTGGTAGACCGGTAGCCACAACTCGTTCACCACTTGACCACCAGAGAACGCCCGTAGCCGCGCATCCGCTTCGGTGAGAACCCAAAGGGTGTCTCTGACCAGGTCCAAGTCGGTCCTGTTGAATACCCTCCGCGCGACGACATCGGAGTAGGCTCTGATCCGGCCGAATCCCCCTTTGGGAGAACCGTCCGCGTTCCAAGCCCGAAAGAGACTCTGCCCTCTCCATTCCGGCTCCGTCAGATAGGGTCCGACACGCGCCCCAAGCCAGGAATCGTACCAGATCCCCTCCGTTCCCACAGCGAACTCTCCGACGTAGGGAATCCCTTGCGGGACCGCAGGCGTCGCAGCCTCACCCACCAACTCCCCGGTGCCCGAGAAGAACGACACGCGGTTGTTCCCCGCATCAGCCACGAGAATCCGGGAACCATCGTGAGAGCAAGCGATCGCACCCGGCCTGGCAAACTCACCGGGGCCTTCACCACCCTCACCGATGGTGGTGAGGAATTCACCGTCTTTCGAGAAGACCCCGACATGCTGGGCTCCTCGATCGAGGACCATGATACGGTCATCACTCCAGCAGTGCCCGACCGGCATAGGCACGATCGAGTCGTTCCCCGGGTCCGTCGATCCCAAAGCCAACCCGGGGATGTTCGACAGCGGAACCGCGGATTGGCTGGAGAGCCTGCGTTCTCCCCCTCCCCGCACGGCAGCATCGAGGTCTGCCACCACATCTCCCGCGCGACACCCGCCGAGGCTCGCGAGGATCGCCAACCCGACAACCTGCGCAATCAAACGCATTGGTCGCGCAGTCGGTCGTGGTCGTCCCCTCACGCATACACCTCGGGTTTCCCGATGAATTCCACTCGATACCGCCGATCACTTCAGTACAACAGTACGACGACAATGGACCCCAGCGTCCTCGAACAAGGACCGCCATGGAGCGGCCTCCCATCGTCGGACATTGGAAAACTGGGCGCGTTGGAGGATGAATCGTACCGAGGGACCGGACGGATACCTCAACTTCTCGGCCAGGGAGGAACCTGGCGAGCAGGTCCGATCTGCAACCGCGCCGACCCCCGCCCGCGCTCCACCACAGGCCAACCCCACTACCCTCACCCCCGCGGCGCGTACCGCTTCTGCACGTACTCGTCGAGAATCCCCTTGAACTCCTCGACCAGGCCCTCGCCCTTGAGCGTCGTGAAGTGCTCGCCATCGACGTACACGGGGGCCTTGGGCTCCTCGAAGGTGCCCGGCAGCGAGATGCCGATGTTGGCGTGCTTCGATTCCCCCGGTCCGTTGACCACGCATCCCATCACCGCCACGTCCATCTCTTCGACACCCGGATAGCTCTCGCGCCACTCGGGCATCCGCTCGCGGATGTAGCCGGTGATGCTCTCGGCCATCTCCTGGAAGAAGGTCGAGGTGGTCCGACCACACCCCGGGCACGAGGTGACCTGAGGCTCGAAGCTGCGGATCGCCAGCGACTGGAGGATCTGCTGCGCCACCCGCACCTCTTCGGCCCGATCCCCGCCGGGTCGCGGGGTGAGCGAGACCCGGATGGTGTCTCCGATCCCGTCCATGAGAAGCGGCGCGAGGGCCGCGGTGGTGGCCACGATCCCCTTGGCGCCCAGCCCTGCCTCGGTCAGGCCCAGGTGCAGCGGGTAGTCCGAGCGGGGCGCGAGCAGCCGATAGACCCGGATCAGGTCGGGCACCACCGACACCTTGGCCGAGAGAACGATGTGGTCGTGCGCGAGGCCCACCTCTTCGGCGAGGGCCGCCGAGCGGAGGGCGCTCTCGACGATGGCGTCGAGCAGCACGGCCTTGGCGCCCTTCGGCTCGGGCAGCGCCGCATTCGCGTCCATCATCTCGGTGAGAAGGCGCTGATCGAGCGACCCCCAGTTCACTCCGATCCGCACCGGCTTGTCGTGCTCGAGCGCGACCTGCACGATCTCGGTGAAGTTGGCGTCGCGGTGTTTGGTACCGACGTTGCCGGGGTTGATACGGTACTTCGCCAGCGCCTCAGCGGTCTCGGGGTATTTCCGCAGGATCAGGTGTCCGTTGTAGTGAAAATCGCCGATGACCGGCACGTCGAGCCCGGCGTCGGCCACGCGCTGCACGATTTCGGGTACCGCCCGGGCCGACTCGTCGTTGTTGACGGTCACGCGCACCAGTTCGCTGCCGGCGAGGGCCAGGTCGACCACCTGCTGGGCCGTCCCCGCTGCGTCGGCCGTGTCGGTGTTGGTCATCGATTGCACGCGGACGGGATTGGCGCCGCCGATCCCCACGCCGCCCACCCGAGTCTCGACGGTGGTCCTGCGTTCCCAGATGCTCACCCGGTGTGTGCTCCTCGCGATGGTCGACCGGGCGGGCGGAGGTGCCGACCCGTGTCCCCGCAATCTACTTGAGCTTGCGGAGCAGGTGCAGGAGGCCCAGCGCCGTGTCGCCGAGATCGGCCGGGTGCAACACCTCGTGGTAGCGGTCGAGCTGGCGCTCCAGGAAGTGCGCTACATGCTTGAGCGAGACGACCTCGTAGCCGGCCCGATCTCCGGTGGCGCCGCTCCCGAATGCGACGAGTCGGACACGGATCGGGATTCCCGCCTCACGAGCCGACAACCTCGCTTCACCCGTTCCCCGCAGCTGCGAGATGGTGCGCTCGAGCAGGGCGTCCGGGCAGCACCCGACCCTCCGCAAGGCGGTCTGCAAGGCCTCCGGTGAGCGCAGGGTCTCGTTGACGCGTGCCTTGCCTTCCTTGACTTCGCCGATGATGACGTCCATCACGCGAGCGTCCGTGACGAGAACCGGATCGACTCGCACGCGCAGGTCGTCGGCCGGCCCGGGCCTTCCCCGTGGCACCACGTACTCCGCACCGGGAAATCGCAGGGCCAGCACATCGACGTCGGTGACCTCCTGGTAGCCCCCATCCCGCGTCTGCCTCATCACGGGCAGCTCGGACACGGTGAAGTACCCGTTCATGTAGAGATAGGACTGCACCAGGCGCACGCCGGCATTCATCGATGGGGGCCTCTCGTGTGGGGAAGCGCGGGCTCGGGGGCTCCGAATCATGAAGAAGCTGGGCGGGCACCCGCTCCACGTCTACCGGCGAGCGCGGAACCCCTGGTGAATTGGCGGGGTTGGCAACACGCTCCCGCCTCCTCGCACCCCCTGCTTCGGAGACCCGATGTGCGACCCCCGGACAGTCACCCGGACCGGCGTCTGAAGGCCGGCGCGCCCTGGCGTTCCGTGCTCCGTTGGGCCGAGCGCATCGTCTTCGTCGCTTTGACCCTGTTCGTGATCCACCGACTGGGTCCGCAGCTCTCGGCGCTGACCGGCATCGGTCCCATCGAGGGGTCGACCCCGACCTTCACCGTTCGACTGCTGGACGGCTCATTGCTGTCGTCGGCCGACCTGAGGGGCAAGATCGTCGTGCTCAACGTGTGGGCCACCTGGTGCCCGCCCTGCCGCGTCGAGATTCCCGCTCTGCAGGGACTCCACGACGACACCCGGGCCGACGGCGATGTCGTCGTGCTCGGACTCGCCACCGACATTCCCGGCGCCGCAGTGGTCGAGCCCTTCCTGTCCGAGCGCGGCGTGACCTACCCCAATGGCATTCTCGATCGCGACACCCGGCGAGCGCTCGGGGGAATCTCGCACACGCCCACGACGCTGGTGATCGGTCCCGATGGCGTGGTCCGGCACCGCGTGCTCGGCTTCTTCGCGCCCCCTGCCATGCGGGCCGCAGTGGCGCGGTTGCGACGCGAGAGCCAGACTCCGGGTACGGGAGCCGCGTCGACGGTCGAATGACCTCGCGGCCGCACCACCCCAACGACCGATCGCCGACACCACCTACCATGCCCTCCGATCGTCGCCACTCCAACCCGCTCGCCCACCGGCTCGTCCGCCTGGTCATGGTGGTGGGGCTGTCGGGCGCGGTCCTGTCGGCCTGCAGCGACGACACCGACCCCTCGCCCGGTCCCTCGCAGACTCCGGTGGCCGTGACGGCGCTGGCAGGCGACGCGCAGACCGCACTGGTGGGCGTGCCCGCCCGTGATTCGCTCGTGGTGCAGGTGAGGGGCGACAACGGCCCCCTGCGCGACATACGAGTCGATTGGACCGCGCTCGGCGGGGGCGAAGTGCGACCCACCAGCAGCCTGACCGACGCCCACGGTCGAGCCATGGCGCTCTGGGTCCCCTCCGGGGCGGGGGCTGATTCGGTGCGCGCGAACGTCGCGGCACTGAGCCGGCTGTTCAGGGGCGAGGGCCGTCTGGCCGAGAGCACCACGAGGTGGTTCGGTCGAGAGGACTACATCGAGTACCGCGCCGGCACCCTTCCCCTCGTCATCTCGGCCCCCCACGGGGGCACACTCGATCCCACCGAGATTCCCGATCGGACAGCGGGCATCCTCGTACGCGATACCAATACCGACCGGCTCGCCTTCGCCATCGCCGACGCCCTCGAGGCGCGCACGGGCGAGCGCCCCCATCTGGTGGTCAGCCACCTGCACCGGCGCAAGCTGGATCCCAACCGGGAGATCGTCGAGGCCGCCGCAGGCAACCCCCGGGCCGAGCAGGCCTGGCACGAGTTCCAGGCGTTGATCGAACACGCGCAGGCCCGCATCGAGGAGTCCCGGGGTGGGGGGCTGTACATCGACCTCCACGGCCATGGACACCCCATTGCCCGTCTGGAACTGGGCTATCTGCTCAGCGCCGGTGATCTCGCCCGCTCCGATGTCGAACTCGATCAGGGGCCCTGGGCGGCCGAGAGCAGCATTCGCACCCTGGCCGCCGAGGCCGGCGTGTCGTTTTCGGCGATCCTCCGTGGGCCGGAGTCGCTCGGCAGTCTGCTCGAAGCCCGGGGATATCCCGCCACCCCCAGCGACGTGCAGCCCGATCCGGGCAACGACCCCTACTTCACCGGGGGCTACAACACGGCCCGTCATGGATCGCGGGCAGGCGGGCCCGTGAGTGGGGTCCAGATCGAGACCCACTATCCGGGGGTGCGAGACTCGGAGGCGGCCCGTGCCGCCTTCGCCGCGGCGCTCGCCGATGCGCTGGCCGTCTACCTGGCGCGGTGGTACTGAAATGGTGAGGGGAGGAGAGCGGACGCGCCCCCCCGGTCGGGACCGGATGAGGGCCCTGGCCAGGCGGGCCGCCCTGGCCGCACTGATCGGGGTCGGCTCCTGTGGTCCTCGGCTCGCCGACAATCCCTTTGTCGGCACCCGTGGAGGCGAGCCCGTCGTCTTCGAGGTCGAAAACCGACATTGGGCCGACATGACCATCTCGGTACGGCGCGGAGGTACCCGCTCGAGGCTGGGGCTCGTCAGCACCAATCAGCGACGCACCTTCACCCTCTCGGCCGTCGTGGCACCACCCGGTGCGTCGGTCGAGTTCGTGGCCGATCCGGTGGGCTCGAACGATGCGTATCGTAGCCCCGTGGTCTCCCTCATGGCGGGTGACCACTACATCTGGACCCTGGCCGTCGACCTCGTCCACTCGACGCTGGTCAGACGCTGACGGCCCACATCGAGGCGGGGCACGGCAACCGCCTGCTTGCTTCGTTTCTTGCAGACACGTAAGAATACCCCGACGCCCCTTTCAGGCGCGACCTCGTTCGACGTTGAGAAGTCCCTCTCGAAGGGATGTACACAATGCACGAACGCGCCAACCGACCCCCCTTTGCGGGAGATTGTCAGATGAAGACTCGAGGGTTCTGGATTACGCTGTTCCTTGCACTACTGCTGGCTCCGCAGCTCCTGGTCGCCCAGGGCCGGGTGATCGCGGGCCAGGTGGTGGCGGCCGAGAATCGGGCGCCACTCGCCGATGTGTCCCTCCAACTCGTCGGCACGCAGCGCGGCACACTCAGCGGCGCCGACGGCCGGTTCCGTCTCGAGGTGCCCGCCGGGGTCGTGAGCATTCGCGCCACGATGATCGGCCGCACCACCCAGACGGTCGAGGTGGCCGCCAATGCCACCACCGTCGAAATCGCTCTCACGCTCGACGCCCTCAACCTCGACGAGATCGTGGTGACCGGGGCCGCCACCTCGGTGGCGCGGCGCAACCTGGCCAACGCCGTCTCGACCGTGAGTGCCGAAGAACTCACCCGTGCACCGGCGGCGAGCTTCGAGCAGCAACTCGCCGGCAAGATCGCCGGTGCCGACATCCAGTCCAACAGCGGCGCGCCCGGTGGCGGACTGCAGATCAACCTGCGCGGCGTCGGTACCATCATCGGCTCGGCCACCCCCCTCTACGTGGTCGATGGCGTGATCGTCAGCGACATCGCCATCCAGGGCGGGGCCGACGTACTGCTCTCGTCCGGCGGAGGCACGGGCTTTTCGTCGACGCAGGACAACGCCGCCAACCGCATCGCCGACCTCAACCCCAACGACATCGAGAACATCGAGATCCTCAAGGGTGCCTCGGCCGCGGCGATCTACGGGTCGAAGGCCAACAACGGCGTGATCGTCATCACGACCAAACGGGGCCGCTCCGGCGAGGCGCGCTTCAACGTCACCCAGCGTTTCGGCGTCTCACGCATGTCGAACAAACTCGGGCTGCGGCGCTTCGAGACGCTCGCCGATGCCGTCGACGCCTTCGGGCCCACGGCGGCCGACTACTGGTCGCAAAACGCCTACTACGATCACGAAGAGGAGCTGGCGGGCGGATCGCCCGGCTCGAACGAGACGGCCGTCAGCGTGTCGGGTGGATCCGACCAGACGCGGTACTTCGCCTCGGGCCTCCTGAAGCATGACGGCGGCATCCTCACCGGCAGCTACTACGACAAGCAGTCGGTGCGCATGAACCTCGACCAGAGCCTCGGCGGCCGCGCCACCATGAAGCTCAACATGAACGCCGTCCACAGTGAGACGGGCCGCGGCTTCACCAACAACGACAACCGTTCGGTCTCGTACTGGATGGCCCTCGCCTCGACGCCCACCTTCGTCGATCTGAGGCAGCGCGAAGACGGCACCTGGCCCGAAAACCCCTACGCCAACTCCAACCCGTTGCAGACGGCTGCCCTGGCCAAGAACGACGAGCAGGTGTGGCGGATCATCACCTCGGGCGACCTCCAGGTCGACGCCATCCAGACCGACGAGCACACCCTCCGCATGAGCCTCACCGGCGGCGTCGACTTCTTCAATCTGAAGAACGTCGTCTACGGTCCGCCCGAGCTGCAGTTCGAGCCCATCGACGGCAAGCCCGGCACCAGCTACCTGGCGCAGTCCAACAACCTGAGCCTGAACGCCAGCGCCAACCTGGTCCATACCTGGCAGCCCCGTGACCTGGGGGTGACCGCCACCACCTCGTTCGGGCTCCAGTACGAGCAGCGTGAACTCGACATCGCCCAGATCCTCAACGAAGACCTCATCGTCGGGCAGACCAACATCGACGCGGGCACCCAGCCCGGGGTCTTCCAGGAACGCCAACTCGTGAAGGACCTCGGCATGTTCGCCCAGGAGGAGCTGCTGCTGCTCGACGAGCGTCTGCTCCTGACCGCCGGGATCCGAGCCGACCGCTCGAGCAACAACGCCGACGTGAACGAGTACTTCTTCTATCCGAAATTCGCCGGCTCGTATCGGTTCATCGAACCCATCGGCGGTATCGACGAGCTGAAGATCCGCGGCGCGTGGGGCCAGGCGGGTAACCAGCCCGTCTACGGCAACAAGTTCAGCAACCTCAATTCCGGCAACATCACGGGATTGCAGACGCTCAACATCTCGACCACCACGGTGGCCGACGATCTGCATCCCGAGCGGCAGAAGGAGATCGAGGGCGGCATCGACGTCACCTTCTTCAACCGCCGCGCGCAGCTCGAGGCGACGCTCTACCAGCGTCGTATCACCGAACTGCTGCTCCGGCGTGCGCTCCCGCCCTCGAGCGGATTCAACACCGCCATCTTCAACGGTGGCGTGATGAAGACCGACGGCTTCGAGGCGGCGCTGCAGGTGTTCCCCGTCCAGAATCCGTCGCTCACCTGGAGCTCGCGGATGACCTTCAGCACCGACGAGACCATCGTCGAGGAGCTGCCGGTTCCGCCGTTCCGGGCCGGAGGATTCGGTACGGCCCTCGGTGGCTTCCAGGTGGAAGAGGGCAAGAGCGTCACCCAGATCGTCGGCCGCGACACCACCACCATCGTCGACGATCCGCGCTGCGATGGGTCGTGCCCCATCGGCACCCGTATCGTGACCGGCATCGGCGACGCCAATCCCGATTTCCGTATGGGATTCGCCAATGAGGTTCGGATGGGCCCGGTCAGCCTCTATGGGCTCTTCGACTGGCAGAAGGGCGGCAACGCAGTCAACCTGACCGCCTGGCTGTACGACCTGAGCAAGACCGCCGACGACTTCGCCGACGCCTGCAACATTCCCGGGTGCGTGGACGGTGAGACGCTCGGTGAAGCTCGGCTGCGTCTCTATCCCGGCCGCACCACCAAGATCTGGGTCGAGGACGCGTCGTTCGTGAAGCTCCGCGAACTGACGGTCAGCTATGAGGTGCCCGAAGATCTGGTGAAGAGCATCTGGAGCCAGGCGGGTTCTCTGCGGCTCAGCTTCAGTGGTCGCAATCTCCTGACCTTCACCGACTACACGGGCATGGATCCCGAGGTGTCGAACTTCGGCACGCAGGCCATCGGTCGGAACATCGACGTGGCTCCGTATCCGCCCAGCCGGAGTTTCTGGCTGTCCGTCGACCTGTCCTTCTGACCTGCGCCAAGGAGACTACGCACATGAACAAGATCCTTCGCCGAGTCGTTCTGACGGCCACGGCCACCGTCCTCGTCGCTGCATGCGATACGGACTTCATGGTTCCCAACTACAACAACCCGGCCCGTGAGGACCTCACGGGCAGTCCGAGCCTCGCGACGATTTCAGCCGCGGTGCGGGGTATCGTTCGCACGCATCGTGGCTTGAAGTCGGGCATGGTGACCCGCTACGGGGTCTGGGGTCGTGAAGGCTACGACCTGCGCCCCGAAGAGCCCCGTCCCTTCACGGACGCCCTGATCGACCCCATCGACCCGGTCAACGGCGGCCTCTATTTCTCCGGCCAGTACACGCAGATCGCGCAGATCAACACCGTGCTGGCAGCGCTGGAGAATTCGCCCCTGACCGAGACCGAACGGCGGGCTGCGGCCGGGCTGGTGAAGACGATGAAAGCCGATGCCTACTGGCAGTTGGCGATCGCCCGGGCCCTGGAGGTCGGCATTCCCCTCGACCCCAACCCGGACCCCAACGGAGAGTTGACCCCCATCTCTCCGAAGCCCGCGGTCTGGCAATACATCAACGGCCTCTACGATGAAGCCATGTCGGACCTGCAGGCCGGGGGTTCGAGCTTTCCCTTCCAACTCCCCTCGGGATTCGGGGATTTCTCGACGCCGGGTCAATTCGTCCAGGTCAACAGGGCCCTGAAGGCCGTCGCCCTCAAGTACCAGGGAGATTGGCCCGGGACGCTCGCGGCGCTCCAGGGCTCGTTCGTCGATGCCTCGAAGCCGATGGACTACGGCATCGTCTTCGACTACAGCACCATCTCGGGTGACGGCACGAACGGCTTCTTCTCGAGCCCCTACCACCACGCCCATCCGCGTATCCGCAACAACGCCCAGATGAAGGGCGACGGGTCGATCGATCAGCGAGTGCAGGACAAGCTGGTTCCCGAGGACGCCTTCACCCTCTTCGAGGTGACGGTCTTCGATGAGATCGACGTCTACAAGAGCCTCACGGCACCGATGCCCTGGGTGACCAACGACGAGCTGCTGCTCATGCGGGCCGAAGCCCAGTTGGCCTCGGGTCAACGGGCCCTGGCGATCACCGATGTGAATACGGTACGGACCGTCGACGGTGGGCTCGATCCGCTGCCGGCCAACTACAGCGGTGACCTGCTCGATGAGATTCTCTACAACAAGCTGCTCTCGCTGCTGTGGGAGGGTGGCTTCCAGTACCTCGACTATCGGCAGTACGACATGCTCGCCGAGTTGCCTCGGGCCGCCGCCAACCACGGCGTCTATCCGGGATTCCCCTATCCGGTCAACGAGTGCCTCGCGAGAGACATCATGTCGCAGGTGGAGTGCACGACCTACTTCGCCAACTGACGGACCGCGGTTGACCTGAACGCGGGCGGGTGCGGGGCCGACGGCCTCGTGCTCGCCCGCAGGGTCGGTGTCGCTCCCCATGGGCGACGCCAGAAGACATGACGAACAACATGAGTCGTAGAGTTGGGGTAGGAACCACTCACGACTCGATGAGGGAGGCCGTACCGTGCGAATCGCGACCTGCGTGTTTCTGGCATCGGTCCTGGGAGCGGGTGCGACCGCGGGCCAGGAGCGAACCATCACGGGCCGGGTGCTGCCCAGCGAAGCGGGGGTGCCCTGGGCGGGTGCGGCCCTCTTCGTGCCCGGCTCCGACGCGCCCATCTGCGTGCAACCCGACGGGCGCTTCTCGGTGCTCGTTCCCGAGGGCGAATCCCGGTTGATCCTGAAGCCCATCGGCTTTCCGGCCACCGAGATCACCCTCACTCCGGCCGACGACGAGATGCTCCTTCCGCTGGCGGTCCATGTGGTCCACCTCGAGGGGGTGGTGGTGACCGGCTTCGCCACGACCTTTTCGAACTCCGCCGAGGGCGGATTCGAGATGAAGGGATCGGAGTTGACGCGCGCACCGGGAGATGTGTCGTCAGGACTCACGGCTCGGGTTCCCGGAGCCACCGTCGCACAGAACTCGGCCGCCCCCGGCTCCAGCCAGCAGGTCCAGATCCGCGGCATCAACACGATTCTCGGTGCCACACAGCCGTTGGTGGTGGTCGATGGCGTCCCGGTGTCGGATGTGACCGTGGGCAGCGGATCCAGCTTCATCACGGGATCCCGGAGCGACGAAGAAGTGCGGAGCGGCCGTCTCGACGAACTCAATCCCCACGATATCGAGCGGGTAGAGGTCCTCAAGGGTCTCGCGGCGACCCAGCGGTTCGGGCCTCGCGCGGCCAACGGGGTGTTGTCGATCACGACGCGTCGGGGCGCCGTGGCCGAGACCCCCGTCCGAAGCGACCCTGCCCTGCCCTGCTACCGGCCCCCGATGTGAGTTCCCTCCGATGATCTGACACCGATCGCGCACCCTCCTGTGCCCCCCGGCACCGCGCACTCCCGGCCTTCTCGAACCGACCCGCGCGGACGAGCTCCTCGCTCCGCCGCCCCCACCAGGAGGTAGTGCCATGACCCGTAGGTTCCACCGCCCCCATGCCCTCGTCCTCGCGCTCTGTGCGGCAGCAGGAACGGCCGTCGTCTCGGCCGCGCCACTCCAGGCGCAAGGCAGCGATTTCGAGGAACTCCAGAAGATCGCGATCATCGAAGAGCTCATCATGGTGCCCATGCGCGACGGCATCGGGCTCGCCACCAACGTCTATCGCCCCAGGACATCCGAGAACACCCCGGTACCCACGATCTTCGTCAAGACGCCCTACAACATGAACAAGTGGCGCGACGGGGAGCACACCGACGGGTACGCCGCGATCCTCGACGCCGTACGGCGCGGATACGCCTACGTCAACCAGAACGAGCGCGGCAAATTCTATTCAGGAGGGGAGTGGGACATTCTGGGGCCCCCGAAGACCGACGGGTACGACGCCCTCACCTGGATCGACAACCAGCCCTGGTCGAACGGCAAGGTGGGTACCGTCGGGTGCTCGTCCACGGCCGAGTGGCAGATGGGGCTGGCCGCCCTCGATCATCCGGCCCACGCCGCCATGGTTCCGCAAGGCTTCGGCGCAGGCGTCGGGCGAGTCGGGCCCTGGTACGAACAGGGCAACTGGTACCGAGGCGGCGCCGAGCAGATGCTGTTCTTCACCTGGCTCTACGGGGTGCAGAACACGCAGCGGCCCCGCTTCGATCGCGACACCGAACGCGACGATCTGGTCCGCCTGTCGCGGTACTTCGATCTCGCGCCCGAGATGCCCGCGGTCGACTGGAAGACGGAGCTGTTCCACCTGCCCCTCGTCGACTTCATGCGCAATGTGAACGGTCCCGAGGGCATCTACGCCGACGCCGCGCCGGTGGCCACGGGCGGCCGCATGATCCAGCGCACCCCCGACGACCCCGCCTGGTATGAAGGCGGCCTGTATCACGACGACGAGCCGTTCGGGGTGCCGAGTTTCTGGTTCATGTCGTGGTACGACGTGTCGGTGGGACCTAACCTCGCCCTCTTCAACCATGTGCGACAGAACGGAATCGACGCCGAGACCCGCGACAACCAGTTCGCGATGGTGGCCCCGGTCGCCCACTGTTCGTTCACCCGCGCCACCGAGAACACGGTGGTCGGTGAGCGGAGCATGGGCGACGCCACCTGGGACTACGACGAGATGCTCTTCGCCTGGTGGGATCACTGGCTGAAGGGCGAAGACAACGGCCTGCTCGATACCCTTCCCAGGGTGCGCTACTTCGCCATGGGCGAGAACGAGTGGAAGACATCGGATGCCTGGCCGCCCCCGGCGCTCGAGACCCGCACGTACTACCTGGAATCCGAGGGAGGCGCCAATACGCTGTCCGGCGACGGGGTGCTGACCACCGCTCGGCCCTCGGCCGATCGCTTCGATGCCTTCACCTACGACCCCGCCGACCCCGTCATGTCGCATGGTGGCAACGTCTGCTGCATCGGCGGCGCCATCGACGCCGGTTCGTTCGATCAGCGCTCGGTCGAATCGACGCGTCAGGACGTGCTGGTCTACACCACCGATCCGTTCGATGCCGATACCGAGGTGAGCGGCCCCGTCGAGGTGACGCTGTACCTCTCGTCCGATGCCAGAGACACCGATCTCACCGTCAAGCTCATCGACGTGTATCCCGATGGGCGGGCCTTCAACCTGGACGAATCGATCCAGCGCGTACGGTACCGCGAGGGGTACGATCGGCAGGTGTTCATGGAGCCCGGTGAGGTCTACGAGGTGGCGGTGGGTCCCCTCACCACCTCGAATGTGTTCGAGGCCGGGCATCGCCTGCGCATCGAGGTCAGCAGCTCCAACTTTCCGCGCTTCACCCGCAATCTGAATACCGGGGGCAACAACTACGACGAAGTCGCAGGGGTGGTCGCGCACAATCGGGTGCACCACTCGGCCCGGTATCCGTCGCAGATCCGGATCCCGGTGGTGCGCCGCTGAGGCGCGTTGCGACGCTCACCCCCCTGGGTCATGCCCTCTCTGCCGGGATGCCTCGGCCGGGGGGCATGGCCTCGGAGGGTGGCTCTCAGGGCACCGACGGTGCGCGCGCGACCCGAGCGGCCACCTCGAGCACGGGCCCGGCCGAAGGCCGCTCGGTGAACCACACCACCGGCGCTTCGGCCTCGAACGCCTCGGCTCCCTCGCCGAGCGCCCTCGACACCACGAGCACGAGGTTCGACAACCCCGCTTCCCGGACCTTCGCGAGCTTGGCGTGCAGGTACTCGGGCGTCCAATAGCCCACGAGCTCGACCAACGCCTCACGGCCATCGTCGTGACGAAGCGTGAAGTCCGGCAGGAACACCCGCCCCTCGGCCAGCACCAGGGGCGCGTCTTCACGAATCAGGGTCCATCCGGCACGTTGGTCCCCGATCTTGTCACGCAGCACTCGCGCCAGGCTCTCTTCCCAACGTGAATCGTACCGGCGGCGGCGACCCTTCACCACGGGATGCTCGGAGGCCTCCACACGGTAGTCCCACACCCGTCCACGGTGGTGTACGCGCGCGTCGATCCGTGCGTGGGGCGCACCCAGCAGCGCCGGGAGCGCGCGGGCAAACCGAACGCCGTAGCGTTGCGGGCGCTGCAGATAGGGCGACGCCGGTCCGGTCACCTCGACCTGGTAGGTGCGTCGCCCGGTGCGTTGCACCTCGACCATGAGGCGAGCCAGCTTGAGCGCACGGAAGGTGGCCTTCCATCCACCTCGCGCCTGGAACCGCAGCGATTCGGCCTGGATCAGGACGGCCCGCGCCAGCTCGAAGTCGTAGCGGGCCATGAGGTCCGAGCCCTGCCAGGAGGGCGCACGCACCAGGAGCCGTCGATCGGGGCGATCCGCGTACAGCAGGCGGTCGATGTCGTCGGGCTCGAGCCCCAGCGCTGCTGCCGTGATTCGGTAGGGCCGGGCGGGATCGGCCGGGGGCCACTCGGCACCCGCTGCCCGAAAGAGCTCGTCGCGAATCGCGGGAGCACGCGCCGCCCCCGCAGGGGCCTCGAAGCGCGATCCATCGAGAAGGGTACGCGCCAGGCCGCGCAGGCGGGCGGCGTCGCGAACCCTGCGCTCCTGGCGTCGGAGCGCCTCGGCCACCTCGGCCCGGGTGCGTCCCTCCAGGCGGCGCACCAGGCGGCACAGGCGGTCCAGGAAGGGGATCAGAGCCGGAGACGAGGCCGCCGCCTCGGCGAGCCCCCGCACCCTCAGGCGCCCCTCGGACGAAACGAGAAAGGGCTCGACGTGCCGGGTCTTCAGCACCGCCTCGCCTCTACAGCCCGAGACCGAGCTGTCGATCCGTGAGCCCGGCCATTCCCTTGCGCCGCCGTTGCGACGCAAAGAACTCGTGCGTGTCGGCCACCACGATCTCGAACAGCGACGCCACCTGATCACCGTGCCGACGCAAGATCCGACCCAGGCGCTGGTGGTGCTGCTTGCGACCTCCTCCGGTGCCTCCGCCCAGCACCAGGCCGAGCTTGGCCGAGGGTACATCCCACCCCTCGTCCAGCACACGCACGGCCGCCACGGCGCGAATCTCACCCGCCTCGATGGCCGCCAGCACGGCAGTGCGTTCGGTGGCCGGGGTGTCGGCCGTGATCATGGGAACGGCGAAGCGTCGCGACGCCTCTTCGGCGGCCGCAGCCGTCCCGCAGAAGAGAATGGCGCGCTCGGCCGGGTGAAGCTGGAGCAGTCGTCGCGCCAGCACCAGCTTCTCGTCGGCCAGGGCGACGATGCGTTCGCGATCGAGAAACCCCCGGTGGGCGCGACGGGCGGCCGGCGAGGTGCGGGTCTCGGCCATGAAGACCGGCCACCACTGCGACGAGGCGGTACCAAACCGCTCACGGTACTCGCGCTCGGACACGAAGTCCTCGTACAGCGTCGTGGCCGCGTCGTAGCGCGTCCGCTCCGTCGGGGTGAGTTCGACGAAACGTCGCTCCATGGCCAACTCGGCCAGCTCCGCATCGAGCATCTCTCCCAGCCGGCGACGATAGACCACCGGCCCGACCAGGCGCACGAGTTCGTCGTCCCGCCCGTCGGGATAGGTCGCGGTCAGCCCGAGGAACCGCGCCGTGGGAGCGATGCGCAGCGCGTCGTGCCAGGCTTTCGACCCATCTCCCCCAGCGGCGTCGGCCAGGTGGTGGACCTCATCGAGTACCACCATGTCGAAGTCGGCTCCGTAGCGCTCCAACAGACCGAAGGCCGAGTGGTAGGTGGTGACGGTAACCGGACGTACCACCTTCTCGTCGCCGTACCATGCACCGACCCGGGGCGCGCCGAACGCGTCCGCGAGCTGGGCATGCCACTGACCCACCAGCGCGCGGGTCGGTGCCACCACGCAGGCCCGTCCGCCGCTGTGATGGATGGCGTGCAGCGCCACCAGCGTCTTGCCCGCGCCCGTGGGGAGCACGATCGATCCGCGGTGCTCGTGGGCGCTCCAGCGCGCCAACGCCTCGCTCTGGTAGGTGCGCAGCTGACGCGGGTCACGGAGCGGAGCTTCGGGCGAAGGCGACTCCGGGGCCGAGGCGCGTTCGGCGACGCCGTGCTGGGCGGCCCAGCGGCGCAGCTCCGGATAGCGATGGCCGGGCGCGATCCAGGCCTCGAGCCGGGCGTCGTAGTCCATCCAGGTCGGGGGGCGTTCGCGAAGGCTGGTCAGGATGGCCAGGCCATGGCGGTAGTAGATCTCAGGTGGCTTCACGGCCGCGGCACGCACCTCGAGCGAGCGGGGGTGGAGTTGGGGGCACGGGCCGGAAGGTAGTTCACGCCGCGTCGTCTGCCAGATCCTCCACGATGACCCGTCCCTGTGGCGCAGGCCCGAACAGAGGCCGCACGGCCGCCGCCAGCGCCAGGACGAGTCCAAAGAAGACCACGAGCAGGGGGCCGGTCGGCAGGTCCAGGTAGAACGACGTCCCGATCCCCCCGATGATCGCGATCGTACCGGTGAGCCAGGCGATGAGCAACGCCGCAGCAAAGCGATCGGTGTAGAGAAAGGCGATCACGGCCGGAATCACCAGCGCACTGAAGACCATCAACACTCCCGCGACCTCGACCGAGAACGCGATCACGATCCCGAAGGTCAGGTAGAACAAGAAGTCCCAGAGGCGGATGTTGCCGGCCTTTTCCGGAGCAAAGGTCACGGCGAGGAAGCGACGGCGCAGCAGGTAGTGGATCGCGGCCAGCACCGCATAGGGCACCGCCATCTTTCCGATCGTGGTCCAGTCGATCCAGATCAGGGTTCCCGTGAGCGTCTCACTCACATGGGCCGCACCCTCGGCGGTGAGACCGGCCAGGAGGATCACCGTGGCCGAGGCCACGACGTACACGATGCCGATGATGGCCTCCTGCGGCACGATCGATTTCTCCATGCGCGTGAGCGAGAAGAGCACGGCCGCCATCATGGTGAAGCCCAGAGCGAAGACCAGGGACATGGTGGTGCCGCCCTCGATCCCGACCAGGTGGGCCACCGTGGCCCCCAGCGCGGCGATCTGAGCGAAGGCGAGATCGACGAAGATCACCCCTCGTCCGATCACGTGCAGCCCCAGATATGCATGAAGCGAGAGAATCAGGAGCCCGGCGACGATGGGCGGCAACATGAGGTCGAGCATGGCGCGATCCGGCGTTGAGGGAAGGCAGCGGTCAGCGAGAGGCCCCGAAGGCAGCGGCGAGTCCGTTCACCCAGCTGTCGATCATGGCGAAGTAGTCGTCGATCCCGGGGCGGGCGCCAGGCGACAGCGGCACCTGGACCAGTGTGGCCCCGCCACGGCGTGCCACCGTCTCGACCTTGTCGCGATCGAAGTAGGTCGCGGCGAGCATGACGTTGATGCGTTCGCTCTGCATGCGGTCGATGAGCTCGGCCACATGGCCCGGAGTCGGGGCGATCCCGGGCTTGGCCTCGACATAGTCGGCGCAGGTCACATCGAAGCGGTCTTCGAAGTATGCCCAGTTCTTGTGGTAGCAGATCATCTGCTTGCCACGGAAGGGAGCGGCCGCGGCCAACCAGCCACCGAGCTGGGTCGTGAGCGGAGCTCCCTCGAACTCCTGTGCGTCGAGAAAGCTGTGGAGCGTGTGGTTGAGCGCCAGCTGCTCGAGGGTCTCGCCACCGATAATCTCGACCAGACGAGCGCCGAACAGGCTCGTGTAGATGCGCTGGGTGAAGCGAGCCAGCCCCGCATCGAAGGTCGCCGCCCGCTCCGGAGCCACGCGCTTCAACCCCGTCGTGACGTTGCGGGCAACCTGGAGCGTACGCAGGGGGTCGGTGGTGAGATGGGGATTGCCGTAGATGTGCACATCGCCCCCGCTCCGATCGGTCGACAGGGGGATGTCGAGGAGCTGGATCCCGGTATAGGCCGTGACGTACCCACGACCGCCCTCGATGACCGCCGTGTTTCCGGCCCGATCGAGCAGGGTGGGCACCCAGATCTCGAGATCGAGGCCGGTGGTCACGAACATGTCGGCGCGGCGAAGATCGAGTGCGAAGCTCGGCTTGGGCCGTACGAAATGCGCATCCTCGTTGGGACTGGCGATGGCCGTGGCCTCGACCTCGGTCCCACCGATCTCGCGAGCCAGCTCGGCATAGAGCGGCAAGGTGGTCACGACCCGGACGGGCTTCTGGGCAAGCACCGCTTGTGAGCCGAGGAGGCTCGCGAGGACCACCGCCGTGAATGTCGTCTTGAACATGGGTTTGTCTCCGTGAGGGGCTCGCAGGGCGAGCCGTCGGCTAGTAGGTCTCATGCTTGTGGGGTCCCATGGCGAAGGTCACCTGAAGCAGCAGGCGCCCTTCACGGGCGGTCTCGAAGCTGCGGCCCATGAGGTCGTACTCGAGGCGAAGGCGCACGTACTCACTCTGCCACCAGGTCAGCGTCGGAGAGACCAACCAGGCCGACTCGTCGGGGTCCTCCGGATTCTCGGTGCGGTCGACCCGAGCGCCCATCAGCCAGCTCTGCGAGAGCCGCATCTCACCGAGCCCCCACACCCCGACGGCTCGATCCGACATCCCTCCGTCCGCGCCGGTGCCCTCGCCCTCTTCCGGCTCGTGGGGCACGAGGCCGTCGAGCACCATGACCCCGCCGCGAAGCATGACGCCCCGGTAGCGGGAGCGCCCTGGAGGCCGCCAGTTCAGCGCCGCCTCCACCCCGAAGAGGTTTCGATCCACGGCCTGCGTCTCGTGCTCGTAGCGACCCGTCAGCCAGCTGAGCCCGAGGTCGAAATCGACCGACGACGAGAGATTCCAGAAACTGTTCAGATGAGACAGGACGGCGAGGCCGCCCGCCTCTCCGAACAGCGCCTCGTTCTCGCGCCGGGTGGCCTCGACGGTGATCTCGTAGGTGCCCCCTACACCGCCCACCGGCGCAAGCCAGTGGAGCGACAGGCCGGTCTGCGCCAGCGCATCCTCACCGATGAAGGCAATGTGGGGAAGCGATCGGCTCTGAAAGGGGAGCGCGTGGGAGTGCCAGCGATTCAACTGCCCGAACTGCTGGAAGAACTTGCCCACCTTGAGCCCTACCCCACCCGGAAGACCAACCCACTCGATGAAGCCCTCCTCGACCGCAAACCCTCCTTCCTCTTCGGCGTGGGCATGGGCATCTCCCCCTTCGAACGGGTTGATCTCGCCTCCTGCGACATGCCGCGAGAGAAAGACCTTCGCCCTCGAGAAGGGATCGAGGTTCGAGATGATCGAAATCTCGAATTCCCGGGCGAAGAAGTTGTCTTCGCCCGTGGCGTCCTTGTTGAGATGGCCGAAGACGTCGGAATTGACGCTGATCTCGGGGTTGAGGGCCTGCAGCGATCGCTGACGCCCGACGAACTCCGCCTCTTCGGCCGGAGGCGCTGCGGGTGCGCCCCCGCCTGCGGCCTGCTGGGCAGCTGCCCGGAGCCGCGCCAGGGCATCGTCGGCCTCGGCCTCCTGGCCCGCCCCTCGCAGACGCGCCACCTCACGCGTGAGGCTGTCGACCAGAGCGGCCAACCGGGCCACTTCGGCCCGTATCGAATCGGTAGGGGTCTGTGACGCCACTGGGCCGGGCCCGAGGGCCACGGCCAGGGGAACGAACAGGGCCACGACCCACGGTCGCGGGTGAACGCGTCGTATTCTGCTCAAGATGCACCTCTGGGGTCACCTGATTTCCTGGTCACCCGGGTCGTCCTCTCTGGACGCCAGGGTCGGAGCGCCGCGAAGGCGGCGGTACAGGTCAGGCCCGGGGAGGTGCGCGCGAGGGGTTGCCCTCGAAGAACGCGACCTGGACGCCCGCGCTGGAGGTGTTCGAGGTGAACAGACAGACGAGCCGGGGTGGCCCGTCGAGAGGTGTCGGCGTCGAGACGAACGCGACGTTGGCACCGACCTGGGTACAGAGCCGATGGTCGTGACCCGGGACGCAGGTGGCGGCGTTGTGCTGGCTCTCCACCGCCGTGTCGAGCGCCCATTCACCACGCTCGATCAACGGCACCACGACGCTCATCAGCAGCACGAGCGCCGACAACCAGGCCGTGAAGGCCTTCCGGATCAAGAGGTGGTTCTGCGTCATGGACTGCTCAGGCTACGCCCCGTCAATGCATGATGTCAATGAGACCCTCCCCACCAGCCCCGAGTCCCCTACCCCGCTCGGGCGACATCGGTTCTCGTGCTCGCCGAGGCGGCTCGCTCATTATCGAAGGAGCGATGCGGGAAGTCAGGGAGTCGCAGCCCCGCTCGACGTATCCACCACGGCCGCTGGCTCGAGAGCGCGTTTCTCGACCGCCTTGGCGATGCGCTTCGCGAAGTAGTATACCCGCTTCATGTACTCGGTCAGTTCGGTCTCGAAGCGGTAGTGGCTCAGGCGGTCGGGTGCGGAGGCGGAGAGCCGTTGAGCCAGGTGCGTCACGACGCCGTCGGCCAGCCGATGGATCTCGGGTTTCGCGGCCGTGACCTCCCGAGCCATAGTCGGGTTTCCAGCGTCGAGCGCCTGGAGCGCAAGTTCGACGCTCCAGCATACCCGTTCGTGCAGCGCATCCAACTGAGCACGGGTCTCTTCACTGACCTTCAGCCCCGAGTTCAGCCGTTCCATCCCCGCAGACACGAGGTTGGTCTCGACCAGATCTCCGATACTCTCGATGTTGTTGGCGGTCTCGAGATAGTCGAGGTACTGCTCGGCCCGGGCTCCGTCGAGTCCCTCTTTCGAGAGGTGCCCCAGGTAGCGGACGACGCTCGCGTGGAGCGCGTCGACCTCATCGTCGAGGCGAGCGAGCGAACGCAGGTCTTCGATCTCGCCATCCAGTGTGACCGAGAGCGCCTCACGGACCATGAACTGCACACGCTCACCCACTCGTCGCAACTCCATCCGAACCCTGTCCAGCGCCAGGGTCGGGGTACTCAACAGGGCGTCGTCGAGGTAGCGAGGTCGAAGACGTTCGTCGCCCGTCTCGGGCCGGTCCGGCACCACTCGATACATGAGCCATGCGAAGGCACCCACGAACGGCAGGAAGATCAGGGTATTGGCGACATTGAACAGAGTATGGGCATTGGCGATCTGGCGGGGGGTGTCGGCGGCCAGCCGCGCGGCCCCGCTCAGCCCGGGATGCTCGGGCGAAATCGAGCGCACCACCTGCGCCAGCGGTGAAATGAACGCAAACCAGATGGCCACCCCCACGACTTTGAAGACAATGTGGACCACGGCCGCGCGCACCGCTTCACGGGGCTTGCCGATGGCGGCCAGCAGTGCGGTGACACAGGTGCCGATGTTCGCACCGAACACGAGTGCGATCCCAGCCTCGAGCGTGAGAAACCCCTGGCTCGCAAAGACGATGACCAATCCGATGGTGGCGGCAGAGGACTGAATCACCGCGGTGAACATCGCACTGACCAAGATCCCCAACAGCGGGCGCTCCATGTCCTGCATCACCGAGATGAACGGCTGATGATCGCGAAGCGGATACGTCGCTTCGCTCATCAACTCCATCCCGAAGAAAATCAAGCCGATTCCCATGACCATCGCGCCGTACTGCTGGATCCGTTCCCGCTTCGAGATGAAGAGCAGGGCGAACCCGCCCGCCACGAGCAAGAGGGCGTATCGGGTCACATCGAAGGCGATGATCTGGGCGGTGACGGTCGTGCCGATGTCGGCGCCGAGTATGACCCCGATGGACTGGGGCAGCGTCATCAGTCCAGCCGAGACGAAGCCCACGACCAGCACGGTGGTCACCGACGACGACTGGATCACCGCAGTGACCACAGCACCCGTGACCACGGCCATGAAGCGATTCTTCGTGAACCGGGCGAGCAGCGTCTTCAAGCCGCCCCCCGCCACCCGTTTCAGGCCGGCAGTCATCTGGTCCATGCCGAACAGGAACAACGCGAGTCCGCCGGCGAGGCCGATGAAGAGGGGCGAGAGTTCGATGGTGGGCGACACGTCCATGGGCCTCAGGGGGAGCGGGAACCGACGGGCCGACAGTGTGACCCCTCGTCGGTGCAGCCCGCAATGCGCGATGGCCTCCGGCGCGGGGCCTGCCTACCTTGCCCCCATGAATCGACTCTCGATGGTGCTCGGTGCACTCGCAACCGCACTCCTCACCCACGGTGCGCTCGCCCACGGCGCCCGCGCCCAGCCCCTGCCCCCAAGGCCCGGTGAAGTGCAGGTGTTGATGCGGACCGACCAGGGCGATCTCCTGCTCGCGGTCGACACGCTGCACGCGCCGGTCACCGGTTCCAACTTCCTGCGCTATGTCGACGCGGGACTCTACACGGGCGGCACCTTCTACCGGTCGGTGCGCCTGGACAATCAGCCGGACGACGCCGTGAAGATCGAGGTGGTCCAGGGTGGAATGGACCGCGACCGGCGCCTGCAGGCCTTCCCGCCCATCGCCCTCGAGGCGACCACGACCACCGGCCTCTCGCATCTCGACGGCACGCTGTCGATGGCACGCGCCGGTGCCGATACGGGGCAAGCCGAGTTCTTCATCTGCATCGGCCCCCAGCCCGAACTCGACGCGGGCGGAGCGCGCAACCCCGACGGTCGGGGATTTGCCGCCTTCGGCAGGGTCCTCGACGGCATGGAGGTGGTGCGGACGATCCAGGGGCGAGCCACCGACGGGCAGTATCTCGTGGAACAGGTCGGGATCGTGTTCGCCGAGCGCGTGGGGCCCCGACGCTGAAGGGGCCGATCGGAATCCCTCCCGACCGACCCCCGTCAGCGTCCTCGATACGGCGAGATTCGCCGGGGTCCCGCCAACGCTACATCACGAGGCGGCGCATCTGCGTGATCTTCTCCATGTACTTCTCGAAGAACCAGCGATGGATGTCCATCATGTCGAGTTCACGGCCCTGGATATAGGCCTGTTCGATGGTGCTCGTCATGTCGAGCGGGTTGCCCGTCGTGATCAACAGCGTCGCATCCTTGCCGGCTTCGAGCGTGCCCACACGGTCACCGATGCCCATCATCTCGGCCGCATTCTGGGTCACGGCCCGGATCGCCTCTTCCTCGGGTAGACCGAAGGCCACCGCCACACCGGCCTCCCAGGGTAGGCGATTGGTGTAGGCCGCACCCGCGTCACCGGTGATGGCGAACTTCACTCCGGCCTCGTAGAGACGGGCTGCCATGGTGTAGGCACCGTCATAGGGCTCCCAACTCCGGCCCGGGGCCGACATGGTCGAGGTGAGCATCACGGGAATGTCATTGGCCACCAGGCGGTCAGCCACGTGGATCGCGTCCTCTCCGCCCCGGATCACGATCCGAATGCCCTCGTCCTCGGCCCAGCTGATGGCGTCGTTGATCTGTGCGATGCCATCGGCCGACACCACCACCGGCATCTCGCGGTTGAGCGCCGGAATCATCGCGTCGTAGCGCGTATCGCTACGCATGGGCTCGCCGGTGGCCAGGGCATCGCGGTAGGCCCGGGCGTCGGCAAAGAAGCCGCGCAACATCTGGACCTGTTCTTCGTAGGTCGGAGGTGCCTGACCACCCTGTCCGCCGCCGAACCGCCCGCCGCCACCAAATCCGCCGAAGCCGCGCGGACGGGGGTTGGGCCAGTTGACGTTGAGCGCGACCGCTCCGTCGAGGGTCATCTCCTCCCAGGTCCACCCCTCCATGTTGAGCGCCGACGACAGGCCGCTGATGAGGCCTCCCCCCGGGGTGGTGATGGTCACCAGCACCCCGGCGTTCCGGGTCGTACCGATGTGTCGGCTCTCGGCGTTCACGGCCACCGCCGCCCGCACGTTCGGGTTGAACATGCCGAGTTCGTTGGTGTCGTTCGACACGTCGACGGCGCCGATCTCGGACAGTCCCACCGTGCTGTACCCGTCGATCAGTCCCGGGTAGATATGCTTGCCCGCAACGTCGACCACCCGCGCGCCCGCGGGGATGGTCACATCGGCGCCCACGGCGGTGATCACGCCGTTGTCGAAGACGATGGTGCCGTTTTCGATCACCCCGTCGCTGACGGTGTGGATCGTCGCGCCCCGCAGGGCGATGGGCTGCGATTGCCGTGGCACGGTCATACGGACCTGAGCCGCGGCCTGGGCCGCCGACCCCAGGACGAGCCCGGCGGCAACGAGCGACAGGGTCAAGGTGCCGCGCACGGCGGCCATCGGTCCCTTCATGGGTCCTCGCTGTGTGTTCGTCATCGGGATCCCGCCGTGTTCGACTGGAGAATGGCCTGAATCAACTGCGTCCGCTCACGCTGCACCTGCTGTCGCAGCCGAGCGTCTTCTTCGAGCGAGAAATACCGCCGCCCGTCGACCCACGTCTGCTCGGCCTTCGTGAACTGCGAGAGCGGGTCGCCGCTCCAGATCACGAAGTCGGCGTCCTTGCCGGCCACGAGTGAGCCGACGTGCTCGTCGATCCTCATCAGCTGGGCCGTCTGGTTGGTCACCAGCGAGAGCGCCTGCTCTTCGGTAAGGCCGGTACGCAGAAGCTTGCCCGCCTCCCAGTTCATGCGGCTCGAGATGGCGCTGTCGTCGGAGTGGAGCGAGGTCAGCACCCCGGCCTCCATGAGAATGCGTGCGTTGTAGATCGTCGCATCGTAGGCCTCGAGCTTGAACGACGACCAGTCACTCCAGACGGCCGCTCCCACACCCGCTGCCGCGAGTTCGGGCGCGATCTTGTAGGCCTCGACGCCATGCTGGAGCGTCATGACCTTGAACCCGAATTCCTCCGCGAGGCGGATCAGGGCGAGAAACTCGTCCTGGCGGTACCCGTGCGATGAGATCAGGAGCTTCTGATCGAGAATGTCGAGCAGCGCCTCCATGCGCTGGTCCCGACGTGGCGGAATTCCCACGCCCGACGCCTCCCAACGATCCCACTCGGCCTCGTAGTCCCGAGCCGCCTTGAAGTGATCGCGAATGATCTCCTGCGTGCCCATGCGCGTGTCGGGATACCGGTTCTGGCTGCGCTTGGGGTTCTCGCCCAGCGCGAACTTCACGGTGCGCGGCGCGTCGGCCAGCTTGAGGTCTTCGGGAAGCATCCCCCAACGCATCTTGACGAAGACGTTCTCGCCGCCGATGGGGTTGGCCGAGCCGTGCTTGATGTGGGCCGTCGTCAGCCCACCGGCCAGCTGCCGGTACATCCAGATGTTGTTGTGCGTGACCACGTCGCCCATCTGCACCTCGGGTACGATCGCGAACCCGCTCTCGTTCGTGCCGTTGGTACCCGAATGGATATGGGGATCGATGAGCCCCGGTGTGACGTGCTTGCCGGTGGCGTCGATCTCCACGGCACCCGAGGGGGCGCTCAGATTCCGGCCCACCTCGACCACCTTGCCCGCCCGAACCAACAGGTCTGCGTTTTCCAAGCGACCCTGCGGGCCCTGGGTCCAGACCGTGGCGTTGCGCACCACCAGGACCGCAGGCTGGTCCGGGATGGCGCTGCGACCGAACTCCATCATCGGACGAATGAAGGGCAGGTCGATCCGGGGCACGTTCATGGCGACCGCACCCCGGGTCGGCCCCTCGAACTTGGCAGTCCGCGAGCCACGGAAGGCAGGGTCGGCCCCGTTCGGGAGCGAGCTCCACCCGTAGAAGTCCTCACCGTCGATGGAGCCAGCCAGGAGGATCACGCCCTCATAGCCCAGATCCTCACCGGGGAAGCGCGCCTCGATGCGCCCCGTCTCGGCCACCACCGAAGCCCCGTCGAGGGTGACCCGCTGCCCGTCGATCTCGATCGAGCCCCGCAGACGATTCAAGGTCCCTTCGAGTCTGAGATCGGCTTCGAATCCAAACTCGTCGTCGGACGCGATCCGCCACGTGCCCCGCGGATCGACCTGGGGCGCCCGCGACACGCCGTAGGCCACACCCTTGACCCAGACATCGCGGACGGTGGCCTCTTCGGTGAAGAGATCGCCCTCGGTGACCACGAGGTTGGCCACCTTGCCCTGGGCGATGGTGCCGTGGGTCTGCTCGATGCCGAGCAGCGCAGCCGGCGTCGTGGTGAGCGCCGCGAGGGCGTCAGCCGACGACAGGCCCCGCGCCACGGCGATACGAAGGTTCGGCAGGAACTGATCGACCGATGCCAGACCATCCGAGGTGATGGAGAACCGCACGCCTGCCGCCGCCAGCTGCGCTGGGCTCGTAGGCGCCAGGTACCAGTCCCGCAAGTCGGCGAGGCTCGCGTTGAGTGCGGCTTCCGGATCACTCACGCTGGGCGCATCGGGAAAGCTCAGCGGCACGATCAGGGGATCGGTCCGGCCGGTGAGCACATCGATGATCCGGTACTCCTGACCACTGCCCCGGAACCAGGGGGTGATGTGGTATTCATTCGCGATGCGATACGCCCGGAGGTATTCCTCCTCGCTGCGGGCCTCGAAGAGTACCGGCTGCCCGTCCTGGACCACCGACTCGAGAGCGGCGAGGGCCGCACTGGTCTCGGGAGGCAGGAAGGCGCGGCCGCTCGACTCATAGGCGTCCCAGGCCCGAATGTACCACTCGGCATCCATGAGGGTCTGCTCCATGAGCGACACCGTGCCCATGGGCGAGTTCGGGTACGAACCGCCGAGCTGGAAGCTGCGCTGGAAGCCCACCGACTGTACCAGGTTGGGGCGCAGGATCCGATCCCGTACCCCGCCGTCGCCCAGATCGACCACAGCGGCCTGGCCGCGGAAGATGCCCTGCTTCGGCACCGCGAGGGCCGTGCCGAAGCCCTGCGAGCGAAGGGCGGCACGGCGATCGGCGTCGTCGGTCATGTTCGACGCCGTGGAGAACCAGGCCCGCACCTGGGGATTCCAGTGCGTGGGGCCGAAGTCGCCACCCTCGGGGACGTCGTCCATACCGAGATCGGCATGGGCGTCGATGAAGCCCGGGTAGACCGTCTGACCCGAGAGATCCCACACGCGCGCACCGGGTGGGGCCGGGAGGTTGCGGCCCACCGCGCGGATCATCCCGTCGCGGATCACGATCGTGGCGCCCTCCAGCACCTGGCCGGGAGCGGTGACCACTCGCGCTCCCGTGAGCGCATGGAAGTTGGTGGTGTTGTCTCGGATCCCTGTCACGGGCTCGATCCGGGTGGCCTGCTGTGCTCCCGCCAATCCGGGAAGCAGAAGACTCAGACCGAGCAGTACGGAAATCGACCTCACGGTATCCCTCGTCACAAAAAGGGTGAAGAGCGCGTCGCAGGTGAAGGGGCGAATCGCAGAAAACACCTCACACGCACACGCGCGCGGGATCGGCCCCCGACCCACCGGCGGCCGCCCCACAAAGACTGTATGAGTACCCCCGCGGAGGCCGCAGGTCAAACGGAAGCGCCGAAGCGCGCACCTCCCGGGTCGGCGTCTGCCCGACCCTTCAGCACCCTCCGGGCCAGCTCCCGGCCACGAAGGCACCCTGCGACGAGAAGGCGGGTACCCAACCCGCATGGGCCGGTCGTGCGTTGGAGTCGGTACAGGTCGAGACCGCGTAGATCTCCACATGAAGCCACGGCACACCCTCCACCAGGCGTATCTCGAGCACGTCGACGGCGTGCTCCGGACGGTCTGCGGCCGCCTTCAGGCTCGAGAGGGTGAAGGCGCGGCCACCGGCCTCGGTGAAGACCCGCCCGTCCCAATCTTCGTCGAGAAAGGAAAGCTGACGCTCGGAGAAGGTCGCAAGCTCTCGTAGCGCGGCGGGCGTGGGCGTCGGGGCGGGCGGAGCCGAGAGTGTGTCGGCCGACCCCGGAACCGCGGCACAGGGGCATTGCCCCAGGCAGGCGTCGCGATACTGCTCGTACGCGGCCACCCCGAACCGCGAAGCCTCTTCGTAGACGAGGCGTCCTTCTTCGACGTCGATCAGCAGGTCGCTGAATTGCGCACGGCCCCACCGGACTCGCACGAAGAGAAGGCTCTCGCTCATCCAGGTCGGTGTGGGCGCCTCGGTAGCCGCCTGCAGACGGATCACCAGCGGCACCCGTCGTTCGACCTCGACCACCACTGCGGCGCCTCCGTCGATGGACCCGGAGCGCGCCTCATAGGCGCCGTTGGGTGACACGACCGGGTCGGCGTCGATCGGGGGAGGACTGCCCCAGAGCAGATCAACCTGCTCTCGCTGCGAAGGCGACGGCGAGCCCTGCTGGTAGACGCGCGGCCCGGACCAGCAGGCCGGCGAGGTGTGGAAGAGCTTCGTCGGATCGGAAGCCACCGACTCGGCACCTTCGCGTCCCGCCGCCTGCAGCTCGAAGAAGCGTGGAATCACCCGATTGTCGGGGGTATCCACGAAGTCGACGGCCACCGCTCGATGCCGGGCGTCGGGGTACTGGCGGCTCCCGGAGCAGGTGTCGAACCAGGCGTCGGGGCCCGCCGCAGCAGCGCCGGGCTGCAGCGTTGCGAAGAGGAGATAGGTGGCCCCCACCTCGATGGGCACACCGCAGCTCGCCGTGGTCGTCGGAGTCAGGAAGCGGTGCGTGCCGACGTCACCCTTGAAGGCTCGGCCCTGGTTGAACTGAGCGTCGAAGGTGACGGCGACCCTCTCCCCCGCCATCGCATCGGCCGCCAGCGAGTCGACGGCGGTGATGCGGGCCACCACCACGATGTCGGCTTCGAGAAAGTACCGATCCAGCGTGAGCTGGGCACACCGACAGCGCTCGACATCGCGCCCATGGGCGGCATCGGCCCGGGCCCCGCCCCCGGCCCAGCCGAAGGCGAGAGCGGCCATCGCGACGAGCACGAACGAAGGCATACGGCAACTCCTGCGGATTCATCAGCGGAGGGGGTGGGATTCGAACCCACGAGGGCTTGCGCCCGCCGGTTTTCAAGACCGGTGCATTGAACCGCTCTGCCACCCCTCCGAAACACCGAAGCGGCGCCGAACCTCCGGCTCCGCCCCCATACGCTACTGCGGGAAGCGCCCGCTGTCATGCCTTCGGGACGAGGTTGGATCGCCGGATCGGAGAGCCGCCACCAGGGCCGGAATCGCAGACGCCCTCGCGTGCACCTCTGCGAGCCCCGTCTCGCCCACCAGGCGCACGACATGATCGGCTCTCACACCCCCACCCCCGAGCAGGGTGAGTCGGTCACCCGCCCGCCCCACCAGGGCACGAAGCATCGCCCGCCCCTGCCAGGCCGACCCCTCCCCGCCCCCGGTCAGGATCCTCGCCACCCCGGCTTCGGCGAGGCATTCGAGCGCTCGCAGGGGATCGGGTGTCTCATCGAACGCCCGATGGAAGGTCACGGGCGTGCCACCTGCCGAGTCCATCAGGAGGCGCAACGCCTCTTCGGCGATACCGCCCCCTGCGTCCAACACCCCCAACACCAGACCATCGGCGCCCCCCCGTACCAACTCCGCGGCGCGAGCGCACATCGCGGCGATCTCGGCCTTCGAGAAGCGATGGGCACCCGCTCGAGGGCGCAGCATCACCATCATCGGCACCTCGACCCGGGCCCGGACGCCTGCAAGCAGCCCATCCGACGGGGTCAGCCCCCCCACTGCGAGATCGCTGCACAGTTCGATGCGATCTGCGCCTGCCGCCACCGACGCCACGGCCTCGTCGACCGAGGTCACGCACGCCTCGACCAGGGTCATCGACTTCTCCGATCGAGGTCTCTCATCGAGCTCCAGTGGGTCCCGTCCGGTTCGAGTGCGCGGTGAGCCAGCACCAACCTACCCCCGATCGAGGGATCCTGCGTCCATTCCCTTGCCTGCCGGACCCTCCGCGAGGAACTTGCCCCCCGAGGCACGGAGGTCCGGGCCTCGCGACGACCCAACGGGAGACCAGCAATGCGAAGGATCCAGCTCTCCGTCTTCACCGCCCTCGCGGTGGCCTTGACCGGATGCTCCACGGGCCAGGCGGCCCCCGCCTCGAGCCCCACGGCACAGACGCCTCGCGCAGGAGCCGACCGCACCGACGACGACGGCATGAAGCCGTACGCGGAGGTGATCACGGCCGACGCAGTGACCGATGAAGGGCTGTTCGATGTGCACCGCATCGACGACAAGCTCTTCTACGAGATTCCCCTCGACCGCATGGGTGAGGAGTTCCTCCTGCTCACGCGAATCGCCCAGACGCCCGACGGCGCCGGGTACGGGGGCTCGAAGGCGAACACCTCGGTGGTGCGCTGGCAGCGTCGGGGCGACCGGGTGTTGCTGCGACTGGTGAGCTACGACAACGTCGCCGACTCGACCTCACCCATGGCGATCGCGGTGCGGAACTCCAACTTCGAGCCGGTCGTCCAGGCCTTCGACATCGAGGCCATGTCGCCCGATTCGTCGGCGGCGGTCATCGAGGTGACCCCACTCTTCACCGAAGACGTTCCCCTGCTCGGACTGCAGTCGGGTCGGCGGACGCAGTACGGGGTACGTCGGGTCGACGGCGACCGCACCTTCATCGAGTGGGCCCGATCATTTCCGACGAACATCGAAGTGCGCCGGGTGCTCACCTACGAAGCGACGCAGGCGCCATCCAACGCCGCGGCCAACACCGTGTCGATGCAAATGAACCATTCGATGCGCGAGCTACCGGCCAATCCCATGACGCCACGGCTCTGTGATCCCAGAGTCGGGTTCTTCAGCGTGAGCCAGACCGACTACGGGCTCGAGGCCCACAAGGCGCAGACCCGGTGCTACATCACCCGCTGGCGGCTCGAGCCCAGCGATCCCGCCGCCTTTGCCCGCGGCGAGCTGGTCGATCCCATCGAGCCCATCGTCTACTACATCGATCCGGCCACGCCGGTGAAGTGGCGCTCGTACCTCAAGCAGGGCGTCGACGACTGGCAGGCGGCCTTCGAGACGGCGGGATTCAGCAACGCCATCGTGGCCCGCGACGCTCCGACCCCGGCCGAAGATCCCGAGTGGAGCCCCGAAGACGCGCGCTACTCGGTGATCCGATACCTGGCCTCCGACATCCAGAATGCCTCGGGTCCCCACGTGAGCGATCCCCGGACCGGGCAGATCCTGGAGTCGGACATCCAGTGGTATCACAATGTGATGAACCTGGTGCGCAACTGGTTCTTCATCCAGACCGCGGCGGCCAATCCCGACGCGCAGCGGGTCGAGTTCAGCGACGAGGTGATGGGCGAGCTGATCCGGTTCGTCTCGTCGCACGAGGTCGGCCACACCCTGGGCCTTCAGCACAACATGCAGTCGTCGGCCGCGTACCCGGTCGAGCAGCTTCGCACCCGCTTCACCTGCGAATACGGGATCGCCCCCTCGATCATGGATTACGCGCGCTTCAACTACGTGGCGCAGCCCGGTGACGACACCTGCTTCATGCCCAGGATCGGTCCCTACGACAAGTTCGCCATCGAGTGGGGCTACCGACCCCGGGCGGGTGATACCGACAGTGAGCGCGCCGAGCTCAACGCCATGGTCGCCGAAGCCCAGACCGATCCCATGTACCTCTTCTCGAGCCCCAACGGCGAAGACCCCACGGCGCTGACCGAGGCGATCGGTGACGACGCCATGCAGGCATCGGACTATGGGATCGAAAACCTGAAGCGCATCGTCGCCAACCTCCGCACCTGGACCTACCAGGAGGGCGAGGACTACGACCAGCTCTCAGAGCTCTACGACAACGTCGCGGGGCAGTGGAACCGGTACACGGGACACGTCCTGGTCAACGTGGGCGGGGTGGTCCAGACCCGAAAGCGGCAGGGACAGGACGGCGTGATCTTCGAGATGGTGCCCGAAGAAACGCAGGCGCGGGCGGTCGACTACCTCAACCGTCAGGTGTTCGCCACCCCGACCTGGCTGCTCGACGCCGAGATCCTCGGTCGCACCACCGGTTCGGGTGTGCCCGATCAGGTGCGGGGCCGGCAGGTGTACGCGCTCAACGGTCTCCTGAACGTCGAGCGCATGAAGCGCCTGGTCGAGCAGGAGGCGTTTCATGGTGACGCGGCCTACTCGCTGGGCGAGATGCTGGACGACGTGCGCGAGGGCGTCTGGTCGGAAGTGGCCGCAGGACGGGCCACCGATGCCTACCGGCGCAATCTGCAGCGGGCCTATCTGGATCGGATGGGAACGCTGATGGCCGATACCGCGGCGCTGGAGAGCGATGTGGCGCCCTTCGCCCGGGGTCAGCTCGTCACCCTGCGAGCAGAACTCGAACGGGGGGTGAGCCGCACGAACCACGCAGCGACCCGGCTGCACTACCGCGACGCGGTGGCGCGCATCGACAAGATCCTGGACCCGAAAGGCTGAGTCCGGGCGCGAACCGGGGCGCGGACCGCCTCGAGTCGCTTCGGCGAGCTCGCCGGCAAGAGCGGGGTGGCCCGGGTCGGGGCCACCCCGCCCGCGCGCCCGGAGCCATCAGCCCCCGGGCGTACGCTCCCATCCCGTCCACCCCGGCCCCCGCACGACCCGTCCGGGCGTTGCACCCGTATGCGTGCCCTCACGCAGCACCTGCACGCCGTTGATGAAGACGTGGTCCATGCCGACCGCCAGCTGGTGGGGCTCTTCGAAGGTGGCCCGGTCGGCCACGGTCGCGGGGTCGAAGACCACGATGTCGGCAAAGTACCCGGGGGCGAGCCGCCCTCGCCGCCGAAGCCCCAGATTCTCGGCAGGCAACGAGGTCAGTTTGCGGATGGCCTCCTCGAGGGGCAGCAGCCCTTCGTCGCGCACGTACCGTCCCAGCAGGCGAGCGACGTTGCCGTAGGCGCGGGGGTGGGGATTCGACTTCAGGAACACCCCCTCGGGGGCCGGCGCGCCGGCGTCGCTACCAAAACTCATCCACGGTAGCTGTACCTGCCGCCGCACGTTGTCTTCCGACATGAGGAAGTACACCGTGCCCACCCGCGATCCATCGCGGATCACCAACTCGATCGCCGCCTCTTCCGGGCTCAGTCCCATCTCCTCGGCCACAGCCGCCAGCGTCTTGCCGGTATGCCGCTTGAGGGAATCGGCCTTGAAGCCCACCAGCAACACCCGGCCCGGCGAGCCCGAGAGCTGCATGAGGTTTTCCCACTCGTCGGTGGGGGTACGCATCTCGTCGATCACCCGTGGTCGAATCTCGGGATCGCGCAGGCGCTCGGCCCAGGCAGCGTATCCACCCGCCTGTACCCAGGGGGGCATGGCCGCATCGAGCCCCGTGGCCCCGGCCGTGTAGGTGTACATGTCGGCGGTAATGCGGACCCCCTCGGCTCGGGCGGTCTCCACCTTGCGGATCACCTCGTCGAGCTTCGCCCAGTTGTCGCTTCCCGCAGCCTTGAGGTGGTAGATCTCGGCCGGCGCCCCGGTCTCGCGCGCGATGAGAATCAACTCGTCGACCGCCTCCAGCAGACGGTTGGCCTCGCTGCGCATGTGGCTGATGTACATGCCGCCCGATTCCGCCGCGGCGCTCACGAGGGCGATCAACTCATCGGTGTCGGCATAGAACGCGGGCGCATAGATGAGCGACGAGCCCACGCCCAGGGCGCCCTCCCGCATCGCGGCCCGCACGAGGTCCTGCATGCGGGCAAGCTCGTCGGGAGTGGGGCGCCGATCGTCCGACCCGACTTCGTGCACGCGCACCGTGGTGGCCCCGATGAACGACGCCACATTGGGCGAGATGCCCCGCTCCACCAGGTGATCCAGGTACTCGCCCAATGTGGTCCAGGGAATGTCGAAGGCGATGTCACCCTGGGACTCGAGCTCGAGGGTCCTCATGGTATCGGTGAGCGGCCCCATGGACGATCCCTCGCCGAACACCTCCAGCGTCACCCCCTGCACGATGTCCGAAAGCCCCCGCCCATCTTCGATCAGCGTCTCGGTGGCCCAGCTCAACATGTTGATGAAGCCCGGCGCCACCGCTCGATCTGCAACGTCGATCTCGGTCACCGCCGTGAGCTCGCCCAGGTCGCCGATGGCCACGATCGAATCGCCCGACACCGCGACATCGCCCACCACGGGTGCCGAGCCCGACCCGTCGTAGAGGGTCCCGCCGCGCAGGATCAGGTCGACCGGGGGAGTCGAATCGCACGCGGCAACCCCGAGCGCGCACAGCGCCAGGACCGCGAGGGGACACAGCCGTCCGGCCGCAGAGGGGTGGAGGAGCATGGGATCGTCTCACGATGAGGGGAAGCGGTGGGCCATTCTATGGTGCAACGGGCCGATTGGCACACCTCCTGCCTCGCCTGCCCCTCGGAAACGCCCGGCGAGGGGTGCCGATGCCGACAGACGCACGGCCACTCACGCGGGGTCCTGCCCGTAGACCGCTCCCCTTGAGAGAGCGGCACCGCCTCTCCCGCCAGGGAGGGCGGCACTCGAGGACGCTGCGATGAAGAGCACTCCAGACGATCTGCGACGACCGCTCCCGTCGTCGACCCGCCCGCAGGTGAGCCCGGGACGGGCGCCGAGGCCACGCAACAACCTGTTGCAGAAGCTCAACGAATCAGCGTTGGAGGCCGATGCTCTTGTCACCCGCGGAACCGCGGGTCTATCCTGCAAAGTTGCGCCGACCCCTCCTCGCCTCGTCGACGCCGACGCTGCCCTCGATCCGAACTCTGCGTCGCCTCGACCCGCCGGGCCCATTGATGCGTGATCCCGAACGCTATTCGACGGCCTCTCCCCGCCGTGTCCGAACCCTCCGCGCAGGCGATCATATCGTCGTTGCAGGCGGCGGGCCCGCCGGCTTGACCGCCGCCTACCTCCTGGCCCAGAAAGGCTACGAGGTCACCGTCTTCGAGGGCACCGACATGCTCGGTGGCATCTCGCAGACCGCCCAGTACAAGGGCTTTCGGTTCGACATCGGCGGACATCGGTTCTTCACCAAGATCACGCCGGTCGAGGCCCTCTGGCACGAGATCCTCGAAGACGAGTTCATCTCGGTGCCACGCCTCTCGCGAATCCACTATCGCGGCAAGTACTTCAACTACCCGCTCAAACCCACCAACGCGCTGTTCGGGCTCGGGATCTTCAATTCCATCGGCATCATCCTGAGCTATCTCTGGTGGCATTTTCGCCCCTATCCGGAAGAAGACAACTTCGAACAGTGGGTCACCAACCGGTTCGGCAAGCGCCTCTACGAGATCTTCTTCAAGACCTATACGGAAAAGGTATGGGGGATTCCCTGTACCGAGATCCGAGCGGAATGGGCGGCGCAGCGCATCAAAGGGCTCTCTCTTGCCCGAGCCATCTTGTCGGCCGCTTCGATCAACAAGCGCTCGACCGCCATCAAGTCGCTCATCAACGAGTTTCAGTATCCGCGCCTGGGCCCGGGGCAGATGTGGGAGACGTGCGCCGACAAGATCCGGGCCATGGGCGGCACGGTGCACATGGAGCACTACGTCTCGGCGCTCCTCGTCGACGACGGCGAGGTGAGCGCGGTGCGGGTAAAGACCCACGACGGCGAGACCGTTGTGCCCTGTGACCACGTCATCTCGACCATGCCGCTGCGGGCGCTCGCGCGCTCGTTCGAACCGCCCGCTCCGGCCGCGGCGCTGGCGGCCGCCGACGGGTTGCGCTATCGCGACTTTCTGGTGGTGGCCCTCATTCTCGAAGGTGAGGATCTGTTTCCCGACAACTGGATCTACGTGCATACGCCCGGGGTCAAGGTCGGACGCATCCAGAACTTCAACAACTGGAGCCAGGCCATGGTGCCCGAAGCCGGCAAGACCTGTCTCGGGCTCGAGTACTTCTGCTTCGAAGGCGACGGCCTCTGGGCCTCCGACGACGCGACCCTCGTGGCGCAAGCCACCCGTGAACTCGCCGAACTGGGGGTGGCCGGCGACGCAAAGGTCATCGACGGAGCCGTGATCCGCATGCCCAAGGCCTACCCCATCTACGACGCCGAGTACAGCGACTGTGTCGACGGAGTGCGGCTCCATATCGATTCGATCGCCAACCTCCACACCGTCGGTCGCAACGGCATGCACAAGTACAACAACGCCGATCACTCCATGCTCACGGCCATGATGGCCCTCTGGAACATGGAGGGGGCCGCCCACGATCTCTGGGCCGTCAACACCGATTTCGAATACCACGAGGAACAACGTCTGGCGCCCGCGGCCGCCGCGACCGATCCCTCGACCCCGCGAGAACGGGTGAGCGCCGCGCACGATGTCTGAGCCCCGAGCCGAGAGCTACCGCGATCCCGACGATTCCACCCCGGCGCCCGACCTCACGGTGCTCATGCCGGTGCTCGACGGAGTCGAGATCCTGGACCGGAGTCTCGGCGCACTCGAGGCCTCCAGTCTCGACTCGGCCCACTGGGAAATGCTCGTGGTCGACGACGGCAGTACCGACGGTACGGCCGACTTCGTGCGCGCCCGCGGGCACCGCGTGGTGCAGGTGCCCCACGGACCTCTCGGTCCCGGCGCCGCCCGCAATCTGGGCGCCGCCCACGCTCGCGGATCGATCCTGGTCTTCATCGACGCCGATGTCTGCGTGCACGCCGACGTACTCGGGCGCTTCATCGACCACTTCGCGCGCCACCCCGATGTCGGCGCGGTGTTCGGCACCTACGACGATCGTCCGACCGCCCCCGGATTCATCTCGCAGTACCGCAACCTCTATCATCGGTACGTGCATCTGCGGGGTGCGGGCGAAGCCGAGACCTTCTGGGCGGGCTGCGGTGCGATCCGCCGAGAGTTGTTCGTGCGGCTCGGCGGCTTCGACATCGAGCAGTTCCCTCGTCCGCAGATCGAGGACATCGAACTGGGCTACCGTGTCCGCGACGCCGGCTACCGGATCGTGCTCGATGGCGCCATCGAGGCCACGCACCTCAAGCGCTGGACACTGCGCTCCATGATCCGCACCGATCTGCTCGATCGGGCGATTCCGTGGATGAGGCTGATGCTGGCGCAGCCGCGGGAGACGTCGCTCAACATCGGCCCCATGGAGAAGGTGCGCACGGCTCTCATGGGGCTGGCCTGCCTTCTTCTTCTGGCGGGGGTCGTCTCGGGCACACCGCTCCTGACGGCGGCGGCCCTGCTTCCGCTCCTGGCGATCATCGGCTCCAACGTCGGGCTCTATCGATGGTTCTCGCGCCTGCGCGGGCCCTGGTTCGCCCTCCGGGTGGTACCCATGAACCTGCTGTTCTACCTCCTCTCGGGACTCAGTGTGGTGGCCGGCGTGAGCGCACACGCAGTGGAGCGGATGACAACCCGGCCAGCCCTCCGTACTTTGTCGGGGACCCCGCAGAAGCCACGTAACCACGAAGAATCAGACCTCCGCCCAGGAGGCCTCGCCTCGAGCCGGGAGCAGCGATGAGCAATGCTTCGACGACGCCCACCGAGGAGCTTTCCGCCGAGCTGGCCCTCGCCTTCGCGCCGATCCACAAGCGTGCACTCGGCATGGCGGTCGGGATCGTTGCCGGGCTGGCCGTCTTCATCGTCACGGTGTGGAGCATGTCGATGGCCGAAGCACCTCAGCTGATCTATCTGTTGCGGTACTTTCTGCCGGGGCACGCCCTGACCTGGGTGGGGGCGCTCAAGGGATCGATCTCGGCGGCCTTCGCCTTCTTCGTGGCGGCGTGGTTCGTTGCCTTCTGCCGCAATTTCGTACTCGCGGCCCAGATCTGGATCGCCCGTACACGCGCCGAACTGGGGCAGACGCGCGACTTTCTCGACCACATCTAGCACGGGATCCGGGCTCACATGGACTCTTCAGACACCGAACTCACCCGCGCCGTCGCCCGCCTCAATTCCCGAGCCTGGGGGATCGCCGGGGCGCTGCTGCTGGGCATCGGCTTGTTCGCGGCCACCAACATCCTGATCCTGTCGGGTCCCGCCCCGGGAACCGACGTCGGCGGGACGCTCGGGCAGCTGCGCTACTACCTGCCGGGATACTCCGTCTCGTTCGTCGGCAGCATCATCGGCTTCGTGTACGCCTTCGTGATCGGGTACATCCTGGGCCGCGGGGTTGGCTCGATCTACAACCGGTTGGTGCGGGCGTTTCCCTGAGGAGAGCTTTCGCTCTCTGTTCCGTACCTCTCGCTGTCTGCTCTGTACCTCTCGCTGTCTGCTCTGTACCTCTCGCTGTCTGCTCTCGAGAGCGGGAGGACGAACGGCGGCCGGAGGCCCCGGAGACCTCCTCCGGGGACGGCGCTGGGCTCCGCTTCCGTTTGCGAGCCCCGCGGTCGCTGGTCCAGGCCGCGCGTTGCTCCTGCCCAGGGGTCCCCTGCGGAGGTCCCCAGGGCCTCCGGCCTGCGGGCAGGGGGGATGGCCGGAAAAGGCGGCAACGTAGCCCCGCTTTTCGTCGCCTGGTGGGTTTTGCACCCCCTGTGTCGGTAAGCCGACCTCAGCGGGCGCGGGCTTCATCGCCTGGTAGGTTTCCCACCCCCTGTGTCGGCAAGCCGACACGGTCCGGTCGGGGGAGCCTCCTCTGGCGGGTTTTCCACCCGCTCATCGCCCTGGACCGTGACGCCGATCGTCAGGGTTGCCGGCGCCGATAGACACGAACGACCTCGCGTCCCGGAGCGATCGACGGGTCGTAGCCCCGACCCATCTCCATGCGGTAGTCTCCGACCAGATCATACTGGCGGATCAGGGAGTCGAAACGCCGACCCCGGGGAAAGTCGCCGGAGACGAGCAACGCGACGGGCACCGTCGGGTCGCCTTCGTCGATCTCGCGATACCGGAAGGGTGTATCGAGAAACACCGAAGCGGCATCCCGCGTCCCGATGAGCGCATCGGGGGGATAGGTGCTCGTCAGCTCGGCGGCGATGCCCTTGATGACGTAGGTGCGCTCCGTCAGCTGGCGTCCACCCTCGAAGAGCCAGACCGCAGCCAGCACCATACCGTATGCGGCCAACCCGCGCACCAGCACCCGGTCCCCCTGCTCACCCCGGCGCGACCCCACCACCACCAACACGGCCACACCGGCCAGGAGCGCGCCCCAGACCAGGGCGTCGCGGGGAGCGGTGACGGCCCAGAACCGTACCTCCGCCACCCCGAGCGAACTCGCCAGGAGCCACAGAGCCGCGATGGCCAGAGGCGCGAGCGTCGCAACCCACCATGCCATCGGGCGCGGGCGCCGGGCGAGCCACAGGCCCATCGCAGCGGAGGTCACCAGCATCAGAGCGAGGCGGTACCGCAGGTTCTCCGGACCCGAGCCGATCAGGTCGATGAAGCTGACCAGCGCAGGAGTCAGCGCCGCAGCCAGGGGTGCCGCCAGGAGCCAGGCGAAGGCGGCTCGCCTCCATCCCGGCACCTCGTCGAGGCCTGCACGCCGACCTGCACCGTGCGTACCGTTGAGCAGCGATACGCCGGCACCCAGCGCGAGAACCAGCGGTGCGTGGATGTGGACGACATACCGTTCCGGGAAGTACTCCAACGCGGCCCAGGGTACGATCCAGCCCACCACCCAGACGGCCGCCCCAATGAACACCGCCCGGGCCTCGGAGGGGGCGACGTTCCTCACACTCAACACCACCGCGACGATCCAGAGGGCGACCAGCACCAGGTTGACGTGCACGGTCCAGCCGCCCTCGATCAACGTCGCCACCATGCCGTAGGCGGAGTCCAACCGGGCGAACGGCAGGATGTCGCCCAAGCCTCCCGCGCCCGCCAACAGCCGTCCGGACGACCCGGTGGCGATGGCGACCACTCCACCGAACACCACGGCGGGAATCACGATGGCCGCGAGGAACGCCCCGATCCTCGACCGGCGCCGGCCTGGGTCACCAGGGGAATGCACGGCCCAGATCACGGCCACGAAGACGAGCACGATGGGGGCCGTGGTGCCCTTCACGCCCAGCGCCAGCGCGGTGGCCAGTCCCCCCAGGAAGGCCCGCCGCGTCGTGCGCGGGCCTGCCACCAGGAGCGCGAACGCCAGCGTCTCGAAGAACAGAGCCGTCATCTCGGGGATGGCGACTCGGCTGAAATAGACCAGATCGGGCTGGATGGCCAACAGCGCCACCGTGCCCAGCCAGGCCCGACGGGTCAGGCGCGAGCGCAGCAGCACCGCCGCGACCACCAACACCCCGAATCCCGCCGCCACACTGATCAGACGCGCACTCACCGCTGACACCCCGAAGAGGGAGAACGATCCCGCGGCCAGCACCTGGAAGACGGGTGCCAGGATGAGGTGCGTCCGGGTAAGAGCCGTGTCGAAGTCGGGCGCCCCGAACAGCACCCACTCCCGCGCGAGTTCGGTCCAACGGCCTTCGTCGGTGATGTAGCCCGCCCAGAACGGATAGGCCGGATCGGCATCGAGAGCCAGCACCCTGAAGAGGGCGCCGCATACCAGCACCAGGGCTGCCGCCAGAAGCACTCGGTCGAAGCTGGATCGGGACTCCACTCGTCTCGTCGGTGCCGGGTTGGATACGATGCGAAGAAAGACGATACGCTCGGCTGGAGCCGACGAACAGGGGTAGCCCTGGCCGCTGGTTTCAGCGCCCATGCAGCGGTAGCTTCTGCACGTGGATTCACGCCTTCAAGCGGGCTGGTCGTTCGGTGGAGCACTTCGAGTTGCGCGAGGTGGAGGACCTTCAATCGATTCGGGGCGTGCCCTTTCCGGCCGGCGTCTCGTTCCGACAACTCGTGATCACGGGCCCACCCGGGGCCGGCAAGACCACCCTGGTCTCGGCCATCGGGGGGTGGCCCGAAGAGGGATTCCTCGATCTGACGCGCCCCAACTGGTGGCGAGCGCGCGTGCTGGCGCTTCGCCCGCGACAGCTCCATCTCGGCTTTCCCTTCGTCGGGTTCTCGCGCGGCCTCTCGGTCTTCGAGCGGGAGTGGATGGATCACCCTGAACCGCCGACGCTCGACCTCGATCGCATCCAACTACCCCCGTTGGGGGGGCGCCGGGATCCGTGGAAGTGGCGTCGCAAGTACGTGTTCGAGTTTCTCGTCCCGCCGGCCGCCAAGGTGTTCGACGCTCGGCTACGGCGCTCGGATCGCCAGAGCCACCTCATCGACGACGACCTCACCCTCGACCGCGTCGAGGCCCAACTCACCGCGACCTGGCGGGTCGCACGGCACCTGCACCACGCGGGAATGACCGTCTATGTCAGAGACGACTTCGGAGGCCCGCCCAAGGTGTTCGCAGAGCCGAGCTCGGTCGAGGTGGTCGAATCCCACATGCGCGGAGGGCGCCGGGGCCCCCGGCGCTCGCTCCTGCAGTCCTACATCAAGCGCATCATCAGTCCCAGCGGGTATCGGGTGCTCGACCGCTTCGAACAGGTACAGCTGCGAGGGCGCCGCATCCTGGTACCCCATCGCATTCTGCCCATCGAGCTGGTGCTCGGTACTCAACGGCTTCAGGTCTATCCGGACGGAGACCAGGACGTGCGTGTGCTCGACCCGGACCGGTACTTCAGCGAACCCGCGAGCTTCGCCCGCATCGTGCCGGACGGTCAGCTCCGGCTCCCCACCGACACCCTGCTCACTCCCGGCCTGCCGAGCGACATTCCCGCTCGCGTCGAGATCGCCAACGAGGGTGACCTGATCACTGTGGTGGACCTCGATTCCCCCACGGGCACCTCGCTTCGGGCGCTCACCCCGGCCGAAGCGGCACCCCTCGACGTCGACCGCAGAGAACGGCTGAAGCGCCTGCGCACCATCTTCGAGGGCATGCCCCCCTTCCTGCCTCCCGACGTCGCCGCTCGCGAGATGGACCAGGCCATCGCGATCCTGGAGCAAGGGCACTTCCAGCCGCGCGACTCCCGGGGGCTGCCGGGAGGTCTGGTCGAGCTTCCCGACGACATTCGCCCCATCATCCTGGGCGACCTCCACGCGCAGGTCGACAACCTGGTGCACGTGCTGTCGGAGGGACGCTTTCTCGACGCCCTCGCCGAGGGGTCCGCGGCATTGATCCTGCTGGGCGACGTGGTGCACCCGGAAGAGGGTGATCTCTCCGACATGGGCCCCTCGCTGCTCATCACCGATATGGTGGTGCGCCTGATGCTCGCGTTCCCGGGCCGAATCATCCATCTTCGCGGCAACCATGAAACCTTCTCGGCCGATATCCAGAAAGACGGCGTCGCCCAGGGGCGCCTCTGGAAGGCCCGCGTCAGCCAGGAGCGCGGGCCCGAGGTCGTCCGTCAGCTGCGTCGGTTCTACGACCTGTTGCCGTACGTGGTGACGGGCAAGGGGTTCGTGGCCTGCCACGCCGGTCCGCCCACGGGCACGGTCACCCGCGAGAAGCTGATCAACACGCACGAACACAAGCGTCTGGTGCATCAGCTCACCTGGGGGCGCGTACGCAGTCCCCGGCGCGCCGCAGGGTACACCAAACGAGACGTGCGCGCCTTGCAGAAAGCACTCGGCCAGGCGAAGCCCGGGGTCATGATCGTGTCACACAATCCCGGATCGAGCCACGATACCGTGCGCCTCGACTACGGTGGCATCAAGCGACACCATCTGGTCTATTCGGCTCGCACCGATCGGGTCTCGGCCTTCATACGCGCCGACGGCGTCCTCCTGCCTCTCACCTATCCCGCCCGTAGGGTCTTCCTGCCGACGCCCGGCAAGGCGGATCCCAAAGCGAAGCCGTGAAATCCCCGGCTCGACGAGACACTGCCCCATGAAGATCAACCACCCCATCGCGCGGCTGTTCGGCAAGTCGCCCTTCGGCCCCCTTCAGGAGCACATGCACACCGTCGAGCGGTGTGCGCAGGAGCTGCTCCCCCTGCTCTCGGCGCTGGCCGACGATGACATGGAGAGCGTACGCCGGCACAAGGACCATGTGTTCGAATTGGAGCACGAAGCAGACGAGATCAAGGATCAGATCCGCTCGGCACTGCCGATGAGCCTGCTCATGCCGGTGGCGCGGCGCGACCTGCTCGATCTGCTCTCGACGCAGGACGCCGTGGCCGATGCCGCCCAGGACGCTGCGGGACTCCTGGGCATGGGCAAGCTGAGGGTGGTTCCAGCGCTGCGCGCACCGCTCCTCGACTTCGCCCGCGAAGTGATCGGGGTGGCGGGCCTGGCGAGAGAACTGATCGACCGGCTCGACGAACTGGTCGAAGTGGGATTCCGGGGTCGTGAAGCAGACCGCATCCTCACCATGATCACGGCCGTCTCGGCCGCCGAGACCGTGACCGACACCATGGGCAGCGCCCTGGTCCAGATCCTGTTCGACTCCGAAGTCGAGATGGGTCCGCTGTCGGTGGTGTTCTGGTACGAGGTGATCCAGAACCTCGGGCGGGTCGCCGACGAGTCCGAGAACGTCGGCGATCGCTTGCGCCTGCTCATCGCGCAGTGAAGTCCCTCCACACGCTCGACACCCCCTCCGTTTCGAAGTCTACGTCACCTTCCTGAGGTTCGTTCATGGAATTTGCGGTCGCGCTCATCGTCCTTGCCGTGGTCCTCGGCCTTTTCATGACCTGGGGCGTGGGCGCCAACGATGTGGCCAACGCCATGGGCACCTCGGTCGGCTCCGGTGCCATCACCGTGCGCACGGCCATCATCATCGCAGCGATCTTCGAGTTCAGCGGTGCGGTCCTCGCCGGTGGTCACGTCACCGGCACGATTCGCAAAGGCATCATCGACGCCGCCTTCGTGCCCGCGCCCGAGATTCTGGTCTACGGCATGCTCGCCGCGTTGCTGGCGGCCGGATTATGGCTGCTGGTAGCCAGCTATTTCGGATGGCCCGTATCAACCACGCACACGATCGTGGGATCCCTCATCGGCTTTGGAGTGGTGGGTCTCGGACCCGAAGCCGTGGAATGGGCCCAGGTGGGCGAGATCGTAGCCAGCTGGCTGGTGTCTCCGCTGCTGGGCGCTCTGATCGCCTACCTCCTGGCCATGAGCGTACGGTACTTCATTCTCGACACCGACTCCCCCATGGAATCGGCACGCCGCGCGGGTCCGGTGTACGTCTTCCTCATGGGCACGCTGATCGCGCTGGTCACCCTGTTCAAGGGGCTCGCGCACCTCGACCTCACCCTCACGGCCGGCGAGTCGATCGCCGTGTCGCTCGGGGTGGGGGTGGTGGTGGCGGTGTTCAGCTGGTGGCTCTTGCGGCGAATCCAGGTGGATCCCGACGCGGAGCGTGACTTTCACTACGCCGGGGTGGAGCGCATCTTCGCGCCGTTGTGCGTCTTCACGGCCTGCGCCATGGCCTTCGCCCATGGCTCCAACGACGTGGCCAACGGCATCGGGCCGCTGGCTGCGGTGGTGAGCATCGTCTCGACGAACGAGGTGACCCAGGATTCCCCGCTTCCCCTCTGGATCCTGCTTCTGGGCGGCACCGGGATCATTCTCGGGCTGACCACCATGGGGTATCGGGTGATGAAGACCATCGGCACCAAGATCACCGAACTCACGCCGAGTCGCGGCTTCTGCGCCGAGCTGGCCGCCGCCTCGACCGTGGTGCTGGCGTCGCGACTGGGATTGCCGGTCTCGACCACCCACATCATCGTGGGCGCCGTGCTGGGGGTCGGGCTGGCCCGCGGGGTAGCGGCCATCGACCTGCGGGTGGTGGTGGGCATCGTGACCTCGTGGGTCGTCACCTTGCCCATCGGCGCGACGCTGGCCGCCTTCTTCTTCTTCTTCTTCAAGGGCGTCTTCGGGTGAGGGCTGTCTGAGCCTCAGTCGTCGAGACGCTCCAGCACGGCGGCGAGAAAGGACTCCACCGGCCCCAGGTTCTCGACGGCGCGCATCACGATATCGAAATCCAGCTCCACATACTCGTGGACAAGGATGTTCCTGAACCCCGGCAGCAGAGCGAGTTGGGTAACCAGTTCGGGCGAGAACCCCTCGATCCGAGACAGGTTGCGAACCGCCGTCGTGTAATCGTCGAAGCGATGCCCTTCCCTGGCGGAGAGCTCACCGGCCACATCGATCACGATCTGGGCGACGGTCAGCAGTGAAAAGAGCACGTCGTTGTGCAGCGAGAGATCCGACTCGAGCGCCGCTGGACCCGTCACCCGTGGCCGGATCTCGATCAGGTGATCGAGGTGCCTGCGCAACGCCGCCAGACGCTCGACGAGAAAGGTCATCGACGAAGCGCCTCTCGCTTCAGCCGCGAGGTGCGTTCGAGGAAGGGACGGAGGTCGGCCCGTCGGAGCTGGACGTCACGCGAGAAGTCATACGCCCGTTCAGGGTCGGACACCAGGAGCGGCAGGCCATCGAGGACGACCTTGCACGAGATGCCAGGCGGACTGTCGTTGAGGACGAGCAGGTCGATCTCGTTCGTACCGAGGGCGGCAATGAGTTCGGCTGACAGTCGAATCCGGAGTTCGTCGCGGGATCGTTTGTGCGGATACCGCGCGCGGTCCAGCAGCACGGCGAGGTCGACGTCGCTCTCGCGGTGTCGCTCCCCCCGGGCGGTACTACCGAACAAATAGGCGCAGACGATCCCCGCTGGCGCCTCGACGGCGAAGTACCGCTGAGCCCGCCGCGCAAAGGGAGTCCCGTCCTCGCCCAGGCGCACATCGAGGTACTGGCCGGCGGCCGCCATCATGCGGTTGAGCGTCGAAACCGTAGGGGTGGTTTCACCCAGCTCGATGCGGGCCACCACCGATTGGGAGGTGTGGGCCCTACGAGCGAGGGCTCGCTGGGAGAGCCCGCTCCTTTCCCGCGCCGTACGCAAGAGGTGCGCTGCATCGATGCCGTGGGTCATGTGCCATGATAGCTTGTGGGCTATCACGGAGCAACGACAGTGTTGAGTTCCGGCCGAAATCGGGCCTTCGTGCTTCGTCGGAATAGGTCTCGACCCGCGATGGCCAAACCTGCACGGAATTGCCGGATTCGGCCATGACCGTATTTCGAGCAGCGCGGTAG
>CAZFRU010000017.1:60282-85525 GCA_964521385.1 uncultured Gemmatimonadaceae bacterium | reverse complement strand
CATGAGCACCGCGGGTCGCCCCTTCGCGCGTGGTGCGGTCGCGGTACCCACGGGGCGGGAGGCCGCGGCCTTCGATCTGCACGCCATCGAGAGCGGCGTTCCGCAGGCCGCGCTGATGGAGAGCGCAGGTCGAGCGGCTGCCGACCTCGCGGGGTTTCTTGCCCCCGAGGGGCGGATCGTGGTGCTGGCAGGGTCGGGCAACAACGGGGGCGACGCCCTCGTGCTCGCGCGCACCCTGCGCGCACGGGGTCGTGACATCACGGTGTTTCTCGCGGGGGAGCGCCTCCGGCCCGACCCCGTGCTGCACGGCTGGCACTTCGACCTGCAGGTCGCCGCCGACCAGAGCGACGCCACGCTGGCCGCCGGCTTCGACTCGGCCGCCCTCGTGGTCGACGGCCTCCTGGGTACGGGGCTGAAGGCGGCGCCCCGGGAGCCTGCTGCCCGACTGATCCGCCTGCTCCAGGACCCTGAGCGACGGGTGCTCGCCCTCGATGTCCCGTCGGGGGTCGACGCCGACACGGGTGGGGTGAGCGGCGTCGCCGTGCGGGCGTGCTGCACGATCGCCTTCGGATGGCCCAAACTCGGGGTGTTGCTCGAGCCGGGACGCTCCCGGGCAGGCCGCGTGGTGGTGGCCGAGATCGGCTTTCCGCCCGTCGCCGAAGATCGTTTCGGCGCGCGCCTCCTGACTCCCGGGTGGCTCGCCCGGGTGCGTCCTCGTCGGGCCACGGTGACGCACAAGTACCGGGTGGGTGCGGCGCTGGTGCTGGGTGGCGGGGTCGGCATGGCCGGGGCCCTCTTGTTGGCCGGTCGCGCCGCCCTGCGGAGCGGTGCCGGCTATCTCCGGCTCGCTTCGGTCGCAGGGCATAGAGACGCCCTGCAGGCGGCTCTGCCCGACGCTCCCTTCGTCGCCTTCGACGATCTGCCGGCCCTCGCTGCTGCCCTGGATGGGTCGAGCGCCGCTGCGGTGGGCCCCGGCATGGGGGTGGACGCCGATGCCGAAACGGCGCTGGGTTGCGTGCTCGACGCCGGACTTCCGACGATCCTCGATGCCGACGCGCTCAACCTCCTGGCGATGGGGCGACCGCGTGCCCCTGCGGCCCTGACGAGGGGAGGCCCGTTCGTGCTCACCCCCCATCCCGGCGAGATGGCGCGCCTGCTGGCCTGCAGCGTCGAAGCGGTCGAGGGCGATCGGCCCGCCGCCGCCCGTCGGCTGGCGCAGCTCACGGGGTCTGTGGTGGTGCTCAAGGGTACGCCCAGTCTGGTGGCGCAACCCGACGGACACCTCGATGTCTCGGGGATCGCCTCTTCCGATCTGGCGGTGGCCGGGATGGGCGACGTGCTGTCCGGGGCGGTGGTCGCCTTGCTCGCGCAGGGGCTCGAGCCGCGCGATGCAGCCGGGGCGGCGCTGCTGGTTACCGCCCTCGCGGCGCTCGGGACCGGGCTCGGGGCGGGACTCGCCGCCTCGGATGTGCCGGATGGAGTCCCCGGGGCCCTGTCCGCCGTTGGTTCGGGAACCACCGATCTACCCTTCGGGTGGGTCGATCTCGATCTGGACGCTCCACGATGACCGATCCGGCGCTGGGTCCCGGGCCCGAATTCGACCTGATCCGCCGACTCACGGCGGGTCTCGGCCCCGCGCCAGGGCTCGAGGTCGGTCCCGGTGACGACGCCGCCGTGTTGGAGGGTGGATGGGTGATGAGCTGTGACCTGTCCATCGAGGACGTCCACTTTCGACGAGCGTGGTTGAGCCCCGAAGAGATCGGCGGGCGAGCCGCGCGGGCGGCCTTGAGCGACCTGGCCGCCATGGCTGCCGAACCCATCGGCGTCTTGTTGGCACTCGCCGGCGCGCCGGCCGATCACCGCGACGGCACCCTCGAGGCGCTGGGGCGAGGAGCCCGAGCGGCCGCCGAGTCGTGTGGTGCGGCCCTTCTGGGGGGTGACCTGACCCGTTCGCCAGGGCCGTTGCTGCTCGACGTCGTCGCCGTGGGGCGCACCCTCGAGCCGATCCGGCGCAGCGGGGCGCGGCCCGGGGATGCGCTGTTCGTCACCGGGCGCCTGGGCCTCGCCTCGGCGGTGGTGACCCAGCTGCGCGCGGGGCATGCGGTACCCGACTCGGTGCGCGCCCGGTTCGCGCGCCCGGTGCCGCGACTGGCCGAGGCTCGTTGGCTCGCGGATACGGGTCTGATCCACGCGCTCATCGATCTCAGCGACGGTCTGGGTGGCGACGCTGGGCACATGGCGCGGGCCTCGGGCGTCGGACTCGAGATCGACGATGACGCGGTGCCCCTCGCCCCGGAAGCCGAGGCGCTTCTGGGCGAGCGAGAGGCCCGGGAGCATGCCTATGCCGGTGGCGAGGACTACGAGTTGTTGTTGGCGGCCGACCCGGCGCTGGCCTCCCGGCGCGACGAGTTCGAGCGGGCCTTTCCCGGTGTGGGGCTGACCCGGATCGGAGGTGTCGTGACGGGCGAGGGTGTCATGATTCGCGACGCCGAGGGTCGGGTGCACGATGCCCGACCCGCCTTCCAGCACTTCACGGCGCCGACCGGGTCCGCTGACGGCCATGGTCCGTGATTCGGCTTCTCAACACCCTGAGACTCTTCGTCGTGGCCCTGGTGTCGACGACCTACCATGCCGTCGTCATCGTCTTCAGCACGACGTTCAAGACCCGCAATGTGGCTGCGGTCTGCTATCAGGCACCCCGGAACTGGTGTCGTTCGTTGTTGTGGGCGGGGGGGGTGAAGGTCGACATGGAGGGGCTCGAGCACCTCGATCCTTCGCGCCCGGCGGTGCTGGTCTCCAACCACGAGTCGTGGTACGACGTGTTCGCACTGGCGGGCCTGCTACCGGTGGACTATCGGTTCGTGGGCAAGAAGGAGCTGACCAAGGTTCCGGTGTTCGGGCCTGCGTGGGTGGCCTGCGGCAACATTCCCATCGATCGCTCCGATCATGCGGCGGCCATCGAATCGCTGCGCGAGGCCGGCGAGAAGATCCGCCGCGAGAAGGCGGTCGTGGTTATGTTCCCCGAGGGAACCCGATCGCGGGGCGGCGAGTTGTTGCCGTTCAAGAAGGGGGCCTTCGTCCTTGCGCTCCAGCTGGGGGTCCCGGTGATTCCCGTGGGGGTGTCCGGAAGCCGCGCGTTGATGCCCAAGGGCTCGTTTCTGGTCCGCCCCGGGCGCATGCGTGTGCGGATCGGCGCGCCTCTCGAGGTCGAGGGCATGACGGTCGCGGATCGGGACCTGCTGTTGGCCCGCGCTCGTGATGAAGTGGAACGACTCCGATCCGGTCCGCCGGCCATGGGCCGCGGAGCCGGTGACCATCGATAACAACTCCGGAGGCTGGTGTGTCGGCGATCGTTGATGTACGTGGACGTGAGATTCTCGATTCACGGGGCAATCCCACGGTCGAGGCCGAGGTGATTCTCGAAACGGGTTTCCGTGGCCGGGCCTGTGTGCCGAGCGGGGCCTCGACCGGGGCCCACGAAGCGGTCGAACTCCGCGATGGCGATCGGCAGCGCTACCTCGGCAAGGGGGTGCTTCAGGCCGTCGCCCACGTCAACACCGAGATCCGTGGTGCGCTGCGTGGCTTCGAGGCGCGTGAGCAGCTCGACATCGATCGCACCATGATCGAACTCGACGGAACCCCCAACAAGCGGCGACTCGGCGCCAACGCGATCCTCGCGGTGTCGATGGCGGTGGCTCGGGCCGCGGCAGCCGAGACCGACATGCCCCTCTGGCGCTACCTCGCCCCTTCCTCAGGTGCGGATCTCCTGCCTGTTCCCATGATGAACATTCTCAATGGGGGTGCGCACGCGTCGAACAACGTCGACATCCAGGAGTTCATGGTCATGCCTGTGGGCTTCGATTCGTTCGGAGAGGCGCTGCGGTGTGGTGTCGAGATCTTCCACGCGCTCAAGGCGGTGCTCCACGAGCAGCATCGCAGCACCGCGGTGGGCGACGAAGGCGGTTTTGCCCCCGATCTCGACAGCAACGATGCCGCCGTCGAGGTGGTGCTGCAGGCCATCGAACGCGCGGGCTACCGCCCCGGCGAGGATGTGGTGCTGGCCATCGACGCAGCGGCCACCGAATTCTGTGTCGGCGGCGAATATCGCTTCGGATCGGGCGAGCACCGCGACACGGCGGGCATGATCGAGTTCTGGTCGGACTGGGTCGCTCGCTACCCCATCCGGTCCATCGAAGACGGCCTGGAGGAGAACGACTGGCGGGGGTGGAAAGACCTCACCACGGCGGTAGGCCAGCGGGTACAGTTGGTGGGCGACGACCTCTTCGTCACCAACACGGAGCGGCTGGAGCAGGGGATCCGCGACGGAATCGCCAACGCGATCCTGATCAAGGTCAACCAGATCGGGACCCTCACCGAGACGCTTTCCGCGATCCGGATGGCCGACGAGGCCCGCTATCGTTCGGTGATCAGCCATCGATCCGGCGAAACCGAAGACACCCTCATCGCCGATCTCGCGGTCGCCACCGGCGCCGGGCAGATCAAGACGGGTAGCGCCTCGCGAACGGACCGTGTGGCCAAATACAATCAACTGCTGCGCATCGAGGAGGCGTTGGGCGACAAGGCGCGGTATCCGGGGCGGAGACTATGGAGCGACTGAGCCGCACCGTCTTCGTGACGGTCCTGGTCCTGGCAGGGTACTACGCACTCTTCGGCGGCCGCTACTCGGTGCTGGAGATGCGGTCGGCGGCGCGGGAGCGAGATCAGCTGCAGCGCCAGGTCGACTCACTCCATCGGGTCAACGAGCAACTCACCGCGCGGGTCGATTCCCTCGAGCACGATCCCACGCTGCTGGAGCGCGTGGCCCGCGAGGAGTTCGGCATGATCAAGCCGGGTGAGGTGATCTACCGCAGGTCCACGGACCGAGATACCTCCGAGATGCGCTGAGACGATCGCGGCGTAGGCGCCTATTCCTTCGTCTCGTCCTCCGATCCACGCGGGGTCGGAACGGTGCTCGACTTCGGTGCCGTCCCCGCGCCGAGCCCCAGGACCGTGCGCGCCATGTCGGCGAGTTGCTCACGGGCATCGCCCTGGGACAGCAGGGGCTGGCCCTCGCCCTCGTCGGCAACCGGCGCGGCGCTACCTGCGCCCGAGCCCTCGCGTGTGCGCGGGTGGTGCATGAAGGGGGCGAAGAGGTCGATGGGCAACGGGAACAAGGTGGTCGAGTTGTTCTCGGCGGCGATCTCGACCACGGTCTGCAGGAACCGGAGCTGCAGCGCTGCGGGGTGCCTCTCCATCACATCGGCCGCCAACGCGAGCTTCTCGGAGGCCTGGTACTCACCGTCGGCGCTGATCACCTTGGCGCGACGCTCGCGTTCCGCCTCGGCCTGGCGGGCCATGGCACGCTGCATCTCGTGGGGCAGCCCGATGTCCTTGATCTCGACACCGGTCACTTCGATGCCCCAGGGATCGGTCCCCTGATCGATGATGGTGCGCACGACGTCGTTGATGCGATCCCGTTCGGCGAGAAGGTCGTCGAGCTCGCTCTGGCCGATCACCGAGCGCAACGTGGTCTGGGCCAGCTGGCTGGTGGCGAAGAAGTAGTCCTCGATCTCGACCACCGCCTTCGACGGATCGGCCACCCGGAAATACACCACGGCGTTGACGGTCACCGACACATTGTCCTTGGTGATGGTGGCCTGCGGCGGAATGTCGAGGGCCACGATGCGCAGGTCCATCTTGCGCATGCGGTCGATCCCGAAGGGAACCAGCCAGATCATCCCGGGACCCTGCGCCTTGACCAGCTTGCCGAGACGAAAGACGACCCCGCGCTGATATTCGTACAAGATGCGTACGCTCGAGAACACGGCGGCCACCCCGACGACGGCGAGCGGGATGAGGACGATGCTCGGATCCATGACGCACTCCTTGCGCGTGTGGCGGTGTTGGCGAAACCTCCCGGAATACGGCCCGAAAGGCGAGTTCCTTCCATCCGAGCGTCGCCTGCCGGAACCCATCGCGCAAGCTGTTCGCACGGGCGCCGTCACGGGCTTGACACCAACTGGGCGGCGGATGAGCTTTTTCGTCTGTCGCCGGAGTAGCTCAGTCGGTTAGAGCAGCGGAATCATAATCCGCGTGTCGGGGGTTCGAGTCCCTCCTCCGGCATCCTGGGTAGAACGCCGAGATCGGCCCTTCGGAGAGGATTCCGGGGGGCCGATCGTCGTCTCCGGACGCGGCGCAAGGGGCGGCGCCGGCACGACGTGGTCAGGACTGCCGGTCGGGATCACTTCGCAGTATCCAGACCCCCGCCGCGAGTCCAACGACGAGCACCGCGAGTCCCAGCACCCGCAATGCACCTCCCACCAACTGGTCGGCGCCCAACAGCCCGAGGGCCTCGAGCATGGTGTGCCAGTCGTGGCTCACGGGGCCGTCACCGACGCTCACCAGGGGCAGCAGCTGGGCGCGTGCGTCGGCGGCATAGGGTGCGGCGCCCAGAAAGACGGTTCCGCCCCACCAGATCGTGACGGCCACGGCAAAGAGGTCGCGCTGACGCCAGAAGCCGACCCCGACCAGGGCGATGCACAACGCGTGGAAGAGGGTGCCTCCGGCGGCGGCCAGGAAGGGGCTACCGAACCAGCCGAAGACCAGATGGCCCGCTTCGTGGAGGACGAGGTTGAGCCCCCCGTAGATGCCCTGGTAGTCGGCGTCGCCGAGGTGTCGCACGGTGAACCAGGCCAGCAGCGCGAGCAGTGCCCAGCGAGCCGCGCGCCCCACTGGCGTCATGGGGGCCAGGCGCCCCTCGATGGCAGTGCGCAGCCGCTCCCCCCTCGACGGGGTCCGGACCGGCGCCCGGATCCGGAAGCGGGGTGCTTCCGGGTGGGTCACGGTGAGGGAGGCACCCGGCGACCTCCCAGCATGACCATCCGCACGCGACGCAACGCCGTGATGTCGGTCGTGGGATCGCCTTCGACGGCGACGAGGTCGGCCAGTCGACCCTCGACCACCCGGCCGCGGTCCTCGAGTGCGAGGATGCGGGCGTTGCCCGAGGTGGCGATGGTCAGGGCCTCGGCGGGAGTGAAGCCCATGTCGACCATGAGTTCGAGTTCGAGCACGTTGTCGCCGTGGTCGAACACGCCGACGTCACCGCCGAAGCAGAAGTCGACCCCGGCGGCGCGGGCGCGAGCCACGCTCTCCCGCTTGCCCCGCACGCGCGCCGGTTCGGGCTCCGTGGCGGGGTCCCACCCACCGTACGTACTGATCGACCACCCCGCCGCGATGGTGGGACAGAGGGCGATCCCCCGTTCGGCCATGAGCTGGAACACCGCGTCGGTGCCGCCGTCTCCGTGCTCGATGGTGCGCACACCGGCCTCGATGGCTCGGCGCATGCCTTCGGCCGACGACGCGTGGGCAGCCACCCGGCGCCCGGACGATTCCACCACCTCGACCAGGGTGCGCAGCTCGTCGACGGTGAAGGAGGGGGCGGTCGAGCCACCGGCACCCCAGCGGTAGTCGGCGTAGACCTTCACCCAATCGGCGCCCCGGCCCATCTGATCGCGGGCCGCACGGATCAGGGCGTCGACGCCGTCGGCCTCTTCGGCGCCCTTCGGGAACGACACCTCGGGTGCGCCCTTGGGGCCGTAGCTTCCGGTCGCCACCAGGGCGGGTCCGGCCACCAGCAGCCGAGGCCCGGGCACGACCCCTTTGCGGATGGCCTCGCGGAGTCCCACATCCATGTATCCCGCGCCCTCACTACCGAGGTCACGCACGGTGGTGATCCCGGCGGCCAGTGTACGTTGCGAGTGGACGACGCCGCGGGCGACGCGCTCGCCCCACGACTCCAGGAGGACCTGGTCGTTCCACGGCGTCTCGTCGTACGGGTGGAGCAGGAGGTGGGCGTGCGCCTCGATCAGACCGGGGAGCAGGGTCGTCCCTTCCAACTCCATCCGCTCAACGCCGCCGCTCGCCACCGTCTCGCGGGGTCCCGCGGCCACGATCCTGTCGCCCCGCACGCGTACGGCCCATCCGGGGTGGAGTTGCTCTCCGTCGAAGACGGCGTCGGGCAGGAGCACGACCTCTCCCGGGCGCGCGGGCTGCGCCCCGGCCGGAAGCGCGCAGAAGAGTGCGGTGGTGGCGGACAGCAGCATACCTGGGCGCATCGGGACTCCCACGAGAGGATGGTTCTCTGCGGAAGATGCGCGTCCCCCCCGCCGCCTTCCAGGGCTTTCGTCGAAACAGGTCCCAGGCCATGTTGCTCCGCACCTCCCCTTCAACTTCTTCGAGGTCTGTCATGCGAGACCGTGTCGCTACCCTGATCAGGGGCCGCCGCGAACGTCTGTCCCGAGCGCTCGGCATCCCGCTTGCCCAACCGGTTTCGGGAACCACCCTCCTTGCACCCGACGCGCGCAAACACCTCATTGAAGAGGCGCAGGACCTGTACTGGAACGAGCTCGAGTGGGAACACCTCACCGACGAAGAGGCCATCGACGGCGAGCCCCTCTCGGAGCTCACCTTTCCGGGACTGCTTGCCTTCGTGCGGGGGCTGTTGTTGTCGGAGGTCAATCCCGACGCCCTGGCACCTGCCGAGCCGCGGCCCGAGGTGGTCGACGATATCCTGGCCTTTCTCGCCACGCGTATCGTCGAGCTCGATGAGCGCCTTGCCGCGCCGGGCGCAGACGACGATGTGGCCCAACTGAAATCCGAGCTCGCCACCACCGACCGGCTCCTCGATCTGGTGTTGTACCGCTACCACGGCCTCGACCCCGTGAAGGTCGAGAGCCGGGAGGTCCCGCGGCTACACTGAGCCCATGAGGCCAGGCCGTCGGCGTTCCCGTCCCGGGCATCCCTACCTCGCGGGCCGTCCCATCCTGGTCGCGCATCGGGGCGGCGCTCGCCTGGCGCCCGAAAACACCCTCACGGCGTTTCGCCGCGCGGTGCACCTCTGGGGTGCCGACATGCTCGAACTTGACGTCCGCCTTACGGCCGACGGTGAGGTGGTGGTGTTCCACGACGCGTCGGTCGAGCGGACCACCGCGGGTCGAGGCCGGGTGGCCGATCTGTCTCTCGCCGATCTACAGGCTCTCGACGCGGGCGCCACCTTCGTCGATCTCGCCGGCGAAGCCTCGTTTCGGGGCAGCGGGGTGCGGGTACCCACCCTGGCCGAGGTGCTCGTCGAGCTTCCCCGCACACGACTCAACGTCGAAGCGAAGTGCCGCGAGGTGGCCGGGCCCCTGGTCGAGGTGGTGCGGCGCCACCGGGCCGAGCATCGGGTCCTGCTCGCCGCCGAGTTCGAGGCCAACCGCCGCGATGCCCGCGGATACGAGGGTGCCTGGGGGGCGTCGCGCTCGCAACTCATTCCGTTCCAGCTCCTGCACGGGACCCCGTTGAGCCGCGCCTACACGCCGGCCTGCGACGTACTGCAGGTGCCCCGGCGTTGGCGGGGGCGCGACGTGGTGACCCCGCGCTTCGTGGCCGAGGCCCATGCGCGCAACCTGCCGGTGCACGTCTGGGTCGTCGATGACCCCCACGAGATGCGTGAACTGCTCGGGTTGGGGGTCGACGCGATCCAGACCGATCGGCCCGACCTCCTGGCGCGGGTGCTTCATGAGGACCACGGGCGACCTCTCCCGCCGGGCCTCCAGGCCCTGTCCTCATGAGTGCGGGGTCGCCGGCGAACCTCGGCGTGCGGGTGCGGGCCCATCTCGACGACCTGGGCGTCGGCGCCGACACGCCCCTGGTGGTGGCCTGCTCCGGCGGGCTCGATTCGTCGGTGTTGCTCCACCTGCTGTGCTTTCCCGCCGCCCACCTTCGGGAGCGGATCACCGTGGCGCATTTCGATCACGCCATGCGGCCCGAGAGCCCGGCCGACGCCGCCTGGGTCCGCGGACTTGCCCGTGGCTGGGGGGTGAGGTGCCGGGTCGGCCGCAGCGACGAGCCACCTCGCACCGAGACCGAGGCTCGCACGGCACGGTGGCGGTTTCTCGAAGGGGTGGCCGACGAGGTGTCGGCTGTGGGGGTCGTCACGGCGCACCACGCCGACGACCAGGCCGAGACGGTGCTTCACCACGCGATACGGGGCACCGGCCTGCGAGGGCTCGCCGGCATGTCGGCTCGACGGGACGGCCGCATCCGGCCCCTGCTCGAGGTCCGGCGCGCCACGCTGGCGGAGTACGCACAGACGATCGGGCTTCGCTTTCGCGTTGATCCCACCAATGTCCACCCGACGACGGCCCGCAACCGTCTGCGGGGCGAGGTGCTGCCCCTGCTCGAGGCGATCCGCCCGGGCGCCACGGGGGGGTTGGTGCGACTGGCTCGACTCGCCGGTGCCGAAGAGCGCGCCCTGGAGCAGGCCGAAGATCGGTTGCTCGAGTCCCTCGTCCGCGACCACACCCACACCCGGATCGTCGTGGATCACGTCGGCCTGCTCGACCTGCCCACCGAGCTGCGAAGTCGAGTACTGCGACGGCTCGCACGTGAGGTCGGTGGCCGCCTCGACGAGGCGGGAACCCGCGCGGCCCATGCCTTTGCGACGGCGGGTCCGGGTGGTGGCCGCTGTCGATTGCCCGACGGCACGGTGGTCTCGCGCTCCCTGGGTGCCCTCGAGTTCGTGGGACCCCGCGCGTCGCCGCCGCCCGGCGATCGCTCGGTGTCGATTCCGGGCCCCGCCGCGGGGGTCGCGTCGTGTGTGGTGGGAGGGCGGGTCTGGGCGGTACATTGGGGACCCGAGCGGCCCAACACGCGGTGGTGTGGGCAGCTTCGGCTCGCCGCGGACGCCTTTCCGGTACGGGTACGGCCCTGGCGGGCGGGCGATCTCTTCGCAGAGGGATCGTGGTCCGAGTCGGTGGCGGCACTCTGGCGCCGGGCCGAGGTTCCGCACTTCGAACGGCTGCGACGACCGGTGGTGGAAGACGCCAGAGGTCGCGTGTTGTGGGCGCCCGACACACCGCCCTGGCCCGCTGCGCCGCTGGCGCCGGGCGATCCATTCTTCATCGGAATCGACCATGTCGACGATCTCTGAACGGAGTGACGCCCGGCTCGGCGGGCGCTCCATCGGACGTGTCGTGTATTCGGAAGAGGTCATCGCCCGCCGGATCGGGACGCTGGCCGACGAGATCACATCGTGGTTCCCCCCGGAGGCGAACCTGCTTCTGCTCGGCGTCCTCAAGGGATCGTTCATGTTCATGTCCGACCTGGTGCGGCGGGTTCGGCGACCCCTCCAGATCGACTTCCTGGTCGCCGCCAGCTACGGGTCGGCCACCTCATCGAGCGGCGAACTCCGATTGCTCTATGACCCGAAGGCGTCCCTTGCGGGTCGTTCCGTGGTTATCGTAGAAGACATCATCGACAGCGGACACACCCTTCAGCGGCTGATCCCGCTCCTGAGCGAACGGGAGCCTGCCACCCTGGACGTGTGTACGCTCTTGCACAAACGCATCGTCACCTTGGACCCCGATCCGCGCTGGGTCGGGTTCGATGCCCCATCCGAGTTCCTGGTGGGGTACGGTCTGGACCACGCAGAAGACTTCCGCCACCTGCCCTACATCGCTTCGTTGTGACGGAACTGGGCCGGGGGCTGCACACGAGAAACCATGGCTGAACAGGGACCACCCCGGGGCGACCCGGACAACCGCTTCGGACGGCTTTCCAAGACGCTGGCCCTCTGGGTCATCATCGTCGTCATGTCGATCTTCATGGTGCGCTTCGTCCAGGGCCAGGACGAGACGCGCGTCGAGTTCTCGTATACCGAGCTCCGCGACCAATTGCAGAACGGCAATGTCCACGAGGTGACCTTTCTGCAGCTCGACGTCGAAGGAGAGCTGCGGGCGCCCGTGACCCGGGACGGAGGCCAGTACACGGCATTCACCACCCACCTTCCCATGGGTGCGTCGGAGCAGCTCCTGACCGATCTGGAGGCCCGGGACGTGATCATCCGGGCCCGCAAACCCGAAACCGGCTGGGGCACGGTGCTCCTCGGTGCCCTGCCGTGGCTGCTCTTCATCGCCTTCTGGATCTGGATCTTCCGGACCATGCAGGGGGGCGGCAACAAGGCGTTCCAGTTCTCGAAGTCGAAGGCGAAGATGATTTCGCCCGAGGCGCCCAAGGCGACCTTTGCCGACGTGGCCGGGGCAGACGAGGCCAAGGAGGAACTCGAAGAGATCATCGAGTTCCTGAAGGATCCGGCGAAGTTCGCGCGGCTGGGTGGGCGCCTGCCCAAGGGTGTGCTGCTGGTGGGTCCGCCCGGAACCGGCAAGACGCTGCTGGCCAAGGCCGTGGCGGGAGAAGCGGGGCGACCGTTCTTCCAGATGTCCGGTTCCGACTTCGTCGAGATGTTCGTCGGGGTGGGCGCGTCACGGGTGCGTGACCTCTTCGAGCAGGGCAAGGCGCACGCACCCTGCATCATCTTCATCGACGAGATCGACGCGGTGGGGCGCCACCGGGGAGCCGGGCTGGGGGGAGGACACGACGAGCGCGAGCAGACGCTCAACGCTCTGCTGGTCGAGATGGACGGCTTCGAGTCGAACGAAGGCGTCATCCTGCTGGCGGCCACCAACCGACCCGACGTGCTCGATCCCGCGCTGCTACGGCCGGGTCGCTTCGATCGCCAGGTCGTGGTCGACCTGCCCGACGTGAAGGGGCGCGAGGCGATCCTGCGGGTCCACGCCAAGAAGCTGCCCCTGGCCGACGACGTCGACCTCGGAGTGGTCGCTCGGGGCACGCCGGGGCTGTCGGGCGCCGACCTCGCCAACATCTGCAACGAGGCGGCGCTGCTGGCGGCACGGGGCAACGCCGACAAGGTGTCGCAGGAAGACTTCGAACAGGCCAAGGACAAGGTCATGCTGGGAGCCGAGCGCAAGAGCCTGGTATTGACCGAGAACGAACGCAAACTGACGGCGTGGCACGAGGCGGGCCATGCGGTGATCGCCCTCCGGGTCCCCGGCCTGGACCCGCTTCACAAGGTGACCATCGTCCCGCGGGGGCGCGCACTCGGGATCACGGCTTCCCTCCCCAAGGAAGACCGTCACTCGTACACGAAGGATTGGTTGCAGGGCCAGTTGACCATGCTGTTCGGGGGACGGGTGGCCGAAGAGATGATCTTCGGTCCCGGCAAGGTGACCACCGGAGCCGGCAACGATATCGAACGGGCGACCCAGATGGCCCGTCGCATGGTCACCAGCTTCGGCATGAGCGAGGTCATCGGACTGATGGCGGTAGGGGATTCCGAACAGGAGGTCTTCCTGGGCCGCGAGATCGGGCATCGCAGGCAGGTGTCCGAGCACACGGCCCAGCAGGTGGACCAGGAGGTGAAACGGATCCTCGACGCGTCGCACGACCGGGCGCGCGAAGTCATCGAGCAGAACGAAGACCTGCTGGAACGGATCGCCCTGGCGCTGCTCGAGCGCGAGACGCTGGGTCAACCCGAAATCGCGCTGCTGGACGAAGGCAGGAGTCTCCCGCCACTGGACATTCCGGGAGAGGCCCTCGAAGGTGGCCCCTCCGACGAGGGTTGGGGTCGACTTCGGAGCGGGCCCGCGCCCGAACCGGTGTCGCGTCCCGCCGGTGTGGGCGACGAACCTGGCCCGGTGGCGCCGGCAGAGGGGTGACCCAGGTGGCGCCCGTCGCGCACGTTGTCGGAGCCCGCCCGTGAGCCGCGCCTTCGACACCTTGCAGCTCTTTCGGCCGGGGTGGGCGGACCTGGTCGAGATCCTGCTGGTTTCGGTCCTGATCTACCGGTTGCTCGTGCTCATCCATCGCACCCGCGCGATGCAGATGCTCCTGGGGGTGCTGCTGCTGGCGTCGGTCTACCTGGTGGCGCAGCTCCTCGGCTTCCAGTTGATCGAGCGCATTCTCCAGACGTTGTTCCAGTACGGCGCCATCGCGGCTCTGGTCATCTTCCAGCCCGAACTCCGCTCGGCGCTGGCTCGCCTGGGGCAGAGTCGCATGCTGCGTCCCTTCACCCGACTCGAAGTCAGCCAGGTGGTGGATGAGGTGGTCCAGGCGGTGGCGCAGCTCTCGAGGTCCAAGATCGGGGCCATCATCGCCCTGGAGCAGGAGGTGGCGCTGGACGACTACGCGCAGACCGGCAGCGCCGTCGACGCTCGGGTGTCGGCCGAGATGCTCTCGACCATCTTCACCCCGTACTCGCCCTTGCACGACGGGGCCGTCCTGATCGCAGGCGATCAGATCCGTACGGCCGGGGCGATCCTGCCCCTGACCCAGTATTCCCTCAAGGACCGCTCCCTGGGCACCCGGCACCGTGCCGCCCTGGGACTCAGCGAAGAGACCGACGCCATCGTCATCGTCGTGTCCGAGGAGACGTCGCGGGTCTCGGTGGCGCGACGGGGTCGCCTCGAACGCGATGTGGGCTCCGACCGACTGCGCGAGATCCTGGCGGGGGCCGGGAGTGGTTTCGGCACCGCCCTGAGCCGGAGTGCCGGCTGAGGGTCGGCCCGCTCCCGGGGTGTGAAATCCCCAACGGCGAGCGGCCCAGGGTCACGCGATGGGATGCGTTGACAGGTGCCGCGAGCCCCACCTACATTGCCGCCTTCCTCACCTGGATGCCACGCCGCAGTCGGTCGCTGCGGCCCCTGCAAGGAGTATGGCTTGGAAAGCCAATACAACATCCTCACGCTGTTCGCCGATGGCGGACTGATGATGTACCCGCTGATTCTCTGTTCGCTGGTCGCGCTGGGTGTGATCATCGCCAAGGCGTGGACGCTGCACAGCGCCCACAGCGGGGCGCAGCGGGTGCTGGTCGAGGTCGAAGAGGCCGCGCGCGCAGGGCGCATGGACGAGGCGATGCAGATTGCCCGATCCACTGCCGGACCCACCGCCGCGATCCTCATGGCGGGTCTGCGCCGGATCCAGCAAGGCACCGTGCGATCCGGTGAGATCGATCAGGCCATCGCCACGACGGGCACCATCGAACTGGGCTTTCTCGAGCGCGGGCTCGTGATTCTCGCCACCCTCGCCAACGTCGCCCCGCTGATGGGCTTTCTCGGGACCGTGGCCGGAATGATCGAGGCCTTCGGGGCGATCGAGGCGGCCGGCACCGTCGAGCCCGGCCTGGTCGCCGGTGGCATCAAGGTGGCGCTGCTGACGACGGCCACCGGGTTGATCATCGCCGTGCCGATCAACATCTGCTACAACTTCTTCGTGACCCGTATCGACACCCTGATCCTCGACATGGAACAAGGTGCGCAACGGGTGCTCAATCTGGCCTGGGACCTCGAGAAGGACGGCCGCCTCGCGGTCATCGAAGATGTACCCCTCGCCCGTGCCGCCCTGCCTCCCTCGGCGGCGGGCCCGACGTCGGCCTGAGTGCCGCCGCACGACCCTGATGGAACCGTCGTCACGCGACGCCTGTAGAATACACTGCGGATCCCACCCACCGAGGTCCCCATGGCTGTCCTGAAGAACAAGAAGTCGAAGGTCAGCGACGAGATCCCCTCGTCGTCGATGGCCGACATCGCCTTCCTTCTGCTCATCTTCTTTCTCGTCACGACCGTGTTCCCCAAGGACAAGGGGCTCTCGATCGTGCTGCCGGAGGAATCAGAAGAGGTCGAGGTCAACCAGAAGAACATCCTGCACCTCGTGATCCAGCCCAACGGTGTGGTCGAGGTGAAGCGCGGCGAGTCACAGTCGGTCCAGACGGTGAGTCCTGAAGCGGTCGAAGGCATCTGGCGACAGGACGTGGCCTCCAATCCCAATCTCATCGCGGCTGTAAAGACCCACCCGGATGCGTCGTATCGATTCATGGTCGATGTGCTCGACGCCCTCAAGATGGCGGGCGCCGAGCGGATCTCCCTGCAGATCCTGGAGAACTAGTCATGGCAATCAAGAGTGGAGGGTTCTCCCGCAAATCGTCGGCCTCGGACAAGGTGCCCGATTCGTCGCTGGCCGACATTGCGTTTCTGCTGTTGATCTTCTTCATGGTCACCACCGTCTTCCGCACCGACAAGGAGCGCGACATCGTGTGGCCCTCGGCCGAGGCCACCGAGAAGATCGATGAGAAGACCAAGAACATCCTGAACATCTGGGTGGAGCAGAATGGCTCCATCTTCATGAATGACCAGCCGTACGCCATGGAGCAGGTGTCCGAAGTCGTCGGGCCGCTCTATCGCAACTCCGACCAGCGGCTGGTGATCTCGATCCGAGGGGATCGGGACGTACCGTACCGGACCATCGATCTGCTCACCAAGGAACTGGTGTCGGCGGGCGTGGTCCGGGTGGTGTTCGCCACTGAACTCGAGCAACGCGTAACGAGGGCGAGACGATGACTGCTCAGGCCGTACCATCCGACACGGGGTTTTCGGGCGAGACTGCCAACGACCGGCTGAAGAAGAGCTGGGACAACTGGTTCTGGGGCTCGATCATGGCCGCGGTGCTGGTGCACTTCATGGTGTTCCAGTTCTGGCCGGACATGCAGGCCGACGACGTGGCCTTTGCGGTCACGGAACTCGAGGCCATCGATCTCCCGCCCGAAATCGAGATCCCACCGCCACCCGAGGCCATTTCCCGGCCCGCGACCCCCGTGATCGCCCAGGCCGAGGTCGCCGAAGACATCACCATTGCGCCGACGACCTTCGAAGACAATCCGGTCAGCGATCTGCCGCCGCCGCCCGAGAGCTCGGGTGAGGTCGACCTCTCCGAGGGCCCGACCTTCACGCCGTATACGGTGGGCCCCGAACTCATCAATCGTGATGAGGTGGGGCGTGCGTTGATGCGCGAGTATCCGCCCCTCTTGCGGGATGCCGGCATCGGTGGCTCGCCCCAGGTGTGGTTCTTCATCGACGAGAACGGGCGGGTGCAGGACACCCAGTTGAGGGAGTCGTCGGGGCACACCCAACTCGACGAGGCCGCCCTGAAGGTGGCCGATCTGATGCGGTTCACCGCGGCGCTCAACCGCGAGAAGAAGGTGCCCGTCTGGGTATCGTTGCCCATTACCTTCCAGGTGCGGTAGTCGCACTCCGTCTGCCGTCGGGTGCGAGGCCCCACCGGCTCCAGCCGGTGGGGCCTCGCTGTTTTCGCCCCGAGGGACTTACCTTGGAAGGAGTAAACATCCGAATCCGAACGTCATGCCTTCAGCGACCACAACCCAGGAATACACCGAACGCCTCGCCGGCGCATTGCCCCGCATTCGCGACGAGATCGCGAAGGCGGCGGTGGTCTCGGGGCGCGGCGCGTCCGATGTGCGGCTGGTGGCCGTCACCAAGGGCCACCCCGTCGAGGCTCTGCGCGCCGCCCTCGCCCATGGCCTCACCGATCTCGGAGAAAACCGAGTGGGCGAACTGGCGAGCAAGGTCGAGACGCTGGGCCGCGAGGGCATTTGCTGGCACATGATCGGGCACGTGCAGCGACGCAAGGTGCCGGAGCTGTTGGGGTGCGTCGACCTGGTGCATTCGGTCGACTCGATGCGGCTGGCGGAGCGCATCGGCCGGCTGGTGTCGGAGCGGGGCACCCGACTCGATGTGCTGGTGCAGGTCAACACCTCGGGCGAGGCCGTGAAAGGGGGGTTCGGCGGGGAGGCGGCGGTCGACGAGATCCTGGCCGTGGCCGGGGTGAGCGGGTTGCGGGTTTGCGGGCTCATGACCATGGCACCCTTCGTCGCCGACGAAGCGGTCCTGCGGGCCACCTTCGGGTCGCTGCGTGACCTGCTGGCCGAGCTCCGCCGCCAGAACCCCGCGATCGGCCCCGACCTGTCCATGGGAATGACCAACGATCTTCGCTTTGCCGTGGAAGAGGGCAGTACTATCGTGCGTATCGGTACCGCCCTCTTCGGTCCCCGCTCCGGCGGCAGGCCAGAGGCCTGAACCGGTAGCGGTCTTCGACGCTTTCGCCGACTCACAGGGAATACGATCATGATCGATCTCACACCGCTCGACGTCCGGAAGAAACGGGGCGATTTCAAGAAGACCCTGCGGGGCTACGATCCCATCGAGGTCGATGGCTTCCTGGAACTCGTCTCGGAGCGGATGGAAGAACTCGTCAAGGCCAATCTCACCCTCGAGGAACGAGCCCAGCGCCTGGGCGACCAGGTGGTCTCGTTGGGTGGGCGGGAGCGGGCGGTGAACGAGGCGCTGGTCACCGCGCAGCAGTTGCGCGACGAGATCCGGACCCAGGCCCAGAGGGAAGCCGACCAGATCCGGCGCGACGTCGAGCGCGAGACCAGCCAACTCCGCCTCGAGGCCCAGCGCGACGCCGAACACATGGCGAAGGAAGCCCGGCTCCAGGCCAAGGAGATGGGCGCCGATGCGGAGCGCCTGCTCGAGGAGCGTCGAGGGGCGCTGGCCGAGATCGAAGCGCAACGACTGAGGTTTCTCGAGTCGTACCGCCACATGCTCCTGAGGCAGATGGAGCTGGTACAGGTCGAAGAACACCGTTCGCCTCTCGAAGAGGTGGCCGTCGAGCTCGACCTGGGTGGAGGATGGGGCAGTTCGTCCGAGGCCGAGCGCGTGTCCGCGACCGCTGAGGAGGGCGACGCCGTGGGGGTGGCTGAGGTCGCTGAGGTCGCTGAAGTGGCTGAGGTCGCTGAAATCGCTGAAGTCGCCGAAGTGGTCGAAGTCGCCGAAGTGGTCGATGTGGTGGAAGCCGCAGAAGAGGTCGAGGTCGTGGCCGCCACCGGGGCCGACGAGGATCGGTTCGTCGATGATGTCGACGCCATCCCGGTCGAGGGCCTCGCTCCCTCCGACGACGAGATGGATCATGTGGCGACCATCCTGCCCGATCCCCGAGCCAAGGTGCATTCGCTGGCCCGACACGCCGCCGACGCAGCCGAAGGGGGGGTGCCCACACTCCGCAAGCTGCTCGACGAGATGGGAGAAGGGTAGGCAGTGTATCCAGAGTTTCCGGCCTCTCCCGAGGCACTCGAGGGTGCGGTGCTGGAGCACTGGCGCCGTGAAGATCTCTTTCGCGCGACGCTCGACGCCACCGCCGACGGCGAGCCGTTCGTGTTCTATGAAGGGCCGCCCACCGCCAATGGGCGTCCCGGGCTGCACCACATCATCTCCCGGGCGATCAAGGATCTGATCTGCCGGTACCAGACGATGAAGGGTCGTTCGGTCACGCGCATCGCGGGGTGGGACACGCACGGCCTGCCGGTCGAGATCGAAGCCGAGAAGAAGCTGGGCATCAGTGGCAAGCCCGAGATCGAGGCGCTCGGGATCGCGCGGTTCAACGAGGTCTGTCGTGATTCCGTCTTCACCTACAAGGAGGAGTGGGAGCGGCTGTCGGAGAGGATCGGCTACTGGCTCGACTACTCGAAACCGTACGTCACCTTCCACAACGACTACATCGAATCGGTGTGGTGGGTGCTCAAGCAGTTCGCCGACGAGGGGCTGCTCTACCGCGGCCACAAGAGCGTGCCGTACTGCCCACGCTGCGGTACCGCCCTCTCGAGCCACGAGGTGGCGCAGGGCTACGAAGAGGTGTCCGACCCCTCGCTCACCTTCCTGGCCCCGGTCCTGGGTGCCGACGGCGAGCCGGACGGTCGGTATTTCGCCGTGTGGACCACCACCCCCTGGACGGTCCCTGCAAATGTCGCGCTGGCGGTCCATCCCGAGCTCGTGTACGTCGAAGCCGAGTCCGACGGCCGCACGCTGATTCTCGCCCGCGACCGCGTGTCGGCGGTGTTGGGTGACGACGCCCACATCGTGCGTACCATGCCCGGTACGGCGCTGGCGGGTCTTCGCTATCGGCGGCCCGTCGCGGTCGTGCCGGTGCCCGAGCTCGTGGGCAATGCCTGGACGGTGGTCCTCGAAGACTTCGTCACCGCGGCCGACGGCACCGGGATCGTGCACATGGCGCCCGCCTTCGGGGCCGACGACTACGCTGCGGGACAGCGCCACGACCTGCCCTTGCTGCGGCCCATCGACGATGCCGGTGTGTTCAAGGCCGATCTGCCCCTGGTGGGCGGCCTGTTCGTCAAGGACGCCGATGCGCGTGTGATCGACGATCTCGAGGCCCACGGTCTGCTGCTGCGGCACACCACCGAGGTCCACTCGTATCCGCATTGCTGGCGCTGCCGGTCGCCCCTGATCTACATGGCGCGCGACTCGTGGTTCGCCGCCACCTCGACCCGCAAGGACGAGATGCTGGCCAACAATGCCCAGGTGGCCTGGTATCCGAGCGAGGTGGGCGAGAAGCGGTTCGGCGAATGGCTCCGTGGCAATGTCGACTGGGCGCTGTCGCGTGACCGGTTCTGGGGGACCCCGCTGCCGGCCTGGGTCTGTGACGCCGACGACGAGCACGTCGTCTGGCTCGGATCGTTCGCCGAACTCGCCGATCGCGCGGGACCGCTGGGAGAGGACTTCGATCCCCACCGGCCGTTCATCGACGAATTCACCTGGGATTGCGAGTGCGGCGGCACCATGCGGCGCACGCCGGGGGTGGTCGACGTCTGGTTCGACTCGGGAGCGATGCCGTATGCACAGTGGCATTACCCCTTCGAGAACGAAGCCGAGTTCGAGCGGCACTTTCCGGCCGATTTCATCTGCGAGGGACTCGATCAGACCCGTGGGTGGTTCTACTCCCTGACGGCCATCGCCACCCTGTTGGGCCTGGGGCCTGCCTTCAGGAACGTCATCGTCAACGACCTGATCCTCGACGCCGAGGGTCAGAAGATGTCCAAGTCGCGCGGAAACGCGGTCGATCCCTGGGACGCCGTGGCCGAGCACGGCGCGGACGCGTTGCGCTGGTACCTGATCACGGTGTCGAATCCCTGGGTTCCGAAGCGCTTCGATCCGGACGGAGTGCAGGAAGCGGCCCGCAAGTTCTTCGACACCCTGGCCAACACCTATCGGTTCTTTGCCCTGTACGCGTCGATCGAGGGCTGGGCCCCCTCTGCAGCCGACCCGGCACCCGGTGAGCGCCCGATCCTCGATCGCTGGCTGCGCTCGCGCCTCGACGGACTCACCGCCGACGTGGGCGCCGATCTCGACGCCTACCAACCCACCCGTGCGTACCGCCGGGTCATCGACTTCGTCGACGAGTTGTCGAACTGGTATGTCCGTCGCAGTCGATCCCGCTTCTGGGGCAACACCGATGCCGCCGACACGCGAGCCGCCTTCCGGACGCTCCACGAGGCGCTGGTCGCCGTGGCGCGCCTGGTGGCTCCCGTCACCCCGTTCATCGCAGATTGGCTCCACCGCGCCCTGACCGGGGCGTCGGTCCATCTGGAACGATTTCCCGCCGCCGACGCGGCGTTCCGTGACGTCGAACTCGAAGCCGAGATGGAGGCCGCCCGCACCCTCGTCTCGCTGGGCCGAGCGGCCCGCGAGGCCGTCAAGATCCGGGTGCGGCAGCCGCTCGGTCGGTTGCAGGCCGTGGTGCCGGAAGGGCGGAGCTTGCGCCCGGAGGTGCTCGACGCCGTGCGCGACGAGCTGAACGTCAAGGAGGTCTCGTTCGTCTCGTCGTCCGCAGGGCTGGTGCGTCTCGAGGCGCGTCCCAACTTTCGCGCGCTGGGGCCGCGCTTCGGCAAGCAGACCAATGCCGCGGCCGAGGCCATCCGCGCCCTCTCGGCTGCCGAGCTCGCGGCCTATCGAGACGGGCGCGGCGGCTCCTTCGAGTTCGACGGGGTCAGGTGCCCGCTCGAGGACGGCGACCTGGACGTGGTCGAGGTGGCTGAGGGCGACCTCGTCGTACGTTCGGAACGCGGCCACGTCGCCGCCCTCGATCCGACCCTCGACGACGCCTTGCGGGCCGAAGGTGTGGCTCGGGAGCTCGTCAATCGGATCCAGAGGTTGCGCAAGGACACCGGCCTCGAGGTCACCGACCGGATCCGGCTGGGCATTTTCGGTCCCCCCGAGGTTTGCCGACCCGCCGACGAGTGGAAGGATTTCATCGGTGGTGAGACGCTGGCGATCGAGGTCGTGGTGGGCTCCGAGGCCGGGGGAATCTGGGACGGTGGGCAGGACATCGACCTGGATGGGGTGCCCGCACGGGTGGCATTGGTTCGTGCGACGGCCCCCACGGCGTGAGCACCGAGCTCGACCTACGCCGCCTGCGGGTCACGACCCCGGATGCCGGGATCCGGTTCGACGCCTGGCTGGCCGAGCGCCTGGAGCTGTCGCGTACCCGGATCCAGAGGCTGCTCGAGGCAGGCCGGATCCGGGTGCGGGCCGACGGCGCCGACTGGCGCATACCACGCAAGTCGGAGGGCGCCGAAGCCGGCTGGGAGGTCGAGGTTGAGGTTCCGCCGCCCCAGAGCGTCGATATGGAGCCCCAGGATCTACCCCTGGACATCGTCTATCAGGACCGCGCGCTGGCGGTGGTCGACAAGGCTGCGGGTATGGTGGTGCACCCGGCCCGGGGGCACCGCGATGGTACGCTCGTCAACGCCCTGATGTACCACCTGGACGACCTCTCGGGCGTCGGCGGGAGGTTGCGCCCGGGGATCGTGCACCGCCTCGATCGCGATACCTCGGGGCTGCTCGTGGTGGCCAAGAGCGATGCGGCCCACCTGGCGCTGTCGAGCGCCTTGAAGCGGCGGGAGATCAAGCGACTCTATCTGGCTGCGACCTGGGGCCACCTCGCCGAGAGTCCGGTCACCATCGATCGACCCCTTGCTCGCGACCCCCGCGACCGCACCCGCATGGCGGTGGTCGACGGGGGGCGCCGGGCGGTGACCCGGGTGCGGGTACGCGAGGCGTGGCCGGCCGCAGAACTTCTCGACGTGGCGCTCCAGACCGGTCGCACGCATCAGATCCGCGTGCATCTCGCCCACCTCGGGCATCCGGTCGTGGGTGACGCCACCTACGGCGCCGGGCGCGAGCGGGGCATGAGTGGCACGGTCTCGGCCTGGGCCCGTGCCTTCGCCGCGCGGGTCCCGCGTCAGTTCCTCCACGCCACCCGGCTCGCCTTCACGCATCCGATCACGGGCGAGCCCATGCGTTTCGACGCTCCACTCCCACCCGATCTCGCCGCGGCGGCCGAGTGGGCCCGGACCGCGGCGGGGCAGGGGTCGCAATCATGAGGGGGCGTCGCCGACACGGCCTTTCCCTCAGCCGTCCAGCGGCCGATACTGGAAGTTCGGCCTGCACGCCCCCGCTGCTCGCCCGTTCCCCGCGTACCGCGCCATTCAGCCGATGAAGGACCTGGATCCGAAGCTCACCTTCGAGACCTTCGTGGTCGGGCCGGCCAACCGGTTGGCCTCCGCGGCCGCGCGTCGCGCCGCCGAATCGCCGGGCAAGAACTACAACCCGCTCTTCGTCTATGCGGCTTCGGGACTGGGCAAATCCCATCTGATGCTCGCGGTGGCCAATCATGCCCAGCGTGAGGAGCCGCCGCTACGGGTCAGCTACCTCACCCTCGAAGAGTATCTCGGCGCACTGACCGAGGCGCTCGAGAGCGGGACGCGGGATCAGTTGCGTGAGCGCTACAACGACCTGGACATCTTGCTCCTCGACGACATCCAGTTTCTCGAGGGCCAGCCCGAGGCGCAGGAAATGCTGCTCGGCACCCTCGATGCACTCACCGCGGCGGGCCGGCAGATCATCCTCGCCAGCGATCGACCTCCGGCCCAGATCAACGGCCTCGACGCGCGCCTGGTGTCGCGTTTCGCCGGGGGGCTCATCGTCGACATCGCTGCGCCCGAATACGAGACCCGCGTCGCGATTCTTCGCCGTAAGGCCGCAGACCGAGGCCAGGATCTGGGCGAAGGTGTCGCCGAGGCCATCGCTCGCTACCCCATCAAGAACGTGCGTGAGCTGGGGGGTGCGCTGAATCGGATCCTCGCGGCCCAGGATCTCGAGGGACGAACGGTATCGGCCGACGACGTCCCCTCGTTCATGGGCGAGATGGCCATGCCCGGTTCGGGCCGGAAGGCCGTGGCCGCCGAGTTCGACGACTTCCTCGACCAGGTGTCGGGCGCCGTCGAGTCGGCGGTCGAGGCGCAGGAGGCCATATGGCGTACGGCCTATCGCGAGGCCGCCGAAGCCGCCGAACGCGAGGGGTTCACGGCCCGGCGCCTGCGCACCGCCCTCGACGCCCGTGTCGAGCCTTCGTCCTGGCAGGGGCGGGTCCAGTCGTTCCGGCGCGATGTGGCCCGGCTGCGCGAGATCGACGACGAACTCACGCGTCTGCGCAATCCCTGGCCCGAAGCGGCGTCGAGTGTGGTCAAGGACCCGGATCGGGTGGAAGAAGCCGAGGCGCTGCTCGCGTCGGTTCGTGAGCGGGTGCGTCCCTTCAAGGAGGTCGGGCCGGGACCCTCGCTGCGCGAACTCGAAGAGCAGCTGCCTCCGTTGCCCCTCAGGGCGGCGGCGCAACTGGTTTCGCTCGATAGGCCCCAGTACAACCCCCTCTTTCTCTGGGATGCCGAGGGATCTGCGGCGCGGGGGCTGCTCGCCTCGTCGTCGCGGGCGTTCCGATCGGCGTTTCCCACGGGCCGCATGGCGGTCACCTCGGTGGCCGACTTCGCACGGGATTTCATACGGGCCCTCTCGGAAGGGGTCGCCGGAGCCTGGCGGGAACGGTGGTGGACCGTCGACCTGCTCGTGATCTTCGACCTCCAGGCGCTCTCCGAGACGGAGCGGGTGCAGGATGAGTTCTTCCATCTGTTCGAGGCGCTCAAGCGGCGAGGTGCCCGCGTGCTGCTGGCTGCCGACCGTCCACCCTCGCGCATCGAGAACATCGACGAACGTTTGCGATCGCGCTTCGAGGGAGGGCTCGTCGTCGAGGTCGACGGTCGGGATCTGGGCCCCGATGCCCGGGAGTTCACCCTGATCGATCCGGCCCCGCCGCCGGAAGAGGACCCCTTCTGGCACGGCCTGTCTCTCGATCTCGACGATCCGCTACTGGCGCAGGACGAGCCGTTGTCGGTGGTGCCGCCGTCGACGGCGCAGGCGGTTGCGGGGACCGAGTCGCCCGAGTCGCCCCTGGTGGGCACGGTCGAGTTGGAACCCGGCGGCTGGACCGGACCCGTCGCCGCACCCCGGGCCGGCGACGATCCACCGATCATTCCGCCCCTCGACGAACTCGACATGGGCGACGGACGGGGGGGGCTGTTCTTCGACGCCTCCGTCGCCGAGTTGCACCCACCCCTGACCCCGGACGACTTCCTGCCGGCTGTGACGGCAGCCCCCAGCGACGAGGCCCCGGCCGTGCGCGGATGGCGGCCCTCACCCGAACGGGTGGTCTGGCGCTGGCCCTACCCGGACGACCGTCTCAGTGAGGATCTGACCTGATGGCCATCGAAGGCTCCCTCCAGGACGTCAGCCTCGCCGACATCTGCCAGCTGCTGGCGATGGGGCGCAAGACCGGCTGCCTCAGCGTCACCGATCGGTCCAACTTCGGC
>CAZFRU010000017.1:45692-60272 GCA_964521385.1 uncultured Gemmatimonadaceae bacterium | reverse complement strand
CTTCGGCTACGTCTATTTCGCCAACGGTCGTGTGATCTATGCGTCCCTGCTCAATCGACCCGACCGCCTCGGGGAGTTGCTGGTCCGCAACGGAGTGATCACCGAAGAGCAACTCGCCGAAGCGGTCCAGCTCCAGACGGAACGCCGCGGCGGTGCGCAGGTCGGTGAGATCCTGATGGAGAGCGGTACCCTCTCGTCGGACGACCTGCACCGCTTCATTCGCGTGCAGATCGAAGAGGCCGTCTACCACCTCTTCACCTGGACCCGCGGTACCTTCCACTTCGATCTCGATCAGAAGCCCGAGGAAGAGGGCTTCTTCCTGGTCGACATCCCCGCCGAGAGCCTGCTGCTCGAGGGCGCGCGCCGTGTCGACGAGTGGAGTCTGGTCGAAAAGAAGGTGCCGTCGTTCGACCTCGTGTTCGAGGTGGTGAAGGACCCCGCCGATGAGCCCGACGTGGTGCTCGAGGGCAACCAGGAGCGGATCCTGCCGCTGATCGACGGGCAGCGCACCGTCCAGGAGATCGTCTCGGCCGCGGGCATGGTCGAGTTCGATGTCGGGAAGGCGCTGTATGGCCTGATCCAGGCGGGGTTCGTCGAGCGGATCGGACGTCGGGTTCCCGACGGTCCGCAGGTCGACGAACAGGTCGGCCAGCACCTCAATCTGGGTGTGGCGTTCTACCGATCCGGCATGCTCGAAGATGCGGCGCGGGAGTTCAATGCGGTGCTCCACAAGGACCCGCGCAACACCCGGGCCCTGCACCGACTGGGGCTCATCGCCTTCCGGAGTCGTCGCTTCGACGACGCCTTGCGCTTCTTCGATCGCATGGAGGCCGACGAGAGCACGGCCTACACGATACAGCGCAATCGTGCCTTGACCCTGGAGATGTTGGGCCGCTACGACGAGGCGCTCGGGGCGCTCGAACACTGTGCCCGCCTGCGCCCCGACGTCGGCGGTGAGGTGGCGCTGGCGCGGGGCGTGCTCCTGCTTCAGGCCGGAGCTCCCATCGAGGCGTTCGAAGATCTGCAGCGCTACCGAGCCGATCCGCAACTCAGACGTCCCAGCGCGCTCTACTACGCCAACGCGGTCCTGGCGTCGGCCATGGCCGACCAGCTCGATCGCGCCGTGTCGCTCGGGCGCGAGGGGCTCGGACACTATCCGGAGTCGGGGCCCCTGCTCGTCAACACGGCGGCGGCTCTGGAGCGACGAGGCGATCACCAGACCGCCGAGGCCCTCTACACCCGGGCCGTGTCGCTCACGCCCCCGTTGCCCCAGCCCCACAAGGCGCTGGGTGACCAGGCGTACGCCCGGGGTGAGCTCGACCAGGCTCGGATCCACTATGAGAAGGCGGTGAAGATCGACCCTCGCCTCGGTGACGACGTCTATCTCCGCCTGGGTACCCTCGCCAACGGTGACGAGGATCTCGACATGGCGCGCCTGTTGTGGCGGCGCGCTCTCGAACTCAACCCGTCGAACGAGGCGGTCCGGGCCCATCTGGAACTCCTCGACGCCGCACCGTAGGGGGTGGAGTGAGCTCTCTGCGAGTCCCCATCGCGATGATGTTGGCCGTCGGGTGGGGCGTGTGGGCCCCTGCCGAGGTCGTCGCCCAGCGAGGGTTCGCGTCGACCCCCGGTGTGCTGGTCGGGGATGGATTCGTCGTGCGTTTCGCTCTGGGGGATTCGCTGCGCGCCGAGGCCGTTGCCGAGATTCTCCGGGCCCAACCGCCTCTGCCTGCCCTTCCCGCAGGAGTGCCCACCGGCGTCACGGTGATCCTGGCGCCCGACGAGGAGACCTTTCGTCGTGCCGCCGGGGGGCGTCCGCCGGATTGGAGCGCCGCCGTGGCGGTGCCGGCGGCGAACCGGATCGTCTTGCCCGCAGCCTCATCCGACCGCGCCCGGGGCAACGATCCCTGGCGTGTGATTCGACACGAGTGGGCCCATCTCGCCTTGCGGCAGTCGCTACCACGGGTACGGGTGCCGCGCTGGTTCGACGAAGGGTATGCGCAATGGGCCGGGGGTTGGGACCGGCGCGACGCCTGGCGCTTGAGGGTGCGGGTCGCACTGGGGCGTACCCCCCCACTCGACTCGCTGACGTTCCGGTTTCCGGGGGATCGCGGCTCGGCGCTCGACGCCTACCTTCTTTCGGCCACCACCGTGGAATACCTGGTGCAGGCGAGCGGCGAAGAGGCGCTTGCCCTCTTCCTGGAGCGCTGGCGGGCTGGGGGGCGCTTCGAGGACGCGCTCCGACAGGTCTACGGCGTGTCGACCGCGCAACTCGAAGAGGACTGGCGCCGGTGGCTGAAACGGCGCTATGGGTGGGTGACGGTCGTGACGAATTCGGCGGTGGCCTGGGGACTCCTGTCGCTGATCGTGGTCGTGCTGTTTCGAATTCGCCGGGTCCGGGATCGCGAGCAGCTGGCGCGGCTCCGTGCCCTCGAGCCCCCCGAAGCGCCCGACTTCTGGAGGATCCCTGCGGACGAACCCGCAGGGGCCCTTGGCGGGTACCACGAGAGCGGTCCCGCACCGGCGGATCCCGTGCTCCCACCAACTGGATCGAGATGAACGGCAGGATTCTGGTCGTCGACGACGAAGAGGGTCTGCGTGAGGCCCTCGCCGAGAAGCTGCGGCACTCGGGTCACGAGGTCGAAACAGCCGATTCGGCCGAGGCGGCTCTGGCGCGCGTATCGCGGTTCGAACCCGATCTGATCGTGACCGATCTCATGATGTCCGGCCTTTCGGGACTCGACCTGCTGGAGAAGATCGGCGAGACGTTGCCCGAGATCGATGTGGTGGTGATGACGGGCCACGAAGGCATGTCGACGGCGATCGACGCCATGAAAGCCGGGGCCTTCGACTACCTCGTCAAACCGGTCAAGCTGGCCCAGGTCGACGACCTCGTGACCCGCTGCCTCGCCGAGCAGGAATTGAACCGGGCGGCCGCAGCGGCCGCCACCGCATCCGGCGGCCGCAGCGAAGCGCGCGACCCGGCGCGGGTGGTGGGCCGGGATCAGCGCATGATCGAGATTTACAAGATGATCGGGGTGCTGGCGCGAAATCGGGCCACCGTTCTGATCCGGGGAGAGACCGGTACCGGCAAGGAACTGGTGGCACGGGCGATCCACGACAACTCCCTACACGCCGACGAGCCCTTCGTGGCCGTCAACTGCACGGCGTTGTCGGAGACGCTGCTCGAGTCGGAGCTGTTCGGACATGTGAAGGGCTCGTTCACCGGCGCCGTCTCGGCTCGCCGGGGCTACTTCGAAATGGCCGGTAGCGGCACGATCTTCCTGGACGAGATCGGCGACACCTCGTCCGAGTTCCAGACCAAGCTGCTGCGGGTGCTCCAGGAGCGTACCTTCTATCCGGTGGGGGGCGAAACACCCAAACGCACCGAAGCCCGGGTGATCGCGGCCACGCACCAGCCCATGGAAGCATTGGTGGAAGAGGGCAGCTTTCGCGAAGACCTCTACTTTCGTCTCCGCGTCGTGGAGATCGAGATGCCCCCGCTCCGGGAGCGTAGAGACGACATTCCGCTGCTCGCCGAGGCTCTGCTGGAGCGGATCGGCCTGGCGACGGGCTCGAAAGCCCGCCACATCGCGCCCGCGGCGTTGCATCGCATGCGCGAGCATTCGTGGCCCGGCAATGTGAGAGAGCTCGAAAACGTGCTGACCCGTGCGGCGATCCTCGCTCGGGGGGTGGCCATCGGCGAAGAGCACCTGGCGCTGAGTCTCGAGGGCGAATTGACACGCGACCGGGCCGACGGGGACGACGGCGCCACCCACGACCCCGACGATTTCTCGCTCGCCACCGCGATCCGGCGCCATGTGCAGGTGGTGCTCCACCGCACGGAGGGCAACAAGAGCGAGGCGGCCCGGATCCTGGGCATCTCGCGCTCGCGCTTGCAGCGCTACGTCGACCGATTCGATCTGCTCGTCCCGTAACCGTGGCTCTGGTCGGCGTGGCGCCGGCCTTGATCCCGCACCACTCCCACCCTAGCGTGTGCGCATGTCCAGACCTTCACGATCCACCGCTTCCGAGCCGGACCCATCCTTGCGCTTCACCCCTGTCAATCTCGGCGTGGGCGGGGCAGGGCTGCTCGCGTTGGTGGTGGGATACTGGCTGCTGGCCGGGGGATCCTTGACCGCCGCGCCGCTCCTGCTGGTGCTGGGCTACGTCGTGTTGCTGCCCCTCGCCATCGTTCTCTGAAGCGGGCCGTGCCGACCTGGATGTGGGTGCTGGTCGCTCTGGGGCTGGGAACCCTGTTGACCCTCGGTGCGTCGGGTGCCACCGCCAACGTGACGCGAGGGCCCGTGTTCGTGCGCTGGATGCTGCTGGTCTTTGCCGCCTTCGTCGCCCTGGCCACCCTGCCGATGCTGGCGGGGAACTGAGCGGCGGCACGCCGCGCGTTCAGGCCAGGCGGTTCCGGACCGCGGTGAGCAGTTCGTCGACACTGAAGGGCTTGGGCAGCACCGAGGCGCCGAAGGCTCGCGCCGCTGCCAACGGTCCGTCGGCCCGCGCTTCGTCGGGCGAGAACCGTCCCCCCGACACCACGAGGACCGGGGTCTCGTCCTTGCGGCTGCGCAGCTCGCGCAGCACCCCGAGTCCGTCGAGATCGGGCATGAAGACGTCGACGATGAGAAGGTCGAACCGTTCGGTGCTCAAGCGCTTCAATGCGGCCAGGCCGTCACCGAGCGTCGTGACGTCGTACCCCTCGGCGACCAGCACCCGCTCGATCAGGCGCGAGACATCGGGCTCGTCATCGACGACGAGGACACGGATAGACACGGTTTCCTCCGGAATCCGACCCCGAAACGTCGACGAACGGGGAGGGTCGTTCGTGACGAGTGGTCAGTGCGGTAAAGATGGTGAAGCGGGCGGAGAAAGCCAACGGGGGTGATGGGCCATGGTCTCCGGACGGCCCCTCGCACGGCACTCACCGAAGGACAAGAGGAAAGGGGAATCCTCCGTCTGCTCCCGTCCGTGTGCCTGAGGCGGCCTGAGGTGGGCGCGCCGGCCGCGGAGGTGGTTGGAGCCGGCCCGGAAGCGACCGGCGATGGCCGGAGATGACCGGGAATGGTCGGAGCCGGCACGGAAGGGGCCGGCGATGGCCGGGGCAACTCCCAAACGTGCTGGAAACCGCTCACGCGAGCCTCGACGGGAGGGTTCTTGATCCCTTTGGAGCACGTGGAGTAGCAAAGCGCGCACTCGCGCCGCGATCGTCCGAGCGCATGCAGGGTTTTCAGCACATGGAGTACCAAAGCGCGCTCGGCTACCCCTCAGCCGCCAGGCATGCTCGGTTTCCCGCACTGCACGCGCCGCCCTGGTCTCGAGCGGCATCCGTTCCCGCGAAGGCAATGGCTCCGGCAGGTCCAGTTGGCGGTCGGAATGGCAGCGCGCGACCAAAGATGCGCCAATCAGGACGACGCCAGAACCGCTCATCATTGCGAGTGCAGGTTCACCAAGCCCAACGAACACTGCGCCTGGCGACAACAGCACAATCACGCCTCCGACGGCCTCGCCGATACTCGACTGGTCTCGGCACTCTAGTTCCACCGCGTCCTGGAGGTCTCGCAGTCGCACGAGGTCGTCTCCTGGGTCAGCCGAACGCCGCAGTCCACCGTCCTTCACCGGGGCCCCCGGTTCGTTTCGCCCGACACGCCGGTCGATCGATGATCCAGACCTGCGACGGAGACCAGGGACTGATAAACTGGAAAGGAGGCCCCCCGGATCCACTTTGCCGGTTGGCCATGACGCGTCCTCGGTCAATCACGCTGATCGCGCAAGCTTCTTTTCGGGCGACTGGGGTGAGTTGACGAGCTTGCGGAGTCCATGAAGTGAGCCGGATCCCGGGACCACGAGAACCCTGTGAGATGGGGGAGTCACCATGGGCGTTCGAACGAGATGAAGCACGATTCTCAGCCACACGGCCTCGTCTGGGCTGGATCTGCTGGTGCCGGGCTGATCGCGGTGGCATTGGGGGCTCTCCTCTTGATGGCCTGCGCGGAGAGGGCTCCGGCGGAGGGTACGCTCGGGACTATGGAGCAACGTGATAGTGCAGGTGTCCTGCTGTATCTGAATCCGGCGCCACAGTGGGGTGAAGGCGATGCGTGGACGGTGGGCCTGCCCTCCCTCGATCTTGCACAAACCGGTACGGGGCCTGATCACACCTTCTTTGGCGTGACCGACGCCACTCGGTTCGCCGATGGCACCATCGCGGTAGCGATGCGTCATGAGATCCGGTGGTATTCGGCGGACGGGCGCTTTGTCGCGCGAAGGGGAGGAGGTGGTGAGGGGCCCGGGGAGTACGAGGGTGGGATCAGCCTCGGGAGGCGGGGAGACACCCTTGTCGCCTACGACGCTGAGCTGCGCCGGTTCACGGAGTATGGTGAGGACTTCGAGATGAAATCGGTGGTCCAGCTTCATGAGGGTGCGTTCGAGCCGATGTTCGTGCCCCTCGGGAGCGGCTTCCTGGTTCATGCGGCAACGACCGCGTACGAGGGAGATCATGAGGGGCTGATCCGCCAGGGGACGCCGGTTGTCTTGTACGACCGCTCGGGGGAGGCACCAGATACGATGTGGGAGTTGGCTGGTTGGGAGTTGGTCCGCCTGACTCGCGGCGACGGGTACCTCATCGAGGCGCCGCCATTTGGAAGGCGGGGTCACCTGGCATCGAGTGGGGGCCGGGTGCTGGCGGGCGACGCAACCTACCTGGGGTTCGAGCAGCTTCCGTTCGGGGGAGTGCGCCATGCCATCGTTCGGGCAGGAAAGGATCTACGCGTGAGCCGCGTGCGGTTGGATTCGGAGCGGGATGCTCTTCTCGGGCCGGATCCAACACCGGAGCTGCAAAGGCTCTGGGACGATCTGATCCACGCAATGCCGCAGCCGATGACCGTTCCGGCATACAGCGCGATGGAGGTGGGTCCGGATGGCGTGGTTTGGCTCGAGGTGTTCGCGGGGGCAGCGGAAGCCGACGCCGCGCGTCCGTGGGAGGTCTTTTCCGAAGGGAATCAGTGGCTCGGCCAAGTCGTGCTGCCGGCAGGATTCCAGGCGTTGGAGTTTGGCAGCGGCTTCGTATTGGGGGTGAGGCGCGACAGTCTCGGGGTAGAGGCGGTTCAGGTACTCCCAATCGCCAAGGGCCGTTGAGGCGAAGAGGGCTTCCGCCCACGGTAGCGCGCGTCGGAGCCCCGGTCGTCCGCCGAGGTGAACCTCGAGGACAGTGCCGGACGTTGGGTTGGTCCACCTTCTCCAGAAAAAGCCCTGGCCTGGATGACAGGCCTGCCCGCACGATGCTACCTTCCACGCGCAGCTTGGGAAACGACCCGGCGTAGGGAGTCGTGCGGAGGTTTCTCGGAGAGGACCAGGTGAGCCCTGGAGTGCGAAGGTCGCTTTGCGACGGGTGGGCTTGCAGCAAGGTCAGGTCTATCGCTGTGACAACTTGATGCCAAGGGCGCTTAGCTCAGCCTGGTTTAGAGCACCTGCCTTACAAGCAGGGGGTCGGGGGTTCGAATCCCTCAGCGCCCATACCCAAAAGACGAGGCCCTGTAACGGTTTACTCCGATACGGGGCCTCCTTCGTTTCCGGGCACTGTGTCAAGAATGTGCCAATTCAGCTTCCGTTCTCGACCACCCGGAGCACGGTAGCAGGATCCGCCTGCTGATAGCTGAGCTTGAGCGCCCGGGTGTCTTTCCAGCCTCCCGCGACTGCCACGTCGACGTCGGGCAGGTGCTTCCGCTCCGACGCCCACAGGCGACGGTACGGATGCCAGAGGCCGCCCTTCAGCTTCGGGAGCCCAGCGAGCTTCTCGGCCTTCAGGAGCCACTTCTTCGCCACGTCCGGCCGGATGTTGCTGGCCGGGTCGCCGGGCGCAGGGAAGAGCGGGACGTCGCCGACTCGAGGGTGCGCGCGGAGGTAGGCGTCGAGCTCGAGCCGCGCCCGCTCTGATACGGGCGAGATCGTCAGGAACCCCATCTTGTCGGACTCCTCAGACCACCGGACCGCACCGTGCGGCATGTGCTCGGCGAGCCGCTCGTCCATCCCGGCGCCGGCGAGGGCGTTTCGGACCTGATCCGGGGTGCGCAGGACGTCGGAGGTCCGGAGCGCGCAGATGGCCCCCTCACGGCGTCCTGTGTACCTGGCGAGGGCAAGGATGGCCCGGAGCCGTCCTTCGGCGTCCACGGCCCCCACGTGCGCCATGGTGGCCTCGAAACGCTGGTGGCTGGCCACCGGACGCCGCGGATTCTGCTCCTTCGGCCAGGTCGCGTCGTGGAGCGGGTTCTCGGGTAGGAGTCGCCGGCCGCCTTCCTTGTGCTTGCGGGCCCAATTGAAGACCGACGAGAGCCAGCGGAAGTCCCCGTCGAGGGTGCCGTCCCTGACGCCCTTCGGGGTGCCCTTGGCCCTCGATCCGATGCGCCCGGAGCGCCGCGCCTGGCAGTAGGCGTCGACGTTCGATTGCGAGACGTCGAGAACGACCTGGTCGTCGCCCCAGGCCTCGAGGAAGAACCTGCGGCGCGCCTCGGCCATCCCTCTCCATGACTCCGATAGCGTTGGGCCCTTGATGCGGAAGTAGGCCCGGAAAACGGCGCCCAGGGTGAGCCGTCGTGAGTCCGTCCCCGTGAGCTGCACCTCGGCCAGACCCTTCGCGATCGCCCGGGCGCGGGCTTCTGCCGCTTTCCGGTCTGAGGTCTTCAGCGATCGGCGCACGCGTCGGCCGTCGACCGTGACGGAGTACCAAAGCGCGTCGCTGCCCGCTCGCTCGTAGATGGTAAGTGCGACGCCGGATTCGTCGATGGACTTCCGCCAGGGTTTCTTCGCCATGCCCCTACTCCACGGTTTCAGCGGGTGGCCGGCATCCCGCAGCCGGTGCTCAGGATCAGCTCGAAGATCGCCGCATCGTCGCTTGTGGCGCGGATCGGCTCGCTCACGGGAGCAACGAGCTCGCGGAAGATGATGAGAGGCGATGTGCCGTCCCGGCCCCTGCGGGCTCGCTTGTGATTGAGGTACGTTGCGAGGTCGTGGCTCCAGTCGCCTTGCCGCACCATCTCGAGGCCCTCGATATTCTCGAGCAGTGCCTGAAAGGCGCGTCGGGGTACCCGCGCGAAGGGGCGCCGGATCGCCGCCGCGTCCTGCTTCGTCAGCGTGCCCCTGTGCAGTTGCACCAGAAAATCCCCCGGCCGTATACCCGCCTCGGGAATGGCCTGCGTCGCCATCCAGGCGGAGTGCCTGACCTCCGCCGTGTGAGGGATGCACCGATTGAGACGTTGGGACAGATCTCCCGGCTTCGAGTGGCGGCTCACTGGGGCAGGATCCTCACGGAGGCCCCCGAAGAGGTGGCGCACCTGCCACCACTCTGGGTCCGCGATCCGCACGTTGCCTCGCCGCAACTCGAAGGGGGTGAGGGCGTCGCCCGGCTCTTCGCGCAGGATATCCCCCTTGGCCGCGTGCATGGGGTTGGCGCCCTGCGTCCTCGTCGCCCGGATCTGGGGCACATCGACAAGGAGCTCCCAGTCGGTGAACGGGTCTCCGCTGCTGTACTGGTGCTCGCCTTTCAGACGGAGGTACGCGTTTGCGCGGGCCGGGGGTTCGGGGGGCTTCGGCTCCACCATTTTTCGGACGTCCTCCAACGTCTTCTTGGCATTCGAGTGGGCGCGCACCGTCCCGGACAGATCTCGCACCGCGTCCGTCAGCTCTCCCAGCTTCTCGGTGAGCGCGACATGATCCTCCCGAGGCGGGCGCCAGGGGCCCGCGCTCCATCCGAGCGCCTCCTCTACCTCTTCCAGTGAGAATCGACGGAGGACTTTTCTTCCACGGCGCACGTTGAAACGACTCTCGGGTTCGTCGTCGGGGCCCTCGTCGAGGAGCTTGTCGCCGGCTTGCGCCTCCAACCCCTCCACGGCCTCCTCGAACGTCCACCAGCGGTAGGGCGATCCGCTGTCTTGAAAGCGCAGCCAACCTTCGTACTTCACTTTCATGTGTTCTCTCCAGGGGATTGCCCGGAAGCCGCCAGCAGGGCGATCATGGATTGCGGCTTCCGGGCCGTGATGTGGAGCCCGTCGTCCGAGGCGATCTTTGCGGTGAGTCCTCGGCGGCGGGCTTGTCTTTTGCCCTGCGTGTCGATAACATGCGCACATCATCCAATACCTGTCAATAGGATGCGCACAACGGTGGACTTCAAGACCGCGACTGATCGACTCGGCGCCCTCGGCGTCACCCACGCGGAACTCGGCGCCGCCCTGGGCGTGGCCGCTTCCACCGTTCGAGCGGCTCGGCTCGATCCCACGTCTGAATCGTATCGGAACCCGCCGGAAAAGTGGCGTCCAATTCTCGCCGGTATGGCCGAGGCGAGGGGGCGGGAGTTCGTGGGGCTGGCGGAGGAGCTGGAATCATGAACCGCGACCCACTGGAAGCCAGGAAGCGGCAGGCCGAGATCGAGCGTCGCATCACGGTCGGCGAGTTGCGGCAGCACCTCGACTCGTTCAACGACAGCGACTGGGTGATTTTCAGCGAGACGGAGGCGGGCAATTACCAGGTGTTCTATCGCACCAAGTCCCGGGGCGACGAGCTTTGCCAGATCGAACTCCGCGAGGTCACAGACGAGTGGCTTCGTTACTACGACGGGGCTGCCGAGTAGATCGGGGCCAACCTCCGGAGGGTGACCGCCGGAAGTCTCCTGCCGGATCCTGAGTGGGGTGACGGGCCAGGTCATCCGTCTTGCCGATCCTCCGCCTTATTGCGACTGCGTCTGGCACGCTGCGCATGTCGGTTGGGCACCCCGGCCTCGCGACATTCAGGGCACCAGTTCTTACGTCCCTCCGCTGGCTTCCGCGTGGGACGGTAGGGCGTACCGCACCCGGAACAGACGACAGGGCCATCGAGAGACGTCATCCGCTGAAAGAGCTGAAGGGCGATCAGACCGAACACCCCTTGGCATGTCATGCGGACCATCGGCCCCTCGTCGACGAACAGTACCGACGGACGGACTCGACCGAGGGCCAGATACGAGTTGATCTTGGCTGACAGGACCGTGCGCTGGTGCTGTAGATCGCGACTTTCGGTGATCCGAATCGACCCCCCTCTCCCGTAGTCCCTCACCTCGGCCATACTCGCGAAGTCGTCGAACTGGGCGGTCGGCCCGGCGAACAAGATCTCCCAATCCTGCCGCCGCCCCATCTCTCCCCGGCGGAGGCGCCCGTCGATTGCGAGTACGGCGCGCACTTCAACGGCGTAGGCGCGGAGCGTGGCGACGGGGAGTGACAGAGCGAAGCGCCCCGCGACCTCCCGGGGCTCGCATCGTCGCGGCTCCCTGTCATCGGACTGAAGCACACCTTCCTCGTCAAAGAACCATTCGAGGCTGTCGTATTCGTGGGGCCACGGGAGGCCGTGTGCTTCACATATCTCCAAGGGTCCGTGCCGCTGGACGAAGGCGGCAACCCTCCTTGGGTTCCCCTCTGCCAGTTCCAAGAAGCTGTCGAGCGTGCCCTCCTCCCTCCTCGAGGGACCGAAACCGAGGGAGAAGTCAGCGATTACGCAGAGTTCGCCATCGATCTCTTGAAGGCTGACCGTCCTGGGCGTGTCGACAGTGTTGTGGTGCGTCCGGAGCAGCCCGGAAGGGAGTCTCATGATGATGTCACTTTGAAGTCACTGTGTAGCTGTTGAACGTGAATCTGTGGCTTCGTACTCTCAATAGCAAGGCTGAGCGCAACGCGAACGAGAGAGGCGGAACATGGTCCGAAAACTACCAAGGAAGAGGCTGCTGGAGACCAACTTCACTGTTCGATTCACAAAGGAGCAGCGGCTGGCGGTTGAGGCCGCAGCGCGGTCGGCCGATTTGCGCCTCGGGGCCTACGTGCGGGAGGTGGTGCTGGCGGACGCGCTGGAGCGGATCACACAAGATCTCGACGACCGATGACGGCCGCGGAGAGGCTCGAGCGGGCGGGCGAGCTCCTTGACCAGGCGGTCGCCGAGATCGACGGCGCGCTCCCGGATATGCCGGCCTACTCGATCGAGGCCGGCCGCTTCTTGAAGGCTGAGATCGCGGTGGCGAAACGCCGGTGTGAGAACGTGGCCAAGGCGCTCGGGGACCGGCGGAAGGCATGAGCGCGGAGCAAATTGGGACGGGTCCCCAAAAGCCCGCGACCAGGGGTCTTGCCGCCGCATCCTTGGAGCTGATCGAAGCCGCTCAATCGCTCATCGAGCCCCGATGGCCGATCAGTGTGCGGGGTGCGTGCTACCAGCTCTTCGCCGCCGGGCACATCCCGTCGATGGCGCGAAGCCAAACGAAGCGAGTCAGCCGGCTCCTCGTGAAGGCCCGGGAGACGGGGATGATTCCCTGGGAGTGGATCGTCGACGAACACCGCGCGATTGAGCGGTCACCGAGTTGGAGGGACCCGGCCGCATACGTCCAGGCCGTCCGTCGATCGTATCGGCGCAATTTCTGGAATGAGCAGCCCTCGCGCGTGCAGGTGTGGTCGGAGAAGGGGACGGTTCGAGGTGTCGTGGCCCCAACAATCGACGCGGACTACGGCGTCGGATTCCTGTCGGTCGGAGGATTCAACTCGGCCACCACGGTGCAGGAAGCGGCCACCGGCTACGACGGCCGTCCGCTCATCGTGCTCTACATCGGCGACTGGGATCCCAGTGGCCTCTTCATGTCGGAGCGAGACCTGCCGGACCGGCTCGAGCGGTACGGCGGCACTCACATCACCCTCCGGCGAATCGCTCTTCTGCGAAGAGACACAGCGGGGCTCCCGTCGTTCTCGGCCCACTCGAAGAAGGCCGACAGCCGCTACAACTGGTTCACTGAGAACTTCGGTGATCGGTGTTGGGAATTGGACGCGATGGACCCGAACGACCTTCGAGCCCGGGTCAAGGAGTCGATCGAGGCCGAGATCGAGCCCGAAGCATGGCGCCGGTGTGCAGCTGCTCAGGAGGCCGAACAGGAGTCGTTGAAGAAGCTGCTCGATGAGTGGGTAGCCGCATGAGCCCCGCAGCAGCGGCCGAGATCGTGGGCGCCGACCGTCGAGGAGAGGGCTCATGGACCTGGTTCACACGTGCACCGTGCCCGGTCTGTCGCAACGAACGCTCCGTGGCGATTCACCGACTCGGTTGGCTCTGCCGAAATGAGTTGTGCAAGAAGCGCGGCCGGGATCTCGAGACCTATGTCGCCCGCGTCCTTGCAATCGCCGGACGATCGGCCGAGCAGATTCGGGCCGCCTTGAACGGAAGGGCGGCATGAGCCAGACAGACGCGGCGGCTCAGGCTGTGGAGTGGGCCCGACGAAAGGGGGGCAGGAAGGGGACCGGCGAGGCGCAGGACTTCCCGTGCACAGACTACGGGAACGCCCGACGGCTGATCCACCACTTCGGCGGCATCCTGCGGTACTGCGCGGCGCTCGGGGGTTGGCTCGTTTCGGACGGAAAACGATGGTGTCCAGACGACACGGGCGAGATTTGGAGGTGCACGAAGGACGCTATGATCGCGATCGCCGACGAAGGGAAGGAAGCCACCGACTCGAAGCGCCAGGCAGAGCTCTTCAAGTGGGCGGCGGCCTCCCAATCGCGCGCCAAGATCAACGCGGCCGAGGAACTCGCCCGCACGGAGCTCGAGGTGGTCGCTCGACTCGAGGAGTTCGACGCGGATGAGCTCCTCTTCAATGTGGCCAACGGGACCCTCGTCCTCGACCGGATAGTCCGGCATCTCCCGCACGATCCCGGCGACCTTATCACGAAGATCTCGCCCGTGATGTTCCGGCCCGAAGCACGGGCCCCGCGTTGGATGGCATTCCTCGAGCGGGTACTACCCGACCCCAGCGTGCGAGAGTACGTCCAGCGGGCTCTGGCGTACTCGCTCATCGGTGGCGTCCGAGAAAACGCGCTCTTCATCCCTCTCGGAATCGGGGCGAACGGGAAGTCGGTGCTCTTGGAGACGTACCAGCACCTCACCGGCGACTACGGGCGAGTCGCTGACTCCGGTCTGCTACTCCTGCACCGCAATGAACAGCACCCGACGAGCATTGCGGACCTCCAAGGCGCTCGGTTCGTGTCGACCACCGAGCCCGACCCGGGGAAGCCGTTGGCGGAGTCGGTGGTCAAGCAGCTCACTGGTGGCGATAGGGTGAAGGCTCGGCGTATGCGGGAGGACTTCTTCGAGTTCGACCCTTCCTGGACCATCTGGATGAGCGCCAACCATAGACCCCAGGTCAGAGGGAACGACGACGGCATCTGGCGACGGATCAAGCTCATCCCGTTTCCGGTCCGCATCCCGCCCAATGAACAGGATCCGTCCCTCACCGAGAAGCTGAAGGCCGAGTCCTCCGGGATCCTGAATTGGGTGCTCGAGGGGTTGGCCGCCTACTGGGAGCGTGGCCTCGAAGAGCCGCCTGCCGTCCTGAATGCCACGGCCGAGTACCGGACCGAATCGGACCCGCTCGCTCTCTTTCTCGAGGAGTGTACAAGGTCGGGATCGAACTACTCCGTTCCAGCAGGAAGGCTCTGGGACGCGTGGCGAGCCTGGTGTGACGGGTCTGGTCATCGTGCCGGGACACAAACCGGGTTCGGGCGGCTCCTGGCCGATGCCGGATGGGAGAAA
>CAZFRU010000017.1:0-45682 GCA_964521385.1 uncultured Gemmatimonadaceae bacterium | reverse complement strand
GAGCGGCTCTACATGGGCCTGAGATTGCTGGATTCCCCCGTGGAGTCTCGCCTTGAGGCCGTTCCATGACGACGACGGTGACGGGTCGTGACGAGTCTGCTGTATCCCCCAGTATTTCATTTTCTCATGGGGCGATACTGCAAACCCGTCACAACCCGTCACCCCGTCATCGGAGAGAGCGGTTCCCACGCTGGTTCCGAGCGGTTCCGTCGCGGTTCCTCGCGGGTCTTGAGCCATGACCCTCGCCACCCTCGCCACCCGCTGGGGCACCACGGCCGACGAGCTCGAACGGTTCGGGGCCACCGCCCAGGCGGCCGCGGTCCGCGCCTGCGTCGAAGAACTCAGGGCCGCCCTCGACGCTCGGGGTGACGAGCTGCTCACCCTCGCCGAGGCGGCGGCTGCCAGTGGGTACAGCAAGCGGCGCCTTCGTGAGCTGGCCGCCGAGGGCTCGCTGCCGAATCACGGACGGACCGGCGCGCCTCGCTTCCGTCGAAGTGAGCTGCCCCGGAAGGCCCAGCCCTCGAGCGACACTGGCTTCGATGCTGACGCGGAGGTCGCCCGCCTCCTGGACGCCGGCTGAGCGATGGCCACCGACCTCGACTCCCCGGACACGCTGTGGCGGATCGTCGAGGCGTTGCACCCTGCTCAGCGTGACGGCCTGACGCTCCTGCTCCAGGACCTCGGCCACGCGGATCCCGAGTGCTGGGTCGACATCCCCTCGTTGCGACAGACGATCACCATGGCCGCGGCCCTGCGGCTGCGTCGGTTGAAGCTCGAGACGGGCACCGCTGAGTACCGCGCCACGATCGAGATCGCCGCCGAGCTGGGCCTGAAGCCGTCCACCCTCGAGTCGCTCTTCCGGCGCTGGAAGGAACGGAGGGATGCCGCGGCATGAGGTGCGACCACGGCCCATGCAATTTGCAGGGAGACGGAACCGCTGCGGTCTTGTACCGTCCGTTCATGAAGATGCCCGCCACCCTTTCGAACCCCGGCCTGGCCCTCACCCGAGAGCGGCGCCACTGCCTCGACATCCGGGTCAAGGGGCTCATGGTCGAGCTCAACGAAGCCGAGGCCGCTGCTGCTGCTGCCTGGCTCGAGGGTGCGGAACCCGACGTCGCCACGATCGAACGGTTGAAGGCTGAGGTGCACCAGGCCCGGGCCCAACGTCGCATCGCCGACCTCGGCGTGTTGATGATCGAACGGAGGGTCGGATGAGAGAGCTCGGTGGTGTCGGTCGCGACGACGGTTCGCCGGCGACGGGGTCCCCGCTCCCGCACTGCGGTCGGCGCCACCCGCTCTCTCCCGAAGCCCGGGCCGTCGCCCGCTCGCTGCGTTCGATCGTGATGCGGCTGCCGGCATGGCGGCAGGCCGAGCTGGCCGTCGATCCGTTTTATCGCTCCGAGTTCGCCGGCGCCGTGGATGCGCTCGAAGAGCTGAGCGTGCGGCCTTCGTCCATGACCTACCGTCTCGTCACCGAAGCAGGCGAGCGGGTGATCGTTGCGGCCTGCGCGATCGGGCCGACGAGGCGCAAAGGGGGTAAGGGGCAAATATCCTCGCCAAGGCACGCCCCTGGAACCGGCGATTCGGAGTTGCTTGGACAAAGCCAAAACCCGGGTAGGGGGGTCTGAGCGTGGCGCGCCCCCGGAAGCCGACGCGACTCAAGGCGGTCCAAGGCACGTTGCGCCCTGGTCGCGAGAGCCGCACGGCGCCGTGCCCGGATCCGGGCCTTCCGCCCCTTCCCCAAGGGTGGGCCGAGGCCGCACCGTGGCGTGAGTACGCTGCCCTGGAGTACAGGGAGGTCGGGCCCGAGCTCGTGGAGCTGGGTGTCCTGACGCCGATCGACCGCGCCGCCTTCCTCGAGTACTGCGATGCCTGGGGCCGAAAGGAGTACTGGGCGCGGGTCGTTGATCAGGAGGGCGCGGTCCAGGTGACGAAATCTGGATACGCGGCCCCGCATCCGAGCGTCGGGTTCATGAACCGCGCGTCGGCCGATCTCAAGCGCTTCATCGCCCTGTTCGGGCTCTCTCCCTCGGATCGCTCCCGCCTGGTGACACCCGAGCGGCCCACGGTCGACACCAACGCGAAGTTCTTCACGAAGCCCCAGCTGGCCTGAAACCCCAACCCGAGAAACACGACGACCATGGCCCTTCTCGAAAGCGTTCGCACCAAGCTCGGCACCGCACCGAAGCCCGTCGATTCGACCGAGGCCGACCTCGAGCGCGAGCAGAAGACCCTCGGGGATCTCAGGAACCGGGTCCCGGCACTGGAAGCCAAGATTCGGGCGCTGAACGAGCGATTCCGCGACAACTCCCTCACGTCCCAGAGCCGTGGCGAACGGTTCCTCAGCGGCGAAGAGCGCCTCACCGGTGAGACCATTCGGGCGGAGACGAGGGCGCTCAGCAACGAGCTGGAAGATGTGCGCGCGGCGATCCCCGTGCAGGAGCGTGTCGTCAGAGCGGCCGAGAACAAGTTCGCCCGGACGCAGCTCGACGCCGGGCTGCGTGACGAGTACAGGGCGATCATGGAAGAGATGGCGGCGGCGGTCATGAATTTGAACCGAATCGCCCGGCGTGAGGCGGAATTCAAGGCGCGCCTCGCCGCGGACTCGGTACGACCGGAACTGCTGCCGCCGACACCGTTCCTCCCTCACCATTTTCCGATGCCGCGGCGGTACATCGGCGGTCGAGTTTGGGGATGGTTCGATTGGATCGAGCAGAATCACGGGATCAAGGTCGACGAGCCGTGACCCACCCCGCCCATCTTCCCGCTGGCGCCCTGACCGCACCCTGGCCAATCCGCCGCGGCGAGCTCGGCCGCACCCTCGCGGTGTTGGCGCAGGAGCCCGTTGTCGCTCAGGACGTTGCTCCGCTCGAGCCCGAGTTCGCCGGCCGCGTCGCCGTCCTCCCGCTTCATGGCGTCATCCTCCAACACCCGGGCCAGTTCTTGGAGGATTCGGCCGCCTTCAGCTATACCGAGGTCTTCTCCGCGGCGTTCGACGCCGTAGTCGCGGATCCCTCGGTCGACGCCGTGGTGATCGAGGTGCACAGCCCTGGCGGAACCGCCTACGGGGTCCAGGAGCTCAGCGACAGGATCTTCGCCGCCCGGGGCCGGAAGCCGATCATCGCGGTGGCCAACTCGATTGCCGCCTCGGCCGCCTACTGGGTCGCCAGCGCGGCCGACCGCCTCGTCGTGACGCCGGGCGGCGAGGTGGGCAGCATCGGGGTCTGGACGGCGCACGAGGACGTCTCTCGACTACTGGACGCGATGGGGGTCACGATGACGCTCATTTCCGCCGGCGAGCACAAGGTCGAGGGCAACCCTTACGAACCCTTGGACGACGAGGCTCGCGCCGAGCTCCAGCGGGGCGTCGATCAAGTGTATGCGGCCTTCGCCGGCGCGGTGGCCCGCAACCGCGGGGTCTCGACCGAGACGGTATTGTCCGATTTCGGGGGTGGCAGGATGTTCGGCGCCACGCAGGCGGTCGAGGCCGGCCTCGCCGACCAGGTGGCCACCCTCGACGAAGTGATCGCCGAGTTCGTCGGTCTCGGCAGTGCGGCACTTGAGGGGCGGTCCATCGAAGACCGAACGTTCGCGGCCGCCCAGGGCGCTGAGGTCCGGACGTCCAGCGACGGCGAAGGACTCATCGAGGGAACGGCGATCCGGTTCAAATCCCTATCGGTGGACCTCGGAAACTGGCGTGAGACGTTCGAAGCCGGCGCATTCGACCAGTCGATTCGCGAAGACGACCAGGTGGTCGCGTGGCAGCACGATCAGACGCGACTCTTCGGTCGCGTCTCAGCCGGTACCGCCGGGGTATCGGCGGACGCGTCCGCGCTCCGTTTCTGGGCCCGGCCACCCGACGCGCAGTGGGCGCGGGACGCCATCGCCAGCATCAAGCGTGGCGACGTTCGACAGTGCAGCTTCCGTTTCATCGCCGAGCAGCAGCGGTGGGAGCGGAGGGACGGGATCGACGTGCGTGTGGTTACGAAGGCCCGTCTCTTCGAGTGCTCGCCCGTCACCCATCCGGCCTACGTCGACACCTCAGTCGCAGCCAGGTCGCACGCCGCCTGGGTCGCTGCAGGTCGCCCGCAGCAGCCCGGCCTCGCGGAGTACGCGCGGCGGCATCGTCGCCGGGTGGCCGAGGCAGCAGCGGGGGAGAAGGCGGCTACACGGGTCCGAGCCACCATTCCGGGCACCGACGAGCACTATCGCGCCCGGGCTGACCAGCGTCGGAAGGACCTCGAGCGAGAGGCCGCGACGGCCCGGGCGACCGCTGTGAGCGCACGCCGTAAGGTGGGCTCGCCCGGCTGGCACCGATGGGCGGCCGCGCTGCACGAGGCCGCCCACGGCGTCGTCGGCATGGCCACCGGTGTCTCGATCCGGGGTGTCGCCATCGACCACAGCCGTCCCGGTGTCGGTGACGCCTGGCGCGGCGACGATTTCGTGACCGCCGACTACCTCTTGAGCGGTGTTGCCGGTGAGCAGCTCGCGCTCGATCGGAAGTTGCTCACGGGTCCGCACGATCCATTCCGGGGCGCCGACCAGGACCTCGCCCAGGCCCGGGCGCTCGTGGACGGTCCTCGCACCGACGCAGAGGTCCAGGCGACGGTGGCGCGAGCCCGAAAGACCCTCGATGAACGGTTCGACCTGTTCACCACGATCGCCGAGCGGGTCTTCGAGGTCGGCGAGCTGCGCACCGAACAGCTGGAAGAGCTTTACCGGGCCGCACTCCTGCCGACCGCCACTTCAAACTTCGACGAATGGGATTCCTACGATGCCGCTTGATCTCACGAACAACCAAGACGCCCGCCAGGTGCGGGCCCCCGCCTCCATCGGATCCAACGGCACGACGGATACCGCCTTCCTCGACCGCGGCACGTTCGGCTCGCTGGGTTTCTGGGCGGAGGTCAGCGCCTACAGCGACGGTGACTTCGCGTTCAGTCTCCTCGAGGCCGACCTGGCGAATGGATCCGACGCCCGGGCTCCGGACTCGGCGATTGTCATCGGCACGCCGGAGACGCTGAGCGCCGCCGGTCGGACCAAGCTCGGATACAGGGGCCTCGCCCGTTACGTCGCGGTGCGCATCATCGCGACGAACGTGAGCTCCGGTGCGACCGTTGGTGTGATCGCCGCGCTGGGCGATCCTCGCACGGCTCCGGTCTCGCTGTAGGAGGAGGGGCGGCGGCTGCCCGCCGCCCTGCCGCACGAGGGATGCCGCGTCGCACCATCGTCCCGCCCGCCATCGCCCCCTATCCTTCCAGACTGCTGGGGTATATGGGTGTGAGGGTTGCGGGGGCGAGAGCAGGGCACACATGATGATGAAGCGGAACGTGAAACCATTCACAGGGCCCGGCGGTATTGAGAAACGAGGAGTCCCAGGGCGAGTTGTTCGCCGGCGACCGCCGGGGCAAACAGAGCCCGTGGCAGGTCGTCACGGCCCAGCGCACCTTGATGACGGTTGGCACGGTCGCGGTCTCGCTCACGTGTTGGCGGAGCTTGGAATGGCTGTTCGGGGCCTTCGGTGTGCCTCCGCATATCGTCTGGCCCTTGCGGGTGATTCTCTGGCTAGCGTTCATCGTTCCGAGCGGGATCGCGGTCTTGGTTGACGCCTACGTCGTTGTGAAACAACACTTCCATCGTCTCAAGAGAGGAGGGGAGGATGCGTGACTTCGGTCATTCAATCAGCCGCCGGCTGGCGTTTCTCTACTTCATCGGGCGTGTGGCCGTGGCCTCCCTTGCCCTGGCTTCGGCGCTCATCGCGTGCTGGACCTACGTGCATCCGGTGGTCGCAACCGCGCTCTTCTTCGGGTGGGTGATCGTCGCCCGGGCTTGGTTTGCTTTCGCGGTCTTCACGGCTTTCGACACTGTCGTCTTCCTTGCCACCCGTCACGCCATCCTCTTTCCCGCCCTCGAACGGTTGTTCGAGGCCGAAGAGCGCGCTGGCACGCTAGACGAGATCCGGAGCCACCCCCGGCATCGTGCACTCCGCTTCTGGACGCTGGCCACGATGTATACGAACCCCTTCACGCCGTTGCTCTTCGCGCTCGCCGACTTTCTTTCCGAGCGGCCGGAGTTGAGCACGAACCTGGTGTCGGATCTCGGCGGGCGGCTCCCTGGACGATCGTCCTTTGCCGGTTGGAAGCACGCGAGACGGTTCGCACCGGCCTAAGAGATCGGGTCGCGGAGGCGAGGGCGTCATGGGAAGCGGGTCCGCTGCTGTGTCAAAAATGTGTCAAAACAGGCGGCGAAAGTCGGCGGAAACGGGGTAAGAGGCGGCGGAGGTCGGAAGGAATGTGGCTGAGGGGTGCGAACATCGCCGGATCGGGCTATCGTGGGATCGCCCTTACAAGCAGGGGGTCGGGGGTTCGAATCCCTCAGCGCCCATTCCACCTCACTCACAAGACGTCGCCCCGATCCCGTACTCGTGATCGAACCACCCCACCACGTCGCTGCCCGTGCGTTCCCGAACTGGTCCGGGAGGTGGTGGGGCCGTGAACACCCGAGGGCCCGTGTGGCCGGCGCCCGCGTGCTTCTGTGCGCCGGCGCCCTCGGTCTGCTTGGCGCCGGTCCCCTGTCGGCGAATCAGGCGCCTCGTGGGGCCACACCCGCGTCCGACACGATCCAGGCCGAGACGCCCGCCGATTCCACCGCCGGCGCGGCGGCCGGCAGCACACCCGTCGGCACCGCTTCTGTCCGGCGAGGTGCCGTGAAGTCGTTCGGACCGCTGCGTGTCTCGGAGCGCAATCCCCTCTATCACCTCTTTCTCACACCGGTGGTCCAGGGCGCCGACGTGTTGCCGCGGGGAGGGTGGGCGCTCGAATTGTCCAGCGCCTACTCCAACATCTTCGAATACAACTTCTCCGACACCTTCGAGCAGCGCTTCGACCTCGAGCGCGCGACCACGGTGCTCACGGTGCGCCGTGGATTCGGGCACGGCCTCGAACTCGGCGGATCGCTCGGCATGCAGCACAGCTGGGGCGGGTTTCTCGACCCCGCCATCCAGGGGCTGCACGACCTCTTCGGGCTTCCCAACGCCGACCGCGAGAAGGTCGACGACGGCCAGTTCGGGCTGTTCCTCGCCACCCGCCGGGGGCCGCACACGGTGTTCCTCGACCTGCCGTCGGGCACCGGGGTGGAGGCTCCCCGCCTCTGGGGGGCGTGGCGCCTGGCGGGTGGGCCCGACGCGGCCGACGCCGTGACGGTGCGGGCTACCGTCAAGTTGCCGCTGGGCGATCACCGCGCCAGCAGTCGGGGCACCGACCTGGCTGGTGAGGTGGCGGTTCGACGCTCGTGGGGAGGGACGCATCTGCATGCGTCGGCGGGAATGGTGCGGTTCGGGCTCCCCGCCCGCTTCGCACCCATCATGCGATCCAGTGCCTGGTTCGGAAGCCTCGCCCTCGAGCAGCGGGTGGCGTCGTTCATGTCGCTCAACGCCCAGTTCTTCGGCGGGAGCCGCTACGCGGCCGGATTCGGCTTCGCAGAGCTCGACAACCTGCCCCTCAATCTGGCGGTGGGCGCGCGAGGCGGGGTATCGGACTGGATCTGGCAGGTCAGCTTCACCGAGGACGTGCCCCCCAACAGCCCGTCGGTGGACTTCACGCTCGACCTCTCGATCGGGCGGGTCTGGTCACCGCTCTGACTGGCGCGCACGTTGGAGCCGCGCCACACTACGAATCGTCCGTTCCCGTCTGCTCAGGAGGTTCGCCATGGCCCGCAGTTTCACCGAACGCATGATCGGGGCCGCCACCCTCGACATCGCCACCTTCGAAGAGGTCGAGCACGATGAATCGGCCACGGGTCAGGCGGCAGCGGTGGTCGCGCTGGTGGTGCGGCAGTCGCTCGACATCTCGACGGGGCAGGCCGTCGTCGCATCCTTGCTGGGTGGGCTCGCGTATCTGGTGCTCGTGGCCATCATCCCGGGTCTCTGACGGGGCGCCGGCACAGGTATGGCACGTCCTACCCGCAGCACCACGCGGGTTCCGGTGACCCGCTTTCGGGAGGGCGCCGCGAGCCGTACGCGTGACACGGTCTCGCTCGAAGAGCCGCTGGAGATTAGAGTGCGCCCGTCCCTCGCGCCCGAGGGTGTGGCGATTGCCGTCACGATGCGCACACCCGGTCACGACTTCGAACTGGTAGCGGGTTTTCTGCTCACAGAGGGCGTGCTCGCCTCACCCGATGATCTGGACGAGCTCACCTACTGTCGCTCGGGGCGCGATCCCCAGCTCTACAACATCGTCGAGGCCCGCCTGCGCTCCGGGGCCCGGGTCGATCTGGCCCGGCTGAGCCGGAACGTGTTCACATCGTCGTCGTGCGGTGTGTGCGGCAAGGCCTCTCTCGAGGCGCTGGAGATCGAGGGTTGTGCCCCGCTTCCGATCGAGGGTACGATCCGGATCGACGCCGGGATCCTGGCCGGGCTTCCCGACGCGCTGCGGGCCCGCCAACCCGACTTCGAGCGCACGGGAGGCATACACGCTGCCGCTCTCGCCGACGCCTCCGGGGCCCTCGACGCGGTCCACGAAGATGTGGGTCGCCACAACGCCGTCGACAAGGTGCTGGGTGCGGCCTTTCTGGCCGGACGGCTCCCGCTCTCGGATCGGGTGCTGGTGGTGAGCGGTCGGACCTCGTTCGAGATCCTCCAGAAGGCCCTCGCTGCGGGGGTGGCCGGGGTGGTGGCCGTCGGGGCGCCCTCGTCGCTGGCCGTCGACACCGCGCGGCGCTTCAACCTCACCCTGGCCGGCTTTACGCGGGGAGGACGCTTCAACCTCTACGCCGGCGAGGAACGCGTCGTGTTCGCTCCACCGGAGCGATCGTGACCGACCCGTCGCAGCGTCCCCTGGGCGTGGTCCTGGCGGGCGGCGAGAGTCGACGATTCGGGTCTCCGAAGGGGCAGGCCCGTCTTGCCGGACGCACCCTGGTCGAGCGGGCGCGCCGCACGCTGGCCCCGTTCTGCGACAGCGTGATCGTGGCGGGCGGCGACGACCTTCCCGATCTGCGCCCCGGCCGAGGGCCACTGGGAGGAATCGAGGCCGCCCTCGAGCGGGCGGATCGCGGCGGCCTCGACGGAGCTCTCGTGCTGGCGTGCGATCTGCCCGCAGTGCACGCGGCCACCGTGGCCCGCCTGCTCGAGGGCTGGCGGGGTCTCCCCACCCCTCGACGCGGTGTGAGCGTGCCCGACGAGCCCCTGCAGCCGCTCTGCGGCGTATGGGGGACCGACCTGCGGGGGGCCGTGTCGGCGGCTCTCGATGCCGACCGTGGTAGCGCGCGGGACCTGGTGCGGGACTGGCCGGAGACCGCCCTGGTGTCGGCCACCGAGCTGGCGGACGAGGTGGGCCTCCTGGCGCCCCAGCTGCTCCACAACGTCAACCGCAGTGAGGATCTCGCCCAGGCGGCCGGACTGCTGATCCCCCCGGTGGTCGGGGTGGTGGGATGGAAGGACTCGGGCAAGACCACCGTGGCCGTCGCCCTCGTGAGTGCGCTGATCGAGCGGGGGATCGACGCGGTCGTGGCCAAGCACGGGCATCGATTCCGGCTCGACACCGAAGGCACCGATTCGTGGCGGTTCCGGACCGAAGCCCGGGCTCGCAACGTGCTTCTGGCGGGACCCGACGAGATGGCACTGCTGGGGCGATGGCGCGGGCGGGCACCCGGACTCGGGGGTCTGGTGCGGCGGTACCTGCGAGACGCCGAAGTGGTGGTGGCCGAGGGGTGGAAGGAGGGGCCCTGGCCTGCCATCGAGGTCCGGGCGCCTGCCTCCGAGCAACCCGCGCTCTACGACCCGGCCGCACCCGAGGCGCTGCGCTTCATCGCCCGCGTGGTGGGGGACGATGTATCGTGCTCCCGCCCGGGGGACCCTCCGCACTACCATCGAGATGACCTGGGGCTGGGCGAGATGCTGGCCGATCTCGTCGAGGAGCGAATCCTTGGCGCGTCCCGGTAGGCGTCGTCCCACCCTCTCGGCTCTTTCTCCTCGGGCGCGGCGCCCGGAGGTCGAGGCCCAGTACGCATCGACCACGCCCGTTGCACCGCTTCCGGTGCCGGAGGCGCGCCCCTGGGCGTTGGCCTTCATCGTGGTGGTGATCCTTGCGTTGGCGGGACTTCCCATCGTCACCAGCAGGCAGATCAGTTCGTCCGACGCCCAGATCAGCGAGGTGCTCGAGCCGGCACGGAGCAAGGCGGCCGATCTGGCCCTCGTCCAGGCCCGTCAGATGCTGCGTTTTCGGGAATACCTGCTCACGGGAGACACCGACGCCAAGGTGATCTACCAGGCACTCGTACCGAGAGAGGACTCCATTCGAGGCGAGTTGTTCTCTCTGCTGGATCGCATGAGTCTGGCCAATCAGCAGAGCGCGCTTCCGGTGGTCGATGCGTCGTTCGAATGGCATCGGAGCCACCGCTCGGCACTGGAAAGCGATTCGGCCCGGAGGGCCTACCTTCCCCTCGCCGAGGAAGACCAGGCTCGCTACGAACTCATGCTGCTGAACTCGCAGACGTTTCGTGACCGCCTCGCCGAGGAGACCCGCAACGCACGGGCCAATGTGGAGGCGGCGCGGACGCTGCAGATCCGCCTGACGATCGTCTTGCTCGTGCTCGCGCTCCTGGCAACCGTCGCTGTGGGGTTGGTGGGTCGTCGACTTCGGGGAATCATCAAGGAGGTCAACGTCAGGCGTCACGATGCCGTGCGCGCGCGTTGGGAAATCGATGCCGTTCTCGAGGCGACCGGTGACGGCGTGCTGGGGATCGATCTCGAGGGCAGGATCCTGACGCTCAATGCCACGGGCACGCGGTTGCTCGGGTTCACCGACGAAGAAGCCAGGGGACGCAGCGTGCACGACCTGCTCCACGGAGCGGCCTCCGACGCCGAGGGGCATTCCGCCTCGGAGTGCCCTCTGCTCATCTCCCTGCGCAAGGGGGGAGCGGCCGAACAGGTCGACGACACGGCGTGGCACCGGCGCGGGCGCGGGTTTCCGGTGCGCTGGTCGCTTCGTCCGCTGATGGACGGCCTCGTGGTGCGGGGCGCGGTAGTGACCGTCACCGACATGACCGAGATCCGTGAGGCCGAGCGGGCCCTTCGCCAGGCCGTGCGGGCACGAGACGAGACCATGGCCGTGGTGAGCCACGACCTGCGCAACCCGATCGGCTCGATCGCGGCTGCGGCCGAACTCCTGCTCGAGGTCCCGCTCGACGAAGACAAGACCCGCCGGCAGTTGCGCACGATCCAGAAGGCGGCCGAACGGAGCAACGTGCTCATCGACGACCTGCTCGACGTGGCTCGGATCGATGCCGGGGGGCTGTCGGTGAGGGCCGCGCCGTGTCCCGTGCGCCCCCTTCTCGAAGAGGCGGTTGCGTTGGCGTCACCTCTGGCGCTGGACCGGGACCTTGCGCTGGGCTTCCGCGTTCAGGGAGACACGCCGCCGATCCTGGCCGACCGCAATCGCATGATCCAGGTGCTTGGAAACCTGATCAGCAACGCCATCCGCCACACTCCGTCGGGGGGTCGGATCGAGGTGTCGGCACGACCCCGCGACGAGGGGTGGGTCGCCATCGCCGTGCACGATACGGGGTATGGGATTGCCGCGCAGGATCGGGCCCACCTCTTCGACCGTTTCTGGCGCCGGGACCGCACGGAACGGGGCGGAGCAGGGCTGGGCCTGGCCATCGTCAAGGGCATCGTCGAGGCCCACGGGGGTCATGTGGACGTCGAGAGTGAAGTGGGTGCAGGCTCGACCTTCACGGTGGTGTTGCCGACGGTGGGGTCTACCGCGGCGCGGGAGGGGCCTGGGCATCGCGCCACGACACCAGGCGAGAGACCTGGTTCGTCGTGAACCGTGTCACCCCCGCCTGGGCGAGGACCGTCGCCTCGTCCGGGTCGTCGACGGTCCAGACGGCGACGTCGATCCCGCGCTTGCAGGCCTCCACCGCCAGTTCGGGCTCGGCCAGTACGAGGCGATGGTCGATGTCCAGGATCGCTCGTGCCATGGGGGTCGCCCGAGCCAGCGCTTCGTCCCAGCGCGCCCTCTCTTCGACGATGTAGCCGATGCCCACGGTCGGGTCCTGTCCCGCGATGCGGTCCAGGATCCCCCAGTCCATCGAGATGAAGACGGTGTCGTATGCCAGGTCGGACTCGCGCACGATCCGCACCATGCGATCGAGATCCTCGAGCTCACGGTACCCCTTCACCTCGGTGTAGACCCGGCCGATCCGTCCTTTGACATGCTCGAGGGCCTGGGCGAGCGAGGGTACCCTCTCTCCGGTGAATGCGGCGTCGAACCACGACCCCGCGTCGAGGGCCTGGAGCTGCCCCAGACTGCGCCGGCGCACCGGACCGAATCCGTTGGTCGTGCGACCGAGGGAGGCGTCGTGGATCAGCACCGGCGTCCCGCACGATGCCACATGCACATCCCATTCGACCGCGTCGGCGCCGGCCTGTAGCGCCTGCTCCACTGCTGCCAGGGTGTTTTCGGGTGCGACGGCGCTGTACCCGCGGTGCGCGATGACCTCGTGCGTGAGCGTCATGGGGCCTCGTCCCGCGGGGCCGGATGGGCTGCTCCCGTCCCCAGGGCGCGGTCGAAGGCCTGCCCCGCCTCGACATGGCGAAGGGTCGTTGCCATGGACTCGAGTTGTTGCTCGAGCAGGGCGACCCGGCGCTCGGTGATGGCCACGGTCTCTTCGATGCCGCGAACCTCGTTGACCTTCGCCAACGACTCGACCAGCGGCTTGAGCACGAAGCGGGCGGTGAGCCCGGCGATCGGGATCAGTACGACCGACATGCCCAACACGATGGCGACGATTTCGGTCAGGTCGATGGGGAGCACTTGCATGGAAACCTCGGGTGGGTAGGACTCGTCGGGTGGTTACCCCCTGCCGACGCTGCCATCCTCGCACTCCCGGCGCAAGCCGACCGCGATCGATTCCAACCCTGGCCGGGGGGCGCCCGTCCAAGGTGGTGAATTCCAGAGTGGCCCCTTCGCCCTTCGACCTCCAGCCCGTGCAACCCCTTCGAGTGACGCCTCACACCGATCCCCTGAGTGCCGACGCGGTGCTCGCCGCGCGGGGTGATGCCGACGCGTTCGAGCGGTTGTACCGCGCCACCGTCGAGCGGATCTACGCTCTTGCCCGGCGCATGGCGGGTCCCCGAGCCGCCGACGACCTGACCCAGGACGTCTATCTGCGGGCCTGGTCCAAGCTCCACACCTTTCGGGGCGAGGCGGCGTTCACGACCTGGCTGCACCGGCTCGCCGTCAACCTGATCCTGGGGCGACGCGAGACGCTCCAGCGGCGTGAGGCTCGCTTGCTTGCGGGTGACGGCCTTCTCGACGGATTGGCGGCGCGCGTGGCGCTCCCGGGATTCCGCATGGACTTCGAACGGGCCGTCGAACATCTGCCCCCACGGGCTCGCACGGTCTTCGTGTTGTACGATGTCGAAGGATACCCTCATGAGGAGATCGCCGAGCGCCTCGGGATCAGTGTGGGGACCTCGAAGTCGCAACTCCATCGGGCCCGGATGCTGCTCCGGTCCCATCTCGACTGAACGAGCGGATTGAACGAGATGTCCATACACGAGTTCTGGGCCCGGCGCCTGTCCGAACACCTCGACGGTGACCTCTCCCCCGAGGGGGCCGAGGCCCTCGACGCTCACCTCGCGACCTGTGAGCCCTGCCGCGCGCTCGCCCGTGATCTGGGTGAGGTGCGTCGGCGTGCTCAGGCCATGGGGGGGCTCGCGCCGCCGCGCGATCTGTGGGCCGGCATCGAGGCCCGCCTTCCCCCGGCGTCCACTGGGCTCGCTGCGTCCAATGTGCTCGACCTCACTCCGCACCTTGGGGCGCACGATTCGTGGGCGACTGCGGAATCGTCGGCTACCCCTCACCGGGGCCGCCTGGGCGGGGCGCTGGCTGCAGCGGCCGCGCTCGCTCTGCTGATGGGCGCCGGCGTCGGGGGTTGGACGCTCCGGTCCCACCTGATCCCTCCCGCCGAGAGCACCCTCGAGGCGGGCCCCGACGCATCGTCCCTCCTCCCCCGGTTCACGGGTGTGGGCGACGGCACTCTGGCTTCGGAGGTACTGGCCCGCGAGGTCGCCCAACTCGAGCGGCTGCTCATGGGTGACCCGTCGGGTCTCGACGCCAACACCGTGCGCGTCCTGCGCAAGAACCTCGTGGTGATCCAGACGGCCATTGCCGAGAGCCGTGCGGCCCTCGTCCTGGATCCGGACAACAGCTACGTGCGTCGCCATCTCGAGGGAACGGTCGAGCGGCAGCGCGCCTTCCTGCGGCAAGCCGCCGCGCTCCTGGCTGCGGCGGACGACTGACATGCGCCCGCTCTTCCTCTTGCTCGTCGGGGGCCTCGCCCTGCCGGCGGGTGCTGTCGACCACGGGGCGCTGCCCGCGCCGGCGGGTGTGGCGCATCCGGCGTCGTTCGCGCCCGACACGGTGGTGGCGGTGGGTGCCGACGACCGGATCCACGTCCAGATCCAGAGTGGACGGGTGAGTATCGAGGGGCGCCCGGGCGAGACGCTCGAGGTCCTGGACGACGGGCGCCGCAGCCGCATCGAGGTGATCCGCCGCGGGAACCGGGTCGAGGTGCGGTCGCGGCCGCGAGGAAGGGAATCGAGCCGGACGGTGCACTTGCGGGTCCCCCCGGGAACGGCGGTCGAGGTCGATGGACACGATCTCGAGGTCGAAGCCCGGGGGCTCACCGGCGGTCTGCGCGTGGGGGTCGTGGAGGGAGACCTGAGCGCTTTCGACATCGAGGGAGGGCTCGAACTGCGCGCGGTCGACGGCGATCTGGTGGTGGAGCGGGTGCGGGGCGGCGTCGTGGCGGCCACCGTCGACGGTGACGTACGGGTCGCCGAGATCGCGGGTCGGGTCACCGTCGAGTCGATGGACGGAGATCTCGTGCTCGATCAGGTCGATGGTGACGAGGTGATCGCCACCACGGTCGACGGCACGATCCATTTCGCCGGCCCGCTCCGCAGCGGCTCGCAGGTGCGGCTGGTGACCCACGACGGAGACGTGAGCGCCGAGGTGCCCGCCGACGTGTCGGCCGATGTCGAGGTCTCGACCTTCTCGGGGGAGTTCGTGCCGGGGTTTCCGGTGCGGGTGGGACGGGTGCAGGCGGGTCAACCGCTGCGGTTCCGCCTCGGCGACGGGGCGGCGCGGCTCGAGATCCAGGTGTTCGATGGAGATATCCAGCTCCGGCATCGGCCGGGGCGCTGAATCGCAAGGAGAACGGAGATGAGAACGGGTCGAGGGGTAGCGGTGGTGGCGATCCTTGCAGGCGTGATGCTCACGCCGCGACTGGTGCCTGGCCACCCGGTGGCGCAGGCGGTGGATCGGGCGGTGAACCGGGCGCTGTCGGGCGTCGAACAGGCGGTGACCCGGGCGGTGGGCCAGGCCACGGATGTGCGTGTGGCCGACGCCTACGACGGGTCCGGTGCGGCGAGCCAGGATCCCTTTCGATGGACCGGCACGCTGGCCGAGGGGAGTACCATCGAGGTCCGTGGCGTGGCAGGCGCCATCATTGCGGTCCCCGGCAAGGGCGATCAGGTCGTGGTGGTGGCCGAGAGGTCGGCGCGCCGTTCCGACCCCGACGAGGTGCGTATCGAGGTGGTCGAGCATCGCGGCGGCGTCACCGTATGCGCGGTGTATCCCACACCCCGCGGCGACGCGGACAACCGCTGCGGCCCTGGTGGGGAGTACCGCAACAGCGTACGGAACAACGACGTCTCCGTGCGATTCCACGTCGAAGTGCCCGAGGGCGTCGAGCTCGCGGCCCGCACCGTCAACGGCGACGTCGAAGCGACCGACCTCCTTGGCGATGTCGAGGCCGAAACGGTCAACGGCGATGTCGAGTTGACCACGCGAGGGTTCGCCCGCGCTGCGACCGTCAATGGGTCCATTCGGGCCGAAATGGGACGCTGGTTGCCGGAAGGTGCCGATTTCCGGACGGTCAACGGCAGCATCGAGCTCGATCTCCCCGACGACGTCGATGCCGATCTGGACGCCTCGTGGGTGAACGGTGCCCTCGATTCCGACCTGCCCTTGCTCGTCGACGGCAAGATCGGGCGCCGCTCGGTCGTCGGCCGGCTCGGTGCCGGCGGATCCGTCCTTCGCATCCACACCGTGAACGGGTCCATCCGGATCCGATGACCTCACCGGAGAGTGCCGTGAACACGAGACGCAACACCATGCTCTGGGCCCTTCTCGCGGGTGTCCTGGTGACGACGCAGCCGGCCCTGGGACAGGACGCAGTACGGCTCTCCGGCCGCCGGGTCGCGGTCTACAACCTGGCGGGAGAGGTCGAGGTGGTTCGGGGGATGGGTACCGAGGTGGTGGTGCATGTGACTCGAGGGGGTGCGGAGGGGGACGCCCTCGGCTTCGACACCCGCGAGATCGATGGGCGCCAGGTGCTGATCGTGCGGTATCCTGCCGACGAGGTGCGCTACGCCCCCACCGGTCGATCACGGAGTAGTACCACCCTCTCGGTGCGCGAGGACGGGACCTGGGGCGGGCGCCAGCGGGGGGGGGAGAGGGTCCGCATCAACAGCTCCGGCTCGGGCCTCGAAGCCCATGCCGATCTTCGAATCGAGCTGCCCGAGGGACGGGGGTTGAGCGTATTCCTCGGGGTCGGTGAAGCGAGGGCTGGTGGCCTTCGCAGCGACCTCGAGCTCGACCTCGGTGCTGGGCGCGTGGCGGTCGACGACGTCGTCGGCGATGTCTCGGTCGACACCGGTTCGGGGTCCGTGGAGGTGAGAGGAGTGCAGGGAGAAGTCCTCATCGACACCGGTTCGGGCGGGATCCGGGTCGACAACGTACGCGGCCCGGCGGTGGTGTTGGATACGGGCTCGGGATCGGTCGACGCAGCCGACCTCACGGTCGACGCGGTCGAGGTCGACACCGGCTCCGGCTCGGTCACACTGGTCCGCATCGCGGCGCCCGACGTGCTCGTCGACACCGGCTCGGGTGCCGTGGACGTGCATCTCATCTCCAACGTCGAACGTCTGGAGGTCGACACGGGATCGGGCGGTGTCACGCTACGACTGCCTGCCGAGGTCGATGCCGAGTTCGAGGCCGACAGTGGGAGCGGAGGGGTCGATATCGATTTTCCGATCCAGGTGAGGAGTCAGCGTCGCAACTACCTGAGTGGGGTGCTGGGCGCGGGTCGGGGCCGGATCGTGGTCGATACCGGCTCGGGGCGGATTCGCCTCGTGCGCAACTGAGCGCGAGCCGGGCCTCGGGAGCGGGCCCCATCGGGAGCGGACCCCATCAGGGGCGGGCCGTCCCGGTGTCTGCCTCGGTGATGCGTGCGGCACCGAAGGCGGCCCACCGCGGATCGGGATCGGCCCCCACGACGACGGCATGCACCAGGTCGGCGGTGCCTGGTGCGAGCAGAATCCCGTTGCGGAAGTGGCCGGTGGCGTAGATCAGGCCGCGGACGTCGGGGTCGGGCCCCAGGATCGGCAGGCCGTCGGCTGTTGCCGGGCGGAGGCCCGCCCAACGCGAATGCTCGGGGGCGTCGGTCAATGCGGGTACCAGGGCCTCGGCGGACCGCCGCAGCCTCGAGACCGTCTCGGGGTCCGTGGCCACCGTGAAGCCGGCCTCGTCCATCGAGGCTCCGATCACGACGTGGGGTACGCCCGCGATCTCGCGCGGGATCAGATACGCACCGGGCCCGACCACCAGACCCCGGAGTCGTATGCCGTCGGGTCGCACGGCGAGCATCTGTCCCCGCACCCCTCGTACGGGCAGCCGCCGCGGCAGGCCCTCCAGCAAACCGCTCCAGGCACCCGCGGCGACCACCACGCGACGGGCTGCGAGCGTGGTCCCGTCGTCGGCGCGGATCCCGCGGACGCCGCCGCCGTCGGTCACCACGGTGCGCGCCGTGAATCCCTCGTAGATCTTCACCCCCGCGTGCCGGGCGGCGCGGGCCAGCGCGCCCCCGAGGCGTCGTGGATCGACGCAGGCGTGGTCGATCAGGTGCAGCCCGGCCGACCATCGCCTGGCCAGGTGAGGTTCGACGCCCCGCACAGCCGCGCCCTCGATCCACCGTGCAGGGTGACGCTCTCGCGCCAGCTCGCCCTGCCGCTCTCGCAGGCCCGCCGCGGCGTCGGTGGTGTCGGCCACCACGAGCATGCCGCATACCTCGAACGCCACGCTCTCACCGCTCGCCTTCTGGATGGCGGCCACCCATGCGGGGTAGGCACGCAGGCTCTCGAGGCCGAATTCCTGGAATGCACCGGGATCGGGCACTTCACCCAGGGGAGCGAGCATGCCCCCGGCTGCCCAGGTCGCCGATCGGGCCACCCCCTCGCGTTCCACCAGGGTCACCTCCAGGCCAGCGAGCGCCAGGCGGTGAGCGACGGCGAGTCCCACGACCCCCCCACCGATCACCACCACGTCGACCGAACGAGCGGCCCTCACGCGGAACCCCCGCGGGATCGGGGGGTGGGGATTGCGACTCGAACGACGGAGAGCCCATGGCGGACGTACCGTTTCGGTTCCATCACCCGGTCGACGTCCGCTTCAAGGACGTGGATGTCGGGGGCCATTCCCATCACTCCCATGCCCTGGTGTATTTCGAAGAGGCCCGGGCCGCCTATTGGTCACAGGTCACAGGCCGGAACGGACTCGATGGCGTGGATTATATTCTCGCCGAAGTGCGGGTGCGATACCACGCCCGTGTGTTGTGGCCGCAACGCCTGGATGTCGGCGTACGGGTGTCACGCCTGGGGAAGCGTCACTTCGAAATGGAGTACGAGGTGAGTTCGCCCACGGGCGAGAAACTCCAGTCGGGCGAGTCGACGCAGGTGATGTACGACTACGCCGCTCAGACCTCGATGCGCATCCCCGACGAGGTACGTCTCGCCATCGAGGAACTGGACGGACCCTTCGGTGCCGGTGGCAAGCGGGTCGACGACCGCAGCCGGCGTGGGGTGTAATCAGAGCGGTGGTCGCGCGGTATGGATCTGACGGGGTGGTGGCATGGGGCGTGCAGAAGACCGCTCGGGAATCGCGGTTGCCCCATCGGGGGGGGGGCCATAGAATTGGCCGGCTTTCACTCCTGTCGAGCGACACGGGGTGGAACTTGGAACCTTTTTCGCCAGGCCTTCGGTATCCACATCCGAAGAGCTGACGTGCCCGTCAGGGCCAACGCACACCACCGGGTCTCCGGGCCCAGGGAGAAGTAAAGATGATTGGACGGCTGAAGCTCGTAGCCATGGCGTTCGCCGCCCTGATGGTAGGTCCAGTTCTTACAGCGCAGTCCGTGGCCGGCCAGGGCCGGTTTCGTGTTCTGGTCCCCGATCTGTTCGCCACCGGCGGTCAGGATCGTGGATGGGGTGAGAAGGTGGCCGAGGAGCTGCGCGACATCATCAACACGCTGTCGACCCACCAGCCCATCGAGCGCAAGGAGATCAGGGACCTGCTGAAGAAGTTCGACCTGAAGATGGAGAACCTGGATTGCATCAAGACGATCCAGCTGGCGCCGCAGATCAATGCCAATGTGGCGGTCTGTGCCGACTATGCGGTCGAGGGGGACAACCGCACGCTTTCGAACATCAAGTTCGTCGACGCGACCACCTCGGCGCAGTTCCCGGTGGATGGCTTCTCCGTGCACAAGGACCAGACCGAAGAGGCGGCCCTGAAGATCGCCGCAGCCTTCGACCTGCTCGTGCAGCAGCTTCGGTTCCGGACCTTCTGCTATGAGGCTGGCCAGACCAATGACTGGGAGGGCGCACTTCGCAACTGCAACAGTGCCCTCGAACTCAACCCGCAAGATGTCGGGGTGCAATATCAGAAGGCGCAGGCGCTCTGGAAGCTCGGCCAGCTCGATGAAGCCCTTACCGTGACCGAGGGGATTCTGGCCAACGATCCGTACGCCGAGGAATCGCTGCAGCTCGCCGGCTACCTCGCCACGGAGCTCGGCCGCACGGACGCCGGTCGGGAGTACTACGGCCGCTACCTCGAGGTCAATCCCAACGCAGAGGCCGTGCGTCGCACCATCGCCTTCGACATGTACCAGGCGGGTGACCCCGAGGGCGCCATGCTGCTCATCGAGCAGGGGCTCCAGAACGGTGAGACGCCCGAGCTGCTGGGCGATCTGGGCAACTTCGCCATGGAGGCCGCCCGGAAGGCCACGCCCGAGGGTGCGCAGGCCAGTGGTGAGATTCCCGCCGATGCGATCGCCCTCTACCGCAAGGCCATCGACGCCCTCGAAAAGGTGTTCGAGGTGCGGGGTGATTCGATGTCGGTGGGCCAGTTGCGCAACATCGTGTCGGCCTACGCGCAGATCGGCGAGGCGCAAGAAGCCGTGACCTTCGCCGAACGCGCACTCGCCGTGTATCCCAACGAGGCCTCGCTGCTGTCGACCTACTCCACGGCCCTTCAGCGGTTGGACCGCATCGACGACGCGGTGAAGGCACTCCAGCGCATCGAGGCCATCGATCCGGAGTATCCCGACCTGTACGCGCGCCAGGGCAACCTGTTGATCCAGGCCGGGCGCCGTGACGACGCGGTTCCGATCTTCCAGCGGGCCGCCGAGCGGGGGGCCGATCCGAACCGACTCGCCGACCTGCTCTTCGGCGACGCCTACACCAAGGGTCTCGACACCAAGAACCCGAACAAGAACCTCGACTACGGCATCGCCGGTGTGGTGGCGGCCAAGACGCTCGACCTCAATGCCGAGACCCGCACCAAGATGGACTTCTGGCACGGCTACGGGTTGTATCTGAAGGGTGTGGCCGTGGGAGAGCCCAACACGCTGGCCAGCGCGCGCGTGGCCCAGCCGCTGTTCGAACAGGCGCTCCCACTGCTGCGTGCCGGTGCCTCGTATGCGCCGACGGTGGGGATTCCCTCCGATCAGATCGTCCAGGCTGCGCAGCAGTACCTCGACATCCAGAATGCCATCATCAAACGCGGCCGGTAGGTCGACCGCGCTTTCGAACGCGGTCGGTAGTCGGTAGGACCCATCGACCGAGGTCGGCGCAACGGCGCCGCGGGCATCGCCCCGCGGCGCCGTCTGCGTTATGGGGATCGGATCCGAGCCCCCACCCAGCCCCACCCATACTTTCGGGTTTCGTTCGGAATTCTGCTGACCGGAAGACCCCCTGGATCGGCGGTTTGCCGCATCCCGATGCGCTGGAACGGCGTTTGGCGCACGGTTGGACAGCGCCCGCTTTTCTCTGAAAGAAGATCCTTGCGCCCCTCTGCCACGCTCTCTATCTTGCCACTCATCCCCACTTCACTCCACCTCATCCCACCTGCCACCCCTCGTGAACGGGTTCCTGGGTCGCTACGAGCACCAGATGGACGAGAAGGGGCGAGTCTCCTTGCCCTCGGCGTTCCGCCGGGAGGCCGACGGTGATCGCTTCGTACTCCTGCAATGGGAGCCGCCCTATCTGACGCTCTTCCCCACGCAGGCGTGGCAGGAGATCCAGGGCCGTCTCCTGGAGTTTCGTCGGTCGGATCCCGCAGCGTGGCACGAGGTGCGAGACGTGCTCGCGATGGCCGTCGAGGTGAGTCCGGACAAGCAAGGGCGGATCCTGGTGCCCGCGTGGCTGAAAGATGCCGCCCACCTCGGGGGCACGGTCCTGGTGAACGGCAACATCGACCGGGTCGAACTCTGGGACCCGACCGTCTACGACGCGACGGTCAAGGTGCCCACGAGCCCCGACTTCGCGCAGGTCCGGCATCGGATCTTCGGATGAGCGAGCACCCCCTGGCCTCCGACTACTCGCACGAACCCGTGCTCGGGCCGCGTGCCATCGAGCTCCTCGACCCCTCGGGCGACGGACTGTACGTCGACGGGACCGTCGGCGGTGGGGGACACGCTCGTCTGATCCTGGAGCGATGCGCCGAGTGTCGGCTTCTGGCCGTCGACCGGGACCCCGAAGCGCTGGCGGCCGCGAAGCGGGCGTTGGAACCCTGGCGAGACCGTGTGCGCTTTCTCGAAGCTCGTTTCGACGCGGTGCGTGACGATCGGGAGGTGCGCACCGAGGGCATCGACGGGGCGTTGCTCGACCTGGGCATCAGCTCCCACCAGGTCGACCAGGATCGGCGGGGCTTCACCTTTCGTGAGGGTGCGCCTCTGGACATGCGCATGCAGGGTGGGGGGGCCACCGCCGCCGACCTCCTCAATCATGCGTCGCAATCCGAACTCGAACGGATCTTTCGCGATTTCGGTGAGGAGCGGCGTGCCCGTGCGTTGGCGCGGGAGATCGGTCGCCGTCGTGAGAGCCGGCCGTTCGCGACTTCCGACGACCTGGTGGCGGCGCTGACGCGGGTGCTGGGCCGTTCGACTGAGCACCAGGACAAGGCGCGGATCTTCCAGGCGCTGCGCATCGCGGTGAACGACGAGATCGAGGCACTCGATGCGGCGCTGCCCGCGCTCCGCGATGCGTTGCGCGAGGGCGGGGTGCTGGTGGTGATCGCCTATCACAGCCTCGAAGACCGCATCGTCAAGCACAGCTTTCGCGAGTGGAGTCGGAGTTGCGTGTGCCCACCGGAGTTGCCGGTCTGTGGTTGCCGCGGACGGGCGCTGGGCACCGTCTTGACCCGCAAGCCCGAACGCCCGGCCGACGACGAGATCCGTGCCAACCCCCGGGCTCGGAGCGCCCTGCTGCGGGCATGGAGGAAAGCCGCATGACGAGCGCGGGCATCACCCGGTCCGCCCTTGCGCTGGCTGCGCTCTTGGCAGCGTTGACCCTCGTGGCGGCGCGGCAGGGAAAGGGGGATCGACTCATGTCGGAGGTCGAGTTGCTCGACGCCCGCCTGGGGATGGAGCAGGCTCAGGAAGACGAACTGGTGAGTGGGATTCGTCGACTCGAAAGTCGCGGAGTGGTCGAAACGCGAGCCGAGCAGGAACTCGGAATGCACATCCCGGTGGGCCCCGAACTGCGCTTCTACGAAGGTGGCACGCTGTGAGTCGGCGCAGCGATGCACCGCCGCCGGGACTGGCCTGGCGCAGACGGCTGCTCCTGGCGGGGTGGTTGGGCGCAGGTGCGATCATCCTCGCGCGTGCCGCACAGGTGCAGATCCTCCAGGCCGACGCCTGGCAGGAGCTGGCCGAGGATCAGCAGGTGGCCCGGCTCGAGGTGGCCGCTCCACGCGGCACGATCCTCGATCGCAACGGCGTTCCGCTCGCGCTCAGTCGCGAGACCTTCAAGATCTCGGTGGCGCCGCGTGAAGTGCGGCCGGAGGATCGCGACTCGCTGGTGACGATCCTGCGAGACGCCATGGGTATCGGACGCGACCGCTTGCGGCGCGTCGCCGATCCTGAGCGCAGCTGGGTCGCACTTCCCGGCACCTTCGGTCCCGGCGTGAGGGAACTCGTGCGTCCGTTCCGCGGTGTGTGGGTCGAGCGCCAGGTCAAGCGTGAGCTGCCGTATGGCGAACTCGCTCGGGGGGTCCTCGGACGGGTGCTCGATGGAGCCGGAGCCGGAGGAATCGAGCAGCAGTACGAGTCGCTCCTGCGGGGGCGCCCGGGTCAGGAAGACAAGGCCAAGGACAGTGCGGGGCGAGCCATTCCCGGACAGACCGTGTCGATTCTCGAGCCGACCACGGGGGGTGACGTGGTGTTGACTCTCGATGTCGACCTCCAGGAGATCGCCCAGAAGGAGCTGGCCGAGGCGGTGGAGCTGCACGAGGCGCTGGCCGGGGACCTCGTCATCTCCAACCCACATACCGGAGAGATCCTGGCCCTGGCCAGCATCCGCGATGGGCAAGCCGATGCCCTGTCGGCCATCAACACGCCCTACGAACCCGGGTCGACGCTGAAGCCGTTCACCGTGGCCGCGATCCTCGCCTACGACCGGGGCGCCCTGACCGATTCCATCGACACGGGGATGGGATACTGGCGCATCAATGGGCGCGACCTCAGGGATACGCACGCCATCGGCCGGACCACGCTCGCCGATGCACTGCGTGAGTCGTCGAACATCGGAATCGCCAAGGCGGCCCTCGCCCTGACCCCGGAGGAGCAGTACCAGACCCTTCGGGATTTCGGGTTCGGCACTCCGACAGGGCTGCCCTTGCCGGGTGAATCCCAGGGCACGCTGCGCAAGCCCGACCGCTGGTCCGCACTCAGCCCCCAGTCGCTGGCCATCGGCTACGAGATCGGGGTCACGCCGCTCCAGATGGTGATGGCCTATGGTGCCCTGGCCAATGGGGGACGCCTCATGGAGCCGCGCATCGTGGGGGAGACCCGTGCGGCCGACGGGACGGTCGTGCGACAGGACCCCCAGGTGGTGCGTCAGGTGGTCGACCCCAGCGTCACCCGGGCCCTGAACGAGGTCCTCGTGCAGGTGGTCGAGGATGGCACCGGTACCCGCGCCCATCTCGAGGCGTATCGAGTCGCCGGCAAGAGCGGTACCGCTCGGATCGCCGAAGCTGGCCGCTACTCGGGTCGCTACTTCAGCACCTTCGTGGGCTACTTTCCGGCCGATGACCCCCAGATCGTGGTCTATGTGAAGCTCGACGGAGCCCGGGGGGCCTACTACGGCGGCGCGGTCGCGGCCCCGGTCACCCGTGCCACCATGGAGGCGGCGCTGGCGTCGCGCGTCTCTCCGCTCGACCGGGGCAAGCTGCTCCGCTCCGTGCGGGGTACGGGTGCGACGTTGCTGCAGGCCGAGGCTCCGGGCTCGGTGCTGGTCGACTCGCGCTTCGTCTCGGGGCCCGCCGAAGCCACATCCGTCACGGTGCCCCCCGTCACCGGCGAGGCTCGCGTCCCCGACGTACGGGGGCTGACGCCACGGGCCGCGATCCGCCGGCTCCATCAGAATGGATTCCGGGTGTCGTATCCCGATGCGGGCCCCATCGTGGGGTCGGAGCCCGCAGCCGGAACGCGGCTGCAGGTCGGCGATACCGTGCGCCTCACGGTCAGGAGGATCGGCTCGTGAGCGGGCCCTCCCTGCCGCTGTCCCGCATCGTCGGGGCCTTGCGTGCCGCCGATCTCCTGGTGGAGGTGGTCGGGCCCCAGGATGTCCTGGTGAGTGGCGCAGCGCAGGATTCACGCCAGGTGCGCTCCGGAGAGGTGTTCCTGGCCTGGGCCGGAACCCGAAGCGATGCGCACGACTTCGTGGTGGCGGCCGAGGCGAGTGGCGCGGCCGCGGCCGTGGTCGAGCGGCGGGTGGCAGGGGTCGGGATTCCCCAACTGGTGGTCTCGAACGGACGATCAGCCGCTGCCAGGGTAGCCGATCTGGTCTATGGATCACCCTCGACGCAGTTGGGTCTCGTGGCGGTGACGGGAACCAACGGCAAGACCACCACGACGCTCCTGATTCGTCACATCCTGGCGGGGAGCGGTTCTGCGGCAGCGCTCGGTACGCTGGGCATCGTGGGCCCGGACGGGCGGATCCACACCGAGACCTCGTCGCTCACGACCCCGGGGCCCGTCGACCTGGCGCGCACCCTGCGGGAGTTGGCCGACGACGGTGTGCGCTGGGTAGCCATGGAGGCGTCGTCGCACGCACTGGATCAGCACCGGCTCGACGGGCTCACCTTCGAGGTCGAGGTGTTCACGAACCTCTCGCTCGACCACCTGGACTATCACGGCACCTTCAGCCAATACCGTGATGCCAAGCTCCGGCTCGCCCAGCTTCTCGCCGAGCAGGGCACCCTCGTCGTCAACGCGACTGAAGCGGCGTGGACCCGCCTGGACAGCCCGCGTACGGTGCGTTTCTCGGTCGGAGGCGAGGCCGACGTCGTCGCCGAAGAGGTGGACTGCGCCGCTGGTGGTAGCCGCTTCGTCGTGCGCCGGGGGGATGAACGGATCGACGCCACCCTGCCACTGCCCGGTCGCTTCAACGTCGAAAACGCCATGGGCGCGCTGACCGCGGCGGTGGCGCTCGGCGTGCCCTTCGAAGGGGCCGTGGCCCGCCTGGCGTCGGCACCCCAGGTGCCGGGTCGCATGGAGGTGCTGGTCCGCGAGCCCTTCACCGTGATCATCGACTTCGCCCACACCCCGGCGGCACTCGAGAACCTGCTCACCGCGCTTCGCTCGCTTACCCCGGGGCGATTGCTGGTGTTGTTCGGGGCCGGTGGCGACCGAGATCGATCGAAGCGTGCTCCCATGGCGGAAGCCGTGCGCCGCCATGCCGACCGGATCTGGATCACCTCGGACAACCCCCGGACCGAAGACCCCGAAGCGATCCTGGACGACCTCGAGGCGGGCCTCGACAGCATCGACCATGCGCGGGAGGTCGATCGGGTCCGGGCCATCCACGGCATCGTGGCCGAGGCGGAGCCCGGCGACGTGGTGGTGCTCGCGGGGAAGGGCCATGAGACCTACCAGGTGGTCGGTACCGAGCGTCGGCCCCTCGACGAGCGCGTGGTCGTCGCCGAGGCGCTGGCCGCACGGGGGATCGGGTGATGGTGGCCACCTCGTTCGACTGGACCGACGGTGCGGTACGCGCAGCGCTGGGACTCCGCTTCGATCAGGCCCACGAGGCGCTCGTCTATGCGGGGGTGTCGACCGACTCCCGCACGGTGAGCGAGGGGGACCTGTTCGTTGCGCTGTCCGGGCCCCACTTCGACGGCCACCACTTCGTGGCCGACGCGGTGGCTGCCGGCGCCCGGGGAGCTGTGGTGTCCCGAGCCGTGCCCGCATCGGATGGTGCGGTCCTCTACCTGGTCGACGACGTCCTGGTGGCTCTCGGCCGGCTCGCTCGCTACCGCCGCGACGCCCTTCCCGCGCGGGTCGTGGGCATCGGCGGTTCGGCGGGCAAGACCTCGACCAAGGAACTCGTCGCCGCGGCGGTGGCCGGCAGTCGTGCGGTCCACGCCACCCGTGCCAATCTCAACAACCGGATCGGGGTGCCGCTCACCCTGCTTGGTGCCCCGGCGGCCAGCGAGGTCGTGGTGGTCGAGATGGGTACCAGTGAACGGGGTGAGATGGCGGCGTTGGCGCAAATCGTCCGGCCCGACGTGGGCGTGCTGGTCACGGTCGGTGAGGAGCACCTCGCAGGGCTCGGCTCACGGGAGGGCGCGGTCGAAGAAGAACTCGACCTGCTGCGCTCCCTCGGCGCCGAGGGGGTTGCCGTCGTCGGCGATACCCCCGACGACCTGCCGGTTCGGGCCCGCGCCCTCGTGCCGGGGGTGCGGGTGGCCGGTTGGAGCACGGGTGCGGACCACGATCTATCTCCCCGCGACGTATCGGTCGATGCCGAGGGTCACTACAGCTTCACCTGCGGAAGCACGCGGGTCACGCTGCGGATCGCAGGGCGCCATGCCGTCGTCAACGCACTGCTGGCTATGGCCGTGGTTCGCGCCGTGGGTGCCGACGAACAGGCGGCCGCCGAAGCCATCGGTCGGGTCGAGGCCAGCGGAATGCGTGGTGAGATGCGCCGCATCGGTGACCTGCGCGTGATCGTGGATTGCTACAACGCCAATCCGCAGTCGGTGGTCGCGGCCCTCGACCTGCTGGCATCGCGGCCCGCCGGCGCCCGCAAGGTCGTGGTCCTGGGCTCGATGCTGGAGTTGGGGGACCGCTCGGCAGCGTTGCACCGGGCGGTATTGGCAGACGCCCTTTCACGCGATCTCGACCTGGTCCTGGCCACCGGAGCCTTCGCAACTGCCGCGGCCGACCTCCCTGCGGCAGGACCTCGGCTGCTCGTCGTCGACGACCCCCGGGCGGCCTACGCACTGCTGCGCGAACGACTGGACGGCGACGAGGTCGTGTTGCTCAAGGGCTCCAGGGGCGTGGCCCTGGAGCGCCTGCTGCCGATGCTCGAGGTCGACTTCGGCGCCGGGGAGACAGGCTGATGTTGTACCACCTGCTCCCCCGGTTCTCCGACGTACACATTCTCTTCAATCTGTTCGTCTACAACACATTTCGGGCGGCCGGCGCGCTCGTCACCGCGCTCCTGATCGCCTTCCTGCTGGGACCCGCCTTCATCCGGGCGCTCACACGTCTCAAGGTGGGACAGATCGTTCGGGAGCAGGGGCCTGAAGCCCATCAGGTCAAGGCCGGTACCCCCACCATGGGCGGCACCCTCATCATCGCCGCCTGCGTGATCTCGACGCTACTCTGGGCCGACCTGACGAACTGGTATACGGGGCTCTGCCTGCTGGCGCTGGTCTGGATGGGTGGCATCGGGTTCCTCGACGACTACCTCAAGGTCGTGCGCCGCTCCCCCGAAGGCCTGGTTGCACGGGCCAAATTGCTGGGGCAGCTCAGTTTCGGTCTCGCCCTCGGGCTGTTTCTGGTGCTCCGGCCCATCTCGCCGTTTCCGTCGACCTGGACGGGAGTCCCCTTCTTCTCCGACTACGCGATGGCGTTCTGGCCCCCTGCCTTCGTGGTGTTCGTGACGCTGCTCGTGGGCTTCACCTCGAACGCGGTCAACCTGACCGATGGGCTCGACGGCCTGGCGGCAGGTCTCGGCGCGATCGCCACCGCGACCTTCGCGGCCATCGCCTACATCACAGGACGCATCGACACCTCGGCGTACCTGGGGTTGTTCTACCTGCCCGGCGCCGGCGAGATGTCGATCTTCGCCCTCGCCCTCGCAGGGAGCTTGCTGGGCTTTCTCTGGTTCAACGCGCACCCCGCCCAGGTCTTCATGGGCGACACGGGGTCGTTGGCCATCGGAGGTGCCCTCGCCGTCATGGCGATCCTCCTCAAGGCCGAGTTCCTCCTGCTCATCGTCGGTGCGGTCTTCGTGGCCGAGGGCCTGTCGGTGATGCTGCAGGTCGGGTGGTTTCGCTATACCAGACGTCGGTTCGGTGAGGGCCGGCGCGTGTTCCGGATGGCACCGCTCCACCACCACTTCGAGAAGCTCGGGTGGGAGGAGACCACGGTCGTCATCCGCTTCTGGATCCTCGGGATCCTGTCCGCCATGGTCGCCGTCTCAACCCTGAAGATCCGGTGACCGCCGTCGCAATCCTCGGCCTCGGCAGCAGCGGTGAAGCCGCTGCCCGCCTGGCCCTAGCGCAAGGAAGAACCGTCCATGTCTCGGATCTCCGCACTGATGCCCCGACTGCAGCTCGTGGAGCCGAGCTCCGGATCCTGGGCGCCGACGTCGAACTGGGAAGACACGACCTCGACCGGATCGCCGGTGCCCGCCTCGTGGTGGTCAGTCCTGGCATCCCCCCGGAGGCTCCGGTGCTCGCAGGGCTTCGCGCCCGCGGCCGTCGCTGGGTATCCGAACCCGAGTTCGCCTCCCGGTTCTATCGCGCGCCACTGATCGCGGTGACGGGCACCAACGGCAAGACCACCACCACCTTGCTCATCGCGCATCTGCTGCGGGAGGCCGGTGTGCCGGTCGCCGTCGGAGGCAATGTGGGAGGGGGCCTGGCACCGGCCGCGTCCGACCTGGCGCTCCTCGAGCCCCCACCCGCCTGGTTCGTACTGGAGGTGAGTTCGTTCCAGCTCGCCGATGTCGATCGCTTCGCACCCGATATCGGGGTGGTGACCAACCTCGCTCCGGACCACCTCGATCGATATCCGAGTGTGGTTGCCTATTTCGCCGACAAGGCTCGTCTCTTCGACAATGCCACCCCCGCCCACCGGTGGGTGCTCGGCGACCAGCCCGAGGTCCAGGCCCTCCCGGGTGACCGCCCTGGACGTCGCTACACCTTCAGCACCGGGCAGACGGAGGGGGTCCACGCCTTCGTCGACGACGGGGTGCTGACCCTGCGGGTGGATGAGGTCGCGGAGCCCCTCCTGGACCGCGAGGCACTCCCGCTCCTGGGGCGGCACAACGTCGCCAACGCGTTGGCAGCGGCGCTCACTGCCCGCCTCGCAGGCGTGACCCCCGAGTCCATCGCGCGCGGGCTCGCCACGGCCCGCGCGCTTCCCCATCGGTTGGAGCCCGTGGTCGAACGCGACGGCGTCCTCTGGGTGAACGACAGCAAAGCCACCAATGTGGCGGCGACGGTGAGCGCGGTCCTGAGTCTCGAGCGTCCGATCGTGCTCCTGCTGGGGGGCAAGGACAAGGGTGAGTCGCTCGACGCACTCGCGTCCGTGCTTCCCGGGCCGGTGCGGGCCGTCGTGTGCTACGGCGCCGTGGGTCCTCGCTTCGCGTCTCGTCTCGACGCGGTCGACGGACTGGGCGTCGTGCGGGTGGCCAACTTCGGCGACGCCGTGGAGGCGGCCGGCGAACTGGCTCGGCCCGGTGATCTGCTGCTGCTGAGCCCGGCCTCGTCGTCGTTCGACGAGTTCGAGAACTACGAGGCCCGTGGGCGCCGGTTCGCGGCCCTCGCCCGGGGGGAGGAAGCGGCCTGATGGAACGTCGACCGGTGGATCTCGTGCGCAAGACGGTGGCGTTGCCCGATGTGGGGCTCGGGCGCGGTTGGGAGGGGCCCGCGCTCTTCGCCGCCACCGTGCTGTTGCTCTGCTTCGGTCTGGTCACCCTCTACTCGGCGAGTACCTTCCTGGCCCAGCAACAGGGTGCGCCCGACCACTACTTCGTGCTGCGACAGGCGCAGGGAGCGGCGTTGGGTCTCGTGGCTCTCGTCATCTGCGCCCGGATCCCCTATCGGGTCTGGGAACGACTGGCCTGGCCCATGATGTGGGTGAGCGTCGTGCTCCTTCTGCTGGTCGTGCTGCCCTGGACCGAGTCGATCGCGCCACGCGCGAACGGTGCCCGGCGCTGGCTCGACCTGGGCATCCGCTTTCAACCGTCCGACCTCGCCAAGGTGTCGATCATCGTCTGGACGGCGATGCTCGCGGTGCGCAAGCAGGGCGAGTTCCGGTCCCTGGGCCGCGGGCTGGTGCCCTTCCTGCTGGTCTGGGGGCTGTTGCTGGTGCCGGTCGTGCTCGAGCCCGACCTCTCCACCGCGCTGCTCATGGCCATGGTGGCGTCGCTGGTCGTCTTCGCCGCGGGCGGCCGGATCGGGCACTTCGCCTTCCTGGGCGTGCTGGCCCTGCCGGCGTTGTCCACCCAGCTCGACAGCGGGTTCCGCCTGAGCCGGATCCAGGCCTTCCTGGACCCGGGTTCGGCGGTCCAGGAGGCGGGATATCAACTCAACCAGTCGATGATCGCCCTGGGATCGGGCGGGTTCATGGGGCTGGGATTCGGGAACGGCCAGCAGAAATACTCGTTCCTCCCGGAGCCCCACAACGACTTCATCTTCTCGATGGTGGGCGAGGAATGGGGCTTCGTGGGGGTGGCGGTGATGGTGGTGTTGTTCATGGCCTTCATCGTACTCGGCTTTCGCATCGCCCGCCGCGCTCCCGACCTCTTCGGACAGCTCCTCGCCCTGGGCATCACCAACCTGATCGCGCTCCATGCGGTGCTGCACATGGCGGTGGGCCTCGGCCTCGTGCCCACCACCGGGCTGGCGCTGCCCCTGGTTTCGTATGGGCGCACCAACCTGGTGATCACCCTGGCGGCCATCGGCATCTTGATGGCGGTGGCCCGGGAGACCGACCGGGACTGGCGTCCCGAAGAGGAATCGCGCCGTCGGAGCGACGATCTCACCCGCACGCCGCCACGCCTCGTGGGTCGATTGCTCCACGCCCGGAGGGCTCGTGCATGAGCTCGCTCCGGTGGTCTTCTTCGCGGGCGGTGGCACCGGGGGTCATCTCTACCCGGCGCTGGCCCTGGCCGACGCCCTGCGGTCGTTCCGCCCCGGGCTCCGTGCGCTGTTCGTCGGTGCGGAGCGGGGGATCGAGGCCCGCATTCTCCCGGCTCGAGGGCTGGATCACCTCCTGCTCCCCATCCGTGGACTCGAACGGGGTCGAGGGCCGGGAGCGCAGCTCGGCGTGGTGCCGGCGTTGTTCCGCTCGTTCGGGCGGCTGGCCGACGAGTTCCAACGCCGCAGACCGGTGCTCGTCGTGGTGACCGGAGGGTATGCCGGAGCCCCGGCCGGGTTGTTGGCCGCCATGAGCGGAGTGCCGCTGGTGCTCCAGGAGCAGAACGCGGTCCCCGGAATCACGACACGCCTGCTGGCCCCCTTCGCGCGTCAGATCCACCTCGCCTTTCCCGAGGCCGGGGCGCGGTTGGCCAGGCGGGCGCGGAACCGGGTCGAGATCAACGGCAATCCGGTGCAGCCCCCCCAACCGCGAGACACCGCCGCGGATCGGCGTTCGTTCGGCCTCGATCCCGAGCGCCCCGTCGTGCTCGTGGTGGGAGGCAGCCAGGGCTCGCGGGCCCTGAACGAAGCCGTGCTGGCGCTCGTCGAGGGTCGGCACGGCAGCGATCCGGGCTACCAACTGCTCTGGTCGACCGGGCCGGCGCACGCCGCGGGGGTGGAGCAGGCCCTGTCCCGGGCCGGCTCGCCCACCTGGGTGCAGGCGGTGGGGTACATCGACCGGATGCCGGCGGCCCTGTCGGCGGCCGATCTCGCAGTGAGTCGGGCGGGGGCCATGGCCACCTCCGAGTTCCTGGCGTGGGGACTCCCGTCGCTGCTGGTCCCGTTGCCCACCGCCGCCGCCGACCATCAGACGTACAACGCCCAGGCCCTCGCCGACGCGGGGGCGGCGCTCCACCTGAGCGAAGCCGAGCTGTCGGGCGAGGTGCTCGAAGGGGTCTTGCGCGAGCTGTTCGCCCAGCCGAGCCGCCTCAGCGACCTCCGCCAGGCGGCTCTCGCACGGGGGCGACCCCGTGGGGCGCTCGACATCGCCGCGCGGCTGGTCGACCTGATCGAGCGGGCCCCGATCCAGGCCAGGGCGACATGAGGTCGCCGCGTGTTGCCGTCTCGGCCGCCCCCGATCTGTCGGCCCTGTCTCGATCCGGACCCGTCCACTTCATGGGGGTGGGGGGCGCCGGCATGTATGCGTTGGCAGAGTGGCTCCTCCTCGAGGGGGGCGCGGTGAGTGGCTGCGACCTCAAGGTGGGGCCCGCCACCGAGCGGCTGGCCACCCTGGGGGCCCGCATCGCCCTCGGCCACGACCCTGCGCACGCCGATGAAGCGGTGGCCATCGTCCACACCTCGGCCGTGCCGACGACCCATCCCGAACTGGCACGGGCGCGAGAGCGCGGGATTGCGGTGTTGAAGCGAGCCGAGGCCCTCGGGGCCCTGGTGAACCGGGGACGCGTCGTCGCCATTGCGGGCACCCACGGCAAGACCAGTACCACGGCCCTCACGGTCGAGGTGCTGAGCGCGGGTGGGCTCGACCCCACCGGATTCGTCGGCGGAACGGTGCCGGCATGGGGTGGCAATCTGCGGCGAGGTGGCGGTGATCTCTTCGTGGTCGAGGCCGATGAGTTCGACCGGTCGTTCCACTCGTTGACCCCCGACGTGGCGGTCGTCACCAACCTCGAGACCGACCATCTGGACATCTACGGCGACCTCGAGGGCGTGCGCGAGGCGTTTCGCACCTTCCTCGATGGCGTCCGGGCCGCGGGGACGGTGATCGTCGGTGCCGACGATCCCGGCGCCGCGTCGGTGCTGGCAGAGCTTCCCGACGCCGGCCCCACCTACGGCCTCTCGGCGGGAGCGCAGCTGCGTGCCGTCGAGGTGCGGCCGCGGGCCGACGGCACCCTCTTCCGCGTGGTGGAACGGGGGGTGGATCAGGGCGAAGCGACGTTGGGGGTGCCGGGCGACCACAATCTACGCAACGCACTCGCCGCCGCCGCGGTGGCCCGGGAGCTGGGAGTGGGATGGGACGACATCCGGCGCGGATGGGCGCTCTTCAAGGGGGTCGGGCGTCGGTTCGAACGGCTGGGCAGCGCCGGCGGGATCGACGTGGTCGACGACTACGCCCATCACCCCACCGAGGTCTCCGCGGCGCTCCAGGCGGCGCGCAGTGCGTACCCCGGCCGGCGTGTCGTAGCCGTCTTCCAGCCGCATCTCTACTCCCGGACCCGCGACTTCCACGACGAGTTCGGTCGTGCCCTGGCCGCGGCCGACCGCGTATGGGTCACCGATGTGTTCCCCGCGCGCGAAGCCCCCATCAGCGGAATCGACGGCGCACTCGTGGCGGGCGCCGTCGAGGCGCGGGGAGGGCGGGTGGCCTACGAAGCGCGGCTCGACCGCCTGGCCGAGGTCGTGGCGGCAGAGCTCGTGGCCGGCGATGTCGTTCTCACCATGGGGGCAGGGTCCATCGAGTCGGTGGGGCCCGCGATCCTGGCTCGATTGCAGGGGGGTGTCCATGCGTAGATCGATCGTGTGGGGCAGCGTGGGGCTCATGGCTCTCATCCTCGCCCTGGGAGCGGTGAAGGCGGTACCTGTCGCGCTGGCGAACTGGGCCGTGTTCGACGTAGCGGCGGTACGGGTCGAGGGAACCGGGATGCTGTCCGATCTCGAGGTGATCGAGACGGCGGCGATTCCGGACACCGCCAACGTCTTCGACGACGCCTCGGCGTGGGTGGCCGCGGTCGAGGCGCACCCGGTGGTCCGGAGGGCGCGCGTGCGCCGACGGCTGCCGTCGACGCTGGTGATCGTGATCGAGGAACGTGGGGCGGTGGCCTTCGTGGCGACGCCGATCCTCGAACCCGTCGACGCCGAGGGCCGGATCCTCCCGGTCGATCCGGTCCGGGTGCGGCTCGATCTTCCGGTGGTGCGCCTGCGGCCTGCGGTGGCGGGGAGCGACGAAGCCGGATACCCGCCCCACCGGGTCCGTCCCCAGGTCGATGCCATCGAACGGCTGCGCCAGAACCCCGCCTTCCACGAACGGCTGTCGGAGGTCCGGGAGGAATCCGACGGCTCGGTGACGGCGTTCTGGGGTTCGTCGCCCGGACTCGAGGTCCGTCTGCGGCTGCCGGTCGATCCGGTGCGCCTCGAGACGGGGCTGGAGGTGTTGTCGCTCGCGCTGGACCAGGACTCGACCCGGACCCCGCGGTACCTCGATCTGCGCTACGCCGAGCAGATCATCGTCGGCTACGAACCACAGTGACCCGAGTGTGATGCGTACGAACCTGATCGCTGGACTCGACATCGGCACGACCAGGACCTGCGCCGTGATCGGTGAGCTGCCCTCGGAGCCTGGACGGCCGTCCGGGCTCAAGATCCTGGGGGTAGGCCAGGCCCGTACCGCGGGGATCCGGGGCGAACACATGACCAACCTCGAAGAGACCACGACGTCGATCCGTTCGGCGCTGCAGGAGGCCGAGCTCATGGCCGGGGTCAGCGTCGATCGCGTCTACGCAGGGCTGTCGGGCGATCACATCGACGCCTGGCCCTCGATGGGAGTGGTGGCGATCCACGACGACGAGGTGACGCCCGGCGATGTCAACCGCGTCCACGAAGTGGCACGCGCCGTCGCCCTGGGACCGGATCGCGAGTTGCTCCACGCGATTCCGGTCGAGTATGTGGTCGACCATCAGCGAGGGATCAAGGATCCCGTGGGGATGAATGGCACCCGGCTCGAGGCGCAGGTGCATCTCGTCAGCTGCTCGGCGACCGCGGCCGGCAACCTCCGCAAGGCCGTGACCCGGGCCGGATATGCGGTGCAGGAGCTCGTGCTCGAGCCGTTGGCCTCGGCCCGGGCGGTCTTGACCGAGGACGAGAAGGAGGTCGGCGCCGCCATGGTCGAGATCGGTGCGTCGACCACCGAGATGGCCGTGTACTACGAGGGGCGGCTGCGCCACGTGGCGGTGATTCCCGTGGCGGGGACCAGCGTGACCACCGACCTGGTGAAGGGCCTCTCGATTCCCTTCGGCGAGGCCAAACGGGCCAAGGAGTTGTACGGGGCGGCTTCGGGTCGCTTCGTCGATCCCCACGAGACGGTCGAGGTGCCGGGGCCCGCGCCGGGGCAGGTGCGGCATGTCGCCCGGGAGCTCCTCGCCCACATCGCCGAGCAACGCCTCGACGAGCTGTTCGGGTTGGTGCAGCGGGAACTCGACCGCCACGACCTCGCCGACAAGCTCGGGGCGGGTGTCGTCATCACCGGAGGGTCGGCCGCCTTGCCGGGCCTCATCGAACTGGCCCAGCAGGTCTTCGCGGCGCCCGTGCGCCTCGGGGTCCCCGGCGAAGGTCTGGGGGGACTGGCCGACAGTGTGGGGCGCCCGCGCTTCTCCACCGCCGTGGGGCTTGCCCTCTGGGGCAGCGAGCGGTTCCACGAGACCGGCGAGGGAGCCACGACGGTGCTCTCTGCCGCTGCCGCCCGCGTCGGGGCCTGGCTCCGGGAGTTCTTCTGATGATCCGTCCACTCTCCGGTGTGGGCTGGCCCAGGGCCGGGCCCGACCCACCCCTGCGACGAATGCGGGCGCCACCTCGGCGCCTCGCTCCGAAGCCGATCTCCCACCCCCGAATGCACGCAGGAGTGATTTCATGATGATCTTTGAATTCGAAGAAACACCGGTCCAGAACGCGAGAATGAAGGTCGTGGGCGTCGGCGGCGCCGGCGGAAACGCCGTCAACCGCATGGTCGACGAAGAGCTCGAAGGCGTCGAGTTCATCTCGATGAACACCGATGCCCAGGCGCTCAAGGGCTCGCGGGCCCAGGTAACCATGCAACTCGGCAAGAAGCTGACCCGGGGGCTCGGAGCCGGGGCCCGCCCCGAAATCGGGCGCCAGGCGGTCCACGAGAGCCAGGACGAGGTGCGCAAGGCACTCGAAGGTGCCGACCTCGTCTTCATCACGGCGGGGATGGGGGGCGGCACCGGCACCGGGGCGGCTCCCATCGTGGCCGAAGTCGCGCGCGGGATGGGGGCGCTCACCATCGGCATCGTGACCCGCCCCTTCGCCTTCGAGGGCAAGAAGCGGCTGCGGCAGGCGGAGCAGGGACTCGCGGAACTCCGTCGTACGGTCGACACTGTGATCGTGGTGCCCAACGATCGGCTCCTCGCAGTGGTGCCGAAGGGGACCACCTTCAAGGACGCCCTCAAGCGGGCCGACGAGGTGTTGCTGCACGCGACCCAGGGGATCAGCGATCTGATCCGGGTCAGTGGTGAGGTCAACGTCGACTTCGCCGACGTGCGCACCATCATGGCCTGCCGGGGACCGGCCCTCATGGGCTCGGGATTCGGTGAGGGTGACAACCGGGCTCAGGAGGCGGCCCAGGAGGCCATTTCGTCGCCGCTGCTGGACAATGTGTCCATCGCGGGCGCGAAGGGTGTGCTCATCAATATCACCGGAGGGATGGATCTCGCCATTGACGAGGTCACCCAGATCAGCACTATCATTCAAGAAGAGGCCGGTGACGAGGCCGAGATCATTTTCGGTGCGGTGCACGATCCCGAACTCGAAGGCAAGATCCGGGTGACCGTGATCGCCACCGGCTTCGACAGCGCGGACAACGAACGGCAGGTCGTCAATCACGACTTCCGTCGCTCGGTTCCGCAGCAGGCGCGGGCAACACCTTCGCGTCCTGCGGTGTCCAAGGTTCGGCAGATGGATATCGAGGGAGAGTTGGCACGGCAGCCGCAGGTGCAGCGACAGGTCGCCGTGTCGGGCGGGGCGTCGATTTCGGTCGGCCCGCTGCCTCAGATGAGCCGGATGCCGGGCCGGGCGGTGTCGTCGATGGAAATCGGCGAGTTGGACATTCCGACGTTCATTCGTCGGCAGATGGACTGAAGCAGCGGTCTCGGGGGGCGCGCCCGGGGCTCGTCCCTGGAGCGCGCTCCTGGAGAGCCATGAAGCTCAGATCGATGGTCCGAACCCTTGCGGCCCGCGGCACCCTCGTCGCAGGTGTGCTGATGGCGGGCGCCTGCGGTGAGGCGCCCGACGTAGGCACCCTCGCGACCGTGTACCCCGAACCGGCCGAGCGCCGCGAGGTTCGCATGCTCGGCCCTGGCGAAACGCTGGGCGCGATCCTCGCCGAGTCGCTCGATCGTGGAGATCAGCAGGCGGTGCTGTTGGCCTTCCAGGAGAAGGCGAGCGCCCGCCGCATGAGGGTCGATACCGAGATCACGCTGCGCTTCGTGGGCGAGCGTACCCTGCGTGGAGTCGATGTCACCCTCAATCCCGACGAGACGGTTCGGATCACCAGGGGGCCCGTCGCCTGGAACTCGTCCGTGGTGCGCACCCCGACGCAGATCGACACCCTGACGGTCTCGGGTCTGATCGAGCAGTCGCTGTGGGCGTCGCTGATGGACAATGCGTCGCTTACCGACGTGCCCTACAACGACAAGGGACTGCTGGTCGACGAACTCGACAAGGTGTTCCAGTGGCAGCTCGACTTCTCCCGGCAGATTCAACCCGGCGACGAATTCCGGGTCGCCTTCGAGCGCCAGGTCCGGCCCGATGGGACGATGCGGGGCGGGCATGTGATCGCCGCCGAGTTCGTCAACATCGGCAAGGCCTACCGGGCCGTCTGGTTCGACCCCAACGGCGACGGCAAGGGGTCGTACTACGATGAAGAGGGCAACTCGGTGCGGCGGTCGTTCCTGCTCAAACCGCTCAGTTTCAGGCGCATCTCGTCCCGCTTCTCGAATGGGCGGCTACACCCGATCCTGAACACCGTGCGGGCGCACCGTGGGGTCGACTACAGCGCCGATACCGGCACACCCGTCATGGCCACCTCCGACGGTGTGGTGCAGCACAGAGGAGCGCTGGGGGGGCTGGGCAACGCCATCGTGATCGCGCACGCGAATGGGTTCACCACTCGCTACGGGCACCTGAGCCGCTTCGCCGCGGGCGTACGGACCGGAACGAGGGTCTCGCAGGGCGAGGTGATCGGGTACGTGGGCATGACCGGTCTGGCCACCGGGCCCCACCTTCACTACGAGATGATCCGCAACGGCAGCCATGTCGATCCGCTGGCGGTGGATCTTCCCAATGGAGATCCGGTTCCGGCCGATGATCGCGGGCGGTGGGTCGCTGAGCTGACGCCTCGCATCGCACTCCTCGAGTCGGTCCCCTCGCCCACGGGGCGGCAGGCGGCCGACCGGCCGGGAGCCATCGTCGCATCGGCTGCGTCGTCTTCCCTTGCGGGGGGGGCGGGCGGTCTCCCCCCGGAGCGGTGACGGTCTTCACCCGGGTGTGTCCATCGCAGGTGTGGCGTCGTCGATGACGACCCTGCTCGTCGCGCTGAGCGTGGCGATCATCGTGGGCGCCGGCGCGATCTGGATCTACCGGCACCGGGAGCTTCCCATTGCGGGTCGGGGCCGGCTCGCGGCGCTTCGGGTGCTGACCCTTGCCGGCGTCGTCATGCTCCTGGCCGATCCGACGCTGCCGGTCGCGGGTACGGACGGGCCGCCCACCCGGTGGGTTGCCGTCGATGCGTCGGGCTCGATGGCCGTGGCCGGCCCGTCGGGCGAGCGGCCCTGGGACCGGGCCATCGTACGCGTGACCGACCAACGCCCGGGTGTGCGCCGGGCGACCTTCGCCGGCGACCCCGCCCCCACCTCTCCTCCCGACTCGGCTCAACCCACGGGCGAGTCGAGCCGACTCGTTCCCCTGCTGCGACGTGCCGCTGAATCGGGAGCCCACGAGATCGACGTCGTCACCGATCTGAGGCTCGAAGATGTGGCGGAGGTGGCGGTGGTGCGTGAGATGCTGGGCCTCACACTCCGGTTCATCGATGTGGGCGAGCCGATTCGCTCGGCCGGAGTGGGCGACCTGAGGGTTCCCGCCACCGGGCGCGCCGGCGCGACCGACGAGGTCGAGATCGAGGTGTTCGGCACGGCCTCGGCAGCGGGCGACACCGCGCGCGTCGAGCTGCTACGCGACGGATCCGTGGTCGAGACCCGGACCGTGCGCGTGCCCCAACCGGGGCGCACCGTGGTGGTACCCATCCCGGTCACCCTGCCCGACAGCGCCGGGCCGGTGCTCTGGCAGGCGCGTGTCGACCTCGACGACGACGCCTTCGGGGGGGACGACCGTCGCTCGGCATTCAGCGAGGTCGATCCCGTCACGGGCCTGCTGGCGCTCATCTCGCTCACCCCGGACTGGGAGCCGCGCTTTCTGCTCCCCGTCCTCGGGCGCGTGACGGGATTGCCTGCCCGCGGATGGCTCAAGATCGGTGACGATGCCTTCTTGCCCATGGACGGCTCGGGGGGTGTGCTCGACGGTTCTGCTCTGGCCCGCATCGCCCAGGATGCGCGGCTGCTCGTCGTGCATGGACTCGCGGCGAGCGCCCCGGACTGGCTCGTGAGCGCTCAGGCCCGGGGGCGAAGGGTCCTGGTGTTCGCCGCCGATGCCGCCGGGGCACGGTCTGCGGGACTCGAGACCGGCGAACCGCGTCCGGGGGAGTGGTACGGGGTGGCCGCTGCCGGTCCCCTGGCGGGGAGCCTCGCCGGGGTGCCCTGGGCCGATCTCCCACCCCTGTCGTCGCCACTGGTGAGTGAGGCGGGGGGCGCCGAAGCCCTCGAGGTCGAGCGCCCCGGCGGCGTGCGGGCCGGTGTCGTATCGCTCCAGGATCAGGGAGAGCGACGCCGAGCCGTGGTGATGGCCCGCGGATTCTGGCGCTGGGCGCTTCGTCCCGGGCCGGAAGTCGACGCCTATGACCGCCTCTGGTCGGGCATGGCGGGATGGTTGCTCGGACTCGAGGATGGGGTGCCGGGTGGTGGGCTGGGACCGGCCGAAAAGGTGGCGGCGGGGGACCGCCCCGTCGCCTGGTGGGCCCCGGTGGCGGCGGAGGGACGGATCGAGGTGACGACGACCGCAGCGACGGGAGAGCAGCGCACCGACACGCTCGAGGTGGGTGCGGACGGTCGCGCGTGGCTGCCGGAGCGGGCGGACGGGGCCTACCGCTGGAGCGCCGGCATCGTCGTCCCCGACTCCCTCGCCCAGCGAGGGCGCATCTGGACCGGCAGGCTGGAGTTGGAGTCCCATACCGACGAGTTTCGGTGGCCCCGCGACACGAGACTGCTGGCGGAGGGCACCGGAGCCGGGCGGACGCAGACGGCGGGGACGGGGCGGCCCCTGCGCACGTCGCCCTGGCCCTACCTGATCCTGCTCGGCCTGCTGTCGGCCGAGTGGATCCTCCGGCGCCGATCCGGTCTGCGCTGATCCGAACCCCCGACGTTCATGGCTCGTCTTTTCAAGAAGTCCGACGAAAAAAAGAAATCCCTCTGGCGGCGGGCGGTCGATCTCGCCCTCACCGATGTGCGTGTCCTGGCGCGGGGTGTCGACTCCGAAACCCTCGAGACCCTCGAGGAGCGCCTGTTGGCCGCCGACTTCGGGGTCAAGGCCACGCTGCGACTCGTCGATCACGTCGAGCAGCAGGCGCGGCGCGGGAAGGTGCGCAAAGGCAGTGAGCTTCGCGACGCCCTCGTAGACGAGGTGCGCCGGATCCTGGAGCCCTCGGCCGACGCCTACCTCCGGGCCGCCGACGCCGGCCCCACCGTCTATCTGATCGTGGGCGTCAATGGGGTCGGCAAGACCACCTCCATCGCCAAGATCGCGCAGCGGCTGGTCCGTGAGGGGCGCTCGGTGCTCGTCGCGGCGGGGGACACATACCGCGCCGGTGCGGTCGAGCAGTTGGGCATGTGGGCCGAGCGCATCGGTGCCCGCTTTCTCCGCGGACAGCAGGGGGGTGACCCGGCCGCAGTCGCCTTCGACGCCCTCGAGGCTGCCGTGGCACGTGCGATCGACGTGGTGCTGATCGACACGGCGGGGCGCCTGCACACCAACCGCGATCTCATGGACGAGCTGCGCAAGGTCGATCGCGTGATCCGGCGCAAAATCGAGGGTGCGCCGCACGAGACGCTCATGGTGCTCGATGCCACTCTCGGCCAGAATTCACTCCATCAGGTGCGCGCCTTCCGCGAGGTCGTCGACGTATCGGGGGTGCTCCTGACCAAGATGGACTCGACCGCGCGGGGCGGCATCGTGGTGGCGTTGCAGGAGGAGTACGGCGTGCCGGTAAAACTCGTCGGAGTGGGCGAGGGGGTCGACGACCTCGAGACCTTCGATGTGGAGTCGTTCGTGGAGGGCATCTTCGAGGACAGCTGACTGTGGACTTCTCACTCCTGGACAAGCCGGTCCAGTTCCTCAAGGGGGTTGGCCCGCACCGTGCCGAAGCGCTGCGACGCATGGGGCTCGTCACGGCTCGTGACGTGCTGTTCCACGTACCCCGCCGCTACGACGACGCATCGACCGTCGAGCACATCTCGGCGCTCGAGGTGGGAATGGACGCCACCATCCGGGGGCGCGTCCGGGCAAAGGGGGTGATCCCCACCCGCGCCGGGCTGCGCATCTTCCAGGCGGTGCTCGAAGACGGTACGGGCCGCATCACCGTGGCCTGGCCCGGGCAGCCCTGGCTCGATCGCAAGCTCCATGAAGGCGACGTCCTGCTGGTCACGGGACCGGTGAAGTTCTTCCACGGGCGTCAGCTTCAACCTCGGGAGTTCACCCTGCTGGGGCGTGGCGACGACGGTGATCCCGGCGGAGATCGGGCCGAAGGCACCATCTTCGTGGCCTATCCGGCCTCGGACGAGGTGCCTCAGTGGGTGCTCCGGACCGTGTTCGAGAAAAACCTCGACGAGCTCCTGAAGCTCAGTGAAGGTGAGGAATACCTTCCACCGGATGAGTTGAAGCGACTCGAGTTGCCGACTCTCGCTGCCGCCTTCGACGCCTTGCATCGGCCGTCGTCGCTGGCCGACGCCGAGAGGGGGCGCCGCCGGCTGGCGTTCGACGAGCTCTTCTTCCTGCAGATCGTACAGGCCCAGGTGCGGTACCGTCAGACGCGCGAGCGTCCGGGGATCGCCTTCGAACGCACCAACCGGCTCATCCGCCCGCTGCACGAGGCGTTGCCCTTCTCGTTGACCGAGGCTCAGGGTGCCGTCCTGCGGGAGATCACCGCCGACATGACCTCGAACCACCGCATGAACCGGCTGTTGCAAGGGGACGTCGGTGCGGGCAAGACGCTGGTCGCGCTCTTCGCCATGCTCCTGGCCGCCGAGGATGGATGGCAGGCGGCGCTCCTCGCCCCCACGGAGCTCCTGGCCGAACAGCATGCGCGCACGCTGCGTCGTGAGACGGCGGGGCTTCCAGTCGACGTCGCCCTGCTCACCGGGCGACTGGGCGCCGCGGAGCGCCGCCGCGTGCTGGGAGCGCTGGCCGACGGCTCGGCCGACCTGGTGGTGGGCACCCACGCCCTCCTGCAGGAGGGTGTCGAGTTCCATCGGCTCGGTCTCGTCGTGGTCGACGAGCAGCATCGTTTCGGGGTGCGTCAGCGGATGGTGCTCGCCGAGCGCGAGCCCCCACCCGACGTGCTGGTGATGTCGGCGACCCCGATTCCCCGCTCCCTGGCCCTCACGCTCTACGGCGATCTCGACCTGAGTGTGCTCGACGAGCTGCCGCCGGGACGCAAGCCCATCCGGACCTCTCTCCGGTATCCGGGCAAGCGCGACGCCGTCTACCGTTTCGTCGACGCCGAGTTGGCGCGCGGGCGTCAGGCCTACCTGGTCTATCCACTGGTCGACGAGTCCGACAAGGTCGATCTGCGGGCGGCCACCCAGGAGTACGAACGGCTCTCGACCGAGGTGTTCTCGCATCGCCGGGTGGGCCTGCTGCACGGGCAGATGCACGGAGATGAGAAGGACGCCACCATGCGGGCATTCTTGAGCGGTGCCCTCGATCTGCTGGTGGCCACCTCGGTGATCGAGGTGGGGATCGACGTGCCCAACGCCACCGTGATGGTCATCGAGCACGCAGAGCGCTTTGGCCTCTCCCAACTCCACCAGCTGCGGGGCCGGGTGGGGAGGGGGAGCGAAGAGAGCTACTGCATCCTGATCGCCGAGACCGGCGGTGATGCGCTCGACCGGCTCAAGGTGTTCCAGGCGACGCAGGACGGCTTCGAGATCGCGCGGGCCGACCTGCGGATCCGCGGCCAGGGCGACCTGTTCGGGAGCCAGCAGCACGGGCGCGACCCCATTCTGCGCTTCGCCGACCTGACGCGCGACGAAGATCTCCTGCTTGCGGCCCAGCGGCTGGCCCGTCGCATCGTCGAAGCCGATCCCGAGCTTACGGCGGCAGCGCATGCGCGGGTGCGCGCCGTGCTCGAGGCCCGCCATGCCGAACGCCTGAAGCTCTTCGCGGTCGGGTAGGGTCGCCGGGAGTTGGCCCCATTTCCAACCGTTGACACCTCCGGATCGGCTCGGTAGCTTAGCAAGCTCTATCCGAACGGTCTCCGCCGAGGACGCCGTCGGACGAAGCGCCGCCGTGACCGATCACCAACCGATAAGCGCAGCATGCCGACCATCAACCAGCTCGTTCGGAAGGGCCGCAAGGCTGTTCAGAAAGCGAACAAGTCTCCGGCTCTCCAGAAGAACCCGCAACGTCGGGGCGTCTGCACGCGCGTCTACACCACCACCCCCAAGAAGCCGAACTCGGCACTTCGCAAGGTGGCCCGCGTGCGGTTGACGAATGGCTACGAGGTGACGTCGTACATCGGGGGTGAGGGCCACAACCTGCAGGAGCACAGCATCGTGCTGATCCGGGGCGGCCGCGTGAAGGACCTTCCCGGCGTGCGGTACCACATCGTCCGAGGCACCCTCGACGCGTCCGGCGTGAGCGATCGCCGTCAGGGCCGTTCGAAGTACGGCGCCAAGCGACCCAAGTAACGGAAGACCAAGGATGAGCCGTCGTTCGAGAGCAGAGAAGAGAGACATCCCCGTCGATCCGCGGTACGGATCGCCGGTGGTGACCAAGTTCATCAACGGACTGATGCTGGCCGGTAAGAAGTCCACCGCCGAGGCCATCTTCTACCAGTCGATGGACACGGTCGAGGAGAAGTCGGGCCAGGCGGCGCTCAACGTCTTCCAGCAGGCGCTGAACAACGCCAAGCCGGCGCTCGAGGTGAAGAGTCGCCGCGTCGGTGGTGCGACCTACCAGGTTCCCATCGAAGTCCGGCCCGAACGCCGGCAGGCGCTGGCCATCAAGTGGTTGATCCAGTACGCCCGGGCCCGCTCGGAGCGGACCATGGCGGATCGGCTCGCGGGCGAGATCCTCTCCGCGGCGCGAGGCGAAGGTTCGACCGTGAAGAAGAAGGACGATACCCACCGTATGGCCGAAGCCAACAAGGCCTTCGCCCACTATCGGTGGTGATGTAGCAGGACGCACAACGCCGAGGCGGTTCGCCGCCCGGTCCCATGGGGACACGCGATGGCCTGCGGGCCCTCTCCGGTCGCCAGGAAGCGCGGATTCGCGCGGCCTGCCGGAGCAGGCCGAGTACCGGATCCGCGCTTTTGCGTTTGCCCAGTTGATGAAGAGAACCGACCGAGAGACCGATAGATGGCCAGACAAACTCCGCTCAAGAACCTCCGTAATATCGGCATCATGGCGCACATCGATGCCGGAAAGACCACGACGACCGAGCGGATCCTCTTCTATACGGGGCGGGTCCACCGGATCGGCGAGGTGCATGATGGCGCGGCCACGATGGACTGGATGGAGCAGGAGCAGGAGCGTGGTATCACCATCACCTCGGCGGCCACGACGGCCCATTGGATTCGCAATGACGTCGACTACCGCATCAACATCATCGACACCCCCGGGCACGTCGACTTCACCGCCGAGGTGGAGCGGTCCCTGCGGGTGCTCGACGGTGCGGTCGCGGTGTTCTGCGCCGTGGGCGGTGTCGAGCCCCAGTCCGAGACGGTCTGGCGGCAGGCGGATCGCTACACCGTTCCCCGCATCGCCTTCGTCAACAAGATGGATCGGGTCGGCGCGGACTTCGAGAACGTCGTGGGCATGATGCGCGACCGGCTGGGCGCCAACGCCCACCCGGTCCAGTACCCGATGGGCGAGGGCGAGATGTTCACGGGCATCATCGACATCGTCTCGCAGTCGGCGGTGCATTACGAGGACGAGCTCGGTTCGAAGTTCGCGGCGATGGAGATCCCCTCGGATCTACGCCCCCGCATCGCCGAGCTGCGAGGCCAGTTGATCGAGGCGGCCGTCGAGCACGACGAGGAGCTGCT
>CAZFRU010000016.1:72840-88808 GCA_964521385.1 uncultured Gemmatimonadaceae bacterium | reverse complement strand
ACCTCATGCACGGCAAGCTCCCCCTCACTCAACCCATTTGAAACAGCGAGGAGCCTATAATATAGAGGTGGGCCACCACACGGACACCGTGCGGGACTGCCCGAGGTTTCCACTTTGTCCAGGATTGTAGCATGGAATACGATGAGCACTCCACACAGGTCATCAATTTCGTCTCTGGGCTGGTGCTCGGAACCGTACTGGGAGCGGGAATCGCGCTCCTGAGCGCGCCCCAGAGCGGTCGCCGCACGCGGCGCCGGATCAAGCGGGTGGCGGGAGATGTCCGCACCACCGCAGGCGACCGGTGGGAAGAGCTGGCCGACGACGTCAAGTCGCGGGTGGACGAAGCCATGTCGGGAGCCCGCACGCGCTTCAAGCGCTAGGCCGCACTCAGCGACCGAGCCTGAGGAGCAGGGCCCGCCCCTCGACTCGGGTCAGGGAATCGGTGGGCGCTCTGAGAGGGAGCCCGAGCAGATGCTGGAGCTCCGCACGAGCGACGTCGGGTCGATCGATGTCGAGCAGTACCTTCGCCAACGCCAGCCGGTGGATCGGCTCTTGCGGCTCGAGTTCCACGGCACGCCGAAGGTGATGCTCGGCGGCCTCCCACGACGCCTCCCGAAAGGTGTTGCCGCCCAGCAGTCGTTCGGCCGTGAACCGGGTGAGGGCTCCCAGGCGCAGGATCTCCGCATGCCATTGCCCGAGTACGTCATGGGCTCCTGCGGCCGTGGAGTCGAGGGCGAGCGCGGCGAGCGCGGTGGTACGGACTTCTTGCGAGAGGCGCACACGGGCCCTGGGCGGCTCGACCAGCGCCAGCCGGCCCAGCGCGATGGCGAGCCATTGGTAACCGTCGACCGAGTCGGGGGCGGTCGACACCGCGCGGCGTCCGAAGGCGACGGCCTGGGTGAACCAGGCTCGAGCGTCGTCGCCGCCCTGCGCCAGCATTCCCAGGCTCACCGATTCCCGCGCGACGCGCCACAAGGCGTCCCAGCGCATGGAGTCGGCGGCGAGCACCCCTCGCAACGCCTCCAGCGCGTCGCCGGCGCGTCCGAGGGCATGCAATTCGTCTCCACGAGTCACTCCGTCACGGATCTGCACGGTGACGGCCTGGCCCGACGAGGGCAGGGCCCAGGCGAGGGCCACGGCGCACAATCCCAGCCTCGAGAGCGGCGACAAGCAAGGTGACATCAATGAACCCGACCCGGATCATCGAGAAGAAGCGTGACGGCCAGCTTCTCGACCCCGCCGAACTCGTGACGTTCCTCGACGGCTACCTCGCAGGCCGCGTCGAGGAGTATCAGATGTCGGCCTTCCTCATGGCGGTCGTGTTCCAGGGCCTGACCCCTCCCGAACTCGATGCGATGGTCGGCGCCATGGTGGGATCGGGGGCGACTCTCGACTTTTCCGACCTCGCTCGCCCCAGGGTCGACAAGCACTCCACCGGAGGCGTAGGCGACAAGGTCTCGCTCGTGTTGGCCCCGCTGGCGGCCGAACTCGGGGTCGTGGTCCCCATGATGTCGGGGCGAGGGCTCGGGCACACCGGGGGCACGCTCGACAAGCTCGAAGCGATCCCCGGCCTGCGGACCGATCTCGACCTCGACCACTTCAGGCGCGTGGTCACCGAGGTCGGGTGCGGGATGATCGGGCAGACCGCCGACATCGCGCCCCTCGATCGGCGCCTCTATGCGCTGCGCAGCGTGACGGGTACGGTGGCGAGCATTCCTTTGATCGCGGCGAGCATCATGAGCAAGAAGCTCGCTGAGGGGCTGTCGGCGCTGGTGCTCGACGTCAAGGTGGGCTCCGGGGCGTTTCTGCCCGACGAGACCGCAGCGCTCGAACTCGCACGGGTGATGGTGGGGCTGGGTGAGGCGCGAGGGGTGGTTACCGAGGCCCTGGTCACCGCCATGGACCGCCCTCTCGGCAGCAGCGTGGGCGCGGGTCTCGAGATGGTCGAGGCGCTGACCTGCCTCGCCGGTGCGGGCCCCGCCGATCTCCGTGCACTCACCCTCGAACTGGCGGTGGCCATGGTGCGCCTCGGCGGAGATGACCGGGATCCCGAGGTGCTGCGGGCCGAGGCGAGCGGCGCCCTGGACCGGGGCGCGGCGCTGCGACGAATGGAGCGGCTCGTCGAGGCTCAGGGTGGAGACGCTCGCGTGGTCGCCGACCCCGGTCGGATCGAGTGCGCTCCGGTCGTCCGCACGGTCCGGGCCGACGCCAGCGGGATCATCCGGAGCATCGAGCCCCGGGTGCTGGGAGACGCCGTGGTCGCCATGGGAGGGGGGCGCACGCGGCTCGGTGAGAGCATCGATAGGCGGGTCGGCTTCCGTCTGCAGGCGCAACTCGGGCACGCGATACGCACGGGTGAGCCGCTGGCAGAGGTCCACGCCGCCGACTCCGGGGGCGCCGATCTGGGTGAAGCTGCACTGCGTCGATCGTTCCGGATCGGCGACGAGGGGCCCTCTCCTCGACCCCTCGTGTCGCACCGGGTCACCCGGACGGGGACCGAGGTGGTGGCGGTCTGAAGAAGGTCACTCCCGCAGCGTCGAGCGCCGCGGCCAGGGGGTCACCCTGATGGCTCCAGGTTTCCAGCGCCAGATCGCACAATGCCTCGGATCCGGGCGGTGCCGGCACGAGTTCGGCTGGAATCCCGGACTCTCCGGCCACCTCTTCGGCCCACATCGCCATGTGGGTCGAGGGAAAGGTGAAGACGGCGCGCGTCACCGGCCGCCGGCGCCGCCGATGCCGCTGATGCCGCCGATCCCTCCCGGAATCCGGAACATGCGTCGGCGGGTGTCGTCGCACATCTCGGTGGGCTCGGTGCCGGGGATGTAGATCTCGGTATACCGACGCATCACCGGTGTCGAGCCTTCACGCAGGCCTTCGTCGATCTCGGTCTCGGAACACCAGCGTGACCAGAGTTTGCCGCTGCGACCGTCGACGTCACGGGTGGTGAGCGTCTCCGGCATCGGCCACGGGTCGGGAATCGGCACCACGCCCTCGGCAAAGGTGCCCGCCGTGGCGGTCGAATCGGGGGCGTCGGCCATGCCGTAGTACACGTGGCGCATGAAGCGGCCCCAGACGGGGGCGGCGTAGTATCCACCGGTGGCCTGGGGGGCGCCGGTGGCGATCGGGATCGGGCGGTCCATACCGAACCAGACACCCGCCACCAGATTCGGGGTGAATCCCATGAACCAGGCGTTGGTGCCGTCGTTGGTGGTGCCGGTCTTGCCCGCGGCCGGCACCTCGTAGGGCAGGGCGCCGAGTCCGGCCGCGCGGATATTGCCCCCCGTGCCCCGGTTGGCCGCGTCCTGCAGCAGGTCGACCATGATGCGGGCCGGTAGAGAATCGAGCACCTGGGTGCGCTCGGGCTGGGGCTCCCACAGCAGTTCGCCGTTGGCGTTCTCGACCTTGAGGATCGGGAACGGCCTCACCTTGGTTCCGACCGTGGCGAAGGCCGAGTAGGCCTCGGCCAACTCGATCGGTCTCACCTCGACGGCTCCGATGGTGGTCGAGGGATACCGCTCGATCTCGGTGGTGATTCCCATGCGGCGGGCGGTCTGGGCCACCGTCTCGATGCCGACCTCCTCCCAGCCCAGCTTGATGGCCACCATGTTGATGGACAGCCGGAGCCCCTGGCGTATCGTGATGGGACCCCGGAACTGCTCGTCGAAGTTCGATGGGCGCCAGTCTTCTCCACTGACCTGTGGATACACCACCGGCTGATCCTCGACGATGTGCGAGGCCGGGATTCCCGATGCGATGGCCGCGGTGTAGACAAAGGGCTTGAACGACGAGCCGGCCTGTCGTTGCGCCAGCCGTGCCCGGTCGAACTTGCTGTGGCCGAAGTCGCGTCCCCCGATGAGGGCCTTGACCTGCCCGGTGGTGGGCTCGACCACCACCATCATGCCCTGCAGGTACGGCGTCTCATTCGCAAACCCCGCGACGGTATCGAACTCGGCGTAGCGCGGGTGACGATAGTTCGGCTGGCTCTCGATGCGCTCCCACCCCCAGTTCATCGCTTCGATCGCGGCCCGCTGCACGTCGAGATCGAGCGTCGTGTAGACCCGCAGTCCGCCGCGATAGACCTCTTCTCCGAAGCGCGAGTCGAGCACCTGTCGGACCCATTCCTCGAAGTAGGGCGCGACACCATGGTCATCGCTCGATTCGGGCCCGCCCGTGGGGAGTGGCGCCTGCTTCCACTGCTCGCCCTCGGCGGGCGACAAGAAGCCCGCGCTCACCATGCGCGACAAGACCAGATTGCGTCGTCGCAGCGCCTGCTCGGGATTCTGGAAGGGATTGTAGCTACCGGGGCGGTTCAGGATCGCGGCCAGGAGCGCGGCTTCGGCGACGTCGACCTCGGTCAGGTTCTTGCCGAAGTACGCACGCGCCGCCGACTGGAAGCCGTAGATCGCCCGGGGGACACGGCCCATGTAGATCTCGTTCAGATAGGCCTCGAGGATCCGGTCCTTGTCGTAACTGCGCTCGAGTTCGAAGGCGACCTGGAGTTCCTTCAGCTTGCGGGTGTACTTCTTGTCGAAGCCGATGGTCCCTTCGAACATGTTCCGTGCGAGCTGCTGCGTAATGGTGCTGCCCCCGCCCCGATTCTGCCCGATGAGTTGTCCTATTGCGGCGCGGGCGAAGCCCCGGATGTCGAATCCGTGGTGCTCGTAGAAGCGACGGTCTTCGATGGCGATGACGGCCTGGGGCACGTACGGCGGCAGGGCCTCGATCGAGACCGGAGTGCGGCGCTCGATCCCGAGTTCGGCGATGAGGCGCCCGTCGGCGGCCAGCAGTTTACTGGTCTGTTCGGGTTCCCAGGTGCGGATGCGAGCGACCGATGGGCAGGTCGCGCAGACGTTGCGCCACGAACCCACGGCCACCCCGATACCGACGAAGCCCACGAAGAGGAGCCCGAGCAGCGTCGGCACCAGGACGCGCGACTTCAGGAGCGGCGCTCCCACCTGTCGCAGACGGGCGAGCAGGGAGGAGCCGGACGACGTGCGTGGGGTCATGCGAACCTCGATGTGCGGACCACCCGGTCGGGGCGGGATCGATCTCAAAGGTGACGGTGGGGCCGGGGCCCCTCAAGGGTTGGATGCACGATCCGGGCCAGCCCGCTGCCCGCTCCGCGGAACCCGACCCTCGGGCGCGGGTCGGGTCGCGGCACTGGACGGATCCCGTCTCGGGAGAGACCGTTGAGGGGTGTGGCTGCCATCGTCGGGTCGACTGTCCCGGTCGTGCGCATGGCCCTGTCCCCGGTTTCCTGGAGTCCCCCGGCATGAAGCATCTGTCTGCGCTGGTCTTCACCATCGTGCTGATCGGCTGTGGTTCGGCCGACGCCGAGCCCACGATGCGGAGCGGTCTCGACACCACGCTGGTGATCTCGGCCGATCCGGAGTTGCGCGCGCTGGCCGCCGAACTCCTCCCGGAGCTGTCGCGTCGCGCCGGTCTGGAGCTGGTTGCGCCCGTACGGCTCGAGCGGCGAAGCCGGGCCGAACTCGAACGCTATCTGCGGTTCAAGCTCGACGAAGAACTGCCACAGACCCAGGCCGACTACCTGGCGCGGAGCTACCACCTGCTCGGGCTCGCTCCCGATGCCCTGGATTTGCGTGCGCTGCTGCTTTCGGTCTATCAGGAGCAGGTCGCGGGCTTCTACGATCCCGATTCCACAGCTCTGTTCGTGATGGACGACCAGGGCCCCGATGCGTTGCGACCCCTCTTGCTCCACGAGCTCGTGCACGCGGTCCAGGACCAATCGGCCGACCTCGACGCACTCACCGCCCCCGAGCTCGGCAACGATCGCCGCAAGGCGGCTCAAGCCGCCATCGAGGGCCATGCCACCCTGGTCATGATGGAACAGATGTTCGAGGAGTTGCAGGGCCAACCCCTCGATCTCTCGGAGATCCCGGACATGGCCGCCCAACTGAGACCGGCCCTCGACGGGATCCAGGGACAGTTCCCTGCGCTGGCCGCCGCGCCCGCGGTCGTGCAGGAATCGCTGCTCTTTCCCTATCTCGAGGGCGCGGGCTATGTGCTCGCGCTGTGGCGGTCGGGTGAGAGCCGAGGTGCGGCATTCGAGGGGTGGATGCCCCGGTCCACCGAGCAGGTGATGGATCCGGAGCGCATTCTCCGCCCGGACCCCGACGAGCCCACGCGGGTGGATCTCGAGGTCGGCTCGGGGAGCGTCGTATTCGAGGACGACCTCGGGCAGGCCGAGGTCCAGCTGTTGCTGCGAGAGCATGCGGGAGCCAACGCCGATGCGGGGCTGGGCTGGGATGGTGACCGTTACGCCCTCGTGTCGCTGCCGGGTGGAGGCTCGGGGCTGGCCTGGGCTTCGGTGTGGGACGAGGCGGTGGATCGGGATCGTTTCGTCGCCGCGCTGGGCGACGCCCTGGGCGCGTTCCCGCTGGTGGCCACCCTCGAGGCCCTCGAGGTCGATGGGCGCCCCGTGGCGCTGCTCCGGGTGGGCCTCGAGGGCGGGGTCGCCGTGCGGCTGGAGGGGGGGCGGCCGTGAGTCCGCCACCCGTCCCGGTCACCATTCCAGTGAAGGTAGGGGGCGGGCGGGACTACGTCGTGGCGGTGGCTCCAGGGCTTCTCGACCGGGTGGGCGACGAGGCCCGAGCGGCGGCCCCCGCGGTGCGTCGCTGGGCGGTGATCGCCGACGAAACCGTGGCCCACCTCTATGCCGACCGCGTGCGTGCCTCGTTCGGACGCAGCGCTGCGCAGCCCGATCTCTACACCTTTCCCCCAGGAGAGGCGAGCAAGACACGACGCACCTGGTCGGTCCTCACCGACCGGCTGATCGCCGAGGGGCACGGCCGGGATTCGGGGGTGGTCGCGCTCGGCGGCGGGGTGAGTGGCGACCTCGGAGGTTTCGTGGCGGCCACCTTCATGCGGGGCGTACCGGTGGTCCAGGTGCCGACGTCGATTCTCGCCATGGTCGACAGTTCGGTGGGGGGCAAGACCGGCGTCGATACGGCGGCGGGCAAGAACCTGGTGGGAGCCTTCCACGCCCCGGTACGCGTCGTTGTCGATCCCATGGCCGCGAGCACGCTGACCCGGGCGCAGCGCGCCGAGGGGCTCGCCGAAGCCGCCAAACATGGCTCCATCGTCGATGTGGAGTACGCGTTGGGGCTGGCGCGCGACGCGGGACCGCTGCTGACGGGCGAGGTCGATGCGGTGCAGACCATGGTCGTGCGCTCGGTGGCCATCAAGGCCGGTATCGTGGGTCGGGACGAGCGCGAGGCCGGTCTTCGCGAGATCCTGAACTTCGGACACACCCTCGGACACGCACTCGAAGCGGCCTCGGAGTTTCGATTGAGCCATGGCGAGGCGGTGGCTCTGGGGATGGTCCTCGAAGCGCGGCTCGGGGAGCGGTTGGGCCTGACGCAGGCGGGTACCGCCGCCAGGCTGGCCGAGGTCCTCACCGCGCTGGAGCTTCCCGTCGAGCGTCCCCGAGGGCTCCGTGCAGAGACCGTCCTGCCGTTTCTCGGTGCCGACAAGAAGGTCCGCGACGCTCAGGTGCGATGTGTGTTCCTGGCGGCGCTCGGCGCGATACGGCCTGCGGAGCCGGGATGGGCGCACGTCGTGGCCAGCGATGCATTCGCGGGTGTTCTGGACCTGGCTTGAGAGCCGTCGGTCCGCCGCCTATTATCCACCGCTCTCGACCACTTCCACGGAGGTGACATGGCGCTCCTCGAGCGCTCCCACGGCGTAACGATCGCCTCGGCCCTGGCCCACCGCGCCACGGACCAGGCCCAGGGGGAGTTCCTCGTCTACCGGGGACGCTCCGTCACCTTCGGCGAGGTCGACGCACAGGCCGAGGCGCTGGCCGCCGCCTTCCACGAGCTCGGCATCGCCGCGGGGGACCGGGTGGCCCTCCTCCTGCCGCCGTGCCCCGAGTTCGTGGTATCGATGTTTGCCGTGGCGAAGCTCGGCGGGGTGGTGGTGCCGCTCAGTCCAGGGCTCACCACGCCGGAGCTCCAGTATCGGCTGCGCCACTGCGAGGCGGTGGCGGCGGTCACCATCGAGAGCTACCGGAGCGTCGACTACCTACAGGTCTTCGAGACGCTGATGGTGCAGCTTCCCGAACTCCGCCATCTCGTCACGGTGGGCGAGGAAGACCTCTGGTACGGCGACCGCATCTTCCAGTACGAAGACCTTCTCTCGGCCGGACGCGGCCGCGACTACCCCGTCGGCGCCCCCCGCGACGCGGCCACCCCGGTGGCGCTCGTCTACACGGCGGGAACGACGGGAAAGCCGAAGGGCGTGACGCTCACCGACGCCAACCTCATCTACGCCGCTGCGGGCACCGCCGGAGTGCTCGGCCTCGGGCCCGACGATCGCGTGGTCGGTCTCACCGCGCTCCATCATGTATTCGGCCTGGGTCCCGGCATCCTGGGGTGCACGCTGGCGGGGACCGCGCTGGTTCTCGCCGAAGATGTCGCGCCGGGGGAGGTGCTCGATCTGGTCGAGGCCCATGGCGTGACGGTTCTGTATGGGGTGCCCACCCTCTTCGTGAAGGCGCTCGCCGAGCAGGAGGCGCGGCCGCGCAACCTCTCCTCGCTGCGGATCGGCCTCGTGGCGGGAGCCCCCGTGTTCGACCATCTGATCGCTCGGGTCGAGGCCGAGTTGTGTCCGACCCTGTTGGTGGGATACTCGCTGACCGAGACGGCGTCGACGCTGGCGCTGACGCGACCCCACGACGAGCCCACGGTGCGTCGCACCACGGTGGGTCGGCCTCTCGGCGGTACTCGGGTGCGGGTGCTCGAGGGCGGTGTGGAGTTGCCGGTCGAGAGCATCGGTGACATCGCGGTCTCGGGTCCCGGAGTGATGTCGGGATACTACCGCGAGCCGCGGGGCACCCGGGAGCATATGGACGACGATGGGTTCTTCCTCACCGGTGACCTCGGGATGGTCGATGACGACGGATATGTCCATTTGGTGGGACGGCGCAAGGAGGTTATCATTCGATCTGGCTTCAACGTGTACCCCCGGGAGGTCGAGGATCGCATTCGCGTCCACCCGGCGGTCCTCGAAGCCACGGTGGTCGGCGTTCCGGACCCGGTTCTGGGCGAGGCCATCTGCGCATGTGTGATTCCCGTCGAAGGGGCCATCGTCGACGAGGAGGATCTTCGCGACTGGTGTCGCGGAACCCTCTCGGACGACAAGGTGCCCGACCGGGTCCGGCTCCTGGACCGGTTCCCCCGGACGACGAGTGGCGAGGTTCGGCGAGTGGAACTGGTCCGATGGATCCAGAACTCCACCGTGCTGGCCGACCCGGGAATCGCATAGAGATCCCAGGAACCAAGAAGCGTCGTGCGCGCGCCCCGGCCTTGCGAGGTCCGGGTGTGCGGAGGTCCGTCGAAATCGGCGGACGCTCCGGACTTCCCCGCGCCCGGCCCCGCTCTGTCGGGGGACAGCCGTCCCCTCAGGAGCCGGGGAGGGGTAGGGGAGGTCTCTCGGCAACGGTCATCCCAATTGCTGTGAGAAAACTGGTATGAGTCTGCCCTTCACGCGGGCCCCCCATCGGGGCGACGCCTATGCGTCGATTGCGCCCCCCGCCGCGCCCAACGCGGCCCTCCTCATCGACTTCGACAACGTCACCATGGGGATGCGGAGCGATCTCTCCCGAGATCTCCGTAAACTGCTCGAATCCGACATCATCAAAGGCAAGGTCACGGTCCAACGTGCCTATGCCGACTGGCGCCGGTACCCCCAGTACATCGTTCCCCTCTCCGAGAACTCCATCGATCTCATCTTCGCACCGGCCTACGGGTCGTCGAAGAAGAACGCCACCGACATCCGGATGGCGATCGATGCGGTCGAACTCGTCTTCGTACGTCCCGAGATCGGCACCTTCATCCTGCTCACGGGCGACAGCGACTTCTCGAGCTGCGTACTGAAGCTCAAGGAGTACGGCAAGTACGTGATCGGGGTCGGAATCCAGGAGTCCAGCTCCGACATTCTCGTGCAGAACTGCGACGAGTACTACTCGTACACCAACCTCACGGGGCTCACCAAGACCACGGGTGGAGACGAGAAGTCGGCCGATCCGTGGGTGCTGGTCGATCAGGCCATCAAGCGCATGGCCGACCGTGACGACGTCATGCGCTCCGACCGTCTGAAGCAGGTCATGATGGAGCTTGATTCGACCTTCGACGAAGGCTCGTTCGGGTTCAGCAAGTTCAGCCGATTCCTGACCGAAGCTGCATCGAAGAAACTCGTCGTGATCCGCAAGATGGAGAACGGGCAGTACGAGGTGGCACCACCCTCCGGCAAGGGGGGCGGCAGTGGTAGTGGCAATGGCGGAGGTCGCACGCGCAACGACCGCAAGGACCGTCCGCGTCGCGATCGCTCCTCGGGGCGGAGCAGGGACGAGAACCGCCAATCAGCTCGCGAGGCGGCTTCCGAAGCGGCTCCCGAGCCCACTCGCACACCGCCGGTCGTGGCCGAGGGCGCTTCGCCGCTGCGAACGGCCTACGCACTCCTGATCCGTGCGCTCGAGACGCTGCGGGACGATGGGCGTGATCCGGTGCGCGACTCCGATGTGAAGCGGAAGATGCTCGATATCCAGGCCGATTTCGACGAATCCGAACTCGGTTTTCCGAAGTTCAGCCGCTTCCTGCGCCAGGCGGATGATCAGGGCATCATCGAGTTCCACAAGCAGGACGGCGGCAACTACGAGGTGAGCCTGCGCCCGGATGCCGAGGCGGCCGCCGACAAGGCCACTCAGGCTGCTGGTGCCGACGCACCCGCCGTCCCCGACGCACCCGCCGTCCCCGACGCACCCGAGGCTTCGGACAAGGCCTCCAGCGTGGGCGAGGTCCCGGTGACGGACGACTCGACAGCGCCGACGGACGACTCGACAGCGACCCGGCCGGTCGAGTCGTCTGCGTCGGTCGCCGAAGTGTCCGGTCCCGTGGTCCGTGAACTGCGTCCGGAAGACGTCGTCGATCCCGATGCCCCGGGCCGCAGGCTGGGACCGAGGGGTGGCACGACGCGGCGGCGAGGTACCGAAGACGCACCGCCTCCTCTTCTGCCGGGGCAGGCGGGGGGCGCCTCGCCCGCGCCCACCTCGCCGCACTCGACCGAGTCCGAGCAGGCGTCGGCACCCGACGTCGACGCACCGGTCGACATCAACGCCCTCGGCCTGCCCACCGACGCCGAGGCGCAGTTGCGATACCTCTCGAACTCGTACCGCGGGGTCGGCATGAAGACCGCCGAGGCGTTGGTCGAGAGTTTCGGTGAGGAGCTGTTCGCGACGCTCCACTCCGATCCCGAGCGGGTGCGGGCGGTGGTGCCTGCGGGTCGCGCCGAAGCGCTTCTCGAGGCCTGGGCCGAGGACTTTGCCCGCAGGGCGAGTTCGTCCGAGGCCGACAACTCCGACAAGACCGCAGCGGGGCGGCGTGGCCGTCGCCCCCGGCGGAGCCGCGGAGGTGGTGGTCGCACCGGGTGACCTCGTGACTCCGTCGTCTCGCCTCCCGAAGATGCCCTGTCCATGAGCGACCCGACCTGGATCTCGCTGCTCCCTCCGGTGCTGGCCATCGTCCTGGCCATCGCCACTCGCCAGGTCTACCTGTCACTGGCCGGGGGCATCTGGCTGGGGTGGACCATCATGAGCGGATGGAATCCGCTCACTGGACTGGCGGCGTCGATCGACGGGCTGGTCGATGTCTTCGTCGATCCAGGCGAGACCCGGGTCCTGCTCTTCACCCTGGTCATCGGTGCCCTCATCGCGACCATCGAGTCGTCGGGGGGAGTCCAGGGCTTCATCCAGTGGTTGGAGTCGAAGGATCGGGTGAGAACCGGCCGCGGTGCGCGCATGCTGGCGTGGACCACGGGCGTGATCATCTTCATCGAGTCCAACATCACCGTGCTCGTGGCAGGCTCCGTCGCCCGTCCGCTCATCGACCGCTACGGTGTGTCGCGCGAAAAGCTCGCGTACCTCATCGACTCGACCTCGGCACCCATCTGCATCCTGATTCCCCTCAACGCCTGGGGGGCCTACAACCTGGGCATCCTCTCCGGCCTGGGAGTCGAAGATGCGCTGTCCGTGTTCATCGAGTCGATCTTCCTCAATTTCTACGCGATCGCGGCCGTGTTGATCGCCCTCTGGGTCGCATGGTCCGGATGGAGCATCGGGCCGATGAAGAAGGCGGAGGAGCGGAGCCGGGGCGGCGTGCTCCTCTGGCCCGACGCCACCCCCCTGATCGACGAGGCGGTTCTCTCGCCCAAGCTGGCGCCGGGGATCGTGCCCCGCGCCGTCAACATGGTGGTGCCCATCGGGGTGATGGTGTTTTCGATGCCGCTCGGTCTCTGGATCACCGGCAATGGGGTGATGTCGGAGGGCGACGGTTCGACCTCGGTGCTGTGGGCGGTGCTCCTGGGTCTGGCAGCGGCCTGGGTCCTGCTGCGCGCACAGAGGCTCGTCACCGTCGACGCGTTGGTGCGAACCGGACTGAAGGGTGCGGGCGGGCTCGTGCCGCTGGCGTTGATCCTGCTCCTTTCGCTCGGGATCAAGGACGTCGCGACGGCGTTGGGAACCGGCCCCTATGTGGCGCAGGTGACCGCGGGCGTACTGCCGCCGGTGGTCTTCCTGCCGTTGGTGTTTCTGGTAGCCGCGGGGATCGCCTTTTCGACGGGTACGAGTTGGGGCACCTTCGGGATCATGTTGCCCATCGCGGTACCGGCGGCCGAAGCCCTGGGATTGCCCCTGGCACCCTTCGTCGCCGCGTCGCTCTCGGGCGGGATCTTCGGCGATCACTGCTCGCCGATTTCCGACACCACGATGATCGCGTCCATGGCGGCGGCGACCGACCATATCGACCACGTTCGAACCCAGCTGCCGTATGCCCTGCTGGGGGGTGCCATCGCCACCGTTGCCTTTGCGCTGGTCGGGGCGACGCTGTAGGGCTCGGCCCGACTCGTCGGACCGCTCCGAGCGCCCCCATGATCGGTTGAACCGGGGTGATCGGTCCGCTAGCTTTTCCACGTCTTTGAACGATCTGAATTCGAGGCAGGGAGCCATATCTTGAATATCACCGTGTGCGTCAAGCGCACGCCCGACACCGAGACCCGTGTACGTATCGGCAGCGACGGCGTGTCGATCGACCCGGCAGGGGTCAAGGCCATCGTCAGCCCCTACGACGAGATCGCGGTCGAGGCCGCCCTGCGCACGAAGGAGGGGGCGGGTGACGGCGAGGTGACGGTGGTGAGCCTGGGTGCGCCTGCGGCTGCCGAGCAGCTGCGCAGCGCCCTCGCCATGGGTGCCGACAAGGCGGTGTTGCTCGAGGGCGAGGTCGGGATGGATGCGCTCGCCACGGCGCGCGCCCTGGCCGACGAACTCGGCACACACGACGCGTCCCTCTGCCTCTTCGGCGTCAAAGCCGCCGACGACGATCAGCAGCAGGTCGGTCCCATGGTGGCCACCCTGCTCGGGCGTCCATGTGTGACCGCAGTGGGCTCCTTCGAGGTCGACGGCGAGGTGGTACGCTGCCGTCGAGAGGTCGAGGGGGGCACGGAGATCGTCGAGGTGGGACTGCCCGCTGTGCTGACCATCACCAAGGGCTCGTTCGAGCCGCGCTATGCGTCTCTGAAGGGGATCATGGCCGCGAAGCGCAAACCCCTCGAGCAGAAGGCCGCTCAACTGCCTGAGTCGAGGGTCACGGTCGAGGCGTTGGAGTTGCCCCCGACCCGGCCCGAGGGCCGTATCGTGGGCGAGGGTGGTGAGGCCGCAGCAGAGTTGGTGCGCCTCCTGAGAGAAGAAGCCAAGGTCCTCTGATGGAGAACTCCATGGGCGACGTTCTTGCGATTGCCGAGCAGCGGGATGGGGTGGTGCGGGGCACCACCCTGGAAGTCGTGTCGACGGCGGCACGCATTGCCTCGCAGCTCGGATGCGAAGCACACGCGCTGGCCATCGGAGGTGAAGGGCTGGCCGGCGCCGTCGAAGCGCTCGGTGGGGCCGGTGCGGAGCGGATCAAGGTGGCGGCGCATGCAGACCTGGCCGCCTACGCGCCTGAAGCCTACGCCGGAATCGTGGCCGAGACGGTCCGTGCCGGAGGGTACGGCGTCGTCCTCTTTCCGGCCACCTCGGTGGGCAAGGATCTGGCCCCCCGCGTGGCGGCTCTGCTCGATGTCCCCATGGCATCGGATGTGACGGAGATCGACGCGTCGGGTGAGGGTGGGGTGGTCTTTCGGCGTCCGGTCTACTCGGGAAAGGCGTTTGCGCGGCTGCGGCTGGAGGCGACCCCCATGGTGGCGTCGCTGCGACCCAATGTGTTCCCGGTGGGCGAATACGGGGCCACGGGCACGGTCGAGCCGGTCGCCGTCGACGTCGATGCCTCCAGTTGGGGGGCCCGAGTGGTCGGTTTCGAGGCCGCGGGAGCGGGCGCGCTCGATGTGAGCGAGGCCACGGTGGTCGTGTCGGGTGGGCGGGGCATGAAGGGACCCGAGCATTGGGGACTCCTGGAAGAGCTCCGGGACGCGCTGGGAACCGATCGTACGGCACTCGGAGCGTCCCGTGCGGTGGTCGACGCCGGCTGGCGGCCCCATGGCGAACAGGTGGGGCAGACGGGCAAGACGGTGGCCCCGAAGCTGTACTTTGCCGTCGGAATCTCGGGTGCGATCCAGCATCTGGCCGGCATGCGCACCTCCGGGACGATCGTTGCCGTCAACAAGGATCGTGATGCCCCCATCTTCGGGGTCGTAGACTACGGCATCGTGGGTGATCTCTTCGAGATCGTGCCGCGTCTCGCCGCCGAGATCCGCACGCTCCGGTCGGGAAATTGACCCCTCGCTGAGTCCGAAACGCTGTCGCCTCGGCGCCGGTGCCCTGTCCCATGGAGAGGACAGGCTTCGAGGATCCCGTACGTAGAGCCGCCATTTCTCGCCCCTGGGCACCGTGGTACGACCCGTGCATGGGGGGGAGCCGTCATGGAGCGTTCTCGAGGAGGAATCATGCGTCGACGGTCGTGGGGGAGCCTGTTGATCGGTCTGGCTCTGGTGGGGTGCGAGGAGGACTACTTCGTCGCACCGGGTGGTGACGGGCCGGCAGCGCCCCGCAACCTCGCCGTTTCGTACTACGCCGGCGCGGTCACGGTATCGTGGGAGCTGGGACCCGGGTGGGATGGCGAAGCGTTTCGGGTCTATGGCAAGCGAGCCAGCGACCGGGACTACTTTCTCATCGCCGAGGTGACGAGCTGCTCCAGCGGGTTCTGCTCGTATGCCGACATCAACATCCTCGCCGGACAGAGCTATGACTACTACGTGGCGGCGGTCGACGGCGCAGGCTACGAAACGGCTTCGTCCGAGGCGATTCGAGTCGATGTGCCCCAGATGTCCCCTCCACCGGTCCCGGGTTCCATCGGAGTCGTGGCGCTCGACAACGCCAACTTCGTGTACTGGGGCTCGGGCTCACGATCGGCTGACGACTTCTCCTTCTATCGGGTCTACCTCTTCGACCAGGGCACGAGTTTTCTGCTGGGAGAGACGGACTCCGAGGGCTTCATCGATCTTCTCGCCGGCAATGGCGTGACCTACTCGTACTTCGTGAGTGCGGTCGATGATCAGGGGCACGAGAGCCAGGGGAGTGCTACCGCCGAGGGCACGCCTCGCCCCGACTTCCACGGCGAGGTGCTCTACGACCACTTCGCCCAGCCCGCGTTGTCGGGATTCGTCTTCCAGGACTCCGAGGCGTCGAATCCGGTGGTCGACGGCAGCAGCTCTGCGCGCCACTTCCGGCTGGAGACCGACAGTGAGGGTTGGTGGCTGGTACCGGGGGCGGGGGTCACGGTGTACCCGAGCGGCTTCGAGACCACCGCCCTGAAGTGTGGTCCGGCTGCGGACGCGACCTGCGTCTCCCTCGACGTGGCGCCCTCGTCAGGGTACCAGTCGGGCGATGTGGGGTTGTTCCCGCAGACGACCTATGCGCTCCGGATTCCCGCTCCCGGTGGCGTGCGGTATGCTTCGGTACG
>CAZFRU010000016.1:0-72830 GCA_964521385.1 uncultured Gemmatimonadaceae bacterium | reverse complement strand
TCGGTACGGGTGTCGATCCTGGGCTTCGACCAGGCGGGCGACCCCCTGATGGTCTTCGACTGGGCCTACCAGACCCAGGTCGGGAATCCGAATCTGGCCCCTGCGGCGACGGGCCCGATCCGGGTGCGTTGATGGAGCTCTGTTGCTGAGGAGAACGCGCGGGAGAGGTTTACGGCCCCGGGGGGAACTCTCCTCCGGGGCCGTTTCCTTGGGCTGGGTCGGTGGGTCGGTGATATGTTTGTTGAATGATCCCAGTCCTGGAAGCGGTTCCGAACTTCAGCGAGGGGAGGGACGCCGGGTTCCTCCGCGAAGCGACCGCCGAGATGGAGCGCGCCGGAGTCGAGGTCCTCGACGCGTCGCTCGACGCCGACCACCATCGCTCGGTCGTGACCGTGGTCGGCACCCCGCCCGAGGTGGAGTCGGCCCTGGTTGCGGGCGCCCGGGTGGCGCTCCAGCGCATCGACCTGCGCCGTCACTCGGGGGCCCATCCCCGGGTCGGCGCACTCGACGTCGCGCCGCTGGTGCCGCTGCTGGGCACCCCGATGGACGAAGCGATCGCCAGTGCCCGGAGGGTGGCCGGCGCCATCGCCGGAATGGGAGTGCCGGTCTACCTGTATGGCGCCGCAGCGCCCGGCCGGCGTCTCTCCGACCTGCGCCGAGGGGGGTTCGAGGCGTTGGCGTCGACCTTTCCGGCCGATCGACGCCCCGACTTCGATGCGGGCCGCCAGAATGCGCATCCCACCGGAGGCGTCACCTGCGTGGGCGCGCGACCGCTCCTCCTGGCGTGGAACCTGACCGTCGAGGGCGTGTCGCTCGATCAACTGCGGACCATTGCACGCCGATTGCGGGAGTCCAATGATGGTTTCGCCGGGTTGCGCGCGCTGGCCCTGTATCTGGAGCGGGCCGGAGCCCTGCAGTTGTCCATGAACCTCGAAGATGTCGAGCACCATGATCCCGAACCCATCTTTGCCGCCGCCGAAGCCGCGTTGGCCGACCTCGGGGGCCGGGTTTCGGCGACCGAGGTGATCGGGATGATCCCCGATGCCCTTGTGTTCCGAACCGCCGCCAACAGATTACGTCTTTCAGGTGCGGATCCCGGGCGCCTCCTGTCGGCCCGGCTCGCACGCCACGTGGCCCGACGGGGGTCGAGCGACCTTGAAACGCTGATTTCCTGGATCCGGAGAACCGGATCCGGGGCCCCATCCCATGTACGAGCGGCCGCTGAGCGCCTGGCCCTCTCATCGACCGCAACGCCGATCCCGGGCGATTCCGCATGAGCAGCATCATCGAAGGACTGAAGGAGCAAGCGCGCCGCCACGAGCAGAAGGAGGAGTGGCGGAAGGCGCTCGACCTCTACCAGAAGGCGATTTCGCGCCTGGCCGAGGAAGACGCCGCCGACATCGGGCTGCACAATCGGGTCGGCGACCTGTATATCCGGGTCGGCGATACGGAGCCTGCGGTCGAGGCGTTCGAGCAGGCGGTCGATCTCTATGTCGAAGCCGAGCTTCCGAACAACGCGATCGCCGTCTGCAAGAAGATCCTGCGCAATGTGCCCCGACGGCATCGGGTGTTCCTGCGCATGGGGCAGATTCGTGCTCTCCAGGGCTTTCTGGTCGACGCGCGGACCCACTTCCTGACCTATGCCGAGCGGATGCAGGCGGCCGGTGAGCTCGACGAGGCGTTGCGGGCGCTGGTCGAATTTGCCGACGCGGCACCCGACGACACCGAGATCCGCCTCGCCATCGCGGGTCACTTTCAGCAACACGACCGCACCGTCGAAGCCATCGACCAGCTGGCCGAAGGATATCGATCGGCGCTGCGGCAGGGGCTGGACGAAGAGGTCGAGGTCTTTGCTGCTCGCCTGGTCGAACTGCGGCCCGAGATCGATCTCGCCGAACTGACGGTCGAGGCCCCGGTGGAGCCCGATGCGGTCGAGGACCTTCAGTTCGAGGCGACCGCCCTCACCGCGGTCCATCCGTTCGACGAGGGCGAGACCGAGGCGCCGGTCTCGGGCTACGTCCTTGCCGACGCCGACGCCGTTGCCGACACCGACTCATCGGCCACCGACGCCCTCGAGCACCTCCACGCCGTGCCGGGTGCCTTCGAAGTCACCGAGACCTCGGGCGAGACCTGGGACTACCGCGATACACCGGCTCCCGACGACGCCCCGGTGGTCGACGACGCTCCCGCACTCGACGACGCTCCTGCACTCGACGACGCCCCCGCCCCGGTCGACGATGACGACAAGGAAGGCGCGGCATCGGAGGTGACCGGGCTCGATCTTCGGGTGGCCGAATTCGGCGATGGGACGGCCGACGAGCCGACCATGGACGACGCCATTGCGGCGATCGGCCCCGACGTCAGTCAGTTCGAGCCGGTCGACGTCGCGTCCAATCCGCTCGAGGGCCTCGAGGTGATGGACGAGGGCGGCGAGGCCGACGGACCGGAAGACCCCTTTGCCGAAGGTGAGGCCGACGCTCTTCCGTCGTTCCGTTTCGACGACGACACCCTCGGCGAAGACGACGACGATGACCCCGAACTGGCCATCGACCTGCCGTACATCCATGTGCCCGACGCCGCCGCCCGGGAGGGGCTGATGGAGGCGGGTGCAGCGGCACTGGAGGCGGCGCTGGCCGGGGTGGACGATCCGTCCGATGGCGGTGAGGCAGTGGCCGAGGCGATGGAAGACACGCGCGGCGACCAGGACGACGAGATGTCGGCCGATGTTCTGGCTCGCCGGCTCGCCGAATCGCCCGACGACCTCGACCTCCGGCAACGGGCCGTCGAGATGGCGCACCGCGGCGGTGACGAAGGTGAACTGGCTGAGGCGTACGTCGGACTCGCCGAGGCGCTGCGCCGGTCCGGAGCCGAGGCTCGTGCCCGAGCGGTCTTCCAGCAGGCGTTGCAGCTCGACCCCGGACACGAGGCGGCTCGATCCGGGTTGGAGTCCTCGCCCGGAGGCGAACGACAGGTCCAGGAGGTCGCATCGAATGAAGACTACGTCGATCTGGGCGCCTTGATTCTCGGTGACGTCGAAGAGAAGAACACGCGGTTCGTGGTCGCCTACGAGGAGCCCTCCGGTGACGAGCAGGCCGACTTCGCGAAGATGCTGACCCAGTTCAAGGCGAAGGTTGCCGAGAATGTGGACGCCTCCGACGTCAAGGCTCACCACGACCTCGGGACGGCCTACAAGGAGATGGGCCTCCTCGACGAAGCCGTCGAGGAGTTCCAGGCGGCGCTGCGCGCCTCTCCCGACCACCTGCCCACCTACGAGATGCTCGGGCAGACCTTTCTCGATCGCGGCACCCCGGAGACCGCCGTACGTGTGCTGGGTCGCGCCCTCGAGGCTCCGTACGAAGTGGAGGACGAGCTTCTGGGGATCTACTACTATCTGGGCCGTGCGTACGAGGTGGTTGGGAACAAGGAGCAGGCCCGGGAGTTCTACGAACGCGTCTTCTCACTCGACATCAATTTCGCCGACGTGACAGAGCGGCTGCGGGCGCTCCGATGAAGCGTCGACAGTCGCGCGCGCACCCGAGTCCCTGACATTTCGTGACCATCAGTTCGGAATCCGCTACGGGATCGATGGTCGGCTTGCCGGTACTGGAAGCCCTCCAGGAGCCGCTGGGCGAAGGCCTGGATCGGGTGATGGCCGAGATCCGGCGCATCGTCCTGTCCGACTTCGGCAAGATCGCCGAGGTCAACGACTACCTGCTCATGGTGCGCGGCAAGCTCTTTCGTCCGATGCTCACGCTGCTGGCCAACCATGTGGGTGGGCATCCCGACCCACGGGCCGTTCGCCTGGCTGCAGTCGTCGAGCTCGTGCATCTCGCGACGCTCGTCCACGACGACGCGGTCGATCACTCCGTGCTGCGGCGGGGGCAGCCCACCGTGAACGCCCTCTGGACCCACCAGGTGGCGATCATCATGGGTGATTACCTCTACTCGAGGGCCATGATCGAACTCGCCGATGTGGGTTTGATGGATGCGGTGCGGATCATGGGACGGGCGGCGAACGAAATGAGCGTCGGGGAGATGCGCCAGCTCACCTCGTACGATGCGCTCGACTTCTCCGAGGCCGACTACGACCGCCTCATCGCGGCGAAGACCGCGTCACTCATGGCCGCTGCATGTGAGCTGGGTGCGTTGGTGGGAATGTCGTCGGCTCGCTCACCCCTGGCGCGCTATGGGCACAACCTGGGGATGGCATTTCAGATTGCCGATGACCTGCTCGACTACACCGGGACCGAGGCCGAGACCGGTAAGCCCACAGGTCACGACCTGCGTGAGCGAAAGGTCACGCTGCCGTTGGTGTGGGCGATCCGTGGCTCGACGCCGGCCGAACTCGGAGAGATCCGCATGCTCTTCCAGGGCGAGCGAGAGCCCGACGACACCCAGATCGCCCGGGTGATGGGTATCGTCGAGGAACGCGGTGGGCTCGAATACGCCCGCCAGAAGGCGGCACGGTATGCGACGGCGGCCGAAGAGGCGCTCATCGGGGTGGCCGCCGGTGATGCGCGCGAGAGCCTGGTGGCCTGCGTGGCCTATGCCACCCATCGGAGCCGTTGAACCGTGCTTGCCGACACGCGTCGCCGCGGGACCAGTCGCCTCTTCTGGACGCTGATTCTGGGATTCTTCCTGGGAGGGCTGTTCACTCAACTCGCAGAGATGTTCCTCCCGGATAGCGCGGCGAGAACCTTCCTCACGACGGCGGTCGCCGCGTCGATCGGGCCGTTTTCGATGGATCTGGTCGCCACGGCCTTCACCCTCGGGCCGGTTTCGGTGTATCTCAACGTTCTGACACTCGTCGGCATCTTCATCGTGGCGCTCGTCGCCCGATCCTGGATCTGACATCACGGAGACGGACCATGGGTATCGGTGGACTCGGAATGTGGGAGATCCTCCTGATCTTCTTGATGGTATTGCTGTTGTTCGGTGCCAAGCGACTGCCGGAAATCGGGTCGTCACTCGGCAAGGGAATTCGGGAGTTCAAGAGCTCGATCCGCGACATCGAAAACGAGATCAAGATGCCCGACGAGCGGAAGAGCATCCACTCGCCGCCGGTCAGCGGCCCGGGCGCACGTCCTGATCGTGCCGCGGGCAGCGAAGCGGGGCAGGACCGGATGGCCGATGGCGAACCCCGTCGGCTGAGCACCCACGACAACGGGTAGACCAAAGCCCTCTGGGATTTGTGGCCGCGTCCACACCGGATTCCTCGTCCGAGCGGGGTGTGGAGGAAAACCGTGCCGAGCCGGCCGGGGTGACCCCCCCGGCCGAGTCTGCGGTCGCGAGAATCCGTGAGGACGCCCGCTGGATGCGCCGGGCAGGCGAACTCGCCCGCAGCGCCGAGCGCATGGGGCACGTGCCCGTCGGGTGCGTCATCGTGGTCGATGGCCGGATCATCGCTGAAGCGGAAGAGAAGGTGCGGCGTGGCCAGCGCTCGTTGGCTCACGCCGAATTCCTGGCCGTCGAGGCGGCCCTGGCCTGCGGATACGACTCGCTCGCCGGGGCGACCGTCTACTCGACGGCCGAGCCCTGCATCCTATGCGGGTTCGCGATCCGCGAGGCGGGCATCGGAAGGGTGGTGTTGGGTCGGCCTTCGGGTGAGATCGGAGCGGTGCAAGGCGTCTTTCCCGTGCTCACCACCCGGGCGGTTCAGCGCTGGGGTAGTCCCCCACACCTGGTCTGGTGGAGGGAGCGGTGAAGGCCGGTCATCTGCTGGGTGCGCCAGCGTCGCCTAGTGTGACCATGGCGCCCTTGCGCCGCGCCAGCAGGAAGGTGACCACCAGCACCGTCATCAGAAGGCCCTGTCCGGAGAGGGTCTGGATGGTGGGGTGGATGCCCAGCAGCCCGGTGAGCCCGGTGAACTCCACCGCCTGACGGAGCCACGGAATGGGGTGGAGGGTGAACGCGCCCGCCTCGCCCAGACTGTAGATTCCCTTGCCGACCAGGATGAAGGCAAGCCCGACGAGCGCCCAGTTGGTCCAGGTGAAGAGCTGCCGTACGGGTAGCCTCCGGCCGACCCGGAGGAGGGCCACCCCGAGAGCGGCTACGACCACCAACCCTGTGGCAAGCCCGAGGAGGACCGGGCCGGGAGCCGAATTCAGCACGAGGGCCTGGTAGAAGAGGACCGTTTCCAACCCTTCCCGGAAGACCACGGTGAAGGCGAGCCCGGACACCACGACCACCGATCCGGTCTGCGAGGCCCGGGCGAGGTTTCGCTCGAGATAGGCCTTCCATTCGTCGACGTAGGTTCTGCGAAAGAGCCAGTTGCAGACCAGCACCAGGACCGCTGCGGCCAACAACGTCACCCCGCCCTCGATCAGTTCGCGTTCCATGCCGAAGCCGGCGACGAACCGGTCGACGACGAACCATGCCATGATGCTGACGACGACGGCGGACGCGGCGCCCACCCCGAGGCCCGTGCGGAGGCGACGTCCGGCGCCCAGTCGATCGAGTCCGGCGAGCAGGATGCTGAGCAGGAGGACGGCCTCGAATCCTTCGCGGAGGATGATGACGAACCCCTGACCGAATCCCGCCATCCGCGAAGTCGGTCGCGCGAGGGCGCGGTCGGCCTCGAGCAGGAGGGTCCGTGCCTCTCCGATGATCCGGTGCACATCAGCGCCCGTCCCCGCCTTCTGGAGGGCGGGGCGGAGGGAGAGGTGTACGAGTCGTTCGGTTCGGCGCACCAGGTCGCTCGGCAGGCGGGCTTCGAGGGGCTCGTACCGATCGAGATAGGCGGATTGGATCAAGCCGAGAGCTTCGGTGTGACGGCCGCCTGCGTATGCGGAATCGGCGCGGGCGAAGGCCTCGAGGATCGCACGGATCTCGGGGGTACCGGCGCCGTCGTCATCCGGGGCACCGGCCTTCGGTGTCTGGCGATCGGCTGCGGTCAGGAGGTCTTCAGGGAGGGTGGGGCGGACCGGCAACTCCTGATCGAGGATCGAGGCTCGAACGGCGAGCAGGTGTGCGATGGCTCGGTCTACCGCTTCCGTGATCGCGCGCTCGTCGGCCGCCGACTCGTCGCGGGTCGCGGCCATGAGCTCGTGAAAGGCGACCTCTGCGGCGCGCACCTGGTCGTCGAGCCGGGGATGGCGATCGCCCGTCACCAGCCCACCGCGGGCGTAGAGGAGTTCCAGGTACTCCTGTCGACCCACATAGAGGTCGACCACCCGAGCGGCCGCGTCCTCCGGCGGCATCGTGGACAGGGCTCGGAGGCCCTCGACCGCATCGTCGATCCATTCGATGGCGGTCCCCGGAGGAAGCTGCGCGGGTCCGGATGGGAGCGGCGCGCCCAGCGCGGCGAAGGCGATCAGGCCGGCGGCGAGGGTGTGGATCACATGCAACGCTCATGCGTGAGGGATGGGTGTCGGCCACCACGATTCATTGTCATGAAAAAAATCATGACAAATAGTCGAGGGGAAATCAAGCCGCGGGTCCCGCGCAGAGTCGAAGCAGGCGGACCATGGCGGCGTGCTGTACAGCAGGAGAAGACAGACGATGAGTGAGACGCGCAGAGTCGAAGCAGATGGACCATGGCGGCGCGTAGCCGCGATCGGGGCGTGACCCTCGCCCTGAAGGTCCTGGACCATAGCGGCGCGTGCCCGCGATCGGGGCGTGATCCTCGCCTGAAGGCCATGGACCATGGTCCGGCGCGATGGAGCGGCCGCATCGGTCGCGACACCGGAGGGTGCGCGGTTCGGTCTTCCCGCTCCCGGTAGAGGGCGAGCGAAGACCAGGCTGGTGGCGCGGTACGGCTACATGGACGCGGGCAACCGGGCCGCGGACGCTGCCGCGGACCGTGCCTTCGGCCAACCGCTGATGCGGGTGCGGCGGATGAACGAGGCGGCGCTCCTGCGCCAGCGCCTCAGGGCCCGGCTCGGACGCGCACTACGCCGTGCTCAGAACCCGAACGGCCCCCCACCTCTCGGCACGGTGGCGTCGTCTTCGACCGGCTGGAGCACCTCGGCTCGGCGATCGATGATACGCGCGGCAGCACGCAGGCTCTCGAGCCATTCCTGGATCCGCTGTTGCTCGATCTGACTCCGCAGCTGTTGGCGCTGCGACTCGCGTTGCGCCAGCCACTCGGTGCTGTCGGCGGGTGTGCGGTTGAGCAACTCGATCACGAAGGCATTCGACGGCGACTCGACCACGTCGCTCACTTCGCCCACTTCGAGGCCGAAGGCGGCTCCGATCGCCGCGTTGTACCGCCCGAGGTCGGGTATGAAGGCATTGCGGGTGAAGGGCCCGGCGGACCGCACCTCGAGGCCCGCCGACGCGGCGACGTTGGGAAGGGGCTCGCCCGCGCGGATGCGTTCGACGAGGCGGGCTCCCGTCTCGCGCGCCCGGGCCATCTTGCGCTCGAACAGCAGCACCTGCTGGATGGTCGGGCGGGCTTCGTCCAGGGGGAGCACACCGGCAGGGGTCGTCGACAGGAGTTCGATCATGTAGAACGCCTGCGCCGTCTCGAATACCGGGCTCACATCTCCGGGCGATGCTTCCTCGAAGGCCCAGTCCACACCTTCGCCGATCTGGCCCGCTCCGGCCAGAATCGAAAAGTCGGTGCTGATCGTCGATTCCTGGCTCGGCAGTCCCACCTGGGCCGCGGCGTCGGCGAGTGGCATGGCCTCGCCCAGCGTTTCCAACGAGTCGGCCAGCGTCAACAGCGCGATTTCGGCCGAGTCCGAGCGTTCGAAGGGGATCAGGATATGCGAGGCGCTCGCGCTGTCCTGCCCCCACCTTTCGTCGATGCGGATCACGTGGTATCCGAACGAGGTCTTCACGGGCTCGAGCACGGTGCCCACACGTCCACTGAAGACGGCGGAATCGAATGGGGCCACCATGCGGTCCTTGGCGAAGACACCCAGGTCACCCCCATTGACCGCCGACGTCTGGTCCGCGGATTCGAGTCGGGCCGCCTCTCCGAAGTCTTCGCCGTCGATGATCGACTGGCGGATCTGGTTGGCCTGGGACCGCACCCAGGCGCTGTCGGCGCCGGTCAGTGCCTTGGGGATCACCACGCTCCGTACGCGACCCTTCAGGGGCTGCTCGAAGTCGTCCTGGTGATCGCGGTAGTAGCGCTCGATGTCGGCGTCGGAGATCTCGATTTCAGCGTCGGGAATCCGCTGCGCGGGATCGAGCGGGATGTAGCGGATCTCGACGGTCTCGTGGTCGTCACGCCAACGCTCCCAGAGCAGGTTGTCGGAGAGGTAGATCCCCGTCGAGATCTGGCGCACCAGCTTGCCGCGCGGAATCACGTCGCGGTAGTAGGCTTCGAGCTGCAACAGCAGCGCTTCGTCGGCCTGATTGGCCAGGAATTGCTGGTACTTCTGGAAATCGAACTGCCCCTCGGTCAGGAATCCGGGGTTCTGGGCGAATCCCGGCGGCGGGTTGAACTGGGCCGCCTGCCGGACCTCGTCGTCCGTCACCTGGATGCCCCGACGCGCCAGCTCCTGCCGGATCAGGATCGCATTGACCATCTCGTCGAACGCCGCGTCTTCGAGATCGGCGACCTGCTGCGAGGTGATGACATCTTCCTGGTTCGCCTGCACCTGATCGTAGAGATTGCGGTACACGGCCAGGTATTCGTCGTAGTAGACCGGTGAGCCGTTGACCCGGCCGATCTCGCCGACCCCGCCGGAGCTGCGGCCGGTGATGTCCATGCCCCACTCGAACACCATGAGTGCCACGAAGGCCATTGCCGTAACGAGCATGATCCACTTCGTGTTTTCCCGCATCTGGCGCATCATAACGTGGCGTCTCCTGAGCCTGCTTCGACCTGCATGGCGTGCGGTGCACGCGCGTGGCCCCATACGGGGGCGCTCCCCGCGGGTACGGAACCGTGAATAGTAATCGGGGCCGAGAATGCCCTCAAGCCGTCTTCCGAACCGTGGCTTCCGCGCCAGGTGGATTCGTTGACACCCTTTCCGCGCGCGGCCTATCTTCCGCCTCCCCTCGCAGCGTGCGGCGGGGCGATCCCCGGACCCCACTTCGGAGCCACCGTTGGTTCCCTCCATCGAACAGGAGATCCACGATCTCCACGCCCTGATCGGGTCGCCCCTCGATCCCGAGGGCCGCGCCTTCGTTCCCCTTGCCGACGCCTATCGGCGCGCCGGCGATCCTTCGCGAGCCCGCGACATACTCGCGAAGGGACTGTCGCGACATCCGCGCCTGGCCGCGGCGCATCTGGTATCCGGATGGGTGAGTCGCGATCTGGCCGATGACCGGGGAGCCGAGGAGGCTCTGCTCAAGGTCCTCGAACTCGATCGGGACAATGCGCGCGCCCTGGTGGGGTTGGGGCGTCTACTGCTCGCCGGGGGGCACCAGGAGGGGGGACAGGCCTTGCTCGAGAGGGGGCTGGCGCTCGATCCACGGCTCGCTTCGGAAGGGACCCCGGATCGTGTGCCCCGCCATTCCGAGAACCCGGAGATGGTGGGAACCGAGAACCCGGAGATGGTGGGAACGGTGGAGTTGGCGCCCATGGATTGGGAGGTGCTCCCCGACGAGACCTCCGAGACGGTGATCGACCTTGCCGCCCTCGCTCCGGACCCGGCGCCCGATCCCGAGATGGTCCCCACTCCGGAGGATGCGTCCGTCGCCGATCTCGACCATGGGGCGGACGGAGACCCGACCGAGGATCGAGGGCCGGATGTGCCCGACGATCGGCAGGCGATGGCGCCTCCTTCGGCGGCCCTGGCAGCGCCTTCCGAGCCCGAACGGGCGGCTGACCCGGTCGAGGCGGCCGAGTTCGTACCGCTCGATGCCGAAGACGAGTTGATTCGTGGCGACCGGATGGCGAGCCCCTTCGACGAGCCTCCCGAGGCCGATCTCGACGAGGCCTGGGCGGGCGGCGGGCTCGACATCGAATGGGAGGTCGAGTCGTTCTACCAGTCCGACGAGGCCGCGGGCGAGTTCGCGGGCGAGGTCACCGACGAGGCCGCGGGGGAGGTCGCCGACGTGGTCGGGGGAGAGGCTGCCCCCGAAGCCACATCGGTCGAGGGGATCGTCGAGCCCGACCTCCAGGACCCGTTCATGGCCGCGCTCGCCGATGTGGGGTCGCTTGCCCCGGGAGGAGGCGTCGAGGCTCAGGGGCCTCCCGTTCCCGAACCCGAACCCGTCGCCGAAGCCGAGACCGACGTCGTGGTCGACGCCTGGAGTCTCGCGCCCGACGGATGGACTCCGGCGTCGCATACCGGTGACGACGAGGACGAACTTCTCATGGAGCTCGCCGACCTCGCGCCCGATGTCGAACCCCACCCCGAGCCCGACGTCGAGGCACCCGACCTCGCACCCGAAGTCGAGCCCGCCGTCGCACCCGCCCTCGAGCACCAGGTGCGCCAGGCACCGGCCCCGGATACCGAAGCGGCCCTCCCGACGCGCACCCTGGGAGAGCTCTACGCGCGCCAGGGGCTGATTGCCGAGGCGGTCGAGGTGTATCGGGCGCTGGTGCGCCGTTCGCCCGACGACGCGGGACTCCGGTCCCGGCTGGCCGAACTCGACGCGGGCTCCGGAGGTCCGACGCGCCTCGATCGAGCCTCGGTGGGTGAGCCCGCGAGAAGTGGGGGGCTGCCCGACGACACGGTCGGTCGCTACCTCGGGCGCCTGCTGTCGTGGGGCAGCGCAGAGACCGGCCAGGAAGGCGGCGACGCGTGACGGCGACTCTTCGGATCTCGGTGGTGCATGGGCCCAACCTCGACCTCCTGGGTCGACGTGAACCCGAAATCTATGGTCACGCCTCGCTCGAGGCCGTCGAGGCGGCGCTCTGGAGTCTGGCCGATGAACTCGATGTCGAACTCGATATGTTCCAGTCGAACCACGAGGGGGCGATCCTCGACCACCTGGCGGCGGTGGCTCCACGGACCCAGGGTTTCGTGGTCAATGCGGGCGGATTGACGCATACTTCGGTCGTGCTCCGTGACGCGTTGTCGGGCACGGGACGGCCCTTCGTCGAGGTCCATCTGTCGAACACGGCCGCACGTGAGCCCTTCCGACACCATTCGCTGTTGTCGTCCATCGCGACGGGTGTGGTTTATGGATTTGGCGTCGGAAGCTATCTTCTCGGGCTACGGGGCCTGGCGGCCCACCTCCGAGACACGACGCGTCCGTCCGACGCGATCACTGACTGAGGCGAACCGAACCGCATGGCGAGCACGGCCGACTTCCGCAATGGCATGGTCATCCAGATCGATGGAGACCTCTGGACGATCACCTATTTCCAGCACGTGAAACCCGGCAAGGGCGGGGCGTTCGTGCGGACCAAACTGAAGAACGTCCTGTCGGGTGCGGTGCTCGAAAAGACCTACCGCGCGGGTGAGAAGGTGACCGACGTGCGGTTGGAGCGGCGGCCGGTCAACTACAGCTACACCGACGGGCAACTCTACTATTTCATGGACGCCAACACCTTCGAGATGATCCCGATCGCGAAGGAGGTGATCGGCGAGGACCAACTGCAGTATCTGAAGGAAAACATGGCATGCGAGGGGCTCGTGCACGACGAGACCACGATTTCGGTCGATCTGCCCCAGTTCGTCGAGTTGAGTGTGGCCGATACCGATCCGGGCGTCCGAGGCGACACCGCCCAGGGTGGGACCAAGCCGGCCACCCTCGAGACGGGAGCGGTGATCCAGGTACCGTTGTTCGTCGAGATCGGCGATGTGGTGAAGGTGGATCGCACCGAAGACAAATATCTCACGCGGGTGACGGGATGATCGACCTCGACTTTCTCGAACGCTTGATCCAGGCCATCGACCAGAGCAGCATCGACTCGATCGAGATCGAGCGGGGTGGAACCCGCGTGCGGATCGGCAAGACACCGCCTCAGTCGCAGACTCCGACAGGGTTCGCGATGTCCGGTCCGGCCCCGGCGTTCTCGCCCCCACCGGGAGTGCCTCAGGCCGCTCCCGAATCGCCGCCGCCCGGTTCCATGTCGGCCTCGGCGGTGGTGCCCCCGGCCTCGGATCTGACCGATGTGCCCTCGCCGATGGTGGGCACCTTCTACAGGGCGCCGGCACCGGACGCACCCTCGTACGTCGAGGTGGGGTCGACGGTCTCGGCGGGCGATACCCTGTGCATCATCGAAGCCATGAAGCTCATGAACGAGCTCGAGGCCGAGGTGTCGGGGACGATCGTCGAGATCTGCGTCGACAACGCCGAGCCGGTCGAGTTCGGGCAGGTGCTGTTCCGCGTGCGCCCGTCCTGAAGCTGCCCGGTCCCGGTGACCTCGGGACGCCCCTGTAGATAGGCAGGAATCCGTGTTCAAGAAGGTACTCATCGCGAACCGGGGCGAGATCGCCCTGCGCATCATCCGGGCGTGCCACGAACTCGGAGTGAAGACGGTCGCCGTATACTCCGAGGCGGATCGCGAGTCGCTCCATGTGCGCTTCGCCGACGAGGACGTGTGCATCGGGCCGGCTCCCAGTCGGGAGAGCTACCTCAACGTGCCGCGCATCATCGCAGCGGCCGAGATCACCGGTGCCGAGGCGATCCACCCCGGGTACGGGTTTCTGGCGGAGAACGCTGAATTCAGCGAGATCTGCGCGCGCTCCGATCTCGTCTTCATCGGCCCCACACCGGACCAGATCCGGGCCATGGGCGACAAGGCGACCGCACGGCGGACCATGATGGATGCCGGCGTCCCGACCGTACCCGGCTCCGAGGGAGTGGTCACCGATCCGGAAGAGGCCGAGAAGCTCGCCGTGGAAATCGGGTTTCCGATCATGATCAAGGCGTCGGCCGGAGGCGGTGGCAAGGGCATGCGCATCGCTCCCGATGCAGGCAGCTTCGGGCGAATGCTCCGGGCCGCTCAGAACGAGGCCCAGGCGGCCTTTGGCGACTCCGGTGTGTATCTGGAACGGTGCATCCTGCGCCCTCGACATGTGGAGTTCCAGGTCTTCGGCGACCGCCATGGCCGTGTCATGCACCTGGGTGAGCGCGACTGCTCGGTGCAGCGGCGCCACCAGAAACTCATCGAAGAGGCGCCGTCCCCGGCGCTCACGCCCGAGCTTCGCGCCGAGATGGGCGAGGTGGCCGTGGCCGCGGCCCGGGCCATCGACTATGTCGGTGCGGGCACGGTCGAATTCCTGCTCGATCAGGATGGGTCGTTCTACTTCATCGAGATGAACACCCGCATCCAGGTCGAGCATCCGGTCACCGAGGTGACCACGGGGCTCGATCTGGTGAAAGAGCAGATCCGGGTGGCGGCCGGAGAGCCGTTGACCTTTCCCGAAGGCGTGCAGCTGCGAGGCCACGCCATCGAGTTCCGGATCAACGCCGAGAATCCAGAACGTGCCTTCGCCCCCTCGCCGGGTACGATCACGACCTACCATCCTCCCGGCGGACCGGGGGTCAGGGTCGACACACACGTCTACACCGGTTATCGGGTACCTCCCTTCTACGACTCGCTGCTCGCCAAACTCATCGTCAGCGGCAACACCCGCGAAGAGGCGATCTCGCGTGCTCGCAACGCGCTCTCGCACCTCGTCATCGAGGGTGTGCATACCACCACCGACTTTCTCGGAGAGATCGTGCGCGATCCGGAATTCATCGCCGGCCGGATCGATACCTCGTTCATCGAGTCCTTCATGGAACGCCGGGACCGGGCGGTGCACGAATGAGGATCGAGGTGCGTTTCACCATCGAGAGCGTTGCCGGAGCCGACCTCGGGGGTGCGACGGTGGTGGTGGTCGACGTGATCCGAGCCACGACGTGCATGGTCCGCGCGCTGGCCTCGGGTGCCGCAGGCATCTATCCCACCGACTCGACCGAAGAGGCGATCAAGCTGCTGCAGTCCATCGGGCGCGACGACACACTGCTGTGCGGTGAGCGACGGGGGGTGAAGATCGAAGGGTATCATCTCGGCAATTCCCCCTCCGAGTTCACTCCCGAGGCGGTGGGCGGAAAACGGCTCATCATGACCACCACGAATGGTACCCGGGGGTTTTCCGCCACCGAGGGAGCCGATCGGGTTCTCGCCGGTGCGTTCGGAAACCTGGGTGCCGTCACCGTCGCGGTGGCGGGGGCGGCGAGACTCGTCGTGGTCTGCGCCGGACGCTCGGGTGCGTTCGCGCTCGAAGACGCGCTCTGTGCCGGTCACCTCGTGCGTCGCCTGCGAGCGGCGGGGGTCGAACCGCTGGAGCTCGATGACGGAGCGCGGGCCGCCGAGGCGTTGACCGATTCGTTCGTGCTGAGTGCCGACCTCCTGGCTGGGACGGATGCCGGGTCGGACCTCGCCGCCGCGGGTCTCGCCGCCGATGTGGTCGAGTGCGCGCGTCTCGATGTCCACCGGGTGGTGCCTGAGATCGACGACCGCGTCCTGCGCGCGCGTCATGGCTCGTAAGAAGCGACGAAAGGGGTCTGAACCCCTGCTCACCCGCGAACAGCAGCGGGATCTGCTGGGCGTCGGTTTGCTGGCGCTTGCGCTCTTCATGGGAGCGGCGCTCCTTCCGGTCTCATGGCTCGGCGCCGGTGGAGCCGAGTGGTTTCCCTCGGGCAACGTCGTGGGATTCGTGGGTGCCGTGTTTCGGCGCGCGCTGTTCGGTGCGGTCGGGATCGCGGCGCCCCTGGCCCCGATCCTCGTCGGAGTCGCGGGCCTGCGGGCCGGCGAATGGCTGGGACGGGAGTGGACCCTGCGGGTGGGGGCGTTGAGTGGGGGGCTCGTGCTCCTCGTGCCCTTGTTGGTGAGCGTCGCCCGTCCCGCCTCGTCGCTGGGAGGGTGGCTCGGCGCAGTACTGGGTGTGCCTCTCCGGAGTGGACTCGGGCTCCTGGGAGCGTACCTGCTGCTCGGCGTACTCCTGGTCGGGCTGACCGTGCTCACGCTCCGCTGGAACCCACTGCGTACGCTGGGAACCGGCGTCGCTCGTGGTAGCGAACTGGCGGCGCGTGGCGCCCGGGTGCTGGGCGACGCCTACAAGGACAAGCGCGAAAAGGTGATGGAGGGGCGAGCCGCGGCCCACGAGGTGCTCCCCGAGGAGCATTGGACCGGACCCGAGACCGGTGAGGTCGAAGCTGCGGCGCCGCACCAGGGGGCGGCTCACCCGCCGGAGATCGAGACCGCGATCGAATCGTCACCGGCGGAACGGTCCCGGGCACCTCGCGCGGCGACCGGTGCGGTCAGCCCGCCCGACGCCGACGAGCTTCCCGATCCCGCAGATCCGAGAGACCTGTCGGGGGGTGATCTCCCCGAACTCGATCTGCTCACCCAGGAGGAGCACGAAGACCGTGCCCACATGGAACGCGAACTCGAGGCACTCGGCCAGATCCTGGTCGACAAGCTGGGGACGTTCAATGTCCAGTGTGAACTGGGCGGTCGCACCACGGGTCCGGTGGTCACCCAGTTCGAGGTGATTCCAGCTCCAGGGGTGAAGGTCAACCGCATCGCCAACCTCGACGCCGACCTGGCGTTGGCCATGAAGGCGCAGAGCGTGCGGATCGTCGCACCCATCCCCGGCAAGGGTGCCGTGGGGGTCGAGATTCCCAATCCCGAGGCTTCGATCGTACAGTTGCGCGAGATCCTCGGAGCGCGGGAGTACCGCAAGGCACGTGGCGCACTTCCGTTGGGGCTCGGAAAAGACCTCACCGGACGCCCCTATGTGGCCGATCTCGCGAAGATGCCCCACCTGTTGATCGCCGGTGCCACGGGTTCGGGAAAATCGGTCTGCATCAATACGATCGTGACGAGCCTCATCTATCGCCACACCCCGAAGACGCTGCGTCTGCTGATGATCGACCCGAAGATGGTCGAACTGTCGGCCTACGCCGATCTTCCGCACCTGCGCCACGATGTGATCACCGATCCGGCCGACGCGGCCGCGGTACTGAAGTGGGCGGTGCTCGAGATGGAGCGGCGTTATCTGCTGCTCGCAGCCAACGGGGTGCGGTCGCTCGCCGAGTTCAACCAACGCGAGGCCCGGGGCACGATCCTGCGCCGTCCGGTGCCCGACGGAGAAGACGGTGACGCCGACCGGTGGATCTACGACGATGGACCCTTGCCCTACATCGTGGTGGTGGTCGACGAACTCGCCGACCTCATGATGCAGGTCCAGAGCGAGATCGAACGCCCCCTTGCGCAGCTGGCCCAGAAGGCGCGGGCCATCGGCATCCACCTCATCGTCGCCACGCAACGTCCCTCGGTGAACGTGATCACGGGGTTGATCAAGGCCAACTTCCCGACCCGGATCGCCTTTCGGGTCGCGTCGAAGACCGACTCGCGCACGATTCTCGACCAGAACGGCGCCGAGGCACTGCTCGGCAACGGCGACATGCTGTTCCTGCCACCGGGCCAGAGCGAGCCGGTGCGCATCCAGGGTGCATTCCTGTCGACCGAAGACACCGACCAGCTGCTGTCCTGGTACCGGGAGCAGGCCGAGGCTCGCGACGACGCCGAAGAGGTCGCGCCCCTCTACTCGGAGATCGACATTCTCGAAGACCTGCGGAGTCACGAGATGGATGAAGCGGCGTCGGCGGTCGATGAGATCGCGGGCGACTGGGACGACCTGTTTCGAGCGGCGGCCGAGGTATGCATCCAGAACCAGGGCGGCTCCACCTCGCTCCTGCAGCGACGGCTGGCCGTCGGCTATGGAAGAGCCGCTCGGATCGTCGATCAACTCGAAGACGCCGGGGTATTGGGGCCGTCCGACGGATCCAAACCACGGACCGTGCTGATGAGTCTCGCCGAACTCGACCGCATGATGGGACCCGGCGGCTGACGGGTCGTGTACGACAGGCGCGATGCGTCGTTCCACGTTCTCCTCACTCCCCTCCGGCCCGATGCCCACCGTACGGTCCGCTCTCGCTCTCCTCCTGCTGATGCCCGGTGCGCTGCCGCTCCTGGCCCAGGACACGGGCCTCCGGGCCCTGGAAGCCGCCGAAGCGCGGTATTCGTCGCTCCAGACCATCTGTGCAGACTTCGTGCAGGTGCTGGACAACCCGCTGATCGGCGAGACGAACAGCAGCGCCGGCCGCTTGTGCCAGCGGCGGCCGAACCTCTTCCGGATGGACTTCTCCAGCCCCGAGGGCGACGAGGTCGTGGCCGACGGCAGCCATTTCTGGGTGTTCTACAAGAGCCTGACCCCGGACCAGGTCCTGCGGTTTCCCCTCGATCCTGCGCGCGGTGGACTCGATTTCTTTCGCGAGTTCCTTTCGTCTCCCGGGTCGAAATACACCGTGGTCACGCAGGGGGACGAGACCATCGACGGACATCGCACCTTGCGCCTGGCGCTCACCCCACGCATGCCCCGTGGCCTCGCGTCGGCGCGGGTCTGGGTCGACCCTGAAGCCCGGATCCTTCGGCGCATAGAGGTGGTCGACGACAACGGGCTCGTGCGGCGCGTCACGCTGAGTGATCTATCGCTCGATCCTGCCCTGGCCGCCGACTACTTCCGGTTCGTGGTGCCCGCTGGAGTCGATGTGGTCGACGCAGGATGACGGGGCCCACACCGGTGACCCGTGTCGGCGATGTCGGAAAGACCAGGACCCTGCCCGTCTTCCCCATCACCTCGACTCCGGTTCGCCCCGGCGTCGACCCGCAGGTGCGGAGCGCGAGCTTCGAAGCGCCCCTCGCCGGCCCCGAAGATGGGCCTCGCATCGCCCTGGTGACGCTCGGGTGCGACAAGAACACGGTCGATTCCGAGCGGATGATGGCGGCCCTCGTAGGGCACGGTGCGCGGGTCGGGGTCGATCCCGACGAGGCCGATGTGGTGATCGTGAACACCTGCGGCTTCATCGAGGCCGCCAAGGAGCAGTCCATCGAGACGCTGCTCGAAGCGTGTGCCCTGAAGGAGACCGGGCAGCTGCGGGCGGTGGTCGCCGTGGGGTGCATGGTGCAGCGGTACAAGAGCGACCTGCAGCGCGAGATTCCCGAGATAGACCTCTTCATGGGGCTCACCGAGCTGCAGGACCTGGTGCCCGAGCTTCGAAGTCGCGGGCTGCTGGCCGAGTCGCCGCCCGAACTGGTACCGCTCATGGAGCGACCGCTGAGGATCCTCACGGGCGAGTCGCGGCACACCTCGTTCCTGAAGATCAGTGAGGGGTGCGATCACACCTGTGCGTTCTGCGCGATTCCCATGATGCGAGGACTCCATCGCTCGGCTCCGCTCGACGAGCTGGTGGCAGAGGCCCGGAGCCTCGCGAGGGCCGGAGTGCGGGAACTGAACATCATCTCGCAGGACACGACCTGGTACGGACGCGACCTGCGCCGACGCGACCCTGCGGCACCGCTCCTGCCGGATCTGCTCCGTGCCCTCTTGAGCGAAACCGAGATCGACTGGTACCGGCTGTTCTACATGTACCCCTCCGGCATCACTCGTGAGTTGGTGGAGCTGATCGCCCGCGGACGGATGCGAACCGGTGGCCCGCGCCTCGTCCCCTACCTGGACCTGCCGCTCCAGCATGGCTCGGACCGGATCCTGAAGGCCATGCGCCGCCCCGAACGACGCGAGACCATCGTGGAACGGGTGACATGGTTGCGCGAAGCCGTGCCCGACATCACCCTCCGGACCACGGTCATCGTCGGGTTTCCCGGTGAGACCGATGACGATTTCACCCAGATGCTGGAACTGCTCGAAGAACTCCGATTCGACCGGGTGGGTGCCTTCACCTATTCCGTCGAAGAGGGCACTCCCGCGGCCAGTCTCCCGGACCCCGTGCCCGAGTCTTTGAAACGCGAGCGCATGGACGAGTTGATGGACGTGCAACGGGGGATCTCGTTCGAGGGCAATCTCGACCTGGTGGGGTCGCGAGCAACGGTATTGGTCGATAGGCTGCTGAGCGACGACGACGAAGATCCGGAATTCGCAGCGGTGGGCCGGACCGAGCGGCAGGCGATCGACGTCGATGGTGCGACCCAGCTGCTCCCGGCTGAAGGGGGATCGATCGAGCCCGGCCGCTTCGTCGAGGTGGAGATCGTCGACGCATTGGACTACGACTTGATTGCAAAGGTGGTGGAGACGTGAGCAGATGGTGTGGATGGGGCCGGGGCTCGTGGAGGGCCCTGGCGGTGGCCGGGGCGCTGGCGGCGGCCCCGATCCAGGCGCAGGATCTCGCCGATTTCGACTACGAGAACCTCTCGTTTCGTGGAATCGGAGTCGATCTGGGATGGATCATGCCCACGAGGGTCGAACCCGAAGCCTCGTTCGGGCTGCGCATGGATCTCGGATATCTCGGACCGGGGCTGAGGGTGACGCCCACGATGCGGTACTGGTCGTCCCGCATGAAGGCTGGAGAGGTGCGCACCCTCGAGGTCCGCCTCAACGAACTCGTCGATGCCCAGAGCCCGCCGGGGACACCGCCGGCCAACGTCGATCTGGGTCGCATCGACTGGTCGGATCTCGCGGTGGGCGTCGACGGACATGTGGTGTGGTCGGTACCGATGGGCTTCCTGACCTACCTCGGCGGGGGAGCGGCAGCACACATCATGAATGGCAGCGGACCGGCCGTGTCGGACACCTTCATCGAAGACCTGCTCGATACCGTGACCGCCGGCTTCAACCTACACGGGGGCGTCGAGTACCTCCTGAACGAACAGCTGCGGCTCTATGGCACCCTGCGCTACGAGTTGCTCGGGGACCTGCGCTACGGTGAGGTGCGGGTGGGCACGCAGTTCATGTTCGGCCCCTCGGCACCGGGCGAGGTGGGGCGATGAGTGAGCGCGGCGACAACCTCCGGGTCGGCGTCGTGGGCACGGGGGCTGTGAGCCAACTCGTCCACCTGCCGCTTCTCAAGGATCGCTCCGACGTGGACGTGGTGGCGGTGGCCGATCAGGACGCGCCCAAGGCACAGGCCATCGCGAGTCGGTTCGGGGTCCCGCGCGTGCTCGACGATACGGCGCTCTTCGCCGACGGCGACATCCAGGCGGTGCTCATCTGTACGCCCAATCACCTTCACGAGGAGCAGGCCGTTGCGGCGCTCGCAGCCGGACTGCACGTGCTGGTCGAGCGTCCCATGGCGCTGTCCGCCGCGGGGTGCCGACGAGTGCTCGACGCTGCTGCCGTCGCGCGCCGGTCGGTGGTGGTGGGCATGAGCCACCGCTTCCGTCCCGATGTGGCGGCCTTGCGCTCGTTCGTGGGCGGTGGCGAACTCGGACGTCCCTACGCGGCGCGGGTCGCGTGGATGAACCGGCAGGTGAACGTGCGGCGCACCACCTGGCGCCAGCGGCCCGAAGAAGCCGGCGGGGGTGCCTTCATGGACCTGGGCGTGCAATCGCTCGACCTGGGCCTCTGGCTGCTCGGCCTGCCGCAGGTACGGCGTGTGAGCGCGGTCATGGCGCGGGGTGATCTCGAGGTCGAGGACGCAGCCACGGTGTTGATGGAAACGGAGGACGGGGTCGCCCTCACCGTCGAGGTGAGTTGGAGCTACAACGCCTCGGAAGACCGGCACTTCGCCCGGGTGCTGGGCACCGACGGCTCGGGCTCGTTTCCGCCGCTCGAGGTCTTCAAGCAGTTGGGCGGCAGGCCCATGGACGTCACTCCGCGGCAGGCGACGCCGGTGGGGGCAAACCCCTATATGAATGCCTATCGTCGTGAGATCGATCACTTCCTGCGAGCGGCGCGTGGGGTGGGTCGGGCCGAGCCGCCCGAAGACCAGGTCCATCTCATGGAGGTGGTCGAAGCCGCCTACCGTTCGAGCCGGGAACGAGTGGAGGTGGCGCTCTGAGGTTCGGTCCGATACGACGATGGGCGCTGGCCCTCGCACTCCTGTGCATTCCCGGCGGGCCCGACCCGGCCGAGGCGCAGCAGCCGACGGCCACCCCCGCCGACCCGCTGCGGGTCTACCTGGTGACCATGGGACCGGGCGAAGAGGTCTGGAACCGTTTCGGTCACAACGGCATCTGGATCCACGACGCGTCCACGGGCGAGGACATCGTGTGGAACTGGGGCATCTTCCACTTCGATCAGGTGGGCTTCGTGCCTCGGCTGGTGCGGGGCGAGATGCTGTATTCGATGGCGGGATACACCCTCGAACAGACCCTCGCCCAGTATCGAGCCGAAAACCGCGACGTCTGGGCGCAGGAACTCGATCTCACGCCGGCACAGAAGGCCGATGTCGACCGGTTCGTCCGTCGCAACGCGCAGCCCGCCAACCGCGACTATCTCTACAACTACTATCTGGACAACTGCTCGACCCGGGTCCGCGACGTGCTCGACCTCGTGCTCGACGGCGCGATCCAGCGCCATTTCTCCGGCCGGGAGACCGGAACCACCTGGCGTTGGCACACGCGGCGGCTCGTACAGATGTCGCCTGCGGTCTACGGGGGCATCGCCCTGGTGCTCGGCCAGCGCGGCGACGAGACGATCTCGGCCTTCGAGGAGATGTTCCTGCCCATGCGCCTCCGCGCCCATATGGCGGGTTTCTTCGTGGAGCAGCGCGACGGATCCATGCGTCCGCTGGTGCTGGGCGAGACGAGGCTGGTCGAAGGCACCCGGGGTCTGCCTCCGACGGTGCCGGACCGGGAGTGGCCGCGCTACCTCGCCCTGGGTCTGGGGCTGGGTGTGCTGGTCCTGGCGGTCGGCCCGGTCGCAGCGAAAGGAGCGGGCGGGCGTCTGGTGGCGGCCCTTCCGCTGGCGGCCTGGAGCCTGCTGGCCGGGGTCGGGGGGGTGGTCCTGCTGGCGGCCTACCTCACCGACCATTTCTTCTGGTTCCGCAATGAGAACGTGCTCCAGGCGACCCCCCTGTCGCTGGTGGTCGCCGTGCTCGTCCTGGGGGCGGTCTGGCGCCCTCGCCTGGTGAAGGCGGCGGCCCGGGTGGCGAGGTGGGTGGCCGTTCTGTCGGTGCTCGGGCTGGTGTTGAAGCTCCTGCCCTGGTTCTCGCAGTACAATCCCGAGATCCTGGCGCTGGCGGTGCCGGTCCATCTGTCGGTGGCGCTCGTGCTGGCGCGCTGGCACGAGGCGTTCGGAGGGCGGGCGGCCGGAGCGTCGTGAGCGGGCTGCGGCCGGCGCGCTGGAACAGGTTCGACCTGACCGCCGTCGACCGTGCGGCGTGTGTCTCGGCCCTCCTCCTGGCCGCGGCCGCACCCCCGTCTCCGCTCCCCCTCCTGGTGGTGATCGCGCTGGCGCCCTTGTTGGTGGCGTTGCAGCGGCTGCCCCCGGGAAGAGCGGGGCGGCGCTCGGCGCTACGGGCTGGAGCGCTCGGGGGGGCGGTCTACTGGGCCGTGATGCTGCTCTGGATTCCCCAGGCGGGTCTGCGGGTCGGCGCGTGGGTCGTGCCGGGATACCTGGCGATCGTAACGACGCTGGCGGTGCTGGGGTCGCTGGCCGCTGCTCTCTACCATCGCCTTGCAGTTGACCGCAGACTTCCCCCGGGTGTTGCCGCTGCGCTGTCCTTCGGCGCGGTGGAATGGACGCGCGCTGCATGGTTGGGCCCCTTCTCCTTTCCGTGGATGGGACTCGCCCTGCCGCTGTCCGCGCACCCGGCGCTGATCCAGGGGGCCGCCTGGGTGGGGGAGATCGGGCTCGCGGTCGGGGTCGCCGGAGCCAACGGGGTGAGCGCTGCGGCGCTGATGCGGGCGGGTCCGGCGAGATGGTGGCGCCTGGCCGCCCTGGGGGGTGCCCTCGGGCTGGTGGCGTTCGGGGGGCTCGCCCGTATCGACGGGCCCGGACGGGAGCCTCTGCTTCGCGCCCTGGTGGTGCAACCCGACGTGTCGCTCGCGGCGAAGCGCAGCGGCGGCGAGACCGCGCTGTCGACTTCGCTGGAGGCCATCGAGCATACGATCACGGACGCTCTGGCGACTCTGGCTACGCCCCTCGACGTCGATCTCGTCGTGCTGCCCGAGACGGCCCTGCCGCTGGTGCTCGACGGTCCTGGTTCGGAGTCGGTGCGGGTGCGGGTGGCCGCACTCGCTCGGCGTCTCGGCGCCCCGATCCTGGTGGGCGCCTATGCGCTCGGGCCAGGTCGCGGAGCCAATGCCGTGTTCCTGGCGTCGAGCGATCCGCACGCAGTGTGGCCGTCAGCCTCGAAGGTGCGCCTGGTGCCGGGGGTGGAGTGGGCTCCGGGATCTGCCGACGGCATCCATGCAGGGGCGGCCCCCACCCCTCTCGTCGTCGAGCGCGCCGGGGGCCCTGCCGTCGTCCTCGGTCCCCTGATCTGCATCGAGTCGGCCGGGCCCGAGCCCGCGCGAGCGCTGGTGCGGGCGGGAGCCCAGCTGCTGGTCAACGTCACCAACGACGCCTGGCTGGCCGAGGCCCCGTGGTGGACTCGTTCGGCCGCCTTTGCCCAGCACCCTGCCCACCTGCCGTTCCGAGCGGTCGAAGGGGGCGTCGGTGCGCTGCGGGCAGCCAACAATGGGTGGTCGGAAGTGGTCGATCCGTATGGTCGCCGCACGGTGCTGCTGCCTGCCCACACCGCGGGCGCCGCGGTGGCCGAGGCCGAGCGTTTGATGACGCCGCCCCCCTTCGTCATCACCGGTCCCTGGATCGGTCCGGTCGTGGTCGTGCTGGCGTTGATCCTGGCCGCGGCACCGGTGCCGTGGGTCCACGCCAGGGTGGCAGGCGGCCGTTCTCGATCCCCGGGTCGGACGGGGTAGGAGCGTCCGGTGCCGGGGTTCGTGCCGACTGCGCTGGACCGCCCCGGAGAGGAGGCTCAGAGCTGAAGTGGGACCTTCTGTCGGCGTTTCTCACGGTCCTTCAACGCCTCGAAGCCGATGATGACATCGAGGAGCTCGGTGGTGATGTCATCCTGCCGGACGGTGCGGGTCTCGGCCATGAGGTCCTCGAGCTGTTCATCGACCGACTGTTCGGCCTGCTGCATCCGCGCCAACCGCGCGGCGTTTTCCGTCACCAGCGCCTCGGCAGCGACCCGAAAGAGGTCGGCAAAGAGATAGCTGCGGATCAGCGAGGCCAGAAGGCGACCGGGCGGCAGCCTGAACTGCGGCAGGCTGCGCGACGTCCAGGGACGGGTGGCCAGTGCGCCGATCAGCCCGGGGTCGAGCGGGAGCAGCCGTTTCGTGACCGGCGCCTGCAACCCGTGCGGCGCGCGCTGCATGAACACCATCGACACCGCGAGCGTCCGCGATCCGTTGTCGCTGCGGATCGCGTCCAGACGCGTGATGAGGGCGCCCGCCAGCCGCCCCAGCCCGTCGACGGTGGCCGGTGGGAAGAGCGTTGTCTCGACGGGTATCCCGGCACCTGCCAGCGCGTCCTCCATCTGTGCCCCGATGCAGATCACCCGTGTCGCCTGTGGGGCATGGACGGCCTGCCCGACCTCGGTGGCCAGGAGTTCATTGTAGTTTCCGCACAGCCCGTGATCCGAGCCGAAGGCCAGCACCACGGGAACCGCACCCCGTTCGGATTCGACCGGCAACGGGCCATGCCGGTGCAGGAAGGCGTGGAACCCGTCCAACACCGTTTCGCGATAGGCCTCGATGGAGTGGGCCGCCTGCTCATAGGGGCGCGCGTTGATCGCCGACATGGTCTTCATCGTGCGCACGATGCCCCGAATGCTGCGCATCGTCTCGGTGCGGTGGGTCAGCAGTTCAAGCGTCTGTGCCATCGGCTCCTGCCTGGTGCGCGATCGCGGTTCGGGCCGCGGCGACGACCTGAGCACGAATCTCGTCGGTGAGTGGCTCGTCCGCGGTGATCAGGGCCGCCAGGCCGTGATCGCCTTCGCGGACACCCGCACGAACGGCGCCCATCGCGGTTGCCGCCTGCGCCTCCGACATTCCGTCCAGCAGCCCCTCCATCGCGACGAGCAGTACGGCCAGCTGCTCCGCACCCGACATCGGATGACGTTCGGGCTGGCGCAGGGCGGCGCGCACGGCCGCCCCGCGAGCCAGCCGGTCGCGGGTAGCCTGATCGAGACGTGTCCCGAAACGGGCGAACTCCTCCAACTCTTCGAACTGCGACAGCGTCACACGCAGATTGCCAGCCACCTCACGGAACGCACGAGCCTGCGCCTTGCCGCCGACGCGGGACACCGACACGCCGAGATCGACGGCGGGAAACTGGTTGCGGCGCACCAGTCGGGGCGACAGATAGATCTGCCCGTCGGTGATCGAGATCAGGTTGGTCGGGATATAGGCCGACAGGTTCTCGGCCTGGGTCTCGACCACCGGCAGCGCCGTGATCGAGCCGCCGCCACCCGCCGCGTTGAACTGGCCTGCGCGTTCCAGCAGGCGGGCGTGGACATGGAAGATGTCGCCCGGAAACGCCTCGCGCCCCGGCGGGCGACGCAGCAGCAGCGACAATTCACGGTGGGAATGGGCGTGATGGGTCAGATCGTCCATCACCACCAGCACGTCGCGCCCTCTGGCGGCAAAGCTTTCGGCCATCGACATGGCGGCGTAGGGAGCGATGTAGGACAGGCCCGGCGCGTCTTCGTCGCCTGCCGAAATGACGATGGAATTGTCCATCATGCCGCCGTCCCGGATCGCGCCGATCACCTTGGCCACCGCGTCACCCCGCTGGCCGATGGCGCAATAGATGCAGATCACGCCGGTGTCGCGCTGGTTCAGGATGGTATCGACGGCGATCGAGGTCTTGCCGGTCTGGCGGTCGCCGACGATCAGTTCACGCTGGCCCAACCCCACAGGCACGGCGGCGTCGATGGCCTTCAGCCCGGTGGCCAGCGGGCGCGAAACCGCGCTGCGGTGCAGGATGTCGGGTGCCTCGGCTTCGATCGGACGCAGGGTCGGCGAGTCGATGGGCCCTTTCTCGTCGAGTGGTTGGCCCAGGGCGTCGACGACGCGACCGAGCAGCGCCGGCCCCACCGGAACGCTGACGACCTGATTGGTCCGGCGCACGTCCTCGCCCCGTTCGAGGTTGGCGTACGGGCCAAGCAGCACGACGCCCAGCCGGTCGGGCTCGAGGTCGAAGACGATTCCGCGCACGCCCGAGGCGAATTCCAGCACTTCGTCCGACAGTGCCCGCGCCAGCCCGGTGACGATGGCGATGCCGTCGCCGACCTCGGCCAGGCGACCGATCTCGCTGACCTGCGGTGCGGGGACAGGGCTGTCCAGCAGCGCCTGCACCAGATCGTCGATGGTCGGATACGGCCCGGACCCATGCAGCATCGATCAGACCCTTCTGTCGAGGCCGCCGACACGATCCTCCAGGATCGCGTCCAGACCGTCGAGATAGCTGTCGACCGTCCAGGCGACCTGAGCACCCCCCAGCCGCAGCGTCAGACCGGGGGCGAGAGCCGGATCGGTCTCGAACCGCAGGCTGAACCCCGGGAGAGCCGCTGCCACTTCGTCGCGCAAGACCCCGGCCACCTCGAGGGAAAGCTCATCGCGGGTCAGCGCCACGGCTTCGCGGCTGTCGCCCGCGCCCTCGCGCAGGTCGTCCGCAACCTCGGAGAGGCGGGTGGCGGAATGGGCGACGATCCTCTGTTCCAGTGTCTCATCCGCCAGATCGGACAGCACCTTGCGGGTCAGCGACACCAGGGCCTCGGCGCCGCTGTGCCGAAGTGCAGCGGAGTAGCTTCGGGCCTCCTCGGCTCGCAGGGCGGCGATCTCGGCCTGTTCGGCCGCCATACGCTCACGGGTCTGGGCCAGCAGGGCGTCGCGTTCAGCCTCGGCGCTACGGCGCGCCTCTTCCAGCAGATCGGCCCGGCTGGCGCGCAAGGTGGCGATTTCGGCCTTGTACCGCGCTTCGGCGGTTTCGGCAGCCTTGCGGATCGTCGCCGCCTCGCCCATGCGGGCGGTGAGCTCGTGCTCCCGCGCGTCGATCCCGTCGAGGATCGGGCGGTAGAGAAACCGTTTCAGCAGCCAGACCAGAATCAGGAAGTTGGCGATCTGGGCCACGACCGTGATCGAGTCGATCGACATCGAGTCAGCCCCCGGCGCTCTGTGCCGCTTCGAGGGCCGCGTTCCAGAACGGATTGGCGAACAGCAGGATCATCGCCACGACGAAGCAGTAGATCGCGGTGGATTCGATCATGGCGAGGCTGACGAACAAGGTCCGCGAAAGGGTCGGTGCCGCATCCGGTTGTTGCGCGATGGCGTCGAGTGCGGTCGACGCCGCGCGTCCCTCACCCAGTGCCGGACCGAGCGAGCCGAAGGCCACGGTCAGGCCTGCGGTGAAGATCGAGATGGCGGCGATGATGGAAAGATCGGTCATGTCGGGTCCTTTGCGTGGTGCTCGAGGTCAGGGGAGGGCGAGGCCGTGGCCGCCGAGATGTAGACGGTGGCGAGGATGGCGAAGATATAGGCCTGGATCACGCCGGTCAGCAGCCCCATCATGTTCATCAACACCGGGAAGAAGAAGGGTGCGACGCCCAGCAGGATGGCGGCGATGACGGCACCGCTCATGATGTTGCCGTAGAGGCGGATCGCCAGCGAGATGCCACGCGAAAACTCGCCGATGATGTTGAAGGGCAGCATGATCACCGACGGTTCGAGATAGGTCTTCAGGTACCCGCCCAGCCCCCGGCTGCCGATGCCGAAGATCGGCACCGCCACCAGCACCGACAGCGCCAGGGCTGCCGTGGTCGAGAGCGATGCGGTGGGTGGGTCGAAGCCCGGCACCACGGTCAGCAGATTCGAGACGACGATGAACAGGAAGAGGGTGCCGGCGAAATAGAGCAGCCGTCTGTCGCGGCGTCCGGAGATCTCGGAGATCTGGCTCTGGATCAGACCGACGATCACCTCGAGCACGGTGCGCCAGCGATTCGGCGGCACGTCCGGACGCAGGTTGCGGGTGATCAGCGCCGATGCCAGCGTCAGCAGCGCCATGATGATCCACGTGTTGACGATCGTGCGGTTGATGGCAAGGCTGCCGATCATGAAGACCACGCTATCGTCGGGGGTCAGCTGCATGGGTCTGCCTCCCTCTCGACGGGGCGGCGTGCGATGGTGACCGCGACGAAACGCACCACCACGAATGCCAGCGCAAATCCGGCCAGCGCCGTCGCTCCCTTCTGCGCGACCAGCCAGCCGATGCCCAGCAAGGCCCCGATCCTCAGTGTGGCGCTCGAGATCAGCACCGACGCCGTGCGCCCCGACCGCAACGCCAGACGCATTCCCAGCGCCAGACCCACGAAGAACAGTGCACCCGTGATGACCCCGGCCAGGGCCCCCAGCCCGAACAGCCTCCAGTCGACGGCGATCACCGGTCGTCTCCTTCGCTCTCGATCCAGCGCCAGGCGATCAGCGTGCCGACGGCGACCCCGCCCAGCATCAGCGCAAGGGTCCAGGAAAAACCCTGGGGCGCGACACGGTCCAGCCATAGGCCGACGAAGGCGCCGCCCACGGTGGGCACGGCGACCGACCATCCGATGATGCCGAATGCGCCGATGCCGCGCAGCGGGCTCGGCCCCGGATTGTCGCGGGCCTGCTTCATGCGGCGGGCACGCCGGCCGATGTCCTCGGCCGATGGGTCCGGTTCGTCTCTCATGGATGGGGCCTGCGCAAGCTGGCGAAACGGCGTACCATGTCGGCCTCGAGCCGCGACAGAGCGGCACGCGCGGCGCGTTCTTCGTCTTCCAGTTCGGCAAAGGTGCCGGCGATGGTGTCGTGCAGGTGCTCCAGATCGTCGCTTTGCACGCCTCGGCGCACCGCGATGTCGACGCGGTGCCCCTGCTTGACCAGAAGCCCCTCGTCGATGCCGAAGATCCGCTCACTCCCATCGGGTACCGTGATCAGCAGGACCGAGGGCACCAGCGCGGTGACGAAATCTACGTGGTTGGGCAGGATGCCGAATCCGCCATCCGCGGCGGTCGCACTCAGCCGGGTGGCAGCCCCGTCGAACAGGATATGCGTCGGCAGGCGCACACCGACCTGCATTTCGGTCGCGATACTCATACGGCCTCGTTCAGGTCGGACAACGCGCCGATCATGTAGTACGCGCTCTCCGGCAGGTCGAACTCGGTCTGTTCCAGGATCGTCTCGCACCCATCCAGCGTCTGCGAAAGCGGCACCAGTCGCCCGGCGGCTCCCGCGGCCTCGCTGACCGTGAAGAACGGTTGCGTGAGGAACCGCTCCAGACGGCGGGCGCGGGCGACCACGGCTCGGTCGTGCGCAGAAAGCTCCTCGATCCCCAGCATGGCGATGATGTCGCGCAACTCCTCGTATTCGGCCAATGTGCGGCGCACGGCGCGGGCGATGTCGTAGTGGCGCTGACCGACCACGCCGGGCGTCAGCATGACCGAGGCCGAGGCCAGAGGGTCGAGGGCCGGGTAGAGCCCCTCGCTGGCCCGCTTGCGCGACAGCACGACCGAGGCCGACAGATGTGAAAAGATATGCGCCGCCGCCGGATCGGTGAAATCGTCGGCGGGCACATAGACCGCCTGGATCGAGGTGATCGACCCCTTGCGCGTCGAGGAAATGCGTTCCTGCAGCGCGGCAAGTTCGGTCGCCAACGTCGGTTGATAGCCGACCCGCGAGGGCATCCGGCCCAGGAGGCCCGAAACCTCGGATCCGGCCTGGACGAACCGGAATATGTTGTCGATCAGGAGCAGCACGTCCTGCCCCCGGTCGTCGCGGAAGAATTCGGCCATGGTCAGCGCGGTGTTGCCGATCCGAAAACGCACGCCGGGGGCCTCAGACATCTGGCCGAACAGCATCACCATCTTGTCGCGCACGCCCGCCTCGCCCATTTCGCGCCACAGTTCCTCGGCCTCGCGCGAGCGTTCGCCGATGCCGCAGAACAGGCTGACGCCATGGTGATGCTCGACGGTGTTGTGGATCAGCTCGCTCAGCAGCACCGTCTTGCCGACACCCGCGCCGCCGAACAGCCCGGTCTTGCCGCCGCGTTCGATGGGCGAGAGCAGGTCGATGGCCTTGATGCCCGTCTCCAACACCTCGGCGCGCAGTACGCGGTCGGCCAGTGCCGGGGGTGGCTGGTGGATCAGGCGGTGTGCGGTGGCCACGGGCGGCGGCAGCCCGTCCATGGGAGCCCCAAAGACGTTCAGCATCCGCCCCAGAACCGCCTCCCCCACCGGCACGGTGATGCCTGCACCGCCGGCGGTGATCGCCGTACCGAGCCCCAGCCCGCGCACCGGACCCAGAGCGATGCAGCGCACCACACCGCCCTCGACCAGCGATGCGACCTCGAGGGCGACGCCCCCCGCATGGACCAGCGCATGGATGCGCGGCACCTCACCCTCGAATGCTGCGTCCACGACGCCGCCGCGTATGGCGACGACGGTGCCCACGACATCACCGACCATGGTGGATCCCTGGTTTGCGGTCACCGGTCGGGGCTCCCTTCTGCGACCATCGGGGCCAGCCAGCCCCGCCCGCTTCGAGCTGAACCGAGCCGACCCCGCCCACCTCGATCTGAATCGAGCCCGGTGCGACCGCCGGCCTGCACTCGAAGCGGCGGGGGCAGAATCACCCCTCGTCGCCGACGCCGAGTCCGTTCGCGCTCAGAGCAGCCCCCACACAGGGGGGTACGTCGCCACGACGCCCAGCGCGGTCAGGACGACCGTGGCGAGCATGACAGGGGTGGTCTTGAGCTGCCGGTCCCGCCAGCGAAGGTGGAGTGCCGTCCAGGCCACGAGCCAGACGAACACGGCGAGAGTCGTGCGGCCCGAGACCCCGCCCGACGGCCCGTACAGAGCCGGCACCGAGATCATGCCCGACTCGTTGAGGACGAGTACGAGGCCCATCGTGAAGGCACCGATGCCGGCGGCCAGGAAGGCCGCGAGCGCGGCGCCGTTCGGCATGCCGGACGGCGCGTCGGTGTCGGCCGTCGATGGGTCCGGAAGGTCAGTGACCATGACTGCTCCTGCGTGTGGGGGCTGCGGCCGGCGACACTACTCGACGGGGGCGACCTTGTTGACGAAGACGCCCAGCAACGACACGTAGGCGACGAGAACCAGACAGGTCGCCAGAAGCACGCTACCGGCTCGCCGCAGGGTACGATCCTCCAGGAACCTCTCCCGGTATCGCCAGGCGACGAAGGCCACCGCCGTGGCGAGCATGGCCACGATGAAGGGCAGGTGCTCCTTGGTCTCCATCGCGAACGCATGCAGCCATGCCGTGGAGGCGTCGGCCAGGAGCATCGAGCGCGGATACTGCGACAGCTCCGTGGTCCCCTCGGGGGGCGAAGCGCGATAGACCGGAAAGACGATGTAGGTGCCGACCAGCGTGGTGAGCCACAGCATGGCGGCGTTGAAGGCGGTCAGGTAGGCAACCGGGCGGGCGGCGCGGGCGGTGTCTTCCGGGGCGGCTCCACCCCGCATCAGGTACAGGGCGAAGAGGGTGGCCGCCATCGCGAGCAGGGCGGGGCCCCCCAGGCCGATACCGTGGACCATGGTCCAGAGACTCTGCTCGGAAAACAGCAACATGGTCTGACTCCTGTCAGGAGATGTTCGCCAATATGGGGTAGTCGTCTCGAACGGGCCAGGGTGCTACGAAGCTGCGTTACTCCCCATCCTCGGGTGGGGGCACAAGCACCACGTGGCCCGGTGCCTCCCGCGCTACGATCGACGCGACGGCGCCCAGGAGAGTACGGGCCACCGCCCCACGTCCATGGGTGCCCAGCACGGTGACATCGGGACGTTCGCGGCGTGCGTGCGACAGGATTCCCCGAGACGGGTCGACGGCCGCGACGACGAGGGGGTGGACGACGGCGGCACCGGCCAGCCCGGTGCGCTGCTCGGCGGCAGCGATCTCGGTGGCCAGCTGCGGCTGCAGCACCCGCTGTTCGCGCTCGGGATCGTCGACGAGAGCCGCCGGCCACTCGACGTGGAGCACGTCGAGGTCGGGCGGAGGCGTGCCGGGCGAACCCGCCGCGCCGCCGAGGCCCGAGGCCAGCTGAAACGACAGATCGAGGGCGGGACGCGACAGAGCGGAGAAGTCGGTCGCCGTCGCCACCCGCTTCACCGGCACCGCGAGGGCACCGCGAACGACCCAGCAGGGCACCCGCACCGTGCGGAGCAGTCGGTCGGTCGTGGTGCCCAGCATCGCGGCCCCGAGGGGGCTCCCCCGGTGGGGGCCCACGATCACCAGATCGGCAGCGACCTCGCCGATCCGATCGGCCAGCACCCGGTGCGCCCGCCCCAACTCCACATGTCGGCTGCTCACCTCGGCACCGGACGGCAATTGCTCGTCGAGCCAGTGGGCAAGGGAGCCACGCGCCGCCTCCACCTCCAGGCTGAGCGAGGGGAGCAGGGGGGGCTCGAGAGGGCCGGATTCGATGGCGTGCACCACGTGCACATCGGCGCCCAGCGCGGCCGCGATCTGGAGCGCGGCAGCCAGGACGGGGTCGGGGCCGTCGTCGGCGTTGATGTCCACGCCGACGAGGATCGAGCGGATCCGCGGGTCATTCATGAGATCTCCGGGGTCGGTTCGTTGCGAGGGGCTTCTCGTGGGAGGACGGCCGCAAGCTGGCAGGGTTGTATGCTCCCGGGCAACTCGGCACGATACCCGGCGGGTCGCCGTCACCACGCGCACCGAACAGGTGTTCACGCGTTGAGAGAGGATGGGCAGGGGAGGTGATGGGCGGGAACCGTTGATCCGCCCGATCGGGTCTGATACCTTTCCCGGGCTATGACGGGAGTGGCGGCGATCCGCCTCTTTCTCCACGGGCCCGCACCGCGGGTCGGCCCCGGGCCGACACCTCGGTTTCGAGGGCCCGTTCGATTCAGGACCTGGAGATGGACCATGAAGCAGGGAATCCACCCGAACTACTCCGACGCCACCATCGTGTGTGTGTGCGGCAACCGGATCCAGACGAAGTCGACCCAGGAGGAGATCCACGTCGAGATCTGCTCGGTCTGTCATCCGTTCTACACCGGCCGGCAGCGCCTGGTCGATACCGCCGGCCGCGTGGAGCGGTTCAAGCGGAAGTACGCCAAGAAGGACAACTGATCCGGGCGGCGCTCCAGCCCCCGGACTCGTTCCTCCTGACGCTGCACCGTTCGGTGTGGCGCGCGTATTCGTGACCCGCCATGACCCGGACCCGCGGCTGCTCCAGCGATTGGCCGACGCGCGTGTACGTCTCGCCGAACTCGACGAGCAGCTTTCCGACCCGGACGTTCTGCAGGATCCGGATCGACTGCGCGCGCTGGGTCGGGAACGCGCAGTGACCGAGCCCGTCGTGACGGCCGCCGGGGCTCTGGAAGCGCTGTCGGCCGAGCTCGACGGAGCGCGGGAGATGGTCGACTCCACCGAAGGCGAACTCCGGGAGCTGGCCATCGAAGAGGTCGCCACCCTCGAAGCCCGCCTCGAACCGATGATCGAGACGATCCGTGAGCTGCTGCTGCCCCGCGATCCCATGGATGATCGCCCCGCGGTGGTCGAGATCCGGGCGGGCACCGGCGGCGACGAGGCGGGGTTGTTCGCGGCCGATCTGATGCGCATGTACTCGCGCTACGCCGAGCGCGAGGGGTGGAAGGTCGAACTCCTGACGGTGTCCGAGGGGATCCCCGGCGCGATTCGCGAAGCCGTCATGACGGTGAGCGGACGAGGGGTGTACGGACGGCTGCGATTCGAGTCGGGGGTACACCGTGTGCAGCGCGTTCCGGAGACCGAGAGCCAGGGACGGATCCACACCTCGGCTGCGACGGTGGCCGTCCTGCCCGAGGCCGAGGAGGTCGATGTCGACATCGATCCCTCCGAACTGCGGGTCGACGTGTTCAGATCGTCGGGTCCCGGCGGGCAGTCGGTCAACACCACCGATTCGGCGGTCCGGATCACGCACCTCCCCACCGGGCTGGTGGTGAGTTGTCAGGACGAGAAGTCGCAGCTCAAGAACAAGAACAAGGCCATGAAGGTGCTGCGATCGCGTCTCCTGGATCGCGCCCTGGCCGAGCGCGATGCCGAGCGCGCCGCTCAGCGGCGCAGCCAGGTCGGAACGGGCGATCGTTCGGCAAAGATCCGGACCTACAACTTTCCTCAGAGCCGGGTCACCGATCACCGCATCGGACTGTCCGTCTACAACCTCGACGCCGTCATGGACGGCGACCTGGACGACTTCGTGCGGGCGCTGCGGATGGCGGCCCAGGAGGAACGGATGGAGGACGAATCGTGAGCGTCGCCGGTCCGTTGGGGGCTCCGGTGGCGGCCTCGCCGACCGACGGTGCGGCAGACCCGTGGACCGTGCTGCGGGTGATTCGCTGGAGCGCCGGGTACCTGCAGGACCGAGGGGTGGAGTCGGGCCGTCTCGATGCCGAACATCTGCTGGCTCACGCCCTCGACACGACCCGTCTCCAGCTCTACCTGCAGTTCGACCGACCGCTGGCACCCGATGAACTGGCCGACTTCAAGCCGCTGCTACGGCGCAGAGCCGGCCGGGAGCCGCTGCAGTACATCGTCGGCCGCGCCGCATTTCGGGAACTCGATCTGTTCGTCGACCGCAGGGTGTTGATCCCGCGCCCCGAGACCGAAACGCTGGTGCAACTGGTGCTTGACTGGGCCGCGCCGCGCCACGATCTCACTGCGCTCGACGTCGGGACCGGCTCGGGTTGCATCGCGCTCTCGCTCCTGCTCGAAGGCCCCTTCGGCACCGTGGTGGCCACCGACATCGACCGCGACGCTCTGGCCGTGGCGCAGGCGAATGCCGATTCTGCGGGGGCGGTCGGCCTCCGACTGCGTGAGGGGGCCGCCTTTGGTGCCCTCGCTCCGGGCGAGCGTTTCGACGTGATCGTGTCCAACCCACCTTACATTGCCGAGGCCGAAGCCCCCGGGCTTCAGCCCGAGGTTCGGGACTGGGAACCCCGTGCGGCCTTGTTCGGGGGCACGGACGGGCTGGCCATCGTGTGGGAGTTGGCCCACGGTGCGGCCGACCACCTGGCACCCCGGGGGCTCCTGGCCCTCGAGATGGCGACGGACCAGGCCCCGGTGGTCCGGGAGCAACTGATCGCGACGGGTCGCTTCGGCTCCTGTCGCGTACATCGTGATTTGACGGGGCGACCGCGCTTCGTGGTCGCCCAGACGACATAGTTCATCACTCAACCAATGGAGACGCCGATGTCTGGCATCATGGATTTGGCTCAAAGCCTGGGCAACGCCCTGGCCCGGACCGACGAGTATCAGGTGCTCAGGCGGGCCGGCCTGGCTGCTGACGACGATCGCGAGATCGCCCAGCACCGCAGCGAGCTCGAACGGCTCGAAGCTGCGATCACGACCGCGCTCCGCGCGGGGCAGGATCCCGACGAAGAGACCGCTCGTGCCTATGAGGCGGCGGTGAGCACGCTGCAGACGAACTCGACCTATCAACGGCTTGTCGCGGCGCAGACCAATTTCGACAAGGTGGTCCAGCGGGTGAACGAGACCATCGCCAAGGGGCTGAACGAAGGCGCGGAGAGTCGCATCATCGTTTCGTCCTGAGAGGGACCACACCGGGCACATTCCGGCTCCGGTTGTCTGAACATCCACTGATCTTGAAGCGAGGAATATCGTGAAGGAGCGTCCTGAGATTCGTTCGTCCGAGGGGAAGCTGGGTGTGCTTCTCCCCGGTTTCGGCGCCGTCGCCACCACCTTCGTGGCCGGTGTCGAGGCGGTGCGGCAAGGGCTCGCCGTGCCCATCGGCAGCCTGACGCAGATGCAGACGATCCGACTGGGCAAGCGTACGGAGGAGCGGACTCCGCTGATCCGGGACTTTGCCGATCTGGCCAGCCTGGACCAGCTCGTCTTCGGAGCGTGGGATCCCATCGCCGACGACGGCTATGCCAGCGCCCTCAATGCGGGGGTCCTCGATCGCCATGAGCATCTCGACCCGATCAAGGACTTCCTGAGCGCGATCAAGCCGATGCCGGCGGTCTTCGATCCCGAGTACGTCAAGAAGCTCGACGGACCCAACGTGAAGAAGGGCGCCAACAAGAAGGACCTCGCCGAGCAGATCCGCGCCGACATCCGGGCGTTCAAGGCCGAACACGAGTGCGATCGGCTCGTGATGGTGTGGTGTGGCTCGACCGAGATCTTCCTCCGCGCCGGCCCGCAGCACGAGACCCTCGAGGCGTTCGAGCAGGCCATGGCCGACAACGACCCCTCGATTGCTCCGTCGATGCTCTACGCGTATGCGGCGATCATGGAAGGGGTACCCTACGCCAACGGGGCGCCCAATCTCTCGGCCGACTTTCCGGCCCTCGAGAATGAAGCCGTCGAGCGGGGCGTACCGATCTGTGGCAAGGACTTCAAGACGGGGCAGACCCTCCTGAAGACCATCCTGGCGCCGGGCTTCAAGGCCCGCATGCTGGGGCTGCGGGGCTGGTTCAGCACCAACATCCTGGGCAACCGCGACGGCGAGGTGCTCGACGATCCCGCCTCGTTCAAGACCAAGGAGGAGTCGAAGCTCGGTGTGCTCGAGCACATCCTGCAGCCGAAGCTGTACCCCGAGCTCTACGACAAGCTCTACCACAAGGTCCGCATCAACTACTACCCCCCGCGCGGCGACAACAAGGAGGGGTGGGACAACATCGACATCTTCGGATGGCTGGGATATCCGATGCAGATCAAGGTCGATTTCCTGTGCCGGGACTCGATCCTGGCCGCGCCCATCGTGCTCGACCTGGCACTCTTCCTCGACCTGGCCGGGCGTGCGGGCATGGGGGGCATCCAGGAGTGGCTGTCGTTCTACTTCAAGAGCCCGCAGACGCTGCCCGGATTGTACCCGGAGCATGACATCTTCATCCAGCACTGGAAGCTCAAGAACACGCTGCGGTGGATGATGGGCGAAGAGCAGCTCACCCATCTGGGCCAGGACTACGCCGAGTGACATCGCGGTGTCGTGGCAGCGGCGCCGGGAGGGGGACGAGGTCGGCCCCCGCCCGCGCCGTGGTCGGAGAACCGAAGCGGTGAGCCGGGGCGGATTCATCGTCCTGGAGGGGGTCGAGGGCGCGGGAAAGACGACCCAGATCCAGCTGTTGTCGGCGTGGCTGGCCGGCGCCGGTGTCGATCACATCACGGCGCGGGAACCCGGTGGGACCGAGGTGGGAGAGTCGATCCGCGACGTTCTGCTCGCCCACCGGAGTGCGGCCGTGCCGGCCGAGACCGAGCTTCTGTTGATGCTGGCCGCCCGAGCCGCGTCGGTGCGTGAGGTGGTACGGCCGGCGCTTGCGGCCGGGCGGGTGGTGCTGGCCGATCGCTATGACTTCAGCACCTTCGCCTACCAGGGCTACGGGCGGGGACTCGATCTCGATACGATCCGCGATCTCAACCACTTCGCCACCGGCGGTCTACGCCCCGACCTGTACGTGGTCCTCGATCTACCGGTGGCCGAGGGCACCGCTCGCCAGCGCCGCGAGGGGGCGGAGCCCGACCGCATCGAGGGTGAGGGAGCAGCGTTTCTGGAGCGTGTACGAGAGGGGTATCGCGAACTCGCCGCCGCTCATGGCCATGCGCGCATGATCGACGCCCGGGGCGATGCCGAGGCCGTGCATCGCCGCCTGCGGGAACTGCTCTCGGCCAGCTTTCCAGAAACCTTCCCGGGGCACACGGGGTCGTAGTAGGTGGAGCCCGTGGGCGGACGCCCCGGGTCCGGACATCGAACAGGTAGGGCATTGATGCGGGCACGTCGGATCGCACCGTTCCTGGTTCTCGGGGGCGCGACCCTTCTCGGGGGATGGTTTCTCCAGGAGGGCGCGGCCCGAGAAGAGAACGTCTACACCCAGGTGCGTCTGTTTCAGGAGGTGGTCGACTACGTGTCGGACCAGTTCGTCGACGAGGTCGGGCGGGGTGACGTCTACCAGGCGGCCATCGACGGACTGCTCGACGAGCTCGGCGATCCCCACACCTCGTTCATTCCCGCTCGCGACTACGAGAACGACCGCATCCGGATCGAAGGGGACTACGGGGGCGTGGGCCTCGAGGTCTTGACCCGCGACGGACGCGTGACCGTGATGAACCCGCTTCCGGGGACGCCGGGCGCCCGGGCCGGAATCCGGGCGGGAGACTGGTTCGTCGAGATCTCGGGGACCCCTGCCGCCGAGTTCGATGTCGAAGGGGCGGTCGAGCTGTTGCGGGGCAAGCCGGGCACGACGGTCGATGTGCGCATGGGTCGTCCCGGAATAGAGGACCCGATTCCGTTCACCCTCGAGCGCGCCGTCGTCCAGATCAAGGCGGTGCCCTTCGCCGAGCGGCTGGACGGCTCCATCGGCTATGTGCCGCTCCAGATGTTCCAGAGCACGGCCCACGACGAATTGACGGCGGCAATCGACTCGCTGCGCTCGGACGGGGTGCGTGGGGTGATCCTCGACCTGCGGGGCAATCCCGGAGGGCTTCTCGAAGAGGGCATCGGTGTGACCGAACTCTTCGTCGAGGACGGAGCCGAGGTGGTCGAAACGCGAGGGCGCGGGCCGGGCCAATCTGCGCACTACAAGGCGTCGCGACCCCCGGCCTTTCCCGGCCTGCCCCTGGTCGTGCTCGTCGACGGGGGAAGCGCCAGCGCTTCGGAGATCGTGGCCGGTGCGCTGCAGGATCACGATCGCGCAGTGATCATCGGGACGCCGAGCTACGGCAAGGGCTCGGTGCAGACGCTGTTCAGCCTCACGGGGGGCAACGTCTTGCGCCTGACCACCGCGAAGTGGTTCACCCCGGTGGGCCGCTCCATCGACCGTGAACTCGAGGGCGGAGGGCCGTCGCCCGACCACGCGATACGCACCCTGGCGGGCTACGTCGCCGTCGCCCCCGAGGCCGATCGTCCGGAGTTCCGGTCCATGAACGGGCGCCGGTTGCTCGGCGGGGGCGGGATCGTGCCCGATGTCGTGGTCCTTCCCGACACCCTGACGACCGTCGAGGCGGCGGCCGTGCGGTCGCTCAACCAACAGGGCGGGTTGTTCCACAGCGCGCTCTTCGACTTTGCGGTCGGGTTCGTGCAGGAGCGACCGCAGCTGGCCGAAGACTTCGTGGTCTCTCCAGCCGAGCTCGAGACCCTTCGGCGCACTCTCGACGAGCGCGGGATCGCGGTTTCGGTCGCCGACTTCGAGGCGGCGGAGCGCTATGTGCGATTTCAGCTGGAGAGCGAGATCGCGTTGCAGGCCTTCGGCGAGGCCGGACAGTTCCGGCGCGTGGCCCGCTACGACACCCAACTCGCGCGAGCGCTCGAGGTGTTCGACGGGGCTTCGACCACCCGCGCACTCCTCCAGTCCGCGCAGGCGGTTGCCACAGCCTCGACGAGTGCGGTCGACTCCACGGCATCCGGGGCCGGCGCCGGGACCCGGTGAGGCCCATGGCGCAATGAGGGCCGGGGCTCGATGAGCATCGAGGCCCTGGCGGCCTCGGCGGTCTTCGGGCTGTTGGGCGGATCCCTGGCCGGCCTGTTCGGGATTGGCGGGGGCGTCGTGCTCGTTCCCTTTCTCTATGCATGGCTCGGGGCATCGGCCTTCACGGGGGTCGCGGTTCCCTCCGGCCTGGTGACCGTCGTGGCGCACGCCACTTCGATCGCCGTGATCGTTCCGACCTCATGGGTGGCCTTGTGGAGCTACCAGCGTTCCGGAGCGATCTCCTGGTCGATCGTGGCCCGGATGGGAGTGCCTGCGGCCGGAGCTGCGATCCTGGTGAGCCGTCTGGCCCCGCAGCTCCCCGAAGCAGCGCTGCGTGGTGGATTTGCCCTGTTCCTCGGCGCGGTGGGGATCCGCCTGTTGGCGACCTCACACCGGGTTGTAGCCGAAGGGCTCGCTCCGGTCGAGAATACGGGCACGGTGCTGCTGGTGATCGGAGGTGGCCTTGCCGGATCGCTGTCGGCTCTCCTGGGGGTCGGCGGAGGGGTGCTGGCGATTCCCTTTCTGATCTACCTCGTTCGTCTCGACGTGACCCGGGTGGCTGCGGTGTCCATGGGGGTCGTGGCGTTGTCGGCCGTGGCCGGTGCCATCGGCTACGCCCTGGGTGAGCCGGCTTCCGCCCTGCCACCGGGCGCGGTAGGCTTCATCTTCGTTCCGGTGGCGCTGGCACTCATGCCGGGGGCGGTGATCGGCGCCTGGATGGGAGCCCGCCTCAACCGCAGGTTGGCGGCCGATCGGCTCCGCACCCTGTTCGCCTGGCTGCTGATCGTCCTGGCGATCCGTCTGTTGTGGCCCCTCGTGCGCGGCGGGTAGCCGAGCGCACGAGCCGCCCGCATGAGCGTCCCTTCTGCACATTCCCGATCCCACATCCATGTCCGAGATTGAGTCCAGGGTTGCCTCTGAAGGCGTGCGTCGTCGGGTCGATGGTCCGGCCGCAGGGCGGGTGAAGGTACGGCGGGGTGGGTACGTCGAGTCGGTCCACCGGGTGCACGTGGTGGTGGCCTACGCCGATGGCACCCGCCACTCGACGCTCGGGGATGGCGCCCTGGCGACCTACTATCGTTCGGCGGCCAAGCCGATCCAGGCCTTGCCGCTGGTCGAAGACGGGGTGATGGAGCGTTTCGGGCTCGACACCGAAGATCTGGCGCTCTGCTGCGCTTCGCACAACAGCGAGGTCCGGCACGTCACTGTGGCACGTCGGATCCTCGCGCGGGCCGATGTGGCGGAAACCGCGCTGGTGTGCGGGGGGCATCCGCCCCTGCGGGCCGAGGAGGGATACAGGATCATGCGAGAGGGACGGCGACCGGGGCCGATCGAGAGCAACTGTTCCGGAAAGCACGCGGGCATGTTGGCGCTGGCTCGATTCCACGGGTGGCCCCTCGAGGGGTACCAGCGACCCGACCACCCGGTCCAGCAGCGCATGGCCGCGGAGATCGTCCGCTGGACCGGAAGCGAAGGCGCACTCGAGACGGGGACGGACGGATGTGGTGTGGTCTGCTTCAGGGTCCCGCTCGACCGGATCGCGCTGTCTTTTGCGCGCCTCGCGGCCGGGGCGGCGCAGGGCGCTCCCGTCGCCCGCGTGGTGGAGGCCATGGTCGCCCACCCCTTCCTGGTGGCGGGCACGGGCCGACTCTGCACGGCCGTGATGGAGGCGACGAGGGGTGCGGTCTTCGCCAAGACGGGAGCGGAAGGGGTCTATGCGGTCGGCGTACCGGGGCAGGGGTTGGGGATCGCGCTCAAGGTCGAGGACGGCGCGCGCCGAGCCTCGGAGGTGGCGTTGGTGCGGGTGCTCGATGCTCTGGGGCTGGTGGGCGACGACCCGGGTGGGCGGCTCACTTCGTTCCGGCGCCCGGTCGTGCACGACACGAGGGGTGAGGTCGTCGGTGACGTCGCGGCCGAGTTCGAACTGGGCCCCCATGCCTGAGCGGACCGGGGGCGCGACGCCCGCCGGCGACGGACGAAGCTCGCTTGCGGCCGAGGTCGCAGCGCTGGTGCGGCTGTCGGCGGCGGTGGCCGTCGCAGACCGGGCCGGGATCGAGCGCGGTCTGCGGGCTGCGCGTGTCGTCGCGCGGGCCGACCACATCGAAGAGGCGCTCCTGCAGAGCTATCTCTTCGTGGGCTTTCCCGCCGCCCTCAATGCCATCACCGCCTGGCGGGAATTCGAGCCCGAGCCGGCGTCGGCGGTCGAGGGCCTCGCCGAGGCGGTGTGTCGAGAGCGCGGTGAGACCGTGTGCCGTGTCGTGTACGGTCGGGCCTACGAAGGTCTGCGCGACACGGTCGCGGCGCTGCATCCCGATCTCGACCGCTGGATGGTGAGCGAAGGCTATGGCAAGGTCCTGGGCCGACCCGGGCTCGACCTCGTCGTCCGGGAGCTGTGTATCGTGGCCTTGCTCGTAGGGCAGGACGCGCCCCGCCAACTCCACTCCCACCTGCGTGGTGCGTTGAACGCCGGTGCCACGACGGGCGAGGTCGAGGCCGCCCTGGAGGCGGCGCTCGCTGAGGCCGGGACGGTGTTGTCGGCGAGCCGACGGCAGCAGGCCCACGACGTATGGCGCCGTGTGCGGGAGAGACACGGTGCGTCGCACCACACCCACGAATCCACTTCGGAAGGACGGTAGAGCATGTTCGTCGATCGCGCGGTCATCGAGATCGTCGCCGGGACCGGAGGCTCCGGTGCCGAGTCGTTCCGCCGGGAATCGGGAGTGCCCCGGGGTGGACCCAACGGGGGCGACGGAGGTCGGGGGGGTGACATCATCCTCGTGGCCGACGATCAGCTCACGACCCTCCTGGACTACTCCTACCGGCGCCACTACAAGGCGGAGCGCGGCCAGCATGGCATGGGCAGTGACAAGACGGGGCGGGCGGGAGCCGATCTCACCCTCAAGGTCCCTCCGGGAACGATCGTGAAGGACGCCGATTCAGGCGAGATCCTCGGCGAGATGATGGAGCACGGTGATCGCCTGGTTGCGGCTCGCGGCGGCCGTGGCGGGCGCGGCAATGCGCGCTTCGCCACGGCAACGGAGCAGGCGCCCCGGCGGTGGGAGCCGGGAGGCGAGGGGGAGGCGCGCACCGTCGAACTCGAGCTCAAGCTCATCGCCGACGTCGGGTTGGTGGGTGAACCCAACGCCGGCAAATCGACCTTCCTGGCCGCGGTCTCGAAGGCGCGCCCCAAGGTCGCGGCCTACCCCTTCACGACGCTGACTCCCAATCTCGGCGTGGTGGAGGTCTCCGACTTCCGGTTCTTCGTGGTCGCCGACATTCCCGGGATCATCGAGGGTGCCCACGAGGGCAAGGGACTCGGGCACCAGTTTCTTCGCCATGTCGAGCGGACCCGCACCCTGGCCATCATGGTGCCCGTCGACGCCCCCGACCCGGCCGCCGAATACGAGCGCTTGCGCGCCGAACTCCGGGCGTATTCGCCCACGCTGGCCGAGAAACCGCACTGTCTCGTGCTGACCAAACGCGATCTGCTCGCCCCCGACGACCCGCTGCCGGAGGTCGACGCGCCGGCGGCCTGGGGGCAATTCGTCGTCTCGTCGGTCAGTCGGGTGGGGATCACCGCCCTGTGCGAGGCGTTGTGGACCCGGGCGCGGCTCGCCCGGGCCGACGACGAGGAGGGAGACGACGAGCCGTGGTAGATCTCTTCGGCGCCCCCGGTCCACCCGGAACCCCTCCCGCCGACGATGGGGCGGAGATCGAAGCCCTGCTGCGGTGGCTCGCCGCAGATGGCGTCGGTCCCCAGGCGCTCCACGGCGCGCTCGAGCAGGTGGGCTCGGCCACCGCCTTGCTCGGTCGGCCCGACGCTGCGCGGATCCTCGGAGTGAACGGGGCCGCACCGGGACCCGCGCAGCCCGCGCGGGATGCGCTGGACGCCTGTGCACGATCCGACATCGCCGCCGTCGGCTGGTTCGACCCGAGCTACCCGGCCGACCTGTTCCACCTGACCGACCCTCCTCCGGTGTTGTTCGTCCGGGGATCGCTGGAGGCCGTGCAGACCGCGGGCGTCGCCGTGGTGGGGGCCCGGGCGGCGACCGCGTACGGACGTCGTGTGGCTCGGGGCTTCGGGCGGGGGCTGGCCGCCCACGGGGTTCCGGTCTACTCGGGGCTCGCGCTGGGCATCGACGGCGAAGCGCATGCGGGAGCACTCGAGGGGGGTGGCATCACGGTGGCGGTCCTCGGCGGAGGGGTCGAGCGGGCCCGCCCCTCGAGCCATCGTGCACTCTACCGGGCCATTCTCGAGACCGGGGGGGCGGTGGTGGGCGAGTGGCCTCCCGGCACACCGGCCCGGGCCTTCCACTTTCCGCGCCGCAATCGGATCCTCGCCGCCCTGTCCGGCCTGGTGGTCGTGGTCGAAGCCGGTGAACGGAGCGGGGCCCTGAGCACGGCGGCGCACGCCCGACGTCTCGGTCGGGAGGTGATGGCGGTGCCGGGTGCGGTGGATCGCCCCCAGCACGTGGGCACCAATCGTCTGATCCGCGACGGGTGTGCGCCGGCGCTCGAACTTCGGGACATTCTCGACCGGGTCGGCGTGGTCGAGCAGGTCGCTGCACCGGCGGCGCAGGAACCGCATCTGAAGGGGGATCGAGCCCGCGTCTGGAGTTCGCTGGCCGAGGGGCCCTGCACGCTCGAGGCCCTCGCGATGCGCGCGGGCCTCAGCCCGAGTGGAGTCCTGGGCGCGCTCACCCGCCTGGAGGCCGAAGGGCTGGTGCGTCGGGAGCGGGGGCTCCACCTGCGTGCGTCGCAGCCATGAGCCGGCGCGATGACCCGGCCCGCGCCGAGGTCGGCACGCAACGATCCGCCGTGACCGAGTGGACGGAGGGGGGCGAGGTGCGCTCGGTCTATCTTCACGCGCCCTTCTGCGTGCGTCGGTGCTTTTATTGCGATTTTGCCGTGACCGTGCAGCGTGCCGTCGCGCCCGGCCCCTGGCTCGGTGCGCTCGGCTCCGAACTCGCCGCACTCGACGAAGAGGGGCGAATGCGGCTTGCCGACCTGCTCGACACGGTCTACGTGGGAGGTGGCACGCCCTCCCTGCTGGGTCCGACCGCCATGAAGGGGGTCGCCGATCTGCTGGGCCCTCACCGGCTGACGGCCGATTCGCTCGAGTGGACCGCCGAGGCCAACCCCGAGAGCTTCACCCGGGAGGTGGCCGACGGCTGGCGCTCCGCGGGATTGAATCGCCTCTCGCTCGGAACGCAGAGTTTTCAGGAAGGCGTGTTGCGCTGGATGGGTCGTCTCCATGGAGCCTCGGGATCGGAAGAGGCGGTTCGCACGGCCCGCGCCGCGGGGATCCTGGACCTGAGCGTCGACTTGATCTTCGGCCTTCCCGCGAGTGTGCCGCGCGACTGGGGTCGTGACCTGGATCGGGTGCTCGCCCTCGATGTGCCGCATCTGAGCCTCTATGGGCTCACGGCAGAAGTCGGCACCCCCCTGGGCCGGGCCGTGACGGAGGGACGGCTGCAACTGGCCGAGGAATCGCGCTACGAAGACGAGTATCTCGAGGCCTGTGAGCGGCTCGTGGGCGCCGGATACGAGCATTACGAGGTGTCGAACTTCGCCCGCCCGGGGCACCGTTCCCGGCATAACGGGGTCTACTGGTCAGGCGATCCCTACCTCGGGCTCGGCAACAGTTCGCACAGCTACTTTCCCCCGGTGCGTCGTTGGAACGAGAGGGACTGGGCCACCTACGCGGCCCTCGCCCGCGACGGCCGGGTGCCGGTGGGAGGATGCGAGAAGGTGGTGGGCGGCTCGCGCAGGCTCGAAGAGATCTGGTTGGGCCTGCGCACCGATCGAGGGCTCAGGGTCGAGTGGCCTTCGGCGTCGGCGCCGGACGTCCTGGTCGCCGGATGGTGCGCGCGCGGTCTGGCGCGCATCGAGCAGGACCGCCTGCTCCTGAGCGCGCAGGGGTGGCTGTTGCTCGATCGGCTCACCGTGGAGCTCGATGGGGCTCTCGCGCCGAGCGGCGGTTGACCCATGGATGGCCCGCCGTCGATGTTCGGGGGTATCACCGGCGGCAGGAAGCCTGTCGTCGTCTCCCCCTTCTGGACAGGCTTGCAGGACTCCTTCAAGGATCGAGGACCATGACGGGACCCGACCCCGAAGCACGGGTGGACCACGACCTCACCGACCGAGAGCGGCGGGTGCTGGACGCCGTCGTGCGCACGTATGTCGACACGGCCGAGCCTGCCGGAAGCCGCACGGTATCGCGCCGTCACGGCCTGGGCGTTTCACCCGCCACGGTGCGCAACACCATGAGCGATCTGGAAGAAAAGGGCTATCTCTTCCATCCGCATACCTCGGCGGGGCGCATTCCCACCGACCGGGCGTACCGGTTTTTCGTGGATCAACTCGTTCAGCCTACCGCCCTGAGTGAGTCGGAACGGGAGCGGATCCAACGGGAACTGGAAGGCACCGGTGCGTCGGCCGTGGAGCGCATGGTCCGGCGCACCGCTCGGGCGCTCAGCCTGTTGTCGTTCGAGCTCGGGCTCGCGGTGGCTCCGCGGCTCGACGATGCGGTCCTCGAGAAGCTCGATCTGATCCAGGTGTCGGTCGAAAAGGTCCTGCTGGTGGCCACGATCCGGTCTGGATTCATTCGCACGATCTATGTCGACATTCCCGGCGAGGTGCCGGCCGACACCCTGGTCACGCTGGCCATGCTCCTCAACGAGCGCCTTGCCGGGCTCACGCTGAGCGACCTCCGGGCCACTCTTCCCGAACGCCTGCACGACGCGGCCGCCGACGACGAGCCGACCGGGGAGTTGCTCAACATCTTCCTCCAGTCGGGCGCCGAGCTGTTCGATTGGTCCGGGGGCAGCACCGGCGATGTCCATCTCGGCAAGACCAGCGTGCTGGCGGCTCAGCCCGAATTCACCAGCGGCGAGCGTCTCAAGGGTCTGATCGAACTGACCGAGCGCCCCGACCTCCTTGCCGAGGCCCTGGGATCCCGAGAGCACGGAGGGGGTCTCATGATCACGATCGGTGGCGAGCACCAAAGCCAGATGCTCACGGACTTCACGCTGGTCACCGCCGAATACCGAGCGGGGGGGCTGAAAGGCGTGATCGGCGTCATCGGCCCCACTCGCATGCCCTACGAAAAGGTCATCGCCATCGTCGACCACACGTCGCGCCTGGTGTCCGACCTCCTGACACCCTGACCCCTCTCCATGGCCGACTACTACCAGCTCCTCGGCGTCGCGCGTGACGTGGACGCCGAAGGGATCAAGAAGGCGTATCGCAAACTTGCGCTGAAGCACCACCCCGACCGCAACGACGGCTCCAAGGACTCCGAAGAGAAATTCAAGGAGGTCACGCGGGCCTACGAGGTCCTGCGCGATCCCGAGCAGCGTCAGATCTACGACCGTTACGGTGAACAGGGCCTCAAGGGCCAGCCGGGGGCGGGCTTCGGCGCGGGGTTCGACTTCTCCGACGCCATCGAGGTCTTCATGCGGGACTTCGGCGGGTTCGGTGGCTTCGGAGACCTCTTCGGTCAACGGGGAGGCCGCGGGCGGGCGGGGCCTCGCAAGGGGCAGAGCCTCAAGGTACGCCTTCCCCTCACCCTCGCCGACGTCATGACGGGGGTGACCCGCACCCTCAAGGTCAGCGTCCTCGATGCCTGTGACGCCTGTGGGGGGTCGGGTGCCGAGGCGGGATCGACGCCGGTCCAGTGCACGAATTGCGGCGGGGTGGGTGAGGAGCGGGTCGTCATGCAGGGGCTCATGGGACGCATGGTCTCGGTTCAGCCCTGCCGACGGTGTGGTGGAGAGGGGCGCGTGATCGAACACCCCTGTCCGCGCTGCAATGGTGACGGACGGGTACGGACCCAGAACGAGGTGAGTGTCGAGGTACCTCCGGGCGTCACCTCCGAGAACTACATCACCCTGCGAGGCGAGGGGAGCGTCGGTCCCCGGGGAGGTCCGCGAGGCGACGTGCTCGTGCTCCTCGACGTCGAAGACGATCCCCGCTTCGTGCGTGACGGGGCCAACCTGCTGACCGAGTTCCCGATCACCTTCGGCCAGGCGGCTCTCGGCGACGAGGTACTGGTGGCCACGGTCCAGGGGTCGGTCAAGCTCACCGTGCCTGCGGGCATCCAGGGGGGGACGGTGTTGCGGGTCCGGGGACAGGGTCTGCCCGAACTCCAGGACGCGACACGGGGCGATCTGCTGGTGCGGATCCTGGTCTACACGCCGCAAGACCTGGACGGCATCCAGCGCGACGTCATGAAGCGGCTGCGCGAGGTGGAAGACGACGCTCCCGAACGGATCACCCACGACGAAGGCCGTGGCTTCTGGTCGCGGGTCAAGGAGGCATTCACCGGCGGATGAACGCGCCCTCTCGCTGGCTCGTACTTCGGGCACGGTTGTCGGGCGGAGCGGTGGACGACGGCATGCTGGCCCAGGCGCTGCTCGACCTCGGAGGACGGGCGGTGGAGTTCACCGACGGCTGGTCGGTTACCCATCTGAGCCAGGGCGATGTCGATACCGACGATGCGCGGATCTGGCGAAACCGGATTGCGGCCGTGCTGCCGCCCTGGCCGGTCGAGGTCGAGGTGGCATGGCAGGAGCACGGCGACTGGGCGGAGTTGTGGAAGCGCGGGCTCGAGCCCCGGCGGGTCACCGACCGCCTGGTCGTGACCCCGACCTGGTGCGAACCCGAACTCCGGCCGGGCGACCTGGTGATCACCCTCGATCCCGGAATGGCCTTCGGCAACGCCGAGCATGGCACGACGCGGGGCTGCCTGAGGCTCCTCGACGGTGTGGTTCGAGAGGGCGACATCGTGCTCGACGTCGGAGCTGGATCGGCCGTGCTTTCGGTCGCCGCCGCCTTGCTCGGTGCGGCCCGGGTCACGGCCATCGAAGCCGACCCGCTGGCTCTCCCCGCCGCCCTCGACAACGTCGCGGCGAACGGGGTGGCCGATCGCGTCCAGGTGATCGAAGCGCGTGTGGCCCCCGGCGACCTGTACGAGCTGGCGGGCGCGCGGCCGTACGACGGCATCGTCGCCAACATCGAAAGCGGCATCCTCGAGCCCCTGCTCACGGGGTTCGCCCAGCTGCTGCGGCCCGGCGGCTGGCTGATCCTGTCGGGGATACCCGCCCCGGAATGGACGGCCATGGTGACCGCCGCCGAATCGGTCGGCTTCGCGCATGTCGCCACCGACGCCGACGGGGAATGGCGCAGCGGTCGATTCACCCGGGTCTAGTGGGTCCAGGCGCCCGACTCGCATCCCCACGGGCGCGTTCCGGTCAGGGTCCCCATCCGGTCCAGCGTGACGCCTCTTCCCGCAGCCGGAGCCAGCGCGAGCAGTCGATGGGCGAGCGCGCGTCGAGAGCCGCATGAAGCAGCCGTATCGCCCGACCGGGCGCCCGAGGCAGGTCGAGGTCGGGCGGAATTCCGGCATCGGCGGCGGCCTCGGGCGCGAAGGGCTCCTGCAGGAGCCAGCCGACGCTCGGCATCACCCGGTCGGAGGGCGTGTCGGGTCGGCGGGCCCGGCGGAGTGGCGGCGGCGAGGAGTGCGGAGCGGTCATGGCGACACCTGGGGTGGGAGTGGGGAGGATCACGCACGAGGTTCGTGCGAGCGGATGTGCGCCGCCATGGCCGGCTGAGCCCGGTTGGGCCGTGGTGGGGGGGGCGCTATTTTCGACGAACCCTCGCCCACCCACTCCCCGACGACCGTGACCACCGACCCGAACTGCCTGTTCTGCCGAATCGCATCCGGACAGCTTCCTGCCCAGCGGGTGCTCGAGACCGAGCACGTCGTGGCCTTTCGGGACATCGATCCGAAGGCGCCCGTCCATGTGCTGGTGATTCCCCGCCACCACATCGCCTCGCTGGACGCCATGGGGCCCGAACACGCCGAGACCATCGGTCGCCTGCATTGGGCGGCCCGCGAGATCGCGCACGACGAGGGCCTCGAGGGAGGGTGGCGTGCGGTCATCAATGTCGGAGCCGATGCCGGACAGACCGTCTTCCACGTGCACCTTCACCTGCTCGGCGGGAGGCCCCTCGAGTGGCCCCCGGGCTGAGAGGTGCCGACGCGCGCGGCGGTCGGGGGCCGGTCGCGCCGCGGGGCAAAGGCGGTTGTTGATCGCCCATGGGGGCCCCGGTAGCTTCGTCTACACCTTCGTCCGGAGTGGCCGTGTCCCCCTCTCTGAAGCAGCGCCTGCAGGCCGATCTCATCGGGGCCCGCAAGGGCCGCGACAAAGCCCGTACCGTCGTGCTCTCGACGGCCCTGTCCGAGATCCGCAACCGGGAGATCGAACTCGGTCACGAGGTTGACGATGCCGAGATCGTGCGGGTGCTTTCCAGGGGCATCAAGCAGCGGCGCGACGCGGCCGACATGATGCGCACCGGGGGGCGCGAAGAACTCGCCCTGCGGGAGGAGGCCGAGGCCGAGTTGCTCTCGGTCTACCTTCCCGCGCAGCTCTCCGACGACGAGGTGCGGGCGATGATCCGGGAGATCATCGCCACGGGGGCCAGCGGGATGGGCGACATCATGGGACGCTTGATGCCTCGCCTCGGTGGACGCTTCGACGGGAGTCGCGCCAACAGTCTCGTCCGGGAGGAAGTGGCGGGGTGATCGCGTGAACGCACACGCCTTCGAGGTCCTCGAGGTCCAGCGGGCGCTGGACCTGGTGTCGGAGCGGGCCACCAGTGCCCTGGGGCGCGCCGCCATTCGCGAGCGGCGACCCTCGACCGACCTCGCAGGCGTCGCCCACGAGCTCGCCCGGGTGGCCGAGGGCATGGTCTTCGTCGAACACCGCCCCGCATGGGGCTTGCCGACGATTCCCGACGCCCGCTCCGCCCTGACCCGCCTCGAGGTCGACGGAGGGGTCCTCGAGGCCATCGAGGTGTACCGCCTGGGCGCGCTCCTCACGGCGTCCCGCGTCGTGGCCGAGACACTCTCCGCCACCGATCGCCCGCTCCCGCTGCTCGAGTCGCTGCGCCTGGAGCTCGTGGCCGACGCTGCCATCGAGGGTGATATCGCGCGCACCGTGGACGATCAGGGTGACGTGCTGGATACCGCGTCGAAGGATCTCGGGCGCATCCGCCAGGCACTCCGGTCCGCCCACACCAGGATCGTCCGAGCGCTCGAACGGTATGTCGCGGAGCTGCCCGCCCGCTTCGTCGTCGCCGACGGCTCGGTGAGCGTGCGGGACGGCCGCTATGTGATCCCCCTGCGCCGAGAAGGACGGGGGCATGTCGGAGGGGTCGTGCACGACGAGTCGGCCACCGGGGCCACCCTCTTCGTCGAGCCACCGGTCGCGGTCGAGGCCATGAACGACCTGCGCGATCTCGAGCGCGATGAACGCCGGGAGATCCAGCGCATTCTGCGGGAGCTGTCCGGTCGGTTGCGACCGCACCACCACGACCTCTCTGCGGCGTTGGCAGCGCTGGTCGACTTCGACTCCCTCCTGGCCCGGGCGCGCGCCGCCCTCGAGTGGAGGGCCGACCCCCCCGAGGTCCAGGCGGCGGCGACGCGTCGCTTTCGCCTCGTTGGAGCCCGACACCCGCTCCTGCTGGCCCGGGGGATCGAGGTGATCCCCTACGACCTCGAACTCGGCGAGGACGAGCGCACCCTGGTCGTCTCGGGCCCGAACACCGGCGGCAAGAGCGTGTTCCTGAAGGCGGTGGGGCTGATCGCCCTGCTCACGCAGTGTGGCGTGATCCCTCCGGTACGCCGAGGCACATCGCTGCCGATCTTCGCCGACGTCTTTGCCGACATCGGCGACGAGCAGTCGATTTCAGAGAGCCTCTCGACCTTCAGTGCCCACCTCGAAAACCTCCGCGAGATCCTCACGTCGGCCGATGCCGGGTCACTCGTCCTGATCGACGAGATGGGGACCGGAACCGACCCCACCGAAGGTGCCGCGCTGGCGCGCGCGATCCTCGAGGAGTTGACCGGGCGCGGCGCCCTGAGCGTGGTCACATCGCACCTGGGCGCGCTCAAGACCCTCGACCGCGAAGGCAGCGGGATCGTCAACGCGAGCCTGCAGTTCGACTCCGAGCGCATGGAGCCCACCTATCGACTCGCCAAGGGGCGGCCCGGGCGGTCGTACGGGTTGGCGATCGCGCGGCGCCTGGGACTCCCTGCCGATATCCTGGACCGGGCGCAGAGTCTGGTCGATGCGGGCTCGGCGTCTCTCGAAGACCTGCTCGAGCGTCTCGAGGTGCGCGAACGTGAAGCGGAGCAGCTGGTCGCGCTCCTGCGGCGTCGGGATGCCGAGACGGCCCGGATCCAGGAGGCCGTCGAGGCGCGCGACGCCGAGCTGCGCCTCCGCGAGCAGACCGCCGAACGCCGCGCCCGTGAAGACGCCCGGCGCCTGCTCCTCGAAGCGCGCGCAGAGGTCGAAGGAGCGATCCGGGAGGTCCGCGCGGTCGCCCCCGACGATCTCGACGAGGCGGCGCGACGGGCGCGGCGTCAGGTCGAAGAGGCGGCCCGCCGTCAGGTCGACGAACGGCCCGTCGCCGAGGGCGGGGAGAGCGGTGGGTCGCGGCACTCCATCGCTGCGGGATCACGGGTGCAGATCCCGGGAGGCAGCGCCCGTGGCACCGTCCTCGAGCTTCGTGACGAGCGCGCCGTGGTCGATGTGGGCGGAATCCGCATGGAGTTTCCGACGCGGGGGCTGGCGCCCGTCCAGGGCGGTTCTCGCTCCGCGAGGGTCGAGGGACCCGTCTCGGGGCGGAGCACTCGCGACGCTCCGGCGGAGCGGGGGTGGGCGGGAGACCTTCCCGACCCGGCGTCGGAGGTCGACCTGCGAGGGTTGCGAGTCGACGAGGTCGACCTGTCCCTGGGGCGGGCTCTCGATGGGGCCGTGCTCGGTGGGCTGTCCGTCGTGCGGGTGATCCACGGCAAAGGCACCGGGGCGGTCCGCTCACGGGTCCAGGAGCTTCTGAAGGCAGACCCCCGCGTGCGCGACTTCCGGCTGGGAGTCCACGGAGAGGGGGGCGCGGGCGTGACGGTGGTGAGCCTGTGATGAAGGGCGCACCGTGATTCCCGACGATCAGATCGAAGAGGTCCGGGCCCGGGCCGACATCGTCGACGTGATCGGCGAGTTCGTGCCGCTCAAGAAGGCAGGGCGGGAATTCAAGGCCAACTGCCCCTTTCATGAAGAGCGCACGCCGTCGTTCTACGTCGTACCGGACAAGGGATTCTACAAGTGCTTCGGCTGCGGGGAGTCGGGTGACGTCTTCAAGTTTCTCATGCAGAAGGCGGGAATGGAGTTCGTCGATGCCGTTCGGCATGTGGCGTCGCGATCCGGCGTCGAGCTGCGTGAGGTGCAGCGGGACCGCGACGACGACGACCCGTTGCGCCCGCTCTACGAGGCGAATGCGTTCGCAGAGGTGTGGTTTCGGGAGCAGCTCCTCGATCCCGCGACGGGGGGTGCGGCGCGCGCCTACCTCGAGCAACGTGGGGTCGATGCCGAGACCGCGGAGCGGTTCGGTCTCGGTTGGGCCCCCGATGAATGGCGGGGGCTCCGTGAGGCGGCGGCTCGCCACGGGATCGACGATGAGGTTCTCCTGACCGTCGGCCTCCTCACCACCAGCGAGAAGTCGAAGGAACCGTACGACCGGTTCCGGAGCCGACTGGTGTTTCCGATCCATGCCCTCGGGGGTCGGGTCGTCGCCTTCGGGGGGCGGATCGTGGGTGACGGGCAACCGAAATACCTCAATTCGCCCGAGACGCCGCTCTACCAGAAGGGGCAGACTCTCTACGGGCTCGACCGCAGTCGTCACGCCATCCGGCGTGCCGAGGCGGCGCTCGTCGTCGAGGGGTACATGGACGTCGTCTCGCTGGCGGCCGCCGGCTTCGAGAACGTGGTCGCCCCGTTGGGTACCGCGCTCACCGAGGAGCAGGCCCTCCTGCTGCGTCGCTACACCACGAAGGTGCTCCTGCTCTTCGATTCGGATACGGCGGGGCTGAAGGCCACCTTTCGGGTCGCCGACGTCCTGCTCGCCGTGGGACTGCATCCGTCGGTGGTCACCCTGCCGCCGGGTGAGGACCCCGATACCCTGGTACGGTCCATGGGCGCCCCGTCGTTGCAGGCCCACCTCGACGGTGCCGTCGACGTGCTCGACCGCAAGCTCCAGATTCTCGACGAACACGACTATTTCTCGTCGATCGATCGTCGGCGTGACGCGGTCGATCGGTTGCTGCCCACCCTGCGGGCCGTCTCCGATCCCACCCTGCGCGACATCTACGTCGACCAGGTAGCCACACGGACGGGGGTACGGCGCGAGACGCTGGAAGCCGAGTTGGACCGTCCCGTGTCGGCTCCGATTCCGGCGCACCTCCGCCCCGAACCGTCTCGTCGACCACCCCGCGACGCCCGGCTCCACACCCTGCGTACCCGCATGGGGCCCGAGGCGAGTCTGCTGCGGATGCTGGCGCAGGACCGGGAACGCCGACACGAACATCTCGAGTTTGCCCTGATGCGGATTGGGCCCGAGGACTTCAAGAACGAGGCGGACCGAACCATCTTCCAGTCGTTCCTCGACGATCCCGAACTCGATCGACCTCCCCCAGGGATGGACCCGACGACGGCAGGGGCGCTCGAGTCGCTTCTCGCGTCGGCGGCGGATTCCGACGAACTTGGATCCGGCGCGAAGGTGTTCTACGAGAGTGTCGCCCGGCTCGCCGAGAACCGGCTGTATGAAGAGATGGATCGGATCCAGGCCGCCATCGAGGCCACGGACGACGTGGTCGAGAAGACGACCCTGATCCGCGAGAAGGAGCGCCTGCGGGCCGAGGCTGCAACACTCGGTATCCGTTGGGCGCCAGCCACCAAGAAGCACGCACGTGGATTCAACGAGTCGAACACAGGCCTATGACCGAGCAGACCCGACACGCCCTGAAAGAGCTTCAGCGCCTGGACGAAGAGATCACGACCGCCCGCGCTCGGGTGGCCGAGTTCGCCGAGCGCATCGCCGATGTCGAGCAACCCGCCCTGGCCCTGGAGCAGGAGGTGGGAACCACCCGGAGCCGTCTTCAGGAACTCAAGATCGAGGAGCGCCGGATCGAGCTGACGGCGCGGGAGAAGGCGGCGCGGGTCGAACGACTCGACGAACGACTGAAGGGGGTCCGCAATGTACGGGAAGAGGCTGCCGTCAGTGCCGAACTCGAGATGGTGCGGAGATCGCTCGACACCGACGAACAGGAGGCCTTGTCGCTGCTCGATCAGATTCGCAAGATCGGACTCCAACTCGAGGAACAGGAGTCGGCTCTCGCCTTGGCCCGCTCCGAGGTGGAGCCGCGGCGCATCGAGCTGGAGGAAGAGCGCGCGGCCGGTGAAGCGGCGCTCGAACGGATGCTGGCACAGCGTACGGAGTTCGCCACCAGCGTGCCCGAGGGCGAGATCAGGATGTACGAGGGGATCCGCCGGGGAGGACGCCGCCAGGCCGTCGCGGCCCTCACCCAGGACGGCGCCTGTGGAAACTGCTTCAGTGTGTTGCCCCTTCAGCTGCAAAACGAGATCCGACACGGTCGAGAGTTGATCCGATGCGAGGTGTGCGGAGTGATCCTCGCTCGGCCGAGCGATCAGGACGAGTCCGAGTCCGAGCCGGATGACGCGGTGGGGGTGGCAGCAGAAGAGGCCAGCGACGGCGCGGGCACCGACACCGACGCGTGACCCTCGTCCCGCCCCGTCGAGTTGCGGCGGAGCCCCGCTGGCGCCTTCCGGAGTCGCTCGACGAGGCCGAGGCCGGGTCGCTGGCGGCCGAACTCGGCCTTCCCGTGGCCATGGGGCGGATCCTGATGGCGCGGGGGGTGCACTCACCGGAGGCAGCGCGGAGCCTCCTGCGCCCTCTTCTGTCCGCGTTGCACCCACCCGGTCGGTTGCGAGACCTCGACGAGGCCGCGGGTCGGCTGGGCCAGGCGCTCGAGCGGGGTGAGACGATCCTGGTCCACGGCGACTACGATGTCGACGGGATTGCAGCCACGGCGCTGCTGACGCGTTGGCTCCGTCGGTTGGGTGGCACGGTCGAGCCGTTCGTGCCCCACCGGTTGAGAGACGGGTACGACTTCGGGGCGGCGGGCCTCGCCCGGGCGGCGGAGGTGGGCGCCCGTGTGGTCGTCACCGTCGACTGCGGGATCGTGGCCCACGACGCGGTGGCGTCGGCGCGGGCGGCGGGCGTCGACGTGATCGTCACCGACCACCACGCGCCGGGCCCCGAGCTTCCCGACGCGCTGGCCGTGGTCAACCCCAATCGCAGCGACTGCCAATACCCCGAGGGCGTGCTCTGCGGAGCCGGTGTCGCCTTCAAACTGGTGCAACGTCTGGCCGATCTGCACGGCATCCCCCCGGAGCACCTGCTGCCCGATCTCGATCTGGTCGCGCTCGCCACCGTGGCCGACCTCGTGCCCCTGACCGGCGAGAACCGGGTCCTGGTGCGATACGGCCTGCGCGCGCTGGCCCAGACCACGAAGCCCGGGCTACGGGCACTCATGGCCCGCGCGGGCGTGCCGGCGGGCTCCGTCGATGCGGGGCAGGTGGGCTTTCGCATCGCTCCCCGGCTCAACGCCCTCGGTCGTCTCGACGACGCGGCCGTGGCGCTGCGGTTGCTGCTCACCGACGACCCCGACGAAACGCGTGACCTGGCGGAGCAGGCCGAGCGTGTGAACCAGAGGCGGCAGGATGAAGATCGGCGCACCCTCGACGAGGCGCTCGCCAAGCTCGACGATGAATTCGACCCGGACCGCGACTACGGCGTGGTCCTGGCCGCCGAGGGGTGGCATCCGGGGGTGATCGGGATCGTCGCGTCGAGGGTCGTCGAGCAGATCCATCGGCCGGTGTTCCTGGTGGCCATCGACGGGGGCCGGGGGCGCGGGAGCGGACGCTCGATTCCGGGATTCCATCTGCACGAGGCCCTCCTGCGGTGCTCCCCCCTGCTCGATCGCTTCGGCGGCCATGGCCAGGCGGCAGGTCTCGACCTCGACGCCTCCCGCATCCCGGCCTTTCGCGAGGTGTTCAACGAGGTGGCCCGTACCGCGCTCGAGGGCACCGACCTTCGCCGCGAGCTGCGGGTCGACATGCCGCTGGAGCTGCCCGCTGCCGACCTCGCACTGGCCGATCTCTTCCAGCATCTGGGACCGCACGGGATCGGCAACCCACGCCCGGTGTTCATCGGACACGGCCTCCGGGTGGTCGGAGAGCCTCGCGAGGTCGGGCGAGGCCACCTGAAACTCACGCTCGCAGAAGACGGGGCATCCTGCCCGGCCATCGGCTTCGGTCTGGCCGAGCGCTTCGCGCCTCGCGATCTGATCGGGGCACGGGTCGACGTGCTCTTCCAGCTGACGGTGAACGACTATCGGGGACGACGCTCGGCGCAGCTGCGACTTCTCGATCTTCGCCCGGTCGAGGGGCGCGAGGGAGGGGAATGAGGATCATCGGGGGTCGCTGGCGGGGCCGGCGTCTGTCCCCTCTTCGGGGCCGCGGCGTGCGCCCCACCTCCGACCGCCTGCGCGAGGCCTGGATGTCGGCCATGGGGGGCACCTTCGACGGGCTGGGGGTCCTGGACCTCTTCGCCGGCTCGGGAGCCCTGGGCCTCGAGTGTCTGAGCCGGGGCGCCGCCTCGTGCACCTTCGTCGAGCGGGCCGCCTCCTCGGTGCGGGTGCTCGAGGCCAACCTCGCCCTCGTCGGGGCGAGCGCCGAGGCCAGGGTGGTGAGGGCGGACGCACTCGCCTGGATTGCCCGCTACGACGGCCCGGGCTTCGACCTCGCCCTGGCCGACCCACCCTATGGACGAGGGCAGGCGCAGGCCCTGGCGGAGCGATTCGTCGCCACGCCTTTTGCGTCGGAGCTCTGGATCGAGCATCGTGCGGACGAGATCCTCCTGCCCAGCGCCGTCGATCGCGAACGCCGATACGGCGACACCATCCTTTCCACCCTGGTGGCCCCCTCATGAAAGCCGAACGTCCTCTCGTGGTGGTGTATCCGGGTTCATTCGATCCCATCACCCTCGGCCATGAAGACGTCGCCCGTCGCTGCCTTCGGTTCGCCGACGAGGTCGTGATCGCGATGGCCCATACTGCGACGCAGAAGAAGATGAACGGCCGTTTCGGGGTCGACGAGCGGGTCGAGATGATCAACGATGTCTTCGTCGACGAGCCGCGCATCACCTGCTGCGCATTCGAGGGATTGCTGGTCGACTTCTGCCGGTCGCGGGGGGCCCACCTGGTGATCCGGGGCCTACGCGCCGTGTCGGACTTCGAGTACGAGTTCCAGATGGCGCAGATGAATCAGGAACTCTGGGACCAGCTCGAAACCGTCTTTCTCACCCCCGACGTCAACTACTCCTTTCTCTCGGCGTCGATGGTGCGGGAGGTGGCTCGCCTCGGGGGCGATGTGTCTGCGTTCGTCTCACCCAAGGTCCTGCAGCGTCTCAACGCCGTATTCCAGAGCGGCGCATGACCTCGGCGTTTCAGCGAAGCCTGCGAGACCGGGCCCGAGCGGTGGGGGGCACGGTGGTCCTGCCCGAGGGCCATGATCCCCGGACGCTCGATGCCGCGGCCGAACTCGCAGCGGAGGGTCTGGTACGGCCCATCGTGCTCGGTTCCGCAGAGTCGACGAGGGCCGCACTCGCTGCGCGCTCGGCAGGAGGGGTCGGCGTCGTCGACCCGGCTTCGAACGCCGAGCACTATGCCCGGTGCCTCCACGAGGCGCGCGCCCATCGAGGTCTCACTCTGGCCGAGGCACGTACCCGGGTGGTCGACCCGCTGGTTCGGGGTGCTCTGATGGTGCGGCTGGGCGAGGCCGACGGATCGGTGGCCGGTGCGGACCACGCCACGGGCGACGTATTGCGGGCCGCGTTCTGGTGCGTGGGGCCCGACGAGGGAATCACCACGGTCTCATCGTCGTTCTACATGGTGGTGCCCGACTTCAGGGGGCAGGGGGAAGAGGTTCTGACCTTCACCGATTGCGCCGTGGTGCCCGAGCCCACGGCCGCCCAGTTGGCCGACATCGCCTCGGCTGCCGCGACCGCACGACGCAAGGTGGTCGGCGACGAGCCCCGTGTGGCGTTTCTGTCGTACTCCACCCGCGGCAGCGCCCGCGGACCTTCGATCGACCGGGTGCGCGAGGCCCTGCGCCGGTTTCGGGAAGCGCGGCCCGACGTCGAGGCCGATGGGGAGTTTCAGGCCGATGCCGCCCTCATTCCGGCGGTGGGTGCGCGCAAGGCGCCCGGGTCTGCACTGGCGGGCAGGGCCAACGTCCTGGTGTTTCCCGACCTGGCCGCTGGCAACATCGCCTACAAGCTCACCCAGCGCCTGGCGGGCGCCGCGGCCGTGGGGCCCATCGTCCAGGGGCTCCTGCACCCCTGCAACGACCTCTCGCGAGGTGCCTCGGTCGCCGATATCGTCGAAGTCGCCTGCATCACGGCGCTCCTGGCCCGAAGTTAGGCGGCTCTTGATTGCAGATGTAGCGCCGGGTATCCTTTCGTCGGAGCCCGCAACGACTTCCGGCGGGTCGCCAGCCGCGATCCGGGTTCGCCGGAGCCCGATCGACCGACCGACTCTGGAGGAATGCTCGCATGGGTTTTTCTGTGGTAAAGCAGAATGGAGTGACCATCGTCGACGTCGAGGGCCAACTCATCGTCGGCAACCGTCAGGAGCTCAAGCAGAAAGTGCTCGATGAGCTGGATGGGGGTGAGCGAAGGTTCCTGATCGACTTTTCGAAGACCGGCTATATCGACTCGTCGGGTCTCGGGGTCCTGGTGTCGCTCTCGAAGAAGATCCGCGAGCAGGGCGGTGAATTGCGGCTCTCCTCGCTGAATGAAGATCTGCGCACTCTGTTCGAACTCACCAAACTCGATACGCTCTTCCGCATCGCCGATACCCGGCAGGAGGGGCTCGAGGGGTTCTGAGGTCCGTCATGGTGTCCGAACTGGTACTCGAACTTCCGAGTGACGTCCGCGCCATCGAAGAGGTGGTCGAGTATGTCGTCACCCGATGCGAGGGATGCGAGGCGCATGCTCGCAAGTTGAGGCTCAACTTGCGCGTCGGGCTCTCCGAGGCGTTGTCGAACGCGATGTTGTACGGAAACGCGGCAGACCCCGCGAAGCAGGTGAGGGTCGAAGTGGTGGTGTCGAAGTCGGCCATCACCGCGCGCATCACCGATCAGGGACCGGGATTCGATCCGGGGACGATCCCCGATCCCACCGCTCCGGAGAACCTCCGTCGTTGCGGCGGGCGAGGGCTGTTCCTGATGCGGCAGCTGATGGACGAGGTCCGTTTCAACGCTCGGGGCAACTGCGTCACACTCGTCCTCCGGCTCGACGATTTCGACGAGGCCGCATCGGCATGAGCGACGAGCGCCACCCTCGCTCACCCCTCCCCGAATCCGTCCGCGAATCCCTCGATGAGTTCGTCGAATACCTGGGCCTCGACGTCAGTCTCTGGTCGCGAGCCCGGGGTGGCCCCACCCGGCGCGTCTATCCCGACGGTGAGGCGCCGGCCCGCGAGCCGTCCTCCGAGCCGGTGGTGCGCCGGATCCAGCCCCGCGACGGCTCGGACCTCGAGCTGCGGGTATGGCGTCGTAATGGGAGCAAAGCCTCGCCGGCCGCCGATCTGATCGCCCGCGCCCTCGAGCGCTCGCTCGACTCGGCCCACGAGATCCGCTTCTTCACCTTCGAGCTCTCCGAGCGCTACGAGGAAATCAACCTGCTGTACTCGATTTCCGAGACGCTGGGCTCGATTCTCCGGCTGGACGAGGCGGCGCGGGTGATCCTGGGTGAGGTGTGCGACGTCATGGGTGCGCTGCGGGGGGCGTTGTGGGTCCACGAGGCGGTGGACGGCTTGTTGCACCTGGTCGCCTCGGTGGGGGCCGAGGGGGTGAAGGGGCCGTTGGACGCCGCCACCTCGTCGGCCGTGACCGCCCGGGTCTTTCGTGAGGGCCGCCCCATGATGGCCAACCCCGAAGCGATTCCCTCTCCCGACGTGCCGGCGGGGGCCATCGACGAGCGGGAGACCTTCTTGTCGGTCCCCATCCAGTACACTCCACCCGAGGGCGAGGCTCGCGTGGTCGGGGTGATCAACCTCATCGGTCGGCGCTATGCCGGTCGCTTCACGGCATCCGATCAGAAGCTCCTGTCGTCGATCGCCACCCAGGTGGGGGCCGCCGTCGAGAACAACCGCCTCATCCGCGAGAGTCTGGCTCGCGAGCGGATGGAGCGCGAGATGGAGCTGGCCCACAACCTCCAGATGAAGCTGCTTCCCGTGCTCGATCGCTTCGACGGCGCCCGCGCCGCGGCTCGGGTCGAACCCGCGGAGTTGGTGGGTGGCGACTTCTATCAGGTCTTCCAGCTGTCGGAGGGCCGCGTCGGTGTCATGATCGGCGACGTGTCGAGCCACGGATTCCCGGCGGCGCTCATCATGGCGCTGTCGATGAGTGCGGCGACCATCTACGCCTCGGAGTTCACCATGCCGGCCAAGGTGCTGCGGCACGTCGACGACGCGCTGCGCGACGAACTCGAATCGACCGAGATGTATCTCTCCCTCTTCTATGGCGTGCTCGACCCGTCGGCGCGAACCCTCACCTGGTCCAACGCGGGGCACCCCCACGCCTTCCTGGTCGGATCGCGCGGTGAGGTCGAGCGCCTGCGCGCCACCGACCCTCCGGTCGGCATCGCGGGACCGGCTTCGTACGAGCAGCAGACCCGGCCCTGGGATCCCTCCGGCGACCTGGTGTTTCTCTTCACCGACGGGCTGTCCGACGCCCTCGTCAGCGACAGCTGCAGCAACGGTGAGACGAGGTTGCTCGAGACCGTGGTGAGCCATCGTGCGCAGGAGCCTGCGGTCATCGTCGACGCCCTCTTCGATCTGGTGAGGGAGGCGCGGCCCCGGCTGCCGCCCGACGATCGCACCGCCATGGTCCTGGCCGGCGAAGCAGGCCTCTGAAGGGTGCTGCGGGCGTGAGCGACGAACGCCCGACTCCGGGCTCCGGGCGCAGGGCACGGAGATCACTCGGTCAGAACTTCCTGATCGATCCCAACCTTCAGCGCAAGATCGTGGCTGCGCTCGACGCCGGGCCCGACGACGAGGTGCTCGAGATCGGTCCGGGCCGCGGGGCGCTGACTCGGCATCTCGCGGGGACGGTCGGTCGGCTCACCCTCGTCGAACTCGATCCACTCCTCGCCGGGGAATGGCGGGACGAATACGCCGATCGCGCCGATGTCACCGTGCTGCATCGCGACGTACTCGAGCTGAGCCTCGGCGACGTCGTGCCCGATCCGAGCCGACTGTTCGTCGTCGGCAACATTCCCTACAACATCACGACCCCGATCCTCTTCCACCTGCTCCAGCGGCCGCGCCCGGCCCGGATCGTACTGATGGTGCAGCGGGAGGTGGCGGACCGCATCACCTCCGAGGCAGGGACGGCGGCGTACGGGGCTTTGGCTGTGGGCGTGCAGAGCGTCGCCGACGTGCGACTGTTGTTCGGAGTGTCGCGCTCGGCGTTTCGTCCGGTCCCCGGGGTCGATTCGGCGGTGATCGAAATCGTGCCCCACACTCCGCCCCGCCTCTCGGTCGACGACGAGCACGATCTGCGCACCCTGACGCGGGCCGTTTTCCAGTGGCGCCGCAAGCAGCTGCAGAAGACGCTCCGCGACCACGTCGATCTGCAGGTGGATCCCGCGCGGGTGGCCCGAGCGGAGTCGCACCTCGGCATCGATCTGACCCGTCGAGCAGAGACGTTGACTCCCGGCGAGCTTCTGGCTCTGACTCGAGTGCTCCGCTAGGTTGTGAAGATTTTCACAAGCACTGCCCTCGACCGGTCCGCCCCGTGTCCCGCAAGGTTTCGACTTCGACCGTACGTCGTCTCTCGCACTATCTCCGGATCCTCGAGTCCATGGATCGAGAGGGTGGCGGCACCGTCAGCAGTGACGCTCTCGCCGAGTTTGCCGGTACGACGGCGGCGCAGGTGCGCAAGGACCTCTCGCTCTTCGGCTCGTTCGGAAAGCGGGGCCTCGGCTACCAGGTACCCGACCTCGCACGGCGGGTGCGAACGATCCTGGGTCTCGGGCGCTCGTGGCGGGTGGCGCTCGTCGGTGCGGGTCGCATGGGATCGGCGCTCTTCGAGTACGACGATTTTCGCCGACGGGGCTTCGATATCGTCACCGTGCTCGACCGGGACCCGCAGAAGATCGGCGAGCGCTGGGGCGATCTCTCTATCCGGAATGAAGCCGACCTGGAATCCGTGCTTCGAGATGAAGGGGTCGACATGGTGATCCTGACGGTGCCGGCGCAGGCAGCGCAGGGTCTGGCGGAGCGAGCGGTCGCGGTCGGTATCCGCGGGATCCTCAACTTCGCGCCGACGCAACTTCGCGTGCCCGGGGGGGTCTTCGTCCAGGACGTGAACATGGTGATGGAGCTTGAAGCGCTGTCGTTCGAACTGTCGAACCGTGCCGACCACCCCGAGGGTGGATGACACCCCGCCCGGAGTGACGGCCGTGGGGTCCGACACACTCGTGCAACGGGTGGCCGCCCTGCTCCAGGACGGCCCCGTCCACACCCTGGCCCTCGCGCGTGAGGTCCTTCGCCTCGAGGGCCACCCCGGTGCCGCCTCCGCGGCGGTGTTCGCGCTTCTGGGCTCGGATCCACGTTTCACGGTCGACGCCGGTGGGCTCTGGTCGCTCACTGGCGGCACCCTCGAAAACTCCCTTGCCGAGCTGCGCTATGCCGTGGTCGACGTCGAGACGACGGGGGGGCGCCCCGGTGCCGGAGACCGGATCACCGAAATCGCCATCGTCGAGGTCCACCAGGGGGCGGTGGTCGGCGAGTACGAGACGCTGATCAACCCGGGGCGTGCGATTCCGCCGATGATCTCGCGTCTCACCGGAATCCACCACGAACTGGTCGTGTCGGCGCCCTATTTCGAGCACGTGGCCCCCGAGGTGCAGGCCCGACTCGAGGGACGGGTGTTCGTGGCCCACAACGCCGGGTTCGATCACTCGTTCGTGCGACACGAACTGCAGCATGCGCTCGGGGACGCGGAGCTGGGAGCACCCCTCTGCACGGTGCGTCTCGCTCGGGGATTGCTTCCGCGCCTGCGTCGCCGAAACCTCGACGCGCTGGCGCAACACTACGGCATCGGGATCCATGCCCGTCACCGGGCGTACGGAGATGCCCTCGCGACGGCACAGATCCTGATCCGGCTCCTCGACGAAGCGGCCCTCCAGGGATTCCACGATCTCGATTCGCTTCGCAAGAAGCTGCGCCGCCGCCAACGTCGCCGCAGCCGGCGTTCGCCTCAACGAGAGTTGTTCGAGGGAAAGGAGAACCCATGATTCAAGGCATCGACGATCTACCCCTCGTGCGTTCGAACGAGGTGGGTGGGATTCGAATCCACGCCCTCGAAGCGGGTCTGCAGTGGCTCGATGGGGGGGCGATGTTCGGCGTGGTACCCCGTCCTCTCTGGTCACGTCGGGCCAGCCCCGACGAGCGCAACCGGATTCCCCTCGCGCTCCGCTGCCTGTTGATCGAGGCACCGAACGCTCTCGTGCTCGTCGACACGGGAATCGGCAACAAGGAGAACGACAAGTTCCGGAGCATCTACGGGGTGGCCAACGAGGGCGATCCGACCCGGCTCGAAGATGCCATCCGAGCCGCGGGCTTCACCCCGGACGACGTCGACATCGTCGTCTCGACCCACCTGCATTTCGACCATGCGGGGGGCAATACGCGCCGACGGTCGGTGGGCGATGTCGTGCCCTCGTTTCCAGAGGCGGAGCACGTCGTTCAGGACGGGGAGTTTCGCTTCGCCCACAGGAACAACGAGCGGATCCGGGCAAGCTATCTGGCAGACAACTTCGACCCCATCGAGCGGGCCGGGTTGTGGCGGTTCGTCGATGGCGAGGCGGCCGTGACGGAGGGCGTCCGCGTGATTCCCACCCCGGGCCACACGCCGTACCACCAGTCGGTCCTGATCGAGAGCGCGGGTGAGACCGCCTGTTTTCTCGCCGACGTCTGCCCCACCACGGCGCATCTGCCGCTCCCCTGGATCATGGGGTACGACCTCGAGCCGCTCGTCACCCTCGAATCGAAGCGTGGTCTCTGGGAACGCGCCTTCGAAGACGATTGGCTGTTGGTGTTCGAGCACGACCCCGAGGTCGCCTGGGGGCGCCTCGACCACGACGTGGACCGTCCCGCCCTGCGCCCGGCCCAGGGGGAGATGCCGTGAGCGGAGGGAGGTGCCGTCGGAGAGGCAAATCCCCTATTTTGCGACGCTGAACGACCCCGTCCGTCCCGAGCCCCGATCCGACCTGCCTACGATGCCTGACGCCGCTCGTACTCCCGTGATTGTTTCGTCCGCGCGGACGCCCATCGGGCGCTTTCTCGGAGGCCTCGCCCCCATACCGGCCACCGGCCTGGGCGCGACGGCGATCCGGGCGGCCGTCGAGCGTGCGGGTATCGACCCCGCGGTCATCGACGAGGTGATCATGGGGCATGTGGTGCAGGGGGGCGCGGGGCAGGCACCCGCCCGACAGGCGGCCATCGCCGCCGGTGTGCCGGCGACGGTGCCCGCCGTGACCATCAACAAGGTGTGTGGGTCGGGGCTGAAGGCGGTCATGCTCGCCGCCCAGGGGATCCGGGCCGGAGACCTCCAGGTGGCGGTGGCCGGAGGCATGGAATCGATGTCGAACGTGCCGCATTTCCTGCGGGGGCTCCGGTCGGGTGTGAAGTTCGGCGATCAACCCCTGGTCGACGGCTTGCTCCACGACGGACTCTGGTGTTCGTTCGGCGGGTGCCACATGGGTGGGCATGCCGAGTACACCGCGGCGAAGGCGGGGGTGAGCCGGGCCGACGCCGACGCGTTTTCGCTGCGGTCGCACCAGTTGGCCGTGGCCGCCATCGAGGGGGGCAAATTCGCCGGGGAGATCGTACCGGTGACCGTCCCGGGACGGCGGGGCGACACCATCGTCGATACCGACGAGTCCCCCCGCAAGGAGACCTCGCTCGAAGCGCTGGCCAGGCTGCGGCCGGCCTTTCCGAACGATGCGCCCGCCGAACTCGATGAACTGGTCGTCACGGCCGGCAACGCCCCGGGATTGAACGACGGGGGCGCGGCCCTCATCGTCTGTTCCCAGGCCTTTGCCGAGGCCGAGGGCCTGGGCATCGAGGCCGTGATCACCGGGTACGCGTCGGGAGGCACCGAACCCCGTGACCTCTTCTTCGCACCGATCGCAGCCGTCCGCCGCCTGATGGACCAGACGGGATCGTCCATCGGCGACTACGGCCTGTTCGAGGTCAACGAGGCGTTCGCGGTGCAGGCCATTGCCGATATGCGCGCACTGGGGATGGACGAAGACCGCGTCAATGTGCACGGTGGAGCCGTGGCGCTGGGTCACCCCATTGGCGCGTCGGGTGCCCGTATCCTGGTCACGCTGCTGGCTGCCATGACCGATCGGGGTGTGTCGACCGGGCTGGCGACACTCTGCCTCGGCGGAGGAAACGCCGTCGCGCTTTCGGTCGAGAAGGTCTGACCCTGCCCTCGTCCGCGCCGCCGCCGCACTCCGCCATGGACCACGCGCCCCGGGAGCCGCTGTCGGGGCAGGCGCTCGTGGGTCGACTCGTGATGTTCGTCTTTCTCGCCGCGGGGCTGACCTGGGTGATCGGTCTCGCCCTGCCGCCCTCGGGCGAGGTGGTCGGGGCCCTGGCGCTCACCGCCGGTGGGGCGCTGGCAGGGCTCGCCCTGCTGGCTCGCGACGGGTGGCCCTGGGGTGCTCTCGGCTGGACCCTCGATGGGCGGGCGGCCATCGAAGCCGTCTCCGGGGGCGGTCTCGGGATTGCCGTCGCCGGAGTGGCCATGGGATTGATGGCGTTGACCGGCGGCCTGCGCTGGGTACCCGACGGCGCCGAGTTCTCGCTGGGGGCGTGGGCGATCGAGGGGGGGCGTTCGTTGGCGTGGCTGGCGCTTCCGGCTCTGGCCGAGGAGATCGTCCTGAGGGGGTACATTCTCGGGGCCACGGCACGGGTCTTCGGGCCGGCTCCCGCTCTGTGGGGTACCTCGGTGCTGTTCGGGATCCTCCACGTCAGCAACCCGGGGGCCGGAGGCCTGGCCATCGTGGGTGTGACGATGGCCGGGCTGTTTCTCGGTGCCCTGGTGCTGCGATCCGGGTCGGTGTGGCCCGCGGTGGGGGCCCACCTGGGGTGGAACTGGGCGCTGGCCTTTCTCGGTGACGTGCCGGTGAGCGGGCTCGAGATCGCCGACGCTCCTGGATTCGAGGGCGTGCCGGGTCCCGACGTCTGGTTGAGTGGGGGGCTGTTCGGGGTCGAGGCCAGCGTGATGGCGGTGCTGGTCCTGGCCGGGGTCGCCTGGATCGTCTGGAGGCGCGGCGACCTGCCTCGGGCCCAGGGCCGCCCCGAGGTGATGTGGCGAGAGGGAATTCACTGAACATGGAAACCGTGATGCGACGAGTGACGGTGATCGGCAGTGGCACGATGGGCAATGGCATCGCCCATGTCTGCGCCCAGGGTGGGCTCGAAGTCACCCTCGTCGACGTCGACGAGCAGGCTCTCGAACGCGCTCGTGCCACGATCCACAAGAACCTCGCCCGCCAGGTACGCAAGGGCGCCCTGGCCGAGTCCGAGGTCGAGGGAATCGTCGGGCGCATCTCGGCCGACACCGACACCGCCGCCGCCGTGGCGGCGACCGATCTCGTCATCGAAGCGATTCCCGAGAAGGCCGAGCTCAAGCACGACCTCTTCCGGCGGCTGGATGAAGCGGCTCCGGCGTCGGCGATCCTCGCGTCGAACACCTCGTCGATCTCCATCACCGAGATTGCCGCCCATACGTCGCGCCCCGACCGGGTGATCGGCATGCACTTCATGAACCCCGTACCGGTGATGCAACTGGTCGAGGTGATCCGCGGGCTCGCCACGAGCGACGAGACCACGGCCGCGGTCATGGCACTCGCGCAGGCGCTCGGCAAGACGCCGGTCGAGGTCAACGACTTTCCGGGGTTTGTTTCGAATCGGGTGCTGATGCCGATGATCAACGAGGCGGTGTTCGCGCTGATGGAAGGAGTGGCCACCCCCGCAGCGATCGATACGGTGATGAAGCTCGGCATGAATCATCCGATGGGTCCACTCGCCCTCGCCGACCTCATCGGGCTCGACACCTGCTTGAACATTCTCGAGGTCCTCCACCGTGAGATGGGCGATGATCGCTATCGTCCCTGTCCCCTGCTGCGAAAATACGTGGCTGCCGGTTGGCTCGGTCGCAAGACCGGCCGCGGTTTTCACCTGTACGACGCCTGATCCTCCACCGGCCGCGCCATGCTCACCATCGATCAGACCGCGATTCGCGACCTCGCCCGGGAGTTTGCCCTGGGTGAGCTCGCTCCCCACGTCGAGCGTTGGGACGCCGATGCGGCGCTGCCCGACGCGCTCTTCGCCAAGCTCGCCGAGTTGGGTTTCCTGGGAATGCTGATCCCCGAGGACCACGGAGGGCTGGACCTCGATGTCCCGGCCTTCCTCATCGTGGTCGAAGAGCTCGCTCGCGCCGACGCCGCCACCGCCCTGTCGGTCTCGATCCAGAACGGGCCGGTGGCCGGTGCCATCCTCGCCCACGGCTCGACGGCCCAGCGGGAGCGGTGGCTGCCCGCTCTGGCCTCGGGCGAGACTCTGGGGGCCTTCGCCCTGAGTGAAGAAGGCGCGGGAAGCGACGCCGGCGCCGTGGCCACCGCGGCGAGCCGAGACGGCGACGGCTGGGTGCTCGACGGGCGCAAGAAGTGGGTCACCAACGGAGCTCGAGCCGGGCTCGTGCTCGTATTTGCCCGCACCGGGGCGCCGGGTGAACTCGGCTGCTTCCTGGTCGATACCGGCACCGAGGGCGTGTCGGCGACGAAGCGGAGGACCACCATGGGACTCCGGGCGTCGGAGACGGTCGATCTGGTGCTCGACGACGTGCGACTTCCCCCCGATGCACTTCTGGGGGAGGAGGGCCACGGACTCGCGGTGGCCCTTGGGGCCCTTACCCTCGGGAGGCTCGGGGTCGCGGCCCAGGCGCTCGGGATCGGGGCCGCCGCCCTCGACCACGCGATCCGGTACGCCGGGGAACGGGAGCAGTTCGGTCGCCCGCTGCAGGAATTCGGCGCGATCCAGGCCAAGCTCGCCGACATGGCGGCCCGCCTGGCGGCGGCGCGGGCGGCGGTGCACGACACCGGTCGTCGGTTGCAGAGCGTGCGGGAGGGACGTCGAGACGAGGGGAGGGGGATCGACGCCCTGGCCGCCCGCGTGGCCGGCGCCAAACTCGTCGCCAGCGAGACCGCCATGTTCGCGACCGACGAGGCGGTTCAGATCTTTGGAGGCTACGGATACATGCGCGACTATCCAGTCGAGAAGCTGATGCGTGACGCCAAGGGCACCGAGATCTACGAAGGTACCAGTGAGATCATGCGCGTCGTGATTGCGCGCGAGATTCAACGGGCTAACGCGCCGGAGTGACGGTTCCCGGTACGACCCCTTGCAACCCACAGGAGTGCGTCAGGATGGAGATCTTCGAGATGATGGGTCGGTACGAGCACGAGCAGCTCGTGTTCTGGCACGAACCCCAACTCGGGTACCGAGGGATCATCGCGATCCACGACACGACGTTGGGTCCAGCGCTCGGGGGCACCCGGTTCTGGAACTACGGCAGCGACGAGGACGCCATCGTCGACGTGCTCCGCCTGGCGCGGGGGATGACCTACAAGGCGGCCATCAGCGGCCTGAATCTGGGAGGCGGCAAGTCGGTCATCATCGGCGACAATCGGGTCCGTGATCGGGAGATGATCTTTCGGGCCCATGGACGCGCCGTCGAGTCCCTCGGGGGGCGCTACATCACCGCTGAAGACGTGGGCACTTCACCCTCGGATATGGACTTCGTCCTCGCCGAGACCGATCACGTGGCCGGGATCGACGGCCGCTCGGGCGATCCATCGCCGGTCACGGCATTCGGGGTGTTCGTGGGGATCCGGGCCGCGGTAGCTCACCAGACCGGGGCCGACGACCTCGATGGAAAACATGTGGCGGTTCAGGGCGTCGGCCACGTCGGCTACTGGCTCTGCAAGTATCTCCATGATGAGGGCGCCCGACTCACGGTGACCGACATCGATACCGCGCGGGTCCAGCGGGTCGTCGACGAGTTCGGTGCCACGTCGGTCGCGGCCGACGAGATCTACGGGATCGACGCCGACGTGCTGGCGCCGTGCGCCCTCGGTGCCGTCGTCAACGACGACACCTTGAAGGTGTTCAAGGTCGGCATCGTCGCCGGGTCGGCCAACAATCAACTGGCCCTCCCCCGCCATGGTCAGGCGCTGCACGACCAGGGCATTCTCTTCGCCCCCGACTACGTGATCAACGCCGGTGGTCTCATCAACGTCTACGGAGAAATCCACGAGTGGACGCCGCAGCGGAGCAAGCGCAAGGCCGGTGAGATCTATGGCGCGCTCCGCACGATCTTCGAGACCGCCAAGGACGAAGACATTCCCACCGCCATCGCCGCCGACCGACTCGCAGAAGAGCGGATCCGACGCGCGCGCCACCTCCAACGCAGCTTCGTCTGAGGCCGACATGCAATCCGATCTGGTGCACGTCTCTGCAAACGATCCCGACATCCATGCCGCCATCCGGGCCGAAGAGGCCCGGCAGGTCAGTGGGCTCGAACTGATCGCATCCGAAAACTTCGTGTCTCCCGCCGTGCTCGAGGCCATGGGCACCGTGCTGACCAACAAGTACGCCGAAGGGCTGCCGGGGAAGCGGTACTACGGGGGGTGTGAACACGTCGACGTGGTCGAAAACCTGGCCCGGGATCGGGCCTGCGCCCTGTTCGGGGCCGATCACGCCAATGTGCAGCCGCACTCGGGGGCCCAGGCCAACATGGCGGCCTTTCTCGCCTTCCTGAAGCCGGGTGATCCGATCCTGGGCATGGACCTGAGCCACGGAGGCCACCTCACCCATGGGTCGCCGGTCAACATCTCGGGCCTCTACTTCGAGGTGTCGAGCTACGGTGTCGATGCCAGGACCGGGCGCATCGACTACGACGCAATGCGCGAACAGGCCCGGAAATCCCGTCCCCGCTTGATCATCGCCGGCGCCAGTGCCTACTCGCGCATCATCGATTTCGAGGTGTTCGGCGCGATCGCGCGTGAAGTCGGTGCCATTCTCCTGGTCGACATGGCCCACATCGCCGGCCTCGTCGCGGCCGGGGTCCACCCCTCGCCGATTCCCCATGCCGATGTGGTGACCAGCACGACCCACAAGACGCTGCGCGGTCCGCGTGGCGGCTTGATCCTGGCTCGCGAAGAGCATGCCCGGGCCGTCGACAAGGCCGTCTTCCCGGGACTTCAGGGGGGGCCGTTGATGCACGTCATCGCGGCCAAGGCCGTGGCGTTCCGCGAGGCCCTCGCGCCGTCGTTCGGCGACTACGCGCGTCAGGTGGTCGCGAATGCGCAGGCCCTGGGGGATGCGTTGCTGGCACGCGACTTCCACCTCGTGAGCGGGGGGACCGACAACCATCTCCTCCTGGTCGATCTGCGGCCGAGTCACCCCGAACTCACCGGCAAGGAGGCGGAGCACGCGCTCGAGGCTGCCGGCATCACCATGAACAAGAACACGGTGCCGGGTGAGCAGCGCTCGCCGTTCGTCACCTCGGGCCTGCGCATCGGCACTCCCGCCCTCACCTCGAGAGGGATGGGTGAGTCCGAGATGCATCGGATCGGCGAGTGGGTCGCCCGCGTGCTGTCGGCACCGGGAGACGAGCGCCTCATCCAACGGACCCGAGCCGAAGTCGAGGAAATGGCGGCTTCGTACCCCCTCTTCGCGGTGCAGACTCCGGTCGGTTGAACGAGCCACCGGGCTCCGCCTTACCATTCTGTGAGGGAACTGCGAGATCGGGGCTGGCGTCGGGAACCAAAGGGCGTAACTTTGGGCCCCATGACGGAACTCCAGTTTGCCGACGAGATTCTGGACAAGCTCCAGCGAAAAGACCCTCGGTTTCATACGAAGGCCTATCTCTTCGTGCTATCTGCTCTGCAGTCGGTCGTCGATACCCTGCAGCCTCCACGTCACATCACGGGTGGCGAGCTGGCTCTGGGAGTCCGCGACCTGGCACTGGTCCGCTTCGGCCCTCTCGCCCGGACCGTGCTGGAACACTGGGGCATCCACGCCACCGACGACGTCGGTCGCATCGTGTTCGCGTTGGTGGAGTGCGGTGTGCTGGTGAAGCAGGACGAGGACCGTCTGGAGGATTTTCGGGATGTCTTCGATTTCGAAGACGCATTCGAGCGCGGATACCCGTGGGGCGTCTCGCGCTGAGGTCGGCACCCGGGGGGGTCCCGGGCGTGTCGTCTATTCATTCGAATCCCCCGTCGATGGGAGGGGTAGAACATGGAAGATCAGGGCTTTCCCCGTTGCCTGAAGTGCGAGACCGGGTTGCTGCTCCCGCTCTCCGACTACGGGCGCGATGGGGCCCCGATCCGGTACAAGGCGTGGGTGTGCTCGAATCCCGAGTGCGGCTTCAACATCCGGATCGACAACGGCGAAATCACGCTCGGCCGCAACATCGGCCAGAGCTTCAAGTAGGACTCTGTCGTATGGCGCCGCCCGGCGCCCTCATCGCGCCCGCTCGGCGGACCGCGAATGAGTCTTGTGGTGGCATCATGCGCCCCCCGGTCGGCCCGACACCGTCGGCCCCGGGGGGTGTGTCGCATCGGGAGATCGCATGAGCACCGCGGGTCGCCCCTTCGCGCGTGGTGCGGTCGCGGTACCCACGGGG
>CAZFRU010000015.1:0-88876 GCA_964521385.1 uncultured Gemmatimonadaceae bacterium | reverse complement strand
GTTCAACGTGGTTCAGGACGATGGGTCGGCCGCGCCCGTCGAGGGGGCCGAGGTCACCTCTTCGTGGTTCGAGCTTCTGCGCGTGTCGCCCTACCGGGGGCGCACGATCGGGCCCGACGACCTGAGAGCCGAGGCGCCGGCGGTGGCGGTGATCGGATTCGACCTCTGGACGGCTCGTTTCGGAAGCGATCCCTCGGTGCTGGGACGCACGATCCGGATCGGGGGGGTCGGCCACACGATCGTGGGGGTCATGCCGGAGGGCTTCATCTACCCGTGGAACGACCAGCTCTGGGTCCCGCTGCGGGACCGGGCGTTGCTGGACACGCATGATGGCGACGCACCGAAGCTGAGAGCGTACGGGCGGCTTCGGGACGGGGTCTCGGCCGAAGAGGCCGAGGTGGAGTTGCTGGAGGTGGGGCGGCGGATGGCCGCCGCCTCGCCGGAGCTGCACGGGCTCCTGCGGCCTCAGGTCGTCCCCTTCACCATCGGAACGAACGACATCCCGAAGGGCGGGCTGCGCGCGATTCCCCAGTTCTACCTCGTGCAGGCGCTCGCCATCCTCCTGCTCGGCTTTCCCTGTGCCAACATCGGTATGCTCGTGCTCGCGCGGACGGCGTCGCGGTCGGGCGAACTCGCGGTGCGCACGGCGCTGGGGGCCAGTCGCGCGCGAGTCGTGCTCCAGCTGTTCGTGGAATCCCTGCTCCCGGCGATGGCCGCTGCGGGTCTGGGGCTCTTGGGACTGGCCTGGCTCGAGGGGCGAAGGGGGAGCGTCGACACCAATGTGATCGACATGGGACTCACCCTGCGGACGGCGTTGTGGGCTCTGGGTCTGGCCGTGTTCAGCGCCGTCGTGGCGGGCGTGCTTCCAGCGCTGAGGGCCACGGGGAAAGAGGTGCGCCGCAACATCCAGCGCGCCGATGCCGGTCGCTCGGGCCTCCGGTTCGGGGGTCTGTCGGGCGCCTTGATCGTTGCCGACGTGGCGCTCACCGTCGCCGTCCTGGTCGCGGCAGCGGGGGTGTGGGGGTCGAGTCGGGGCGGCGGTCTCGGACTCGATGCGAGCGAGATCCTGGCCGTGGAGCTCCGGGTTCCCGGAAGCCCGGATCGGGTGCGTGCCACCCAGACGGCGTTGCTCGAGCGGCTGGCCGCCGAAGCGGGGATCCGAGGCGTCGCGGTCGCGTCGTCGCTGCCCGGCATGGATCACGACTCCGACGTCATCGAAGTCGACGAGGCGGGCACCACGACCGCGGTTGGGGCGCATCGGGTACGGGTGTCGAGGGTCGACCCGGGCTTCTTCGATGCGCTGTCGCAGCCCATCCTGTCCGGGCGGGCCTTCGACCGGACCGACCTCGGTAGCGACCCGTCGGTGGTCATCGTCAACACCTCGTTCGTCGACCAGGTGCTCGGCGGGCGGAACGCCATCGGCCGGCGCCTCCGCTATCGCGCGCGCAGAGACGAAGAGCCGGGTCGCTGGTTCGAGATCGTCGGGGTCGTCGGTCATCTCGGGATGTTCGGCGACAACTCCCAGTGGGATGCCGGGTTCTACCATCCGCTGGGGCCGGGTGAGCTCGATCCGCTCCCCCTCGGCATCGTCGTGGGCGACGACCCACTCGCCTTCACTCCGCGACTGCGTGCGCTGGCGGCGGAGATCGACCCGACCGCTGTCGTCGCGACGCCGATGGCGCTCGACGGGGTGTACAGCTTCCTCACGGCGAGCGGGAAGACGGCGAAGCTGGCGCTGGCGGTCGTACTCGGCGTCTTCATTCTCATTTCGACGCTCGCCATCTACGCCCTGATGTCGTTTTCAGTCGCCCAGCGCACCCGGGAAATGGCCGTGCGGGTCGCGTTGGGGGCTCGATGGGACCGGATCGTGGTCGCGGTGGCTCGGCGCGCCGCCGTTCAGCTGACGCTCGGTGGGGCGATCGGAATGGGGGTGGGTTTCGTGATCCTCTCGATGCTTCAGATCCAGTTCGGGCCCGTGGTCGGAGGGTCTCCGGTGGGGCTCGCGATCACGGTCGGGGTCGCCGGAGTGATTCTCGTCGCATCGCTCGCGTGCATCGCACCCACGCGCCGCGCCCTGGGAATCGCTCCGCGGGAAGCCTTGAGCGAGGGCGGGTGATAGGCGCGCCGGGCTGCCCTCAGAACACCTTGTTGGCGATGAAAGCGCCCACCCAGGCGAGCGCCAGCATGTACGAGAACTGCAGGGCAGGCCACCGCCAACCGCCGGTCTCTCGCCGCATGATGGCCACCGTCGAGAAGCACTGGAGCGCGAAGGCGAAGAACACCAGCAGGGCGATGGCGCCGCCCAGGTCGAGCTGTTCCTGGAGGGCGCGTTGCAGCTGCAGCGAGCCCTCACCGGCCTCTTCGACCCCATGCAGGGTGCCGAGGGTGCCGACGATCACCTCGCGCGCCGCCAGCGACGAAATCAGTCCGATCCCGATCTTCCAGTCGAAGCCGAGGGGAGCGATGGTGGGCTCGATCACCTGACCCGCCCGCCCCAGCACGCTCTCGTCGATCGGTGGCGGCTGGCCATCGTGGAGCGGAAACTGGGTGAGGCCCCAGAGCACCACCGTGACCACGAGGATCACCCGCCCGGCCCGGCGCAGGAACACCCTGGAGCGGTCGAGCAACCGCAGCCCCAGCGAGCGCAGCGACGGGATCCGGTACGAGGGCAGCTCCATGATGAAGGTGCTCGGCTCACCCCGCAGCAGGGTGCGCTTCAACAGGAACGCGGTGGCGATGGCGGCCAGGGCGCCAAGGAGATACAGCCCCAGCAGAGTCGCCGCGCGGGTCCCGAGCAGCGGGCCCAGGAGGGGGCGCTCGGGGATGAACGCCGCGATCAACAGCGCATAGACCGGAAGCCGCGCCGAACAGGTCATGAAGGGCGCCACGAAGATGGTGGCAAGACGGTCCCGTTCGTCTTCGATGGTGCGGGCGGCCAGGATGGCCGGAACGGCGCAGGCGTAGGCCGACAGCAGGGGCAGGAAGGCTCGTCCCTGCAGGCCGACACGATACATCAGGCGGTCGGCGATGACGGCAGCCCGGGCCATGTAGCCGGAGTCTTCGAGCACCCCGAGAAACAGAAAAAGGATCAGGATCTGGGGAAGGAACACCAGCACCGACCCCACGCCGGCCCAGACGCCGTCGATGAGTAGCGCCCTGAACCAGCTGTCGGGGAGCCATGCTGCGATCCAATGGCCCGATCCCGCGACGAGCCACTCCACACCATCCATGAGCGGGGTGGCCCAGGTGAAGATGGCCTGGAACACCAGGAGCGCCACCGCCAGGAAGGTCGCGGGCCCGAAGATCCTGTGAAGCAGAACCGCGTCGAGCCGCTCGGTGAGCCTGGATGGCCCGGCTCGGCGGTACCCTGCGGCGCGGACGACTCCCTCGACATGTCGGCGGCGGCGGGCGAAGGCATCGACGGTGGGCAGCGCGACCCCACGCGATGGGGTATTCGACACCGCGGGGCAGGGGCGTTCCGGGAGGGGGCCGCGCTGGTGCACATGGCGCAGGAACTCGTAGACCCCGTCCATTCCACGGCCCGTGCGGGCGGCAGCGCGCACCACATCGACCCCCAGTTCGCGCCCCAGCGCCACCTCGTCGAGTTCGCCCCTGCGTCGCTCGAGCTCGTCGGCCATGTTGAGCACCAGCAGGGTGGGGACACCCACCTCGAGGATCGGCTCGCACAGCATGAGCTGGGACTCGAGTCGGGTGACGTCGACGATCAACACGATGGCGTCGGGGGCCGGCATGTCGTCGGCCTTGCCCTCGATCACATCGCGGGTGACCCGTTCGTCGAGGGTACGGGCCGAAAAGCCGTTGACCCCGGGCAGGTCGACCAGGTCGAGTTCGGGTCCCTCGGGCAACCGCACGCGACCGATGTGCTTCTCGACGGTGACGCCCGGGTAGTTGGCGACCTTCTGGCGCAACCCCGTCAGTCGATTGAAGAGGGTCGACTTGCCGGAGTTGGGTGGGCCCACGAGGGCCACGAGCGGGAGGCGCTCACTCGGCCCCGTGGGATCGGGAGCGCGGGCCGGCGCGTGGGGAGCCGCCTGGGTCACGGGTTCGAGCGAGGCCGGCAGGGTCACTTCGTCAACACGCTGCTTGCGGCGCCGTCAGGGTGCAGGGGAGTCCAGCAGGCGTCGTACGCAGATGCAGCCGGCGAGCTCACGCCGCAGCGCCAGCAACGAGCCGTCGACGCTCACGATGGGATCACCCGACGGCGACCGCCGCACCGGACAAACCGAACATCCCGGCAACATACCGCGCTCGAACAGTGACTCGACCTGCCCCTCGGGCAGATCGATCCGGACCAGTTCGACGGTCTCACGCAGGGGGATGTCCGCCAGCCGAAGTTCGGGCGTGGGATGAGGTCCCGCGGCAGAGTCGGGGCGGCTGGATCGGGCTTCGAGCATGGCGTCGGTCCGCAGAGATGAGAATCAGTCTCAACTGGAAGATACACCGCCCGCCCGCCGGCGAAAGCCCTCCCGACGATGCGGTGTCGCCGCTGGGTCGGAGGATGGGGTTGTCGGGACCCGATCCCCCGATACCTTAATCACCTCGGGCCGGTCCACACGTAGGTGGGGCGGCTTCCCCGAACCGAAGGGCAGAGACCATGAGCAGTGACGCTTCCGTGATCGGTGCGGCCGTACGTGCGATCCTTCCCGATGGCTCCGTACGGGAGCTTCCGCCTGGGTCGACCGCGGGTGATGTGGCGGCAGATATCGGCCCAGGGCTGGCCAGGGCGGCCGTCGCGGCGGTGGTCGACGGAGAGATCGTCGACCTCATGCGCCCCCTCGAGGGTGAGGTCCAGTTGCGGATCCTGACGGAGCGCGACCCCGAAGCGCTGGGCGTGCTGCGGCATTCTGCCGCCCACGTCCTCGCCACGGCCGTGCGCGCCCTCCGCCCGGGCGCGGGCATCGGCTTCGGGCCGGCCATCGACGAGGGATTCTACTACGACTTCGAGGTCGACGAGCCCTTCACCCCCGAAGACATCGAGCGCTTCGAGTCGGAAATGGCGCGGGTCATCGACGAGAACCAATCGTTCGAGCGCCGACGGGTCAGCGCCGACGAGGCCCGCGAGCTCTTTGCCGACGACCCACTCAAGCTCGAGCGTCTCGACGAGTTCGACGAAGACGAGGTCATCACGGTCTACCGCAACGGGCCGTTCCTCGATCTCTGTCGGGGTCCCCATGTGCCCAGCACGGGGCGCCTGGCCCACTACAAGCTGCTCAGCGCAGCCGGGGCCTATTGGCGGGGCGACGAGCGGCGTCAGATGCTGCAGCGCATCTATGGCACCGCCTTCTTTCGCGAGGGCGACCTCACCGAGCACCTCACCCGGCTCGAAGAGGCGAAGAAGCGCGACCACCGGGTGCTGGGCAAGGAGTTGGGGCTGTTCAGCACCGATCAGCGGGTCGGTGCCGGGCTGATCTTGTGGCACCCGCGGGGCGCGCTCGTGCGCATGGAGATCGAGAACTACGAGCGCGAGCTGATCCTTCGGCACGGCTATCAACTCGTGTACACGCCGCACGTCGTGAGCGAGCGCCTGTTCGAGATTTCGGGACATCTGGAGAACTTCGCCGAGAGCATGTTCGGGGCGATGGAGGTTGAGGGTGCCCGGTATCGTCCCAAACCCATGAACTGCCCGGGCCACATCGCCATCTACCAGGCAGGCCAACACTCCTATCGGGATCTGCCGATCCGGATGGCCGAGTTCGGCACGGTCTACCGGTACGAACGCAGCGGGGTGCTGCACGGCATGCTTCGCGTGCGGGGGTTCACACAAGACGATGCCCATGTGTTCTGCACGCGGGAGCAGGTGGGGGGCGAGATCGAGCGCCTGCTCGATCTGGTCGACGAGATGCTGGCCACCTTCGGGTATCCCTATACCATCGAACTGGCTACCAAACCCGAGAAGGCACTTGGATCCGACGCCGACTGGAATGAGGCGGTCCAGGTGCTGGCCGACACCCTGACGGCGCGTGGGGTGGCCTTCGAGATCGACGAGGGGGGCGGAGCCTTCTACGGCCCGAAACTCGATTTCAAGCTGATCGACGCCATCGGTCGCAAGTGGCAGGGCCCGACGGTCCAGCTCGACTTCAACCTTCCGGAGCGCTTCGGCCTCGAGTATGTGGGCGAAGACAACGAGCGACATCGCCCGTTCATGTTGCACCGCGTACTGGTGGGATCCATGGAGCGCTTCGTGGGGGGGCTGATCGAGCACTATGCCGGGGCCTTCCCCGTCTGGCTCGCCCCCGAACAGGTGCGCGTACTACCGGTCTCCGAGCAGTGGACCGAGAGCGCACAGGGTCTCGTCGCCCAGCTGCGCACCAGCGGGATCCGCGCCGACATTGCCGATCGAGATACGCTGGGCTACCGGATCCGTGAAGCCGAGATGCTCAAGGTGCCCTACATGGCCGTGGTGGGTGAGCGGGAGGCCGAGGCCGATACGGTGGCGGTGCGGCGGCGGGGTGGCGGTCGCAAGCAGGAGGTGATGCCTCGCTCCCAGTTCGTGGCGCGGGTGAAGCACGAAGTCGAGACGAGGGCGCTCGACTCCGCTTGACGTAGTTCTGCGAGCAGGTGAAGTTATTTCCTGCCTCGCGCAAGCGGGGTAGACGGAGGATACAACACGGAAGTGAGCCGGCGGCAGCCGGCTCCACCCATGTCGGCGCCACGGTGACCGGCCTTTCGGGTTCGACGCTGGTGCGCTTCTGGAGGGTTCAGATGCGTCTGTCGACGAGCCCGGATCCGTCCGGGCTTTTTTTTGTTCGTCGGGGATTTGCGTCTCCTGCGGAGGGAAGCGACATCAGCGAGAAGAGGGTCCGCGTCAACGAGCAGATCCGCATCAGCCCCGTGCGCCTGATTGGCGACCAGGGCGAACAGGTCGGAATCGTGACGCTCGAGCAAGCCCGGGAGCGGGCTGCGGAAACAGGACTGGATCTGGTCGAGGTGGCACCGGATGCGCGTCCGCCCGTAGTCAAGCTCATGGACTACGGCAAGTTCAGGTACGAAGAGGCACGGGCGGCGAAAGAAGCCCGGAAGAAGCAGCACACGATCCAGATCAAGGAGGTGAAGTTCCGCCCCGGGATCGAAGATCACGACTACGAGTTCAAGGTCCGCCACGCACGGCGGTTTCTGGAAGAAGGCAACAAGGTCAAGCTGACCATGATGTTTCGAGGTCGGCAGGTGACGCACTCCGAGTTGGGACGCGAGGTCCTGATGCGGGTCACCCGAGATCTGGAAGATGTGGGCGACGTCGAAAGCCGGCCCAGTTTCGAGGGCCGGACCATGCATATGGTCCTGGCCCCGCTGAAGACCGTGTGACGGCAGGACCGTCACCGCAGGGAGTGGAGAACACGATGCCGAAAATGAAGACCAACCGGGCTGCGGCAAAGCGGCTGAAGCGCACAGCGTCGGGCAAGCTGAAGCGTTTCAGGGCCAACCACAGCCACATTCTCACGAAGAAGGATCGCAAGCGGAAGCGTAGGCTTCGCAGCGCCACCCTCGTCGATTCCACGGATCAGCGGCGCATGAACCGCCTGCTGCCGTACGGCCAGTAAGGAGGCTGACCCATGCCACGCACCAAGGGCGCGGTCCCGCGCAACGCTCGCAAGAAGAAGATCTTCAAGGCCGCCAAGGGGTATTTCGGCGGCCGCAAGAACCTCTATCGTACCGCCAAGGACGCGGTCGAAAAGGGGTGGGAGCACGCATATCGGGACCGCAAGACGAAGAAGCGCAACTTTCGTAGACTCTGGATCGCTCGTATCAACGCGGCGAGTCGGGAGCACGATCTGTCGTACTCGCGGTTCATGAACGGCCTCACCCGGGCCGGAGTGGAGCTCGATCGCAAGGCGTTGGCCGATCTGGCCGTCCACAGCCCGGAGGCATTTGCGGCGCTGGTGGATCGGGCCAAGGAGAGCCTCTCCGCCGCTCCCTGACGATGCGCCTCGTCAGCCACGCACACGGGGGGCTCCGCGGCAGATGCTGCGGGGCCCCTTCGTGCCTCCATCGCATCGACCTGCTGAAGAGTATCCATGAGTGACCCATCCTCGCTGATCCAGGCCCTCGAACGCCTCGAGTCCGAGGCCCTGCGTGAGGTGGAGCAGGCCGACGACCTCGACGCACTCGAGGCCGTTCGTGTCGGTTTCCTGGGACGGAAGGATGGTCGGGTATCGACGGTGCTGCGGCAGCTGGGCCGAATCGATGCCGAGTCCCGGCCGGCGGTGGGGGCGGCGGCCAATCGGGCGAAGGCGGCCATCGAGGCGGCCCTCACCCAACGCGCGGCCTCGCTCGACGACGGGGGAGCGGGTCACCGGGCCCTCGACCTCAGCTTGCCCGGGCGGGAATCGTGGATCGGGGGCGTTCATCCCGTCACCCGCGTCATGGACGAGATCTGGGGCGTGTTTCGGGATCTCGGCTTCAGCCGGGCCCGGGGCCCCGAAGCGGAGACGGAGTGGTACAACTTCGAGGCGTTGAATACGCCCCTCGATCATCCGGCCGCCGATGAGCAGGACACCCTGTACCTGCGCGACTCGGTGTTGCTGCGCAGCCACACCTCCCCCGTCCAGATCCGGACCCTCGAGCTCCATGAGCCGCCGATCCGGATCCTGGCTCCCGGGTGGGTCTATCGACGCGACACCTACGACGCCACCCATACCCCGGCCTTCCTCCAGGTCGAGGGACTCGTGGTCGACGAAGGGGTGAGCTTCGTCGACTTCAAGGCCACCCTGGCCGAATTCGCCCGCCGGCTCTGGGGCCCCGGTACGCAGATCCGGCTGAGGCCCTCCTTCTTTCCGTTCACCGAGCCCAGCGCCGAGGTCGACGTGAAGAGGGTGCTCACCCTTCCGGACGGATCGACGAGAGAGACCGACTGGCTGGAGATCATGGGAGCCGGCATGGTCGATCCTGCGGTGCTCGAGGCGGCGGGGATCGACAGCGAGCGCTACACCGGCTTCGCCTTCGGAATGGGTCCGGCTCGGATCGCCATGTTGAAGTATGGAGTCGACGACTTGCGGACCTTTTTCGAGAACGACATGCGGTTCCTGGAGCAGTTCGCCGAGGGGGTCTCCCCATGAACGCCTCGTACGGGTGGCTGCGGGCGCTGACCCCCGCGCTCGACGATCCCGCGACCCTGACCCAGCGCATGGCCGGTCTCGGGTTTCCGGTCGAGGGGCTGGAGTGGTTGGGTCGCGACCTGGCGCCCATCGTGGTGGCGCGGGTGGTCGAGGCGGGCCCGCACCCCAACGCCGACAGGCTCTCGCTCTGCCGGGTCGATGCGGGCTCGGGTGAGCTTCTGGATGTCGTCTGCGGGGCGCCCAACGTCCGTGCCGGCGGGACCTACCCGTTCATTCCGGTGGGGGGGGTGCTGCCCGACGGAATGAAGATCCGCAAGGCCAAGATTCGAGGTGAGGTGTCGAATGGCATGTTGTGTTCGGCAAAAGAGTTGGGCCTCGGCGTCGATCACTCCGGAATCCTGGAACTGCGCCAGGACCTCGTGCCCGGATCACCCTTCGTCGAGGCCTATGGACTCGCCGACGAGGTGCGCATGGATGTCGAGCTCACGGCCAACCGGGGCGACCTGCTGAGCCACCTGGGGCTGGCTCGTGAGGTGGCCGACGGGGGAGTCGCCCAGGTGAGCCTCCCGGCGATTCCCGGGGCGCGTGAGGTTGCCTTCGAGCTCGCGACCCACGCCGAGGCCTGCGAGGTCGATGGGGTACGGGTGTCGATCCAGGAGCCCGGCCTGTGCCGACGTTTTCTCGGCGCCGTGGTGCGGGGTGTGCGTGTGGGCCCCTCGCCCGACTGGCTCCAGGCGCGGCTACGGGCGGTGGGCGCCCGGCCGATCAACAATGTGGTCGACGCCACCAACTACGTGTTGTTCGAGCTCGGACAGCCGACCCACGCCTACGACCTGGCCCAACTGCGCGGAGGCGAGGTCGTCACGCGCCTGGCCCGCGCAGATGAGCCGGTGCGCACCCTCGACGGGGTGGATCGGACCCTCTCGGCCTCGATGCTGGTCATCGCCGACGCCGAACGGACCGTCGACGTGGCCGGCATCATGGGCGAAGACTCGACCTCGGTCACCGAGGCCACCACCGACCTGTTCGTCGAATGCGCCCATTTCGAGCCCCGTCAGATCCGTACGACGAAAAAGGCCCTGGGCATCGTGAGCGACGCCGGCTACCGCTTCGAACGCTTCGTCGATCCCACGGGGCAGGAGGCGGCTCTACGTCGCGTGCTCGAGATCATCCTGGCCACGGCGGGTGGCACGCTGCACCCTCGGGTGGCCGACGTCCATCCCGATCCCTGGGTGGCCCTGAAGATCGATCTTCGGCTCGAGCGTGTGCGTCGTCTGCTCGGGGTGGCCTTCGATCGCGACCAGGTCGAGGCCTTGCTGGCGCCGCTGGGGTTCCGGGTAGGGGCCGAGGCCGATGGGGTGGTCGGGGTCGAGGTGCCGGGCTGGCGGGGATACGACGTGACTCGTGAGGTCGACCTGATCGAAGAGATCGCGCGGCGCCACGGGTTCGACCGGTTTCCGGAGGAGCTGGGGCCCTACCGTCCCAACACGGTGCCCGACCATCCGTTGTTCCAGCTCGAGGACGGGCTGAGGACGTTCATGGTTGCGCAGGGGTACTTCGAGGCACAGACGCCGGCCTTCGTGCCCGAGAGCGAAGGCGAGGTGCGCCTTTCGAACCCCTTGTCGCAAGAGGAACCGGTGTTGCGGCGCGTGCTGGTACCCTCGCTGCTGCGACGACTCGAGCGCAATCTCGCCCACGGCGTGCGCGACGTGCGGCTCTTCGAGCTGGGTACGAGCTTCACCGCCCGTGGCAAGGGAGAGGCTCCCCATGAGGCACCTCGGCTCGCTGGGGTGGCCACGGGACGCCGTGCTCCGGGGCACTGGTCCGAAGCCGATGCCATGCTGGATCTGTGGGATCTCAAGGGGCTCCTCACCGCCGCCGCGCGGCGCGCGTGGCCCGAGGCCCGGGTCGAGGCGGCGGCGGACGCAGAGCCCGGCTACCTTCCTGGCGAGAGCTTCGTGGTGAGGGTCGACGACGAGATCTGGGGTGCCGGGGGTCGGGTGGATCCTTCGGCGCTCGACCTGCCGCGGTGGGCGGGCGACGTGCTGACCTTCGAACTGACCCTCCCCGCGGTCCCTGCACCCCGGCGGGATCCCACGGCCGCACCCCTGCCGGTGTTCCCCGCCGTAGAGCGCGATGTGGCGCTTCTCGTACCCCATGAGGTGCCCGCCGCACTCGTCCTGGATCGGGCCCGGGAGTTCGGGCGCGGGTTGCTCGAGACTGCTGTCATCTTCGATCTCTACGAGGGTGAGCGGGTACCTCCGGGCACCCGCTCGATCAGCTACCGCTTCCGCTTCCGCTCGCCGGAGCGTACCCTGACGGACGACGAGGTGGAGCGGGTGACCCGCTCGATCATGGAACGGCTCGCGGAGGAGACGGGTGTCCAGGTCCGGGCATAAGGCACGTGGTGAAGCATCCCAGGAGGCCCTGGACGCCCTCGAAGAGGCGGTCGACGGGGCTCTGAAGCGGGTGCGCGAACTCGACGAACGCGCTCGCGCCGCCGAGGCGCGTCAACGCGAGATCGAGGAGTTGCTGGGGCGGATGTCCGACGGCGATGTGAATCCTGCATCGATGCAGACGCGCATGAATCAACTCGAATCCGACAACGGAGAGCTCCGGCGGCGGCTCGACGAGGGTCGCGAAGCCGTCGACCGGCTGCTCGCCAAGATCCGATTCCTCGAAGAACAGCGGTGAAGCCATGAGCGACCGCAAGGCCGTGACCGTCCGCATTGCCGGTGAAGAACACGCGATCCGCTCGTCGGCGCCCCCGGACTACACCCGTCAATGCGCTCGCCTGGTCGACGAGCGCATCACCGAGATCCGGCGCCGCTCGGGGCTGGTCGAAGGACATCGGGCGGCGATCCTGGCGGCGCTGTCGATCACCGACGAGTACTTCCAGGCCAAGGACGAACTCGACCGCCTCCGGCAGGATGTGGCCGCTCGGGCAGCCGATCTCACCGAACGAATCCAGGCGGACCTCGGCTCGCTGTGACACGCGGTTGGGGCCCGCGTCACCTTGCCGCATCGCCTGTCGATTCCTATGCTCCCGGGTCATTACGCGATCGCCACCCGCTCGTAGGGGTGCATGCGGCGCAACTCGACGCTCATCGCCGGGTGCACTGGGCCCCGGACTTCGGAGTGATACATGGGATCCCCGCTCGACGTAGTGGCGGCGGTCCTCGGCGGCCTGCTGGTGGGTGGCCTCATCGGCTGGGCCCTCGCAGGCGCCCGGGAACGGCGGCGCCGGGAACGAGAGATCGCAGCCGCGCGGGACGACGCGTCGCGTATTCTCGCCCGCGCCCGAGAGGAATCGGAGACGGCTCGCCGCGCAGCTGAAATTGAAGGCAAGGACCAGGTCATCCGCTTGCGGGAGGCCTGGGAGCTCGACGAAGCGCGTCGCCGCGAAGAGGTGGAGCGCGCCGAACGTCGCGCCGAGGAGCGGTCCGACAACCTGGACCGCCGGACCGACCTGCTCCAGCAGCGCGAAGCGGGCCAGGACCGCCGCACCCAGGAGCTCGACCGACGCGAAGCCGAGACCAGCGCCCGCGAGGCCGAGGCCGAGTCGGCAGTCCAGGAATCCCGTCACAAACTCGAAGCGCTCGCAGGTCTGTCCGAACAGGAGGCCCGCAAGAAGCTGCTCGACGATCTGCTCGACGAGGCTCGGGCCGACGCGGCGAACCGCATGCGTGAGATCAAGGATGAGGCGCAGCGTTCGTCCGAACGTGAGGCCAGAAAGATCCTCGGGCTGGCGATTCAGCGCATGGCGGCCGACACCACAGCCGAGATGACCGTCTCGGTGGTCCAGCTCCCCTCAGACGAGATGAAGGGGCGCATCATTGGGCGCGAGGGTCGCAATATCCGGGCGTTCGAGCAGGCCACCGGCATCGACGTGATCATCGACGATACGCCCGAGGCAGTGGTGCTGTCGGGGTTCGATCCGGTTCGGCGTGAGGTGGCCCGGGTGGCGCTCGAGCGCCTGATCGAAGACGGCCGGATCCATCCGGGGCGCATCGAGGAGATGGTCGAGAAGGCGCGCGCCGACGTAGAGCAGTCCATGGCCGAGGCCGCCGAAGCCGTGCTCTACGAACTCGGGGTCCACGGGGTCCATCCCGAGATCGTGCGGGTGTTGGGGCGGCTACGGTTTCGTACGTCGTACGGGCAGAATCAGCTGCAGCACGCTCGTGAGGTGGCGCTGCTGGCGGCGAGCATGGCCGCCGAGATCGGGCTCGACGTGGCCATCACCAAGCGGGCTGCGCTGTTGCACGACGTGGGCAAGGGCATGACGCATGAGCACGAGGGCACCCACGTCGAACTCGGGTGGCGCCTCTGCAAGAAGTACGGCGAGGGCGAGGTGGTCCTCAATGCCATCAAGGCGCACCACGACGAAGAGCCGCATCATTTTGCCGAGACCTTCCTGGTCACGGCCGCAGACGCCATCAGCGGCTCACGGCCCGGAGCGCGCCGGGAGATGTTCGATGGCTATGTGAAGCGTCTCGAGAAGCTCGAGGAGATCGCCATGGAGCATCCTGGTGTGGAGCGCTGCTTCGCGATCCAGGCAGGCCGCGAGTTGCGTGTCATGGTCGAACCCGAGCGCGTCAGCGATGCCGATATGGCGCAGCTCTCCGAGGCGGTGGCCCGACGTATCGAAGAGGAGCTGCAGTACCCCGGGCAGATCAAGATCGTGGTCGTACGCGAGACGCGGGCCGTCGACTTCGCTCGCTGATTTCTCTCTCATCCACAACTCCCCCAAGAGGAGCCGCACTGCATGCCGGCACAACTCATCTCCGGTCGTGACATCGCCGCCACCATTCGCACCGAGGTCCAGGAGCGCGTCGCCGCCCTCGAGGCCTCGACGGGTCGGGTCCCCGGGCTGGCCACCGTGCTCGTGGGCGTGGACCCGGCCAGCCAGCTCTATGTGGGCATGAAGAACAAGGCGGCTCGCGCAGCCGGTATCCATTCCGAGCAGATCACACTGCCGGCCGACACCCCCGAAGACGAACTGCTGGGACTGATCGAGGGACTCAACACCAATCCCGACATTCACGGCATTCTGGTGCAGCTTCCGCTGCCGGGTCATATCGACGAGCACAAGGTCCTGCTGGCCGTCGACCCGGTCAAAGACGTCGACGGCTTCCACCCCGTCAATGTCGGCAAGCTCTCTACCGGCGCCACCGACGTGCTGGCTCCGTGCACCCCCTGGGGCGTCGTGCAGATGCTCCTGCGGACCGGCAACGACCCCTCCGGGAAGCACGTGGTGGTGGTGGGGCGTTCCAACATCGTGGGGCGGCCCATGGCGTCGCTGTTGTTGCGCCGGGGCAAGGGTGGTGACGCCACGGTCACCATCGCCCACAGTCGTACGCCCGACCTCGGCGCCATCACCCGTCTCGCCGATATCCTGATCGTGGCGGTGGGGCGCCCCGGAACGATCACGGCCGACATGGTGCGGCCGGGGGCGGTGGTGATCGATGTGGGAACCAATCGGGTCGATGCTCCCGATACCGAGCGGGGGTATCGCGTTGTGGGTGACGTCGACTTCGACGCCGTGAGCGAGGTGGCTTCATGGATCACGCCTGTGCCGGGCGGGGTCGGGCCCATGACCATCACCATGCTGCTGTCGAACACCGTCGACGCCTTCGAGGCTGCCGAGGAGCGACGCTGAGGGGTGGGGACGGGCAGCGGGAGACACGTCGCGTGAGGGGGGCCGACGATGGCACCCTCGACCTCTTCGCGGAGGCCCCTGAGCCGAGCGTGGCCGCCGAAGACGCGCCTGCGAGCGAGCCCGAGATCGGTCAGGGCGAGCCGGAGGTCGATCCCGCCGGACTGCGGGGCGCTTCTGCCGAGCCCGAGATCGCCCCTGCCGAGCGCGAAATCGCTCCTGCCGAGCCGGAGGTCTGGACGGTCTCGCAGGTCAATCGGGCGGTGCGCAACCTGCTGGAGGGTCAACTCCCTTCGCTCTGGGTGGCGGGCGAGGTCGCGAACTGGAAGAGGGCGGGGTCAGGGCACCGCTACTTCACCCTGAAGGACGAGAGCGCGCAGATCCGGTGTGTCATGTGGCGAGGCGACGCCACGCGCCTGCCCATCGACCCGGACGACGGCATGGAGGTGCGGGTCCACGGCAACCTCACCCTCTACGAGGCACGCGGCGAGTACCAGTTCGTGGTCCGGCGTCTCGAGGCTGCCGGCGCCGAGGGACTCTGGCGCATCGCCTTCGAAAAGCTCCGGGCCCGTCTCGAGGCCGAAGGGCTGCTGGCGCCGGAGCGAAAACGACCGATTCCGCGATTTCCCCGCACGGTCGGGATCGTCACCTCGACCAGCGGCGCTGCCTTGCGCGACATTCTCAGCGTCATTCGGCGGCGTGCCCCCTGGACACGGGTCCTCGTGATGGGCACCCGCGTGCAGGGCGAGGGGTCGGCCCTCGAGGTGGCACAGGCGATCCGATCCCTGGGCCGTGCGAGCCGCGTCGACCTTCTGATCGTGGGGCGGGGCGGGGGCTCGATCGAAGACCTGTGGGCCTTCAATGAAGAGCCCGTGGCTCGAGCGATCGCCCGGTGTGAGGTGCCTGTCATATCTGCAGTAGGGCATGAGGTCGACGTAACGATCTCTGATCTGGTAGCAGACTTACGGGCGCCCACGCCGTCTGCTGCCGGCGAAGCGGCCGTGGTCGATGGAGCTGCGGTGGCCGACTACCTGGGGCAGGTGCCCGGGCGCCTGGCCATGGGCCTGCGAGCCACCGTCGAGCGCCGGCGCCACGCCGTCCGAGACGGGGTCCCCCGCCTCCAGAAGGCGCTGCGTCGGTTGGTGGAACCCCGGCATCTCCAGATCCGTACGCTGCGGGATCGCATGAGCCGCGCGCTGGCGGGGCTGGTCGAGCGCCGTCGTCGCCGGATCGATGTCGAGCCTCGGCTCGCCCGGGCCATGCGCGTGGGGATCGAACGGCGACGGCACCGCCTGGCCGCGCTGGCGGGACGGCTCGATGCCCTGTCGCCCCTCTCGACCCTGGAACGTGGGTACGCCGTACCCCTGAGCCCCGACGGGCACCTGCTGCGCTCCGTCGAAGCGTTCGCCCCGGGTCGGCCGTTCGTGCTCCGCGTGGTCGACGGCCGCGTCGACTGTGAGACCGGAGCGATTCATCCCGACCCTTCTTCTTCCACCCCCTGAGCGTCATGGCCCGAGCCCCGCGTTCCCCGGCATCGCCCCCCGACCCCGACGAGCCCGGCCTCGAAGGACCCGACCCGCACGAGCCCGGCCTCGAATGGCCCGACTCCGACGAGCCCGGCCTCGAGAGCCGGTTGAAGCGTCTCGAGACGATCCTGACGGCGCTCGAGGCCGACGAACTCGATCTCGAGCGCGCCCTCCACCTGTTCGAAGAAGGGGTGGGCCATGTGCGCGCCGCCGAGCGCATCCTGGCGGAAACCGAGCTGCGAGTCGAAGAGCTCCTGAGCGAAGACGGACCCACCCGGGCGCTGCCGGAGTTCGACGGGTGACTTCGTCGTTCGATCTCGAGGCGTTCCTCGCCGCCGAGGTGCCGCGCGTGGACGCGGCGCTCGACCGGGCCCTGACCGCGATGGATCTCCTGCCCGACGACGTCCGCAGTGCGGTGACGCACGGGGTTCGATCGGGGGGCAAGCGGCTCCGTCCGATCCTGTGTGCACAAGCCTGGCGGGCCGTGCGGGGAATCGAGCCGGTCCCGGACGCCGTCTACGACCTGGCGGTCGCCCTCGAACTGGTCCACGCCTATTCGCTCATGCACGACGACCTGCCGTGCATGGACGACGCCGACTTGCGTCGGGGGGCTCCCACGACCCATCGCCTCCATGGCGTGGCCGCCACGGTCCGGGGGGGCGTTGCCCTGATTCCCCTCGCCGCGCTACAGGCATTGCAGGCGGCGCGGGCGTTGGGATGCGACGATGCGACCGCTCGCGGCGTGGCCGAACGCCTCATGGGGGCGGCCGGTGCGGGAGGAATGGTGGGGGGGCAGGGGCTCGATCTCCTGGGCGAGGAGCGCGCCCTGACGGCACCCGAACTCGACGAGTTGCACCGCCACAAGACGGGGGCACTCCTGACGGCGGCGCTGGTGATGGGGGCGATGGCGGCTCAGGGTGATGCGCCGACTCGGGCGGCCCTCGAGGAGTACGGGCGGCGGATCGGCCTGGCGTTTCAGATCGCCGACGATGTGCTCGATGCCACGGCGTCGGCCGCCGCCCTCGGCAAGACCCCGTCCGACGCCGTGTTGGGCAAGTCGACCTACGTGTCGCTGCACGGGCTCGAAAGCGCGCGCGCGCGGGGCGAAGCCGAAATCGACGCGGCGCTCGCAGCGCTGACGGGCGCCGGCCTCGACGCTCCGGCCCTCGCTGCTCTGGCGCGCTACGTCGTACACCGAGACCATTGAGGGGGCGCCGGCGGCGATGGACCGCGTCGTGGCGGGCCGGTGTAGCTCCGTCGATCCGTTTTTCGGATCGCGAACCATCTTTCCAACGAGGTTGCAGGTGTCGCTTCTCGACCAGGTGAGGTATCCAGCCGACGTTCGCGCGCTACCGCGCGAGAAGCTCCGTCAGTTGGCCGATGAGGTCCGGGACCGCCACATCGATGTGGTCGCCCAGAAGGGGGGCCACTTCGGTGCGTCGCTCGGAGTGGTCGAGTTGACCGTGGCGTTGCATCACGTCTACGACACCCCCCGCGACCAGCTCGTGTGGGACACCGGCCATCAGGCCTACATCCACAAGATCCTGACCGGTCGCAACGCCGAGCTTCCCACCATCCGGACCCACCACGGGCTCGCGCCGTTCCTTCGGCGGGACGAATCCGAGTACGATGCGTTCGGAGCCGGACACGCCGCCACCTCGATTTCGGCGGCCTGGGGAATGGCCGTGGGTCGCGATCTCAAAGGCACCGATTTCGATGTGGTCGCCATCATCGGCGACGGCGCCATGGGTTGTGGCCTCGCCTACGAAGCCCTCAACAACGCTGGACATACGCAGCGCGACTTCACCGTGGTCCTGAACGACAACGACATGTCGATCGGCCCGGCGGTGGGCGCCCTGAACCAGTACCTCACCTCGATGGTCACCAACCCGGCCTACAACAAGGTCCGTGACGTGGTGAAAGAGGTGTTGCACCGGGCACCCCGGGGGTTGGGGTCGATGATGGAAGAGGTGGCCGGCAAACTCGAAGACGGCGTCAAGCACCTGCTCACGCCCGGCATGCTCTTCGAAGCGTTGGGATTTCGGTACGTCGGCCCCATCGACGGCCACGACCTCGACGCGCTGGTCGACACCTTCGGCCGGGTCCGTCGTATGCGCGGGCCCATCCTGGTTCATGTCCTCACGCGCAAGGGCAAGGGATTTCACCTCGCCGAGGACGACCCCTGGACCTGGCACGCCGCGGCGCCCTTCGACAAGGTCTCGGGATCGGCCACCCGCAAGAAGGCCGGCCCACCCCGGTACCAGAAGGTGTTCGGCCAGGGGCTCGTCGAACTCGCCAACGACGACCCGCGGATCGTCGCCATCACAGCGGCCATGCCCGACGGAACCTCGACGGACCTGTTCTCGAAGGCCCATCCGGATCGGTACTTCGATGTGGGGATCGCCGAAGGCCATGGGGTGACCTTTGCCGCCGGCCTCGCCACGCAGGGCATCCGCCCCGTGGTCGCCATCTACTCGACCTTCCTGCAGCGAGGATTCGACAACATCGTCCACGACGTCGCGCTGCAGGATCTTCCGGTCATCTTCGGCATGGACCGGGCCGGAATCGCCGGTGAGGACGGCCCCACCCACCACGGTGCCTTCGACATTGCCTACATGCTCACGATCCCGAACATGACCGTGACGGCGGGCAAGAACGGCACCGAGACGCTGGCACTGCTGCGGTCGGGGATTGCACATCTCGAGGGGCCGTTCAGCCTGCGCTGGCCGCGTGATACGGTGCCCGACGACGTGGCTCCGGCGCAGAGTATCGCACCGATCCCCCACGGTACCTGGGAGGTGCTGCGCAGCGGCCGCGATCTCTGTATCCTGGCGGTGGGCACGATGGTGCTGCCGGCGCTCGACGCCGCCCAGGAGCTCATTGCCCGTGGCATCGACGCCACGGTCGTGAACTGTCGCTACCTCAAGCCCTACGACCGGGCGGTGTTCGAAGAGGTGGTGGGGCGCCACGATGCGATCCTGACCGTCGAAGAGGGGGCGGTGACCAACGGCTTCGGGGCCTACATGGCGCGCGAGATTGCGGAGTTCCGGCCGGGAGCCGGTGTGCGCGTCGCGGCCATGGGCATTCCCGACCGGTTCATCGAGCATGGTGCTCGCCAGGAACTGCTCAATGAAATGGGATTGGACGCTGCCGGCATCGCCGCGCGCGGGCGGGCCATGGCCGAGGCCGCCGGCAGGGGACGAGGGGCCACCAGGGAGACCGCATGACCGCAGAGGAGCCCGGCGGCCCTCCGCGCCAGGAGGGCTCGGTCAGGGGCCCCGTGCGACACGTGGGTGTCGTGATCCGACGCGATGCACCACAGTTGCCGACGATTGTCCGCGATCTCTTCGAGGCCGCGGCGCAGCGCGGGCTCGACCTCACCATCGAGGAACACGCGCTGCCTCATGCACCACCCGGGGCCGAGGCGTTGGCCGTCGCAAGCAAGTGCCCCGACTTCGTGGTGGCCCTCGGAGGTGACGGCACGCTGCTGCGTGCCAGCCGGCATCTCTTCGGCACCGGAGTCCCGCTCCTCGGCATCAACCTGGGCAATCTCGGCTTCCTGACTGCGGCGGGTGCCGCTGAAGTGGCGAGTTCGCTCGATCGGATTCTGTCCGGGGACTACATGGTCGAGCCCCGCTTCACACTGCGGGTCACCGTGTTCGGGGCCGAGGGTACGGTCCACGAGACCCTCCATGCGCTCAACGACGTGGTGGTGCACAAGTCGGGTGCGGCGCGGGTTGCCCGGCTCGAGATCCTGGTGGGTCCGGCGGGTGCCGAAGAAGAGGTGGGAAGTTTTTCGGGCGATGGCGTCATCATCGCGACCCCCACGGGGTCGACCGCCTACAACCTCTCGGCGGGGGGACCCATTGTCGTGCCCCGTATGGAATGCCTGACGGTGACGCCCATCTGTCCCTTCACGCTGGCCGTGCGGCCGCTGGTGGTGCCCTCGAGCGAGGCGGTGGCGGTGGTGGCCCTCGAGCAGGATTCCTCGCTGACGCTGACGGTCGACGGGCAGGCGGGGAGCACGCTGGCGCCGGGCCAATGGGTGCGCATCGAGCGGGGTGACGCGCCGCTCCACCTGGTGCGGTTTCCCGAGCGTACCTTCTTTTCGACGCTGCGCCGGAAGCTCAAGTGGGCGGTGCACCCCTCGGCCGAGGACGGCGACGGGGTCAGAGGCCCCTGAGCCCATTGAGGAGTCCCGGCTGCGGGGGGTAGTTTCCGGTCATGCTGATCGAGCTTCGCATTCGCGACTTTGCCGTCATCGACCACCTCACCCTCGAACTGGGGCCGGGGCTCAACGCCCTGACGGGCGAGACCGGGGCCGGCAAGTCGATCATCGTGGGTGCCCTCTCGCTCCTGCTGGGTGAGCGGGCGTCGTCCGACGACGTGCGCGTCGGCGCCGAGCGAGCCGTCATTGAAGGGGTCTTCGACATCGAAGGGCGACCCGACGTCATCGCTCGCCTGGATGAGCTGGGACTCCAGGATGAAGACGGGCTCCTGATCTTGCGGCGCGAGGTGCAGGCCGCCGGGCGCAATCGGGCCTGGGTCAACGGATCGCCGGCCACGGCCGCCGTCGTGGGACGCCTCGGTACAGCGCTCGTCGAACTGCACGGACAGCACGAGCATCAGGCCCTGTTGCATCGTGCCGCCCAGCGCGAAATCCTCGATGCCTACGCCGGTGCCGACGAGGTCGCGGGCGAGGTGCGGCGTCTGCACTCCACCTGGATCGACGCCAGAGATGTGCTCGGGCAGCGCGAGGCACGCGCACGCGAACTCGCCAGCCAGGCGGACTTTCTGCGCTTTCAGTTGAAGGAGATTGTCGAGGCCCGTATCGAGCCCGACGAAGAGCAGGACCTCGATGCTCGCACTCGGCGCCTCGAGCACGCACGCGAGTTGGGTGAGGGTGCGAACGGGCTGCACGAGCTGCTCTATGCTGCCGACGACGCCCTGTCCGACCGCCTCGCCGAAGCCCGGGCCCTGGCGCAACGACTGGCGAGGCTCGATCCCGACCTCACCGAACTGGCCACGGGGCTCGAGGCCGCATATCACGCTACCGTCGAAGCCGGTCGTGCGGCCGGGGCCTACGCCGAGGGGATCACACAGGATCCCGGTGAGTTGGAGCGAGTGCACGCCCGCCAACACCAGCTCTTTCGCTTGAAGCAGAAGTACGGACCGTCGCTCGCCGACGTGATCGAGACGAGCCGCCGGCTGCAGGCCGAGGTCGCCGAGTTGGACGCCTCCGAGGCGGACCTGTCGGCGCTGAAGGCGTCGCGGGATCGAACGCTCGAGGCGTGGCACGCCGCGGCCGCTCGGCTCTCGACGCTCCGCGCCGAGGCGGGAGCGCGGCTGCGTGACGATGTCGAGGCGGTGCTCCCCGAACTGGGCATGACGGGCGCCGTCTTTCGGGTCGCGCTGATGTCGCGTGAAGGCCCCGGGGCTGGAGGCGCTGAAGACGTCGAGTTCCAGGTGTCACTCAATCCGGGATTCGAACCCCGGCCGCTGAGCCGGGTGGCGTCGGGGGGCGAGCTGTCACGGGTCATGCTGGCGCTCAAGGCGCTGCTGGCGCGGGTCGACCGGGTGCCCACCCTCGTGTTCGACGAGATCGATGCCGGGATCGGGGGGGTGGTGGCGTCGGGTGTGGCCCGCAAGCTGGTCGACGTGGCCCGCGGCCATCAGGTGTTCGTGATCACCCACCTTCCCCAACTGGCCTCCCGCGCCGGAGCCCACCTGCTCGTGACGAAGTTCGATGCCGACGGCGTGGCGGCTACCTCGGTGCGAGCGCTGGCCGGGGACGAGCGGGTGACCGAGATTGCCCGCATGCTCGGGGGAGACCCGGAATCGCCCACCTCTCGTGAGCACGCCCGGGAGTTGCTGGGCGTCGGATGAGCGGTGGCGGCGCCGAAGTGCCTCAGCCGCCCCAGAGATCGCGGTGCAGACGAAGCCCGAAACTGGCGCGGATCCCGGCCGGCACGCGCCCGCCGCTGCCCGAGACGGCCTTTCGCAGCTGGAGAAAGGCCTCGAACCCGCCGGTCGTGGTCTCGGCAAGCCCCGTACTGCGATAGGTGAGGCTCCCGCCCAGTTCGTGCAATCGAATCCCGGTACCGACGCTCAACACCGAGACGTCGGGATAGAAGCTGCCGGAAGGTCCAGGCACGGAATCAGTCGCGGGTACGAGTCCTGTGGTCTGGACGGGCGCGAACGAATCCTCGCCCTGACGTACGAACCGATAGCTGGCCGCCAGCGAGAGGGCAGGGGCCACGCGCAGCGCCGGCTCGACCTCGAAGGCGAGCCGATCCCCCGGATTCCAGTCGGCGCGCGCGATGTCGAGAACGCCCGAGATGACCGACCCGTAGGGTACGACCCGCACGTCGATCTCTGCGGCCTGTTGAAGGGTGTAGTCCCCTCGTGCTCGAAGGGCGAAGCGAGGGGTCGACACCGCCAGGTAGACTCCGGCCTCGAGATCGAGTTGCCCGTCGCCCCGCCCCCGATCGAGGAAGAGTTCCAGCGAGTCCCGAGCCGCGGTGGGGAGCCGGACGGTGCCTACGGCCGAGAGATTCCAGGCGAGCGAGGGTACCCCGAGTGAATCGACCCGTGCGCCACGCAGCAGTTGCGCCGCCACTCGGGCCTCGACGTCTCCCACCCCCCAGAGTCCGCCGAAACTCTCCACGGGGGCGGCCGCAAAGGGCCCGCCCGGGTCGGCCAGCAGCGCCTGGAGATCTGCGGTGGTCAGGGGGGGGGTGGCCAGGGGTGGTGGGGCGCCCAGTTCGGAGTGGCCCTGAGCCGCGAGGGCCGCATCGAGCGCCGCGAATTGGCCGATCAGCGCCTCGCCGGCCTGAGAGCCGGCTGCAGGAAACAGTGCCGATGCGCCATAGGCCTGGCCCAGCAGGGTCGCGCTCGAGCTCAGGTCGGCCGCTAGGGCCGTGGCGTCGGCGCACGCGTTCGAGCCGGGGTCGGAAGTGCACAGCTGGCTGGCCGCTGCAGTGACATCGTCGCGGCGGGTGCGAAGCACGTCGAGAAACCCGGCGACCGCGACCTGCGCCACCACGGCGGGGTTGGCGCCGAGGCTGGCGGTCGAATCGGTGCGCACGAAGAGGTCGGCCTCGACGGTGGTGCGCACGAGCGGCACGGTAACGCCGACGGTGATCCGGTCGGTGATGCCGACGTCGACCGAGAGCGGCACCCGCACCTGGTTCTGTGAGACGAATCCACGCGACGCACCCAATCGCAGTGGGAACGTACCGGGCTCGAGCAGTGCGTCGAGGGCCGTCTCGAGCGCCCCCAGCCCGGGAAAGAGGCTGGCCGCAGATTCACGGGTGAGATCGGTGGCCAGGGGCTCTCGTCGGCCGTCGAGCCCGAACCGGTCCCGCCACGACAGAAACTCGCCCCCGCCGGACACCCGTGCTCGTCCCGACGACACCAGGGGATCGGCCAGTGACTGCGCGGCTAGCGGGGGCGATCCGGCGAGTGCCGCGAGGGTCAGAGCGAGGGAAAGGCAGAGGGTCGGAAAACGCATGGAATGGCGGGTCGCGGGGCGATCGACGAGGGGACCTGACAAGATAACAGATACCGCCGTCATGTCTTGACACCGCCCTCTGGATTGACCTACGTTCTCGACCTGATTTGACGCGGGAATAGCTCAGTTGGTAGAGCACCACCTTGCCAAGGTGGGGGTCGCCGGTTCGAGTCCGGTTTCCCGCTCTCGTGGGGGGGAGCGAGGCGTTCACGCTGAGCTCCCCTTCGCATTGGCGCCGTGGCCAAGCGGTAAGGCAGAGGACTGCAAATCCTTTATCCCCGGTTCGAATCCGGGCGGCGCCTCTTGGCTGTCAGCACGAGCGAGCGGTCAGGTCCTTCTGGGCTTGGCCGCTTTCTCGTATCCGCACGTCAAGCGCCAGACGCCCGGGCGGTCGCGATCGGAGCGCAGATCGACGCAGGCGACCGCAGCTCCATACAGGCTCGGTGGTCCACAGGAGCCCATACTGCATTTGGGGAGGCCCGACTTGACCGTGGCCGAGTCCCCCGACCATCGTCCACCTCCGCCATCTGGCGCCGCCTCGCTTTCACGACGTCCCAATGCCCAAGCCCACGCACCAGAGCTCGCTGTGGCAGGTCCTCGGCATCTATGCGGCTGCGTCCTGGATCTGCCTTCAGGTCGTCGACGTGCTCACGCAGAACATCCCCCTGCCTTCTTGGGTGTTCAGCCTGACCCTGGGCCTCCTCGTCCTCGGGCTGCCCGTGGCGGCCATGACCGCCTACCTCCAGGGGATCGGGCGCACGTCGCCCGCCGCGGACGCGAGTTCGTCGGTGCGGCGGGTGTTCACCTGGGGCAATGTCCTGCGAGGAGGGGTGGGGGCCCTGGCTCTCTGGGGAGTGGCGGTCACGGGTTGGCTCGTGCTGGGACGAGACTCCGGGTCCCAGTGGGGCGCCGTCACAGGCCTGGACGAGGTTCGGCGGCTCGCATCGGCGCAGGACTGGGCGCCGGCGTACGCCCTCGCCGGAGAGGTGGAACCGCTGATCGACAGCGACTCCGTCCGGGCCCAGCTGTGGTCGGAGGTCTCCCGCCCCGTCACGATTCGCACCGAGCCCGAAGGAGCCCGGGTGTTCCGGAAGTACTACGGCGAGTCGGACGAAGGGTGGGAGGACATGGGACTCTCACCGGTGACCGCGGAGCGGTTCCCCTTCGGGCTGCATCGGTTGCGGTTCGAGCTGGACGGACACGTCACCCGCCAGATCGCGGCCTACTCCGGTGCATTGGCCGAGGCAGCGCCCTTCGTTCTCGACCGCTCCGGGGCCCTTCCCGAAGGGATGGTCCGCGTCTCGGGCGGACTCGTGTCGGTGTTCGCGCCGGGGCTCGAACAGGTGTCCCCCGTGGAACTCGGCGACTTCTTCATGGCCGCCCACGAGGTGACGAACCGGGAGTACAAGGAGTTCGTCGACGCGGGAGGGTATGGGGACCCCGCGTGCTGGGTGCACCCCTTCGAGGACGATGGCGAGACCCTCGAGCTGGACGAGGCCCTCGCCCGCTTCACCGACCGGACGGGCCGGCCGGGTCCGAGCACCTGGGAGGTGGGAGGGTATCCCGACGGCGCCGCGGACCTGCCCGTGGGCGGCGTGAGTTGGTACGAGGCCGAGGCGTATGCCTGCTTCCGGGGGCAGGCCCTTCCCACGGTGTACCACTGGTTCCACGAGGCCGATCCGTTCAGCAGCAACTACGTGGTGCCCCAGAGCAATTTCGGGGACTCCGGGCTGGTCCCCGTGGGGTCGGCGGGGGGCGTGAGCCAGGACGGGGTCTTCGACATGGCGGGCAACGTCCGGGAATGGGCGCGCAACGCAGTGGGCGAGGATCGCTTCAACCTGGGAGGGGGGTGGAACGACCTGCCCTACGCCTTCAACGACGCCGTGACCTCGCCGGCCTTCGACCGGTCGCCCAGCAACGGAATCCGACTGGCGTCCTACCCCGACACGACGGGACTCGCGGCCGCCAGCGCGCCCATCGTGCCCCAGTTCAGGGACTATTCCGTCGAACGCCCGGTCTCCGACGAGGTCTTCGAAGCCTACCGGCAGGCCTACGCCTACGACGACACTCCCCTCGACCCCCGGGTGGTGAGTTCCGACACCACGGCGTCCTGGATCCGCGAAGGTGTGGAGATCGACGCGGCGTACGGAGGCGAGCGCATGACCGTCTTTCTCTTCATTCCGCGCGAGCGGAGCGGCCCGGCTCAGCCGGTGGTCTATTTCCCCGGCTCCGACGATATCTACAAGGCGTCGTTCGACGAATTGGCGCCCCCGGACTTTCCCGTGCGCAGCGGGCGGGTGCTCGTGTATCCCGTCTACAAGGGCACCTTCAACCGGGCCGACGATCTCCAGTCGGACGTCCAGAACGAGAGCACCCTGTACCGGGACCACGTGGTGGCCTGGGCCAAGGACCTGGGGCGGGCGTTGGACTACGCCTTGACCCGCCCGGAGGTGGAGGGGAGCGTCGGATACCTCGGCGTAAGCTGGGGCTCGGCCATGGCCCCGATCATGTTGGCGTTGGAGCCCCGGATCGAGGCCGCCGTCCTGATCGTGGGAGGGTTGGCCATGCAGCAGACCCAGCCCATGGTCGATCCCTTCAATTTCCTGCCCCGGGTCCGCGCGCCGACGCTCATGGTGAACGCGAGGTACGATTCGTTCTTTCCGGTGGAGACCGCCCAGCGACCGTTCTTCGACAACCTCGGGGTGGCCGAGCCCGACAAGAAGCTCATCATCACCGAGTCGAACCACTTCGTGCTGTCGTTCGCCGGCGATCTCGCAATCGGTGAAGCGCTGGCATGGTTCGATCGGTATCTGAGCCCAGTGCGGTAGATGCCGCACCCGAGGTGGACGCTGCGGGACTGCGAGATCGTCGCCGAGTCCACTCGCTCCCGTCGAACGCCCGACATCAGGGCCCGAGAAGAGCCGCGGGAACCACACCAATGCCGTCTTTGCGGCGGTAGGCCGCCGGTCCCGTGGTCACCACGACAGCGTCGAGAAGATCGCGTCCCATCCGTTCCCGGAGCCACACGAGGTGCTTGACGTCGTCGTCGGAGACCGTGCCGCTCAGCTTCACCTCGATGGCGACGGCTCGGCCATCGGGCCGCTCGACGATCAGGTCCACCTCCTGACGGCCCCCCTTTGTCCGCAGGTGTCTTACCTGAGCCTCCGCCGCCTGGGCGTAGACCCGGACCGACAAGGTCACCAGCGACTCGAAGAGGTGCCCCAGCAGGGTGCCGTCCCGGGGGACGGTCGTCGCGCCCTCACCGCCCTCCACCAACGTGTCCGCGTCGACTCCCAGGAGTCGGGCGGCAAGGGCGGGGTCGGCGAGTTGGTGCTTGGGCGGTCCGGCAAGTCGCGCCACACGGTTGCGGGTCGGTAGCCAAACGGGTACCGGTTCGAGAAGCCACAGTCGTTCGAGGATCTCTCGATACAGGAGTACGGTGGATCGTGCCGGCTTGTCGGCTTCGCCAGGCGTCGCAGCATCCCGGATGGTCTCCAGGGTGGCGGTCGTCGAGGAGGCGGCCGCGTACGCCGTCATCCAGCGACGCAGGGTGTCGGGCCTGCGAACCTGCTGTCCCAGCTCTCCGAAGTCCCGATCGACGACGCGTGCGAGATAGCCGTCGAGTTGAATCCGTCGGGCGCGGCCGGAGAGGGGATGGATGGCCGGGAACCCCGACGCAACGACCTCCTCCGCGTAGTCTCCCAGCCCCACGCCGGTCTCCCCCCCAAGAGGAGCCTTCTCACCGGTGAGGAGGTCCCGCAGTCGCACGGCAGGTCGGCATAGGCCCCGCTCGGCGAGGCTCATCGGGCGCAGCCGTAGTCGCACGATCCGCCCCGCCCCGGAATGCGTGGGCGGCGACGACGGAGCGGCCGAGCCGGTGAGCAGGAAACGCCCAGGCGATGGGTCCTCATCGACCGCACGGCGCACCGCATCCCAGGTTGCCGGAACGTGTTGCCATTCGTCCAGGAGAACGGGAGGTGCGCCCGAGGTGGCACGCGTCGGGTCCGCCCGGGCCAGCTCCGCCTGCTGCGGGTCGTCGAGTCGACGGACGGTCCGGGCCCGTTGGACGGCCGTTTCCGTCTTTCCCACCGCCTTCGGCCCCTCTATCGTGACCGCCGGCAGCTCGCTCAGGAGGTCGTCGAGTTCGTCGTCGATGACCCTACGGACGTAGGTCATGAGGTCAGCTCCTCTGGTCGGGTGAAGGAAGGCTACACTACAACGGGACCGCCCACTAGACTACATCGAGTCCGGCTCGTGCGCTACATCTGGTCCATTCCGGACGGCGCTCGTCAGGTGGAACGGTGGCGTACCGGCTCGGAGTTCCCACCGACGACCAGGCCCGCAATCGGCGCCGAGAGGTTTCCGGCGATGAACGAGTTCGAGTTTCCGGCGCTATGTGCCGGGAAGTCGACAACAGGCGGAGGTGCGAGGCACTGCATGAGGATTTCCGGCGCTCAGCGCCGGAAAGTCGCTTCGAGAAGTTTCTCGGTCCGGGTTTGTCGCCTTTCCGGCAGTCCGGAACGGGTCGTTCCGGCACCGCCCCCGGCGCGTACCCTCCGCACCTCCACGTCGACGCGGCCGTCCGCCAAGCCTCCAGCGGTCATCCGCCAATCACCCGTGGCGCACAGCCGGGAGAAATCGGTCCGCTTGAGTGGACACCCCCTATCGGCGCTTACAAGCAAACCGGTCAGATGACATCGAAGAGGATCGCCGGTAGCGTATGTCATGCTCGACACCCCTCCGCCCCTGACGCCTCGTGCCGCTCTGTCCGTGTTGACCCCGGCGGAGTGGCGGACCCGCGCGCAGGCTCATCTCGAGCGCGTGCAGAGGTGGACGCGGCCTCGTAGGGAGCGGCGTTCTCGCCAGGAGGCTCACCCGGTCTACGACTTCCTCTTCCAGTACTACAGGTATTCGGCCGCGAAGCTGGAGGCCTGGCACCCCGGACCGAATGAGGGTGTGGTCGACACCCCGGAAGCCCGCGAACGCTTCAACGCGCCGACCTATCATGCGGCTGATGGTGTGATCCTGCGGGATGCGAGCGCCCTCACGCCCCGGGGCCGGACGAGGCTCGATGAAGTGATGCACGTTTTGACGGCGACGCGAGATCGCCCCGCCAACTTCGGCTGCTACGGGGTGCACGAGTGGGCGATGGTCTTCGGTGGGCATGACGTGCGCCACGCCGACGTCACCCCGCTTCGGCTCCCCCAGGACCAGATCGACGCCTTTGTGGAGAGTCGCCCCGTGGCGTGCAGCCACTTCGACGCCTTCCGCTTCTTCGCGCCCGAAGCCCAGCCTCTGAACCGCGTCCCGCTCGAGTGGTCCACACGCCACGACATGGAGCAGCCCGGCTGCATCCACGCCAACATGGACCTCTACCGATGGGCGTACACGTCGATGCCGTGGATCGGGAGCGATCTGCTGTGGCGTTGCTTCGAACTCGCCATCGACCTGCGTGTGCTCGACATGCAGGCCAGCCCCTACGGCCTCCGTTCGTTGGGCTTCGATCCGGTCCGGGTGGAGACGCGCGAGGGGAGAGCCGAATACCAGCGGCGCCAGCGAGAACTCGGCGCCCGCGCGAGTGTGCTCCGGGACAGGCTGATCGACGTCGTGAGCGCCCTACGGATGCCCGCGCCCGCGTCGCCTACCGCCTGATTTCGCTGCGTCCGATGTTCCAGGCGATGCCTGCGGAGGCCCGGACGATCTCGTCGCCGACTTCCAGCGTCAGTCCCCACCAACCCGAATTCGTCGGGAAGCGGAGCGATCCACTGCCGACGACTCCGGTCTGGCTCTCGCCAAAGCGGTAGCCCAGACCCAACTGGAGCTGTCGCGCCTGAATCGGAAACTGCACGCCGGCTCGGACCGTCACTCCACCGTCGAGCGTCGTGCAGCGCGAATCGTTGACGGCCTGGCCCGACCCGACTTCGCGGCAGGTATCGCCCTCCTTGGCGACGCCCGAGTCCTCCGGGCCGAATCCGACGTCCACCGCCCCTCGGGCGAAGAAGATCAGCGATCTTGCCTCGAGAAAGCCCATCGCCGTCACGCCCGTGAAGTCGCGAGCATCGACGAAGCCCCCCTCGACTCCGACGGAGCGCTGCGCGGCGACCGGGCTGGCCACGAGCAGTGGTAGAGCCAACGCCAGCGCGCTGACGGCCAGCCATGAGGTACTCGAGAGGGGCTGACGTGCCCGTCTCCTCATCTCGAGCGCCCACAGGGTCAGACGATTGGTCATCTCGGTCATTTCGGTCTCAGGCTCCCACATGATGACGGCGATCCCCACCCCGACGTTCGGGTCCGCCGCGACGATCGTCGCCGCTGCGACGGGGCTGTCCCACGCGGCGATCTCGTCCTGTCCGCCGTTCCACTGCGACCCGTACCGCCCGCTGGCGCCGAATCCGAAGCCGACGACCGACCCCCTGTCGTCGATCGGAGAGACGGCGGCGATCGCGCTCGCGGCGATCACGTTCGGGCCAGGAATCCGATGCGGGAGGCGTGACAGGAGGGACCATGGATACGGATGGCTAGGGGGAATGTCGCCCCAGTATAGGGTGAGAGGGCAAGCCGGGGCCAGTGGCGGAGACCCGAAGGGTCGGTCATCTTGAGAAATGCACGCACTCCCGTGGGACACCGTTTGGCTCGGAGCACACCTGGCCACCCTCGACCCCGCCCGACCCGGACCCTGGGGTGGGATCGCCGACGCCGCACTGGGGATCAAGAACGGTCGCATCGTCTGGATCGGACCCCTCGCCGAGCTTCCCGATTCGCCCGAGGCGGTGGCGACCGAGGTGCGCTCCGTGCCGGGCACCTGGATCACTCCCGGGCTGATCGATTGTCATACCCACCTCGTCCATGGGGGTCAGCGCGCGGATGAGTTCGCGCAGCGCCTGGCAGGGTCGAGCTACGAGGAGATCGCCCGCGCCGGTGGAGGGATTCGAAGCACGGTGAGGGCGACCCGTGCTGCGACCGACGACGAGTTGCGGGCGGACGCCGAGGCTTGCCTTCGGGACCTCGTCCTGGACGGTGTCACCACGGTCGAGATCAAGTCCGGATATGATTTGAGCGTGCAGGGCGAGATGCGGATGCTCGACATCGCCCACGCCGCCGGGCGCCGGGTGGGCGTGGCGGTGCGGGGCACCCTGCTCGGTCTTCACGCGCTGCCCGACGAGTTTGCCGATGATCGGGGCGCCTACGTCGATCTGGTGGCTGACGAAATGGTTCCACTGGCGGCGGCCGATGGGCGAGCGGCCCAGGTCGATGCCTTCGTCGAGAGGATCGCCTTCACGGCCGAGGAGGCCGAACGGGTCTTTGCCGCGGCGCGAGCCGCTGGGCTGGGTTTGCGTGTGCACGCCGACCAGCTGTCGGATTCTGGTGGGGCTGCCCTCGCCGGTCGTTGGCAGGCCGCGTCGGCCGATCATCTCGAGCGCACGTCCGAAGAAGGGGTGCGCGCCATGGCCGAGGGAGGATGCGTGGCCGTGCTTCTGCCGGGCGCCTACCTGACGCTTCGCGACGACTGCCCGCCACCGGTGGCCCTCTTCCGCGAAGCCGGGGTGCCGATGGCCGTGGCCACCGACCTCAATCCTGGATCGTCACCCCTTCGCTCGTTGCGCACGGCCATGAACCTCTCCTGCTCGCTCTTCGGCCTCACACCGGTCGAAGCCCTGGCCGGGGTCACGCGCGAGGGTGCGCGGGCCCTGGGACTCGACGACCGCGGCACGCTCGCAGTGGGGAAGCGTGCCGATCTGGCGGTCTGGAACGTCGAGCGCCCGGAAGAGCTGGCCTATTGGATCGGGGGCCAGCTCCTCCGGGCGCGCGTCGTCGAAGGCAACGAAGACGACCGCTGACTCGCGAGGCTCAGCCGCCTCCGCCCGCCCGGCGCACCGGCGGACGAGCCGTTGACCCGGTAGCGCCGCCGCGGCTGACTGCGCCGCCGCTACGCGCCACCCCACCACCCGAAGTTGGCGGGCGCTTGGGCGCCACCTTGGGGGCGCTCCGCGTCGGAGCAGGCGTCGGACGACTCCGGGTGGTCGTGGGCGCCGAGCGGGTCGTGGGTACCGAGCGGCTCGTGGGCGCCGAACGGGTCGTGGGCACCGAGCGGGTCGGCGTCGCACCTCCGGTTCGCCGCGTCGGCGCCGCCCGGGTGGGGGCCACGGATCCGCGGGTCGTCGGCGCGGCGCGGCTCGGGGCCGCACCCCCGGTCCGCTGCGTCGGTGCGGCCCGGGTGGGAGCTGCAGCTCCGCGGTTGGCCGTCCCGGACCGACTCGGGGCCGCCGTCCCAGCGCCGGAACGCGTACTGGGACGCGTGGTCGGCACCGTACGGCTCGGAGGCGTGGACCCGCTCCGAGTGGGGGTGCGCCCGGCGGCTGGGGCACTACCCCTGGCCGAAGGTGTCGAAGGCGTACGAGCCGACGGGGGCGTCGTGGTCCGTCCGGGTTGGGCCGCGGGAGCCCGGGAGTCGGGCGTGCCGGTTCGCACCGTGGGCGTCGTACCGCGACGGATCGCCGGGGCGGTGGTCGTGCCCCGATTCGCCCCTCCGAGGGCGTCGGAGGGCCGTGTCCGCACCGAGCCGGGCGCGGCCGGTGACGTCGCCGGACTCGTGCGCCGGGTCGTCGGCGCCACGGGCGACGCCGACCGTCCGCCGGTCGAGGCGGGAGCCGCACGCCCGTTGCCGGGGGTGCCTGGGCTGGTGCGCGGAGTCGCCGAGCGCTCCCCGGGCGCAGGCTGGATACCGCGCCCGCCCGTTGCGGTGCCCACTCGCGGAGTGGCGGAGCGCCCGGTGCCGGGGGCAACCGCGCCGACGCCAGGCCGAGCGGGGACCGGAGCGGGCCGCGAGGCTACCGTCGGGGAGGCACTCGCGCCGCGGGGCACAGCAGACCGTCCGCCCGTCGCGCTGCCGCTACCGGGACCTTCCTTGTAGACAGGGCGTCCCGACGCGCCCCATGCCCAGGGCGACACCGATCCGTAACGGCCTCCACCGGCGACCACGACCGTTCCACCGTAGCCGTAGCCTCCACCCCAGCCCGATCGGTTCCAACCCCAGCCCGAGCCCCAGGGGTCGACGGCCCAGTAGGGGCCCGCCATCGGCCAGAACGGATCGATACGGTAGACCGACGCCCAGACGCTCCCGCCCCAGACGCTGCCCCCCCACACGCTGCCCCCCCAGACACTCCATCCGCGACCACGGTGGCCGCGATTCCAGGGCTGCCGAAAGCTGTAGCGGTCGAAGTACCGTGCCGCGACCACGCCCCGGTAGCCGTATGCTGGTCCGGCGACGATGCAGTCGTAGTACCATGCCGAGCGCCAGGTGGTGGTGTAGGTCCAGACATCCCAGGCCCAGGGATCGTAGTAGGCCGCACACCCCGGTCGGAGTCCCATATCCCAGTCACTACCGTAGCTGTCGTAGCTGTCGTAGCCGCCGCGATAGCCCCCGTGGAAGCCGTAATCGTACCCCTGGTCCCATCCGGAGTAGAGGTCGTAGCCTCCGCCACCCCAGCTGTTGGTGCCCGAGGCGACCGAGATTCCCGCCCCGAATCCGAACCCCGACCGGTAGCCGTCGAAGAGCCCACCGCCGAATCCGAATCCCACCGAGACTCCCTGACCGGCGGCCGCCGCCGGCACCAGGGCCAGGGAAAGGAGCGCCGCAACCGTTCGTCCTCGCATGGTATTCACCTCACAACCTCCGGTAACTGGGAACCACCCCGCGGGAGTGCAGAGTCCATGCCAGCGACTCGCTCACTCCGGTACTGTCACGCCAAGAGACAGTCCCGACACGACTTGCGCAACCTCACTTCGTACGGTATCCGAACCTGCGGCCGTTCTCGTGTCCCACTGCGTGGACAGGTGAGGGGAGGGGTGTGACAGCACAGGGACGCTCGCCCTCAGCCTCCCAGCCACCGAAAGACCAACCAGATGAGGGCGCCCGCCACGAAGGGGGTGAGCGTCAACAGCAACCGTGGCACGAGGCCGGCGGGGGCGAGTGCCTCCTCTTCGTCTGTACCCATGATCGCACTTCCTCCTCGAGGGTGGGACCGAGCGGCTTGTCGACGTATCACTTGCCCTCCCGCCCCGGACATGGAAGATTAGACACCGTGCCCAGGCAACGGATCCCAACGTCGGGATCAGGCCCGGGTCCCCGGCTTCCCTTTTCCGGAAAGTCGAGTCCCCCGTTCGGAGACAGTGGTTTCGGTCCGGTCCAGCAGTTTGGATCGCGTGTGCCGTTCCCGCCAGCCTCCAGAGAGCGTTCGGGGGTTCAACCGCTGGTTCGGGCTTCGGCCCGTCCTGCGTTCTCACCGAGGGGCGGCCGACGGACGAGTCTGCGGCTGCTCCCGAATATCTCTCAAAGCGACGACGAACGAACGTGACCGATCAACCCTCACTCGGGGTCCTCGAAGTACTGGGCGGTGGCTCGGGCTTCATCCGCCGAAAAGAAGCGGGCTTCATCCCGAGCAAAGAAGACATCTATGTCGGATCCCGGGTCATCAACAAATTCGGGCTCCGGACCGGCGACGAACTCGACGGCCAGGTCGGCAACCGACCCAAGTCCGGCAAGAGCCCTCCCCTGGTCCATCTCCGGACCGTCAACGGCCGCCCCCCTGAAGACGCCAAGAACAGACCCGACTTCGATCGGCTCAGCGCCATGCACCCGGACCAGCACCTGCGGCTCGAATGCGGGCGCACCATCATGGGGCAGGAAGACGCCACGAACCGGGTCATCGATCTGTTCTGTCCGTTCGGCAAGGGGCAACGTGCGATGATCGTGGCTCCGGCCAAGGCCGGAAAGACCACGGTCCTCCAGTCGGTCGCCGAGGGGATCATCACGAACCACCCGGAGTGCACGCTCTACGTGCTACTCGTCGACGAGCGTCCTGAAGAGGTGACCGAGATGGAGGCCTGCGGGTTCGGCGAGGTCATTGCGTCGACCTTCGACCGGCAGTCCGACCGGCACACACAGGTGGCCGAGATGACGCTCGAACGGGCCCGACGCCGCGTCGAGCACGGTGAAGACGTCGTCATCATCCTGGACTCGATCACCCGCCTCGCCCGGGCCTACAACACCACCGAAGAGGGCAGCGGGCGCACCCTGTCCGGTGGTCTCGACGCCCAGTCGCTCGAGAAGCCGAAGCGCTTTCTGGGCAGCGCCCGCAAGATCGCCGATCACCAGGGGGGCGGCTCGCTCACCATCATCGCCACGGCGCTGGTCGACACCGGGAGCCGCATGGACCAGGTGATCTTCGAGGAGTTCAAGGGTACCGGCAACAGTGAACTCGTGCTCTCTCGCGAGCTCGCCGACCGGCGCATCTACCCGGCCATCGACCTGCAGGCTTCGGCCACCCGCAAGGAAGAACTCCTGCTGGAGCCCGACCACCTCGATCTATCGCGCGCCCTGCGCCGTCAGCTCGCGGGGATGGCCACGCCCGACGCCATGTCGGAGTTGCTCGGGGTGATGAAGCGCATGCCCACGAACCAGGATCTGGTGGACTACTACAAGCAGCGGGTCTAGCGGGCTGCCGCAGGGGTCATCTCGCCGGTCACCTCGGCCCGAAGCGCGTTGAGGCCCTTCTCCATCTCCTGTCCTTGCAGCCGGTCCATGCCCAGCGCCATGAAGGCGAGCAGCGGGTTCCAGCCGAAGTCGCCGGACTCGCTCCACTGCACCCGTGTGCCCTCAGCGACAGGAATCAGCGTCACGATGCCCTGCGTGATCATCGAGGCCTGTTCGACCCGCACCTCGTACGCCACCCGCCGGGGTGCTTCCGACGCGGTGAGCACCCACTCCCCCTGTCCCCACTCGGGATCGTCCCAGCTCAGCGTGGCACCGACACCCGTGGGCGGACCACTGCGCTCGCCGTCCACGAGTCCGAGCGGGGCCCACGCCGACCACCCCTCGATCGAGTCCAGCAGACGAAACACCGTCTCGGGCGGCGCCGCGATGGTGATCTCCCGCTCGGCCTCCCACCTCCCTGACAGGGCAAACCCCAGCCCCACGATGGTCAGCAGGAACAGCGCCACCGCCGTGATGAAGATCTTGGCGGGCTTCATGCCACCTCCTCGTGCGTGGCCCGCAGCAAGGGCTCCAGATAGGGCCATACCGTGCGGGCGATGAGCGCGTGTCCTTCGGCTGTCGGGTGGATCTGGTCGGCCTGGTTGAGCGCTGGCACCCCGGCCACCCCTTCGAGCAGAAAGGGCACGAGGGCCACATCGAGGTCGTCGGCGACTGTGCTGAACACCTTCCGGAAGCGGGTGGTGTACTCGTTGCCCAGATTCGTGGGCGCTTCCATGCCGACCAGCAGGATCTCGACAGCGGGGTTGGCCTTCCGGGCACGACGAATGATGGTGCGAAGGTTGTCTTCGAGGACGGCGGGCGGCTGCCCCCTCAGGCCGTCGTTGGCCCCGAGTTCGATCACGAGCACGTCGATGCCGGATTGCAGGATCCAGTCGAGACGGTTGAGACCCCCTGTGCTGGTGTCGCCGCTCCGGCCCGCGTTGACGATGTGGATGGCGAGCCCCGCCGAGTCGGCCATTCGCCCGAGCGTTTCCGGCCAGCGGTCCTCGGGACGCCGGAGTCCGAGTCCCGCCGTCAGGCTGGTGCCCAGGAACACCACTCGCCGACCGGAGTCGTCGGCCGCGGGTGGCGGGGCAGGGGCGGTGGCTTCGGCTCGCGCCGCCTCGGAGTCGGGTACCGCCTCGGAGTCGGGCGCCGCCTCGGGTACCCTGTCCGCTCCGCACGCCGATACGGCCAGCCCCAGCCAGAGGGCCACGGAGACCGCCATCACGGCCCTTGTCGTCGAATGACTGAACCAGCGGAGCATATGATCGTCGCAGAGAATCTGGGAAAAACCTATCGGAGCGGGGGGCGTCCCCTACCGGTACTCGAGCATGTCGACCTGAGCATCGAGGCCGAGGGTATCGTCGCCATCGTCGGGCCGTCGGGCACGGGCAAGACCACCCTGCTCGGTCTGCTGGCGGGACTCGACGAGCCCACCACCGGACGCGTCGTACTCGCGGGTGAAGACATCTTCGCTCTTACCGAGGACGGGCGTGCGGGGTTTCGTGCCCGCAATGTGGGGTTCGTGTTCCAGACCTTCCACCTGCTGCCGACGTTGACGGCCCTCGAAAACGTGTTGGTGCCCCTCGAGTTGCTGGGGCGCGAGCGCCCACGGGACTCCCGGCAGCGAGCGCGTGAACTGCTCGCTCGCGTCGGCCTCGCCGACCGGACCGAGCACTATCCCAGTCAACTCTCGGGAGGAGAACAGCAGAGGGTCGCGCTGGCGAGGGCATTTGCCAATCGACCCCGGATCCTCTTCGCCGACGAGCCGACGGGAAATCTCGATCCCGCCACAGGCGCCACGGTGATCGACCTCATGGAAGAGCTCAATCGCGAGGCCCGCACCACCCTCGTGCTGGTGACCCATGATCGCGCGATCGCCGATCGAGCGCATCGAACCCTCGTGCTCGGGCAGGGGAGGATCGCCAGCGACACCGCAGGGCTCGCGGCACCGGTGCCCGACGCTCCGACACCCGACGGGTCGGCGCCCGACGGGCCGACCCCCGACGGGCCGACACCCGTATGACGGGGTTTCCCTTTCGGCTCGCCTGGTGGGAAGGGCGGGCCAGTGCTCGTCGCATCGGGCTCTACGGGCTGTCCATCGCCCTGGGCGTGGCGGCGTTGGTGGCCGTCCGCAGCTTTCGTGAAGACGTCGCCCGCTCGATCCGGGAGCAGGCGAGGGTGTTGATGGGGGCCGACGCGAAATTCGAAGCCGACCGGGCCTTTCCCGATTCCGTGGACGCGGTGCTCGACTCGCTGCGTACCACGGGTGGCACCACCGCCGAGGTGACGCGCACCATCTCGATGGTGACGGCCACGGGTTCGGGTGGCGTGCGCCTGCTCCAGGTATGGTCGGTGCGAGGAGACTGGCCCTTCTACGGCGAGGTGACCTCCGACCCCGTCGGCGTGTGGACGGATCGCGCGGCCGAAGACGCGGTGGTGGATCGGGCCGTGTTGACGCAACTCGATGCGCGAGTCGGAGACACTCTCCTGGTGGGTCGCACTCGCGTGGTGATCCGGGGATGGGTCGACGACCTGCCCACCGATCTGGGCCTGCAGACGGCGGTGGGCCCTCGGGTCTGGATCACACCCGAGGCCCTCGACGCCGCTGGCCTGCTCGGCTTCGGGTCGTTCGCCCGCTTCGAGACCTATCTCCGATCCGACGACCGCGCGGGCCTCGAGGGGCTCGACGAGCCCTACGAAGGCGTGCTCGAAGCCACCGGTGTGAGGTTTTCCACCGCCGACCAACAGGCTCGCCGGGCCACGCGGGCGGTGGGGTTCCTCGGGAGGTACCTGGGGCTGGTGGGACTCGGCGCCCTCCTGCTGGGTGGCATCGGGGTGGCGAGCGCGATCCATGTCTTCGTGAAGGAGCGAGTCACCCAGGTGGCCGTCCTGCGCTGTCTCGGCGCCCGTCAGGGAGGGGTGTTCCTGGCCTATCTGCTGCAGGCGGCCGGTCTCGGCGCGGCCGGTGCGCTGCTGGGGGTGGCGCTGGGGATCGGGGTGCAGCAGGTGCTGCCCTGGCTGCTCGAAGGGGTGTCGCCCGTCGATATCCGTCCCCAGATCTCATGGACCACCGCCGCTGCGGGGCTGGGGATCGGCCTCTGGGTCGCCTGCATCTTTGCACTCCTGCCGCTGCTGGCGGTGCGCGACGTGCCACCGTTGAGGGCGTTGCGCCAGAGCGTCGAGGGCGGCGGCCGTGGGGGCTCGCTCGCACGAATCGCCGCGGTGGTGGCCCTGGCCGCGTCGGTGCTCGCCCTCTCCATCTCCGAGGCTCCGGGCTGGCGCGAGGGACTTGGCTTCGCAGCCGGGCTGGCCTTTGCCACGGGGGCGTTGTGGGCCGTAGGACGCGCGGCCATCGCCGTGTCCCGACGCCTCTTTCCCAGCCGCGCCCCCTACCCGATCCGACAGGGGTATTCCAACCTCTTCCGGCCCGGGAACCAGACGGTGGCCCTCACCCTGGCACTCGGCTTCGGCACCTTCATCGTCGGCGCCGTGCTGCTGGTACAACGCAACCTCGGTCGCGCACTCGCCTTCGACTCCGACGCTGCCCAGCCGAACCTCCTGCTCTTCGACGTGCAGCCCGATCAGCGCGACTCGGTCGTGGCGCTCCTGCACGCACAGGCGGCGTCCGACACCGAGGTCACGCCCCTCGTCAACGCCCGCCTGAGTGCCATCAACGGGGCCTCGGTGGCGACGCTGGCCCTCGAGGGCGGATCAGAGGCGCCAGCGGGATGGGCGGTGCGGCGCGAGTACCGCCACACCTGGCGAGACACGCTCACCTCGGCCGAGACCCTGGTCGACGGGGCATGGTGGCCCGATGCGGGAGTGGCGCCGGCAGGGGTGGCTCGGATCTCGATCGAGACCGATCTCGCGGCCGACCTCGGTGTGTCGCTCGGCGATCAGCTCACCTGGGACGTGGCGGGTGTGCCCGTCGAATCCATCGTGACCAGCGTGCGCACGGTGGACTGGGATCGGTTTCAGACCAACTTCTTCGTGGTGTTCGAACCGGGACCGCTCGACGAGGCCCCGGCCAGTTGGGTGGTCCTGGCCCGGATCGATGGAGACGACCGGAGTGCGGTGGTCCAGCGCAATCTGGCAGCGGCGTTTCCCAACGTCTCGGCTCTCGACCTGGGAAGGGTCCAGGAGGCGGTCACGGGCATTCTCTCACGGGTCCAGCAGGCCGTGGGGTTCCTGGCGGCGTTCGCCGCTCTGGCGGGGCTCGTGGTGCTCGCCGGGGCTCTGGGAGCGTCCCGGCACCAGCGTCTGCGCGAGGGAGCCCTGCTGAAGACCCTCGGCGCGCGTCGCAATCAACTTCTTGCGGTGTTGTTGTCCGAATACCTGGCGTTGGGGGTGCTCGCCGCCGTCACGGGGCTCGCGCTCTCGGTCCTGGCCGCATGGGGCCTGGTGTCGCTCCTCTTCGAGCTTCCCTTCAGAGCCGACCTGGCGGTTCTCGCACAGGTCGCCGGCGCGGTCGCCGTGCTCACCGTCGTCACCGGCCTGGTCGGGAGCCGCGGGCTCCTCGCCCGACCCCCGCTGCCGGTGTTGCGCGATCTGGTCGATTAGACCGGCGCAGCACTACCGGGTTCTTGTAGCCGGCGCAGCACTCCCGGGTTCTTGCAGCCGGCGCAGCACTACCGGGTTCTTGCAGTTGGCGCAGAACACCGAGTGGGGGTCTTTGAGCGGGGCCGCGTTCGAGAGGCCGAGCGCCGTACCGCACCGTGGACAGCGCCCCTCGACTCCGACCAGGGTAAAGCGTTCCCGCCACTTGCGCGCGGCGAGAAAAAGGCCTCCGAAGCCCGCGCCGGCGGCCCATGGTACATGGGGCGGAATCGCGGCCACGATCGGAGCGAGCAGCGTCCCCCCGACCAGGTAGCGCGCCGCGTGTCCCGCCCTCCACCGTGTGGATCGAGCCATCAGTTCGAGACGCACGTCGGTGTCGTCGTGACCGAACACGTGGGCCGTACCCGCCACGTGGGCGAGGGAAGCGCTTGAATCCACCATGGGGTCCCCAAAGGCGCGGAGAGGGTACAATGACGTGGGATTGTCGCCGTATTGACGCCTGAAATGTATGTTGAGCGTTGATCCATCCCAATCTGACGAGTTCGGACCGCCACCATTCCTCCTCCGCCCTCGACGAGCCGACGCAGTGTCCGAGGTTCAACACGCAGGCGCCGACACGACTACGTTCCCGCGGGATGTAGCCGAATTCCTTCGGGAGTTCTCGATCGGGGTCCATCGTCATGCGATGTACCCTCCAGGCCACCCGTCGCTGCGACCTGCGGCCGGTGACGTGCTCGATCGGTTGTCGGCGTTGTTCGTCGGGCGGGGTGAGGTTCGGATCGGGATCCTTCGACATGGATTCCTGTGCGAGGGAGGCGAAACCCGCCCAGACCGCCCCGTCTTCGCCGAACTCGCGCTGCGCCTGCATGAGCACGACCTCGCCGCGTTGACCTTTCGCCTCGGCGTCGAACTCCACGAGATCTCCCTCCTGCTGTCGAGCCTGGCCGGCGACATTTCCCGGGGCGCCCCGTCGACCGGTGGATTGGCTCGCGAGGCGGAATCATCCTTCGTGCACATCGCCGTGGAGCCGCTGAGCTACGAGGAGCTCGCTCTGGCGGCGCCTGGATCGGGCACGACGGTCACGCGGATCGCCGACCTGTGGAAGTCGCTCGTCCGGTCCACACTCGGGGAGGACGCCGACGGCACCAGCGAGGAGACCCCGGCAAGGATGGCTCATGCGATCCGCGAACGGGTCGACGATCCCCTCCATGTGCGCATCGTCTCGGGATATCTGGCTCCTCTCGTCGAGGCGTTGGCCGAAGAGGCCGATTCGCACAGCGCCACCGGAGTGCGGGCCGGCGTGTCGGACCTCATCCAGCGCCTCGATGGTACGGCGCTCGAGCGGCTGCTCGCCGGTGGAGGCGATCCGGAATGGCGGCGGCAGCTGCTGGGATCTGCGAGCCGGTCGCTGGAGTTGGGCGCTCTGCTCGACCTTCTCGACGCCGCCGCCACGACCTCGGACACCGACATCTCGACCTCGATGACCCGACTCCTCACCAAGCTCGCCGCCCAGGCAGGCGCAGGACGGACCCGCCGCGAGTTGCATGCTGCCGAGGCGGTTCGCGACAACGTACGCTCCATCGTGCGGGATTGGCACCTCGACGATCCCAATCCCGAGGGCTATTCCAACGTGCTCGACGCCATGGTACGAGGCAGTGGACGGCACGGCCGCTCCGACGACGACGGGCACGAACACACGGTCGATATCGCTCGTCGGATCCTCACCATCACCGTCGAGGCCGACACCTGGGGTAGCGCAGCCGATCGCGCCGTGCTACGGCTGCTCGACGCCGGCGAACTCGCCTGGGTGCTCGACCTGCTCGAAGACGCCGCCGGTACTCGGGCGGCCCAGTCGATCACGGCCCACCTCTGTGCTCCGCGCATGGTGCGACGCGCTGTGTCGGGCGAACAGATCGACGCCGCATCACTGCGACGCCTGGCCGCGTTGGCGGGCCCTTCGGCAATTCCCGCCCTCATGGACGGCCTCGTGGCGGCGCGTGACCGTGACCATCGCCGAGCGATCTTCGATACCCTGGCGAGGTTCGGAGACGACCTGATTCCCGAGATCACCGCGCGTCTCGGCGGTCCCTATTGGTACGTCACGCGCAACCTCCTGAATCTGCTGGCGCTGATCCCGGGGCGTGCCGACATCGACGTGATGGAGTTCATGTCCGACGAAGATGCCCGCGTGCGGCGGGCCGCCCTGCCCGTGGCCCTCCGTGATGTGAGCATACGCGAGACGGCGTTGCACATGGCGTTGGCGGATCGAGATGAGCGGGTCGTGCAGCATGCGGTGGTTCAGGCCCGGAACGAGCCGTCGCCCGAGCTTCTCCAGGCGGTGCTGGACCGAGTCGTGCTGGCGCGACGCAGCCCGGAGCTGCGCTCACTCGCGATCCATACCGTGCGCGGGCGACGATCCCCTCAGGTCCGCGAGGCGTTGATGGCCGTGGCGACCGGGCAGGGGAGCGAAGAGGGCACCGACCTCGCCGAGACCGGACCTGTGGTGGCGGCCCTCGAAGCGTTGCGGGCGGAGTGGAGCGCGGCGGCGGACGTGCGCGCAGTCCTCGCTCGTGCCCGGGAGTCGCGCGATCCCGTGATCCGAAGTGCAGCGGGGGGCCTGTGACCGCAGCGGTCGAGGTGCTGCACGCGCTGGCTCGCGCCCTGTCTGGCCTGGGATTGTACGCCGACGGACATCCGATCCGCGCCCGGGCCCTCGAGACCCTGTACGAGAAGATCGCGGTTCTCCAGGAAGAGATGCCCTCGCCCGTCTATTCGTTCATCGAAGACGAGGTGGTGCTGGGCGTGCACCCGCTGCGCGAACTGAGCGATTGGCCGTGGGCTGCTCGTCTGGCGGCGGTCGGGGTACAGCGCGTCGAGTTCGCGGAGCCGGTCGACCGTGACGATCTGGCCCACTTCCTGGCCGACCTCGGTGTTCGCCTGTCCACTGGGGGCGCATCCTCGTCCGAGGCCCGGGTCACCCGCCTCACGGGGATCCGCTACGGATTGCTCGGTCTCAAGGGAGACGACGACGTGGTGGCGCGGCTGGAGGCGGCCGGCGCCGACGGCGAGCGCGAGATCGATCTCGCACCCGAGGCCGCCGCGCTCGTGTGGCTTCATGACGAGCTCCGCGGCGGGGGCACGCTGCATCTCGCCGAAGCCGAAGCCGTGGTGGCCTCTCTTCTCTACGCGATGCAGGCCGACCAGGCCATGCTCATGCCCCTGGTCCGATTGAAGGACCACGACCAGTACACCACCACGCACGCCCTGAACGTGAGCGTGCTCGCCATGGCGCTCGCCGAGCACCTCGGACTGTCGGGGGCGAGGGTGCGCGGCTTCGGCATCTCCGGGCTTCTCCACGATGTCGGCAAGGTGAAGATTCCCGTCGAGGTGCTGACCAAGCCGGGCAAACTCTCCGACGTCGAGCGGGCTCTGATGAACTCGCACACCGTCGAGGGTGCGCGTCTGATCCTCTCGCATGACGCCGATCTCGACCTGGCGGCTGTGGTAGCCTACGAGCATCACAAGCGAATCGACGGGGGTGGGTATCCGGCCTTTCGTACGCCGCGTGCCTGCCACGATGCCAGCGACCTCGTGCATGTCTGCGACGTCTACGACGCATTGCGTACGCATCGGCCGTACCGCGATGCCTGGGAGCACGAACGGGTCATGGCCTACATCCACGAGGGTGCGGGTCGGGAATTCCGGGCTGAGATGGCCGGCGCCTTCACGGCCATGATGCGCCGATGGACTCCTGGCGTGGGGCGGATCGGAAGCGCCGACGCGACGCCGGACTGAGAGGTCCGAGGCGCCGTATCACGGGCACGTCGACCGGGATGGTGGCCTCGCTCGGGGGGTCGCACCTACCTTGCTCCGTCTCTCCGTCCCGGGCATCTGCATGAAACGCGTCGTTCTCCGATCTGCTCTCACCGCTCTCGGTCTGGCCACGCTGGTGGCGTCGCCGCTCGTCGCGCAATCCGTTCTCACGGTCGCAGCGCGGGGTGGGACCTCGGTGCCGATGGGGTCGTTTCGGGACCGACCCGGGGGAGAGCGCCTCGGTGGCGCACCGGCCGTGGGCCTTCAGTTCGCCTTGCTACGGGGCGGGCGAACCTACCTCTACCTCGGCTTTGCCCAGTCGCGGATCACCTGCTCCGCCTGCCCTGAATCGTGGGTCAGCACCGACTGGGAGGCGGGGGTGCAGCTTCTGCTCCGAACCGGTCGCGTCGTACCCTGGCTCCGTGCCGGCGTGGTCTCACCCACCGTCGAGAACGTTCCGGTGGCTTCTGAGGGCGGGGGTACGGCTCGCTATGGGACTTCGGAGCGGGGGTGGGGCGGCGAGGCGGGTGCCGGCCTGCGTATCGGCCTCACGGAGCGGGTCGCGCTGAGCCCCGGCGTACGTTTCGTGGCCGTCGACCTCGGGGGTGCCGGTGCGGAGGATCTCCGTATGCGCTACCTGACGATCGACCTCGGACTCGTATTGGGATTTTGATGGTGCGACCCCGCTCTCGACCCCGCTGGACGGCCTGGATCCCGGCCGGGCTGGTGCTGATGCATCTGCTGGCCGTGGGGGCAGCGGCCGAGGTGGTTCGAGTCGTGATCGATCACCGCGAGGTGTTGTTCGAGGGCCGGGTGTTCGGGCGCGCAGGGGCCTATGAGAAGCTGGTGGGTCGGATCTTCTTCGCCTTCGACCCGTCCAATCCGGCCAACGCGCGGGTGGTCGACCTGGATCTGGCTCCCCGCGATCCGCAGGGACGCGTCGAGGTATGGGCCGACTTCGTGGTGCTCCAGCCGGTCGACGCCAAACTGCGCCGTGGGGTGGCCTGGGTGGACCTGGCGACCGGGGGTGTGGGCGGCTCCCTGGCCCTCCTGAACGGTGCGACCACGACCGGCGTGAGTCCTTCGACCGAGGCCGAAGTGGGAGACGGGCTGCTGCTCGACGAGGGGCTCACCCTGATCTGGGTGGGGTGGCAGGACGATCCGGCGATGGGCTCGGAGGGGTTGTCGCTGCGGGCGCCGGCGGCCCGCGAAGCCGATGGTGCGCCGGTCACCGGCTGGGTACGCACCGATTGGGTGGTCGACTCGGCCACCGACCGACTTCCGCTGGCGCGTGAGGGGCGGCGCCCGTACCCGGTGGTCGTGCCCGAAGCGCCGGTCCACGTACTCACGGTGCGAACGGGCCGCAACGCCGCCCGCGATACCCTGGCGCGCGACGAGTGGTCGTTCGTGTTGGCTGAAGACGGTCGCGATGCAGGGCGGCCGGTGGCGATCGCACGCGAGGGGGGCTTCGAGGCGGGACACATCTACGAGTTGGTGTACCGCGCCCAGGACCCCCGCGTGCTGGGGCTCGGGTTGGCCGTGGTGCGCGACATCATGGCGTACGCGCGCTATGACCTGCGCAGCGAGTTTCCGACCAATCGCGGCGTGGCCTTCGGTGTGGGGGCCGGAGGGAGGTTCCTGCGCCAGTTTCTCTTCGAGGGCTTCAACGCCGACGAAGGGGGACGGAAGGTATTCGACGGCGTCTGGGTCCATGGAGCAGGGGCTGGCCGCGGCAGCTTCAACGCGCGTTTCGCCCAGCCCGACCGGGGTGCCCATGGGCTCCTCGACTTCGACTATCCGGTCGACCTCTTTCCGTTTTCGGACTCGGTCCAGTTCGACCCGGTCACCGGGCTCGAACGGGGGCTGCTCGACGGCCTGTCTGCCGACACCCGCCCCCGCACGCTGTTCACCCACACCGGATACGACTACTGGGGTCGGGCGGCCGCCCTCACCCACACCTCGGTCGACGGATTCCGTGACCTGAAACCCGTCGGAGACGCGCGAGCCTACCATCTGGCCTCGACCGCTCCCTCGACCGCTCCCTCGGCCGCGCGGGTGATGACCAGCGGTGGCGCACCGTCTCTCGACCCACCCTCGCAGATCTTCACGCTGCGGGCGCTGGCGGTGGCCATGACGGCCTGGATCGCCGACGATGTCGCACCCCCCCCGTCACGGTTGCCCGAAGTCGGAGCCGGCACCCTGGTCCCGGCTCGTGGCGTGGCGTACCCAGGGGTCCCCGGTCTGGCTCCGCCCCCCCCGATCCATCTGGCCTACCGCCTCGACTTTGGTCCGCGTTTCGCTACCGACGGGGTGATCGACCGGGAGCCTCCGATTCTCGGTCCGGCGTTTCCGGCGCAGGTGCCCCAGGTCGACGGCGTCGGGAACGAGCTGGGCGGGGTGCGCTCACTCGACCTGCGCGTCCCTCTCGCCACCTACCTCTCCTGGAACGTGCGTGCCGACGGCCCCTTCTCGGGCCAGCCGGTGGTGGGGCAGGGTCGCGCGGTGCCGCTCCCCCTCAGCGATGCCGAAGCCACGGCGCACGATGATCCTCGGCCGAGCCTCGAGCGGCTCTACGGCAGCGAGGCCGGGTTTCTCGCGCGGGTGAGGGCGGCCGCGGCGGCCCTCGTCGCTGAAGGGTTCCTGCTGGAGCGTGATCGCGAGGCGGCCATCGTCCGGGCGCGCGAGCGTTGGTTGCGCCTCACGACGGTCCGCTGACCGCTGGCGGCGGGGACTGCGCGAACGTAGCGGACCGCACGGGAGTCGGGTACGACCGGGACCCCGTCTCCTACAGTTGTAGTTGACAGGCGCCGGCAGCGGGTGCAATGTCGAGGTGCGTCGGTCGTACCCTTCGGTACGCGCCGCTGTCTTCGAAGCACCTCGAGCGGAGGATCCACACGATGTTCTCGCTGCACGCCCCCCTTGGCCGCATCCGACTCGCCTTCGTGGTGGCAAGCACCGCCGCGCTCTTCGTCTTCGCGCGGGTCTATCCCGACGCGGAGCCCGAGCGCCCCGCGCCCCCCGCGGTCGAGATCCCCGCCGCAGCAGCTCCTCTCGATGAGCTCGCCAGGACACCCACCTTCACACCGTACACCCAGGGCCCGGAGCTCATCAATCGTCAGGAGGTGAGTCGGGCGCTGATGCGCGCATACCCACCCCTGCTGCGTGACGCCGGGATCGGCGGTACGGCCACGGTGTGGTTCTTTCTCGATCAAGCGGGTAGGGTGCGCGACAACCGGCTCCAGGCGAGTAGCGGACACGCCGCTCTCGACGAGGCCGCCCTGCAGGTGGCTGCGATGATGCGCTTCACTCCGGCGGTGAACCGCGACCACACGACGCCTGTCTGGGTCCTCCTGCCCATCACCTTCCAGGTGCGCTGAGTCCGACGCGGGCTGCGGCAGGGCGCCATGGCGCCCGTCGGAGCCCGTCGGTAGGTTCGGCCCGTTCCGGGCTCGGGCGGTCTCCCGGTCACTCCACCCTCGGGCGTGGATCCGAACCATGCAGTACAACGAACGATACGGCGCGATCGTCGTCGGTGTCGGGGCCATGGGAGCGGCGGCTCTCTATCATCTCGCTCGCCGGGGTGTGCGCGTGCTCGGCCTCGAGCAGTTCGAGATCGCGCACGACCGGGGTTCGTCACATGGCGAGAGTCGGATCTTGCGGTTCGCGTATTTTGAGGATCCCGCGTACGTGCCCTTGTCGCGCCATGCCCTCGACCTCTGGCAGGCTCTGGAGCGCGAGAGCGGTGAGCGCCTGTTCCGGCGTACGGGCTCGCTCGACGGGGGCACGGAGCACAGCCGGATCTTCAAGGGATCGCTGGAGTCGTGCCGACGACACGGCCTCGATCACGAGGTGCTCGACGCCGCCACGATGCGGCAGCGGTTTCCCGGATTCCGCTTTCCCGATACCCATCGCTTCGTGTTTCAACCCGATGGAGGCACACTCCACCCCGAACGCTGCATCGAGGCCCACGCCCGCATGGCCGAGGCTCTGGGCGCCGACCTGCGCACCGGGGTGCGGGTGCGGGAATGGGAACTCGCCGACGGCGGTGTACGGGTGGGGCTCGACGACGGCAGCTCGGTGTCGGCCGACACCCTGGTGTTGACGGCGGGGGGCTGGTCTTCGCGCCTGCTCCCCGACGATGGCCCGCGCCTGAGGGTGGAGCGACAGGTCGTGGCCTGGACCCGTCCGGACCACCCGGCGGCCTTCCAACCCGAGCTGTTTCCCGTCTTCAACGTCGAGATCGCCGGCGGACATCACTACGGGTTTCCTGCGCTCGATGGACGTGGACCCAAGGTGGGCCGCTTTGGGCACCTTCAGGAGATCTCGACGGCCGATACCGTTCGGCGTGAGGTCACGGCCGCCGACCGCGAACTGCTACAGGGGTTTGCCGACCTGCATCTGCGGGCTGCCGGCCCCATCGTCGACACCACGGTCTGTATGTTCACCCATTCGGTCGACACGCACTTCATCGTCGACCGGGTACCGGGCATGCCCGTGGTGGTGGGGTGCGGCTTCAGCGGACACGGCTTCAAGTTCGCTTCGGCGCTCGGTGAGGGTCTGGCGGGCCTCGCCCTGAAGAGCGCCCGAGATCCGGCCCTGGCACCGTTCTCCTGGGGTCGCCGCGCCCTCGACCCTCGAGCGAAGCCCCTTGACCCCACGCGACCCGACGACTAATTGTGACATCATGAACCGCACCTGCCTCCTCTCCGTCGCCCAGCGATTTATCGGCTTCCTCCCGGAAGTCGACGGGGAGGCGCGCGACCTGGTCCAGCCCACAGGCTGAACCGCCTGCGTCTCCGGAGCACCCTTGCCTGGGCTCTTCCCGTCGGGAAGAGCCTTTTTTCTTGTTCCCCTACCTCTGGTTGTCGTATGCCCGCCGATCCATCCGTCGTTTCTGATCCCGTCCCTGGCGTGCACCCGCGGGTGGCCTATCAGGGTGAACCCGGTGCATTCAGCGAGGAGGCTCTCATCGCCTGGTTCGGCAGTGGCCCGGCGCCGGTCCCCTGTCGTGATTTCAACGCCGTGCTCGAGGCCGTGATCGGTGGTGAGGTCGAGTACGCCCTGCTTCCCATCGAGAACACCCTCGCCGGATCGGTGGGTGCCGCGTGCGATGCATTCCTGAAAGTCGAAGTCGACGTCGTGGGCGAGGTCGTGCACCCTGTGCGGCACCAACTGCTGGGGTTGCCCGGGGCCTCGTTCGCAGCGCTGCGCTCGGTCCGCTCGCATCCGGTGGCCCTCGATCAATGCCGGCGGTTTCTCGCCGCACATGGGCACCTCGAGGTCCGGGCCGTGGACGATACGGCGGGAGCGGCTCGCGACGTGCGTGACAGGGGGGATCCCACGCGGGCTGCGGTGGCGTCGGAGGGCGCGGGGGCGCGCTATGGTCTCGTGCCACTGGCCACCGACATCCAGGATCGTGCCGACAATCAGACGCGGTTCTGGGTGTTGCGGGGTTGGGCCACCCCGGTGCCCCCCCTCGGGCCACCACCGCACCGGAGCCTGGTGGTGTTCGAGACCGAGAACCGCCCCGGCGCGCTGGTGAGGGTGCTGCGCACGCTCTCCGAAAATGGACTCAACCTCGCCGCGCTCACGGCGCGGCCGGCCGACCAACCCTGGAGCTATCGCTTTCTCGCCGAAGTCGACGGAGATCTCGGCAGTGGCGCCCATGCCGCTGCGCTGACCGAGGCGCGATCCCATACCCTCGACCTGCGGGTCCTCGGTCCGTATTCCGTCCTGCATACCGACGAGGTCGGAGGCCGCAAGCCGACGCCCCAGCACGAGGCGGGTCCGGCCGAGGCGGCATCCCAGATCCGAGAAGCGATCGATCGCGTCGACACGGCCCTGATCCGGCTGCTCGCCCGTCGGCGCGCCCTCGCGGCACAGGTCCAGGAGGTGCGTCTGGGCACCGGCGGCCTGCTGCGCGATCCGGTACGCGAGGCTGCCGTACTGCGTCGTGTTGCGGCTGAGGCCCGGGATCAGGGGTTGCCCGAGGAGGCCGTGCGCCAGATCTATTGGCGGGTGGTCGAGGCCTGTCATCCGGGCGCCGGGGCGGGGGTGTCCAATCCGGGGTCGGAGTCGTAGGATCGGGCGTCTCGGTCGGTTTTTCATGCTGCGAGGGCTTCATGCTGCGATCCTCCCTCTTGTGGGCGTCCACCAATCCGTTCCTGGCAGAGCGTCTGCCGCACTATGGTTTCGTCAAGCGAGCCGTGCGCCGCTTCATGCCGGGCGAGACCGCGGACGATGCACTGCGGGAGGCGGCTCGCCTGCACTCGGAGGGCGTGCCGACGCTGGTGACCTGTCTGGGCGAGAACGTGACGAGTGAGGCCGAGGCGAGGGCGGTGGTGGAACTCTACAAGGACCTCGCTCGCCGCATCGGCGACAGCGGCCACGACACCGAGCTCTCGGTCAAGCTCACCCACCTGGGACTCGATCAGGGGGTCGGGCTCGCGGCGCGACATCTGGCCGAGCTGGCCGAGATCGCACCGGGTCTCGTGTGGGTCGACATGGAATCCAGCGCCTACGTCGATCCCACCCTCGACGCGTGGCGAGAGGCTCGCGCCGAACACGACAACGTGGGCATCTGCCTGCAGGCGTATCTGCACCGCACCGAGCGCGACTTCGACGACCTGCTCGAGTTTGCGCCCCACGTGCGGCTGGTGAAGGGGGCGTATCAAGAACCGGCGTCCATGGCCATGGAGAAGAAGGCCGACGTCGATGAAGCCTATCGCCGCCTGGCGAGCCGGATGCTGCAGGAGCGGTTCGCCGGGCGTATGGGGCGTCCGGCCATCGCCACGCACGATCGGCGTCTCGTGGGCGAGGCTCAGCGTGTCGCCTTCGAAACGGGACTCACCCCCGACCAATGGGAGGTCGAGATGCTCTACGGCATCGGCACCCAGGAGCAAGGCCGACTGGTGCGAGCGGGGACCCCGTTGCGGGTGTTGATTTCGTACGGGTCGCACTGGTTTCCGTGGTACATGCGGCGTCTGGCCGAGCGTCCGGCCAATCTCGGCTTCGTCGTGAAGCAGATGGTGTCCCGCTGAACGACGCCCCGGGACCCGGCAGACGCCCAGCTGCGGCCGGGGCCGAGCCCTTCGACCAGGATCCTCGGCGCTGGCGGCACCTCGCGCTGGTCTCGACGGCGCTCCTGCTCAGTATGAGTGTGTGGTTCACCGCGACCGCCGTGGGGGGTGCCTTCCAGGCCCGGTGGGGGCTGGTGCCCAGCGAGGTCGCGTGGCTCACCACGACCGTGCAGGTGGGCTTCGTGGTGGGCACTGCCCTCGCAGCCCTGCTCAACTTTGCCGACATCTGGTCGTCGGGCCGATATTTTGCGGTGTCGGCGTTTTGTGCCGCGGGGGTCAACGCCACCTTGCTGGTGGCGCCGAGCTACGGGCATGCCCTGTTGCTGCGCTTCTCGACCGGGCTCTTTCTGGCCGGGGTGTATCCGCCCGCCATGAAGATGATGGCCACCTGGTTTCGCTCGGCGCGAGGACTCGCCATCGGCACCGTGGTGGGGGCGTTGACCGTGGGCAAGGCCGCGCCCTATCTGCTCAAGGCGGCCGGAGGGACATCGGCGCCCGTCTGGGTGATTCTCGGGGCGTCGGCCGGGGGGCTCGTCGGTGGCGCTCTGATCTTGTTCGGCTATACCGATGGGCCCTTCCGCTTTGCCCGGCGCCCCTTCGAATGGCGCCGGGTGGGTCGCATCGTCCGGCATCGCGAGACGATGCTGGCTACGGGCGGGTATCTTGGCCACATGTGGGAACTGTACGCTGCGTGGACCACCATCGGGCTGTTCTTCGTGGGTGTCTTCGGAGCTGGCGTGGGTCCCGACCTCGGCGCCTTCGCGATGATCGCGGCCGGAGGGGTGGGCGCCGTCGCGGCCGGCCGCTGGGCCGACCTCTGGGGGCGCGAGACGACCACCATCTGGATGATGGCGATCTCGGGGTCTTGCGCCTTGACCCTCGGCTGGCTGGCCGAGTTCGGTGCCTGGGTCGTGGTGCCGGTGGCGCTGGTCTGGGGGTTTGCCATCGTGGCCGATTCGGCCCAGTTCAGTGCCGTCGTCACCGAGGTGGCGCCCCCGGACGCGGTGGGAACCGCGCTGACCCTGCAGACGTCGCTGGGATTTGGTCTCACCGCCGTCTCGATCCAGACCACCTCGTGGCTGGCCGCCACGGTGGGGTGGGGGATTGCATACTCGACGCTGGCCGCCGGCCCGGTGTTGGGGATCGCTGCGATGGTCCGACTGAGACGAATGAGACGCCTGCAACCGCTGGATGCATCGAACCCATGATCACCTATCGCTCGACTCGCGGGCACGGGCCCGTTCCCCTTGCCGACGCGCTCGTCCAGGGGCTTGCTCCCGATGGCGGGCTCTACCTGCCGGGAAGCCTTCCCGAGGTGCCGCTCCCCGCACCCGGCTCCCTGGCCGAGGTGGGGTGGTCGGTGCTGGCGCCCTTTCTGGGCGACCGCTCCGCCGCCGCGACCGCCACCCCCTCTGCAGAATGGGTCGCCGAGGCGCTGGCGCTCGACACGCCACTTCTCCGGCTGACGACGCCGACGGCGGCGGGGGGTGCGGCGTATCTGCTCGACCTGGCCCGCGGACCCACCGCTGCCTTCAAGGATGTGGGGGCTCGGTTTCTGGCGCGGGCGCTAGCACACCTGGCGCCACCACGCGCCGGGCGCGTCCGCACGGTGCTGGTCGCCACCTCGGGCGACACCGGGGGGGCGGTGGCCTCGGCGTTTCACGGCGTGGCGGGGCTGCGGGTCGTGGTGCTCTTTCCGGCGCACGGCGTGTCGGAACGGCAGCGACGCCAGTTCACGACGCTGGGCGAGGGTGTCGTCGCTCTGGGTGTCGATGGCCCGTTCGACCTGTGCCAGGCTCTGGTCAAGGAGGCGCTGGCCGACCCTGTGCTCGCTGCGGCGCAGCTGTTGACCAGCGCCAACTCGATCAACGTGGGCCGGCTCCTGCCGCAGACCACGTACTATGTGAAGTGCATGGCCGAGTTCGCCGACGCTACCGAGCCCCCGGTGTTCATCGTCCCGTCGGGCAACCTCGGCAACCTCACCGCCGGTCTGCTCGCAGCGTCGATGACGGGAGTGCCCGCGCGCTTCGTCGCTGCGGTCAACGACAACGATGCGTTTGCGGCCTGGGCCCAGGGACGGCCCCACCGCGCCGACGCCCCCACGGTCGCCACGCCTTCTACCGCGATGGACGTCGGGCAGCCCAGCAACCTCGAGCGCATCGAGCACCTGTGCCGTCGCGATCCTGGGCTGTTGGATCGCCTGACCGTGGTCTCGATCCCCGCCCGCGAGACTCTCGACGAGATGCGCCGCCAGCGCACCGAGCACGGGCGCTTCGTCGATCCGCACACGGCGGTTGGGCTGGCGGCGCTGCGTCGCCTCGACGCTGCGACGGTGGGGCCGGGCCCCGCGGTGGTGCTCTCGACCGCCCATCCGGGCAAGTTTCCCGACACCGTGGAGCGGGCCACCGGGGAGCGACCCCCGATTCCGCCCGCGCTCGCGGGCCTCGATGCCCGCTCCGAGCATTGGACCCCCCTCCCAGCGACCCTCTCCGCACTCCGAAGCGCTCTCTCGTGATCACACCGACCCAGCCGCTGTCGCTGCGAGCCCCTGGCTCCACCTCCAATCTCGGTCCCGGCTTCGATGTATTGGGACTCGCCGTGGATCGGCACCTCTCGGCGTCGTGGGAGCCGGGCACGACGCCCCTCGAAGTGCTGGCGACCGGGACACTGGCCGGGCTCGACCCCGACCGCGAGCTCGTCAGCCGGTCTCTTGCCGAGGGGATGGGGGTCACGCCGGACGAGATCGGCGGCCGCCTGGTCCTCACCTCGACGATTCCCGTCGCCCGGGGGCTCGGATCGTCAGCGGCCGCACGAGCGGTGGGGCAGGGGCTCGCCCTGGTCCTGCGACGACTCGAGCAACGCGAACACTCCGGGCAAGGCGAACAACCCGAGCAAGCCGAACAACCCGAGCAAGCCGAACAACCCGAGCAAGCCGAACAACCCGAGCAAGGCGAACAACCCGAGGAACGCGAACGACCCGAGCCAGGCGAATACCTCGAACACGCCGATCAACGTGAGGCAGGGCGCAGCTCCGGCGCAGATACGGACGCCGACCGGGCTTCACCGATCCTGACCGACTCCGAGCGTGTCCGAATTGCCCGCATCGTGAGCATCGCCGAGGGGCATCCCGACAACGCCGTACCCGCCCTGATGGGCGGATTCGTCGCGGCGTTTCTCGATCAGGGTCTATTGCGATGGACTCCGCTCCCGCTGAGTCCCCATGTCGGAATGGCGTTTGCCGCACCGGCGCGGGAGGTCCGGACCGATGACGCCCGCAAGGCGTTGCCTGCCACCGTACCCCACGCAGAGGCAGCCGCCAACGGGGCTCGCCTGGCCACTCTCCTCGCCGGACTCGCCCGCGCCGACGGCGACCGCATCGCCTGGGGTCTCGCTGACCGACTCCACATGCCCTACCGCATGCCCCTCGTCCCGCAGGGCGCGGAGGCCATACAGGCCGCACTCGAGGCGGGCGCTTGGGGCGTCACCCTCTCGGGCAGCGGTTCAGGGCTGATCGCCTTCGCTCCGCGGACGAGGGTAGCCGAGGTGGTTGCCGCAATGGAGTCCGTGTTCGCTCGCGTGCCCGGCCCTGGCCAGCGACAGGCCTTCGCCATCCGCCGTGAACTGCTGGGCCTCACGGTGTGCGATGCGCAGGGGTTCCCTGGCCGATAGCGTCGATAACCCTCCAACCTGGGGGGTCCGACTCGAGCCGCGTCGACTTACCCACCCCCAGCGTCGACAACCCTCCAACCTGGGGGGTCCGACTCGAGCCGCGTCGACTTACCCACCCCCAGCGTCGACAACCCTCCACCTTGGCAATCCGACCCGCGCCGTGTCGACTTTCGCACCCACCGCAGCACCTCCCCCCCACCCCCAGCCCCCCACCCCCAGGATGGGCCCGGAGGCCCCGGGGACCCGCGCAGGGGACACCTGGGCACGAGCCACCCGCGGCCCGGAGCAAGCCACCACGGGGCTCGCAACCGGAAGCGGAGCCCAGCGCCGTCCCCGGAGGGGGTCCCCGGGGCCTCCGGGCATCCGCGCAGGGGACACCTGGGCACGAGCCACCTGCGGCCCGGAGCAAGCCACCGCGGGGCTCGCAACCGGAAGCGGAGCCCAGCGCCGTCCCCGGAGGGGGTCCCCGGGGCCTCCGGGCATCCACCCATCCGCCCTGGTGGGGGCCCGCCCTCACCCTTCTCCGACGTTCAGCCCACCCGGCGTCGCAGCCCGCTCCACGAGGTGCAGGATCAGATCGACCGCCACCGCCAGCAGCGCTGCCGGCAGCGCTCCCGACAAGATCAGGTGGGTGTCCGAGAGCGCGAGCCCCGCGACGATGGGGTCGCCGAGCCCTCCGGCCCCGATGAAGGCCGCGAGGGTGGCGGTGCCGACATTGATGACCGCCGCCGTGCGCACACCCGCGAGAATGACCGGCGTCGCCAGCGGTAGCCGCACCTGCAGCAACACCTGGCGGGGCGTCATGCCGAGTGCGGTAGCCGCGCCCACGGCCACAGGGTCGGCGTCGCGCACCCCCGAATAGGTGTTGCGCACGATGGGGAACAACGAATACGCGAACAGCGCCACCACGGCGGGAAGCACTCCAATCCCCAGCAGGGGGATCATGAACGCCAGCAGCGCGATGCTGGGGATCGTCTGCACGACTCCGACCCCGCGAATCACACCTTCGGCTCCGACGCGCAGCCGTTCCAGCAGCAATCCCAGGGGAATCCCGACCAGGATCGCGGCCAGGAGGGAGAGTGCCACCAACTGCAGATGGCGCAGCGTCAGGCGCACCGTCTGGGCGCGCCGACTCCACAGGTACGACAGGAGCCCCATGGTGTCTCGGCCACCCGTCGACACCCGCCCCGGTCGGACAGGGTCGGTCGGCCCCAGCCCCAGCCCCGTCAGCAGCTCGGCCGCCACCAGGGCAGGATCGCGGCCCGCTACTTCGACGGCTTCGTTGGCGCGCCGCATGGCTCCCTCATCGATCAGGCCGGCGAGCTGCGCCAATGCGGCCACCGCTTCGGGGTACTCGCGCACCAGACGCGCGCTGGCCAGGGGAGCGGCTTCGTACGGCGGAAAGAAGTCGCGGTCGTCGGCCAGCACCACCAGGTCGTAGCGAGCGATGGCGCCGTCGGTCGAGTAGCCATCGATCACGTCGACCTCGCCCCCCGCCAACGCACGATACTTGACCGCCTGCAGCAGAGGACGCACGTCTGCGAGATCGAGGTCGTAGGCCTCGACCAGTCCCGGCAATCCGTCGGCGCGCCCGATGAAGTCGGGGCTGAAGCCTCCCACCAGCCTCTCCGCGACCTCGGCCAGACCCGACAGCGTCGAGATGTGCAGTGAATCGGCGGTCGCGCGGCGCACGGCCACGGCGTAGGTGTTTTCGAACCCCAGGGTGGGAAGCCAGTGCACGTCCCACCGTTCGCGAAACTGCTGGGCGACCCTTCGGTAGACCGCTGCGGGTCCTCCGACGGGAGTCTCGCCCAGGATTGCCAGGAGTCCCGTACCCGTGTATTCGGGATAGAGGTCGATCGCACCTGTGCGCAACGCCTGGAAGGCGATCTCGGTGGCACCGAGTCCCGGCCTGCGGTCGACCTCGATGTCGTGGGCTTCGAGCACCTGGGCGAAGAGCTCGGCCAGGACGTATGACTCGCCGAACGGTTTCGACGCCACAACCAGAGGGGCCTTCGCAGACAGCTCCTGTGCCGCTGCGGCCCTCGCGGACACGAGGTGGATCGAGATCGCCATGGCGATCACCATCACCGTGATGACGATCCGTGCCGTACACGTCCCACGGGTCACCTGCCGCCGGAAACCTCGTGAGCCAAAGGTCATGTGCCGACCCGGGCCCGCCGCAACAAGGTCTCGACGTATCCGGGTTTCGGTGCGCTGCGCAGCCCGTCGGGTGTCGAGATCTGGAGCACCTCACCGTCGCGCATCACAGCCACCTCGTCGGCGAGCCGAAAGGCTTCGGCCAGGTCGTGTGTGACCAGGATCGCCGTGAAGGCGCGCTCTGCACGCAGTTCGAGGAACAACGCCTGGATATCACTGCGCGTGAGGGCATCGAGCGCTCCGAATGGCTCGTCGAGCAGCACCACCCGAGGGGAATCGGCCAGCGCTCTCGCCAATGCCACGCGCTGTCGTTGTCCACCCGATAGCGAGCGCGGCCACCGGGGGCCGAACTCATCGGGATCGAGTCCCACCTGCAGCAAGGTGGAGCGGGCCCGCTCCTGGGCGTCGGGGCGGCCTTGCAGCGTGGGCACGAGGGCGACGTTGCGCAGCACCGACCAGTGCGGCAGCAGTCCCCCGTGCTGGGGTACGTACCCGATTCCGCGACGCAACTCCTCGACCCGCGACCGACCCACCTCGGTTCCCGAGACCCAGACACGCCCCGTGTCGGGCACCACCAGGCGGTTGAAGGTACGCAGCAGGGTCGTCTTGCCCGAGCCGCTTTCACCTACCAGCGCCACGCACTGTCCCACCTCGACCCGCACGTCGACGCAGCGCAGCGCCACCGTGGCCCCGAACCGTTTCGTGATCCCCGTCGCCTCGAGCATCGGAGCCGGAAGGGGTGGGGGGCGCAGATCCCTCATTGCGGCCGCCCCTCGACCGTGACCGGTGCAGGCCGATCCTGCACCTGGTCGAGGACACGGGCGAGCACCATCTGGTGGGTGCGGTGCGATCTGCTCATGAGTCACATAAGTCGGCCCTCGGCTCCCCGGCAACCGCACGCCGGAAAGCCGCCACGAAATGGTTGGCGAGAGGAGGCGTCGACCTTCCGGCGATCCCCATCGATCCGCCCGGACGGCGGCCCGGAGGCCGAAGGGGCCCTCGCGGGGGGCACCTCGGCAGGAGCGAAGTGCGGCCTGGACCAGGCCACTGCGGGGCTCGCAAACGGAGGCGGCGCCCAGCACCGTCCCCGGAGGGGGCCCCTCGGCCTCCGGCCCCAAGCGCCACGGCAGGCTCCGGCGAAAGAGACGGTGGCGCAGCGACGCCGTTGCTTCCCTTCCGACCCCCGTGGTATGTTCGCCTCGACGGCCGGAACGGGCACGATTCGACCTCCCGCGGGGAGTACTCGGACCGGCGGCGGGTTCCCCTCGAGAGGCAAGACTCATAATGCGATCTCTCTTCTACAGCTCGATCGGTTCGTTGCTGGTTGCGGCGTCGATCGTCGCAGCGCCCCTGGCGGCGCAACAAGGCACTGTTGCGGGACTGGTCGTCGACGTCGAATCGGGACGGCCGCTCGCTACCGCGCAGGTGCAGGTTCTGGGCGCTGGCGATCAACAGACCGGCGGTCTGGTCTCCGACAATCAGGGTCGATTCCGGATCCAGCTCACTCCGGGTTCGTACAGCGTGGTGGTGACTCTGCTGGGATACCAGCAGGCGCGCCTCGATGGCATCTCGGTGAGCGCCGGCGCCACGACCGACATCGAGATCTCCATGACCTCGATGGCGCTCGAGCTGAACCCGATGGTGGTCACGGCCTCGCGGCGTCAGGAGAAGGCGCTCGAGTCACCTTCGACCATCGTCACCATCTCCAACGACCGGATCGAGGAGCGGGTGGCGCTGAGCCCCATCGAACATGTGAAGGCGCTGCCGGGGGTCGACATTTCACAGACGGGGCTCACCCAGAGCAACGTCGTGACCCGCGGCTTCAACAACGTGTTTTCGGGCGCCATGCTGGTCATGACCGACAACCGCTACGCCAGCGTGCCGTCGCTGCGATTCAACGCCTACAACATGATCGCCTCCACCCAGTTCGACGTGGAACGCATGGAGGTGTTGCTCGGGCCTGCGGCCGCTCTCTACGGCCCCAATTCTGCGGATGGCGTGCTCCACATCATCACCCGTTCGCCGCTCGACGACCCTGGTACCAAGGTCGCCATCACGACGGGCGAGCGCAGTGTCATGCAAACCCAGTTTCGCTCGGCGTTCCGGCTGAGTGAAACGGCAGGCTTCAAGATCTCGGGCCAGTACATGAAAGGCGATGACTGGCAGTATGTCGATCCGGTCGAAGACGCCGCGAAGGATCCCACCAAACCGCGCATCGGTGCGCGCAACTACGACATGGAGCGCTACGGTGGGGAGGCACGCCTCGACCTTCGTCCGTGGGGCGAGGGAGAGGGTGAAGTCATCTTCAACGCCGGGTACAACAACCTGGCCTCGTCGATCGAACTCACCGGCGTCGGGGCGGGCCAGGCCGACGGATGGGGGTACTCGTATTTTCAGGGGCGCGTCACCAAGGGGCGGCTCTTCGCCCAGGCGTTCCTGAACCGCTCCGATGCGGGCGATACCTATCTGCTCCGCACGGGCCAGTCCATGGTCGACAAGTCGACCCTGATGGTCGCTCAGCTCCAGCATGGCGTCGACGTGGGTGACACGCAGGAGTTCATCTACGGCGTCGACCTCCAGCGCACCGAGCCCAAGACCGGAGGCACGATCACCGGCCGCAACGAAGACGACGACATCATCGACGAACTGGGCGGGTACGTGCACTCCACCACCAACCTGTCCGACAAGGTCGACCTGGTGGCGGCCGTACGCGTCGACTACCACAGCCGCCTCGAAGACCTGGTCTTTTCGCCGCGCGCAGCGCTGGTATTCAAGCCGGCACCAGACCAGAACGTACGGCTCACCTTCAATCGCGCCTTCTCGACGCCCACCACCAACAACCTGTTCCTCGACATCGTGGGCGGCCGGATCCCCATCAACCCGCAGGTCGGGTACGATGTGCGGATTCTCGGTGTACCGGAGTCGGGCTTCACCTTCCTGGACGAGTGCCAGGGCGGCTTCCAGAACCACTGCATGTACAGCCCGTTCAGCCCCGGGGGCCCGCTCCCGGCCAATGCGGGGCTGTTGTGGAACGGCCTGGTCCAGAACCTCGTCCCCGCTCCGCTCCAGGCGGCGCTGTCCAACCCGGCCCCGGGTGAGTTGGGAACGCTTCTCCGTCGATTCAACCAGGAGACCTCGAGCTTCACCCCCGACGACGGGCCCACCACCATCGAACGGATCAAGCCGACCATCTCCAACACCCTGGAGTTGGGCTACAAGGGCATTCTCGGCGGACGCCTGCTCGTCGCGGCCGACGTCTATTCCAACCGGCTTCGTGACTTCGTCGGACCTCTGCGTGCCGAGACCTCGAGCGTGTTCTTCGATCCGGCCACGGTCCAGGCGTTCGTGCTCCAACGGCTCGGGCCGGCGATCCAGGGGGGGCTGGTCACGCAGGAACAGGCCACCGCCATCATCACGAGTTTCTCGAAGCTCCCCGTGGGGACCGTCGCACCCGACCAGTATCCCGGCAGTGACCTGGTTCTGACCTACCGCAACTTCGGCAACATCGACCTCTGGGGCGCCGATCTGGCGTTTCAGTTCCTGGCCACCGACAAGGTCAGCCTGACCGGTTCATTCGCCCTCGTGAGCGACGACTGCTTCGACTTCAACGAAGACGGAGACTGCACGAGTTCGCAGGACATCGCCCTGAATGCTCCGGCCAACAAGGGCTCGCTCGGGATGCGGTGGGATGACCGCGCACTCGGAACGACCATCGAGGGCCGCGTGCGGTATTCCGCCGCCTTTCCGATGAACTCCGGGGTGTACGTCGGCGACATCGACTCGTACTCCGTGTTCGACGCCAACGTCAGTTACCAGCTGCCCTGGGCTCCGAGTGCCACGGTGACGCTCACCGGCACCAACCTGTTCGACAATGTGCATCGGGAGTTCGTCGGTGCTCCCGAGATCGGCCGTCTGTTGCTGGTGCGACTGGCCTACGCCTTCTGATTTCCACCTCCTGATCCCGATCCCACGCCCCTGATGGAATCCTCCCCGTCCGCAGCAGAAGCCGCACCGAAGCACACCACGCTCCGGTGCGGCTTCTGCCTGGCCAGGAACCGTATCGACGTCACCCGGGCCGCAGCCCGACCGCGCTGTGGCAAGTGCGGGCGCCCGATGCTGCTCGACCGCCCGGTCAAGGTCGAGGAGAGTGACTTCGACGATGCCGTGAAGAAGGCCGAGATCCCGGTACTGGTCGACTTCTACGCCGACTGGTGCCAGCCCTGCCGCATGGTTGCCCCGGTACTCGACGAGATCGCCCATGCGGGCATCGGGCGACTGCTGGTGGCCAAGGTCGACACCGACCGGGCGCCGACGCTGGGCCAGCAGTTGCAGATCCGTAGCATTCCCACGCTCATTCTCTTTCAAGACGGGCACGAGGTCGAGCGGATCGTAGGTGTCGATGTCGACCGCCTCCAACAGGTCGCTGCCCGACTCTATTAGTTTTCCTGCCATGTCTACTCAACGAGTTTCTGCGCGGCCCCGGATCGGGGTCGTGGGTGGTAGCGGCTATACGGGCCTCGAGGTGCTGCGGGTGTTGGTGGGCCACGATGGAGTCGACGTGGTGTTTGCCACGTCGAGGGCCGAGGCTGGCCTACCCACACCGATGCCGGGTCTGAGCTTCAGCGATCTCGGGCTCGAAGCCCTGGCCCAGGTCGATCTCGTATTCCTGTGCCTGCCCCATGGCGCCGCGGTCCCGTGGATGGAGGCGGCGCGCGCGGCGGGGGTGCGAGCCATCGACCTCACGGCCGATCACCGACCGGGATCGGGGCGCGAGGATGGCGTGGTCTACGGCATGCCCGAGCGGGCAGCGGCCGAGGTTGCCCAGGCGCACCATGTGGCCAACCCCGGATGCTATCCCACCGGGGTGATCTTGTCGCTGGCGCCCCTGCTCGAGGCCGACCTGATCGACGTGTCGCGGGTGATCCCGATCTCGGCGGCCTCGGGGGTGACCGGGGCGGGTCGCTCGCCGAAACGCGAACTGTTGTTCGCCGAAGTCACCGGGGACTTCCGCCCCTACGGACTCGGCAACGCGCATCGGCACCTGATCGAGATGCGTGCCTGCTTGAGCGGGCTGCAGCTGTTGTTCGTTCCGCACCTGTTGCCGGTGGCTCGTGGCATCGTCGAGACCATTGCGGTTCCGGTACGGGCCGGGGTCGACGCGGCTCGGGTGCGGCAGCGGTGGCTCGAGGTCTACGAATCGAGCCCGGCGGTGCGGGTGTGTACCGACGAGGTCCCGGCCTTGAGTGCGGTGGCGGGCACCGACCTGCTGCTGCTGTCGGCCCATGACAACGCCGGACTCGATGCGCCCACCCTCACGGTGATCGCGGCGCTCGACAACCTCGGGAAAGGAGCCGCCGGGCAGGCGGTCCAGAACATGAACCTCATGCTCGGCCTGGAGGCCGGGAAGGGACTCAGATGTCGTCGTTGACCCACGCGCGCAGCACACGAGAGGGATTGATCGGTGTCTACGCGCCTCCTGAGCCGATCTTCGTGCGGGGCGCCGGATCGTGGCTGGAAGACGACGAGGGGCGCCGCTACCTCGACTTCACTGCGGGGATCGCCGTTTCGGCCTTCGGCCATGATGCTCCCCTGATACGCCGCGCCATCGAGGAAGCACTCGATACCGGGCTCATCCATACGTCGAATCTGTTCCGGACCGAGCCGGCCGAGGCGCTGGCGCGTGAGCTCGTGGCGGCGACCTTTCCGGGCGCGGTCTTCTTCGCCAATTCAGGAGGCGAGGCGGGCGAGGCGTCGTTCAAGTTCGCGCGGCGATGGGCCGGGGGTGTGGGCGGAGCGGCCAAGCACGAGATCGTGTCGTTCAAGGGAGCGTTTCACGGCCGTCTCTTCGGCACCCTGGCCGCCACCGATCGTCCGGCGTACCGCGAGCCCTTCGAGCCGCTCATGCCCGGCGTGCGCTGGGCCGAAGTCGGAGATCTGGCGTCGGTCGAGGCGGTGGTGTCACGTGCCGCCACCGCAGCGGTGGTGATCGAGCCGGTGCAGGGCGAGGGCGGGGTTCGCCCGGTGCCCGCCGCGTTCCTCCGGGAGCTGCGGGAGTTGTGCACGGAGCGTGAGGTGGCCCTCATCTTCGACGAGATCCAGTGCGGGTTTGGTCGCACGGGTGACCTGTTCGCCTTCGAAGAGAGCGGGATCACCCCCGACCTGCTCACCCTGGCCAAGCCCATGGCGGGCGGACTGCCCGCCGGGGCCGTGGTGGCTGCACCCCATATCGCGGCGGCCCTTCGTCCGGGCGATCACGGCACCACCTTTGGCGGTGGGCCCCTGGTGGCTACGGTGGCGCGCGCGGTGCTGGCCGCAGTGTCGGAGCCGGTGTTCCTGCGCGGGGTGCGAGAGAGAGCGGCCCGGCTCGAGGCGGGGCTTCGAGCCCTGGCAGAGCGCGTGCCGGCGGTGGTCGACGTGCGGGGTCGTGGCCTGATGATGGGATTGCTGCTCGAGGGGCCGGCCGCTCCGGTGGTCCAGGCCGCACGCGAGGGCGGGCTGCTCATCTGCTCGGCGGGGCCCGATGTGGTGCGGCTGCTTCCCCCGCTGAACATCTCTGAAGCCGACCTCGACGAGGGCGTGCGTCGCCTCGAGCACGCACTGAAGGCTGTGGCCTCATGACGAAGCGTGAGGGGACGGGCGAGGGGGGCGGCGATGGAGGTGGCGCCGAGGGGGGTGGCGCGCTGTGGGGCGGACGGTTCGAGGGCGGCATGGCGCCGGCCATGGTGCCGCTCAACCTCTCGCTCGATGTCGATCACCGGCTGTGGCGTCACGACATCGTGGGCAGTCGCGCCTGGGTGCGGGCGCTGGGCGGGGCGGGGGTCCTCGACTCCGACGAGGTCGAGGCGCTGACCCAGGGCCTCGACGCGGTCGCAGTCCGCCTCGAGCGTGAGGGCACGGCCGACGCACCCGACGAGGACATCCACTCGTTGGTGGAGCGGCTGCTGACCGAAGAGGCCGGCGAGGTGGCGTTGAAGCTGCACACCGGCCGCAGCCGCAACGACCAGGTGGCTACCGATCTCCGCCTGTGGGTGCGTGAGGTAGGGCCGTTGCTGGCGCAACGGGTCACCCACCTGGGGCGGGCCCTCGTGGCCCTTGCCGAGACCGGCACCGACATCGTGATGCCCGGCTACACCCACCTCCAGCAGGGGCAACCGATCCGGGCGGCCCACTGGGCGCTGGCTCACGTCTGGCCGCTGCTGCGGGATCGCCAGCGAATCCTGGCCGCCAGCCGAGCCGCGGGGGTCATGCCCCTGGGGAGTGGTGCCGTGGCCGGGTGTCCCTTTCCCATCGACCGTGAAGCGCTGGCGCGGGATCTCGGGTTCACCGCCATCAGCGCCAATTCGCTCGACGCCATCAGCGACCGCGACTTCATGGCCGAGTTGCTCTTTGCGTGCGCCCTGCTCGGGGTGCACCTGTCGCGTCTGGCCGAAGACCTCGTGCTCTTCTCGTCGAGGGAGTTCGCCTTCGTGCGGCTCGACGACGGCTATTCGACCGGCTCGTCGCTCATGCCCCAGAAGCGCAATCCCGACGTGGCCGAGTTGACGCGCGGCAAGTCGGGGCGCCTCGTGGGCAACCTGGTCGCGCTGCTCACCCTGTTGAAGGGGCTGCCGACCGGCTACAACCGCGACCTGCAGGAAGACAAGTCGATCGCCTTCGATTCTCTCGACACCCTGAGCCTCGTGCTGCCCGCCCTCACCGGCGCGGTGGGCACGGCTCGGTTTCGTCCCGAGCGGATCCATGCCCGGCTCGATTCGCAACTGCTTGCGACCGACCTCGCTGATTACCTGGTCCGCAAAGGGGTCCCCTTTCGGCGCAGCCACGAAGCCGTCGGGCGGCTCGTGCGGCTGACCGAAGAGCGTGATTGCGAGCTGCCCGACCTGTCGACCGCCGACTTCAAGATCGTCGATCCACATTTCGACGACGACATCCACGACGTGTTCGATTGGGAGCGCTCGGTCGACAGCCGCTCGGTGCCCGGCGGCACGTCGCGCAGCGCGCTGGCAGCCCAGCTGGAAGAGGCTCGGGCGGCGTTGTCGACCTCGGCTCCGGGGGCTGGCGTCTGAGGGGGGGCTTCCGTTTGGATCCGGGGTACTGGCATGCAGGCCCACCGCAGGGAGGCTCCAAGCCTTCTTCGGCCTTCTTCGACGGCTTTTATCGAATAGAGGAGGGAGCGATGGCAACGGAACGGAGGCGTCGAGGCCCTTTCTCCGCGATGGGGATTCAGGCCATGGGGATCATTGCCATCTCGAGCGCGGCCTGTGATGGGGGGCCGTTTGGGCCCAAGGAGTTCACGATCCAGGTGGACAGCGTCTCGGCCCCCGCCTCGATCAGTGCCGGTGACACACTCACGGTCAGGTTCTTTGGCACGGTGGGAAGCAGCGGTTGCTTTCGGCTTGCTCGGGTGGAAAAGGAAGTGACCGCGTCGCGTATGGAGCTGCGATTTGTTGGCGAGAAGAGGGGAGGCGACTGTTTTCAGATGCCCGTCCATCTCGATCGAGAGGAGTGCATGCCGCCGCCCCTGGGCGATCCGTTCAACATCAGGGTCATTCAGCCCAGCGGCGCGCCGCTCGAGCGGATCGTACGAGTCCAGTGACGGGCGGACGAGGGGGAGGAGGCGGGTCGCGTAAGCTTCTCTGCTTCGAAGAAATCGTCCACGTGTCGCCTCCTACGTTCAGGTATGGAGCAAAGTTGGCGGCAGGAACTGAGAATCGTCCAAGCATGAGGCGAGGAGGCCTACCTGCGGCCCATTTTCGTCTCACAGCAACCAAAATGCGGCAGCCGTCGACCGACCACTCCACGCGGTGCCCACCATTTGCGCCTTCCGACGAGATGATCGGTTCGCGCCGTAGCTGCGATTATGCGCACCTCGGACTCGTGCGGGGTGTCCGACCGAACGGCGGCCTCCCCGCTCGCAGACCGAACACCGGGTCGTCTCAGCGCCGTCGGCCCCCCGGCCACCGCACGACGTACTTGGAGATGTACTGCTCGTCGAGTTCGCCGGTACGGACCGCCCAGAGGGTGTCGCCCCGGATCGTGAAACCGGGTGTCGTCGGGAATCCGCTGTAGGCGACTCCGTCGGGCAGCGACACAGTACCGAGCCAGATGCCGCTGCTGTCGACAACCTCGAAGGCGCCGTGCTCGGCAATCTTGATCGCCTGCGAAGGCGCGCCGCGCCGCTGTGCCTCGGCCGCCGGCACAAACGGCTCTGGCGGCTGGGTCGGCCACAGCCAGAGCCGGCCATCGCCGGGGAGAATCACCCGCGCCAGATCGGGCCGGACACTCGGCAGGGGAGGTAACGTCGGCACTGCCATAGCGAAGAATTCGCGCTCGTAGCGCTCGACAACGCCCTCTCGGTTCGGTAACTCGACCCTCAACACCGAGCTGTCCGGACGATCGATGTGAACCACCGAACGATCGGAGCACGCGCGAGCAACCGCTCCGCGAGGAGACATGGCGGTGAGGAGCATGGGAAACCAGGGAGCTCGCTCATCCTCCCAGTAGCCGATCCGGTACGTAGCGTCGAAAGCATAGTCACAGGTCGGAGAGGGCGGGACCTCGGTAAAGATCGTGTCCGGCACCTGGCCTCTGTCGAACCGCACGAACGTCGGCACCGGATATCCGGCGCCATCATCCGAACTCGCCCGGGCTACCTTGAACCAGAGTGCGCCGTCTCGGTCGAAAAGCAGGCTGCTCTCGTTCATGGACGCCCACCGCGCGGGTGCCGGATAGCTCGCCTCGAGCGAATCGTTCGATCCGAAGATCATCAAGCGGCGGTTGCTCAAGTCCCAGAGCGCAACCCTGCCACGGGACGAGATCGCCAGGGCGGGAAGGTACCCAGCCTCGCGTGGCCCCTGGCCATGGCGCGCAAGATAACCCCCAAAGCTGCCGTCTTCGTTGAACCAGCGCGCGCCCCGCCCCTCATCGTGGACCAGGATGCGACCATCGGGGCCCACGGCGAACCGGAAGATCTCCGAGAAGATCTCGTCGTCGGGGCCCTCGAACACCCCCCAGGATTGAAGCAGTTCAGGCACGATCGTGTCCGAGTACATCGGGGCCTCGTTCACGACGATCGTCGTATCGCCCACCTGACGAATCACGGCATGCGTCGAGTGGTCCGGGGCACACCCCACCAGTGTCACGCCGAGCGTGAGGGCCAGTGCCGTCGAGCGATGTGCGATCGCTGGGCTCACCTCATTCAGCATTCATCGACCTCCGATGGGCGTCTCCGCAACGTCGGCACGCGAACTCGATCGAGCGTCCGATCCTGCAGGAGAATCGCTGACGTCGGTGTCGCATACGCGTCATTATTCTACGGATGTCGTCGTAGTGCCAAGTTGCAGGTCGAACGGGCGAACCGCAAACATCAGCCCCCACCGGGGGCCGTCGAATTCGGGGGCCCGTCCGAACTTCCTGGGTTCTCTTCGATCCCCGGGTGTTTCGGCTCTCCGGACGGCGCCACCTCCTTGCCCGGGACAGCCTCGTCAGCAATCCTCCTCAGGTCACCGACGCGCTGACCCGGCAACGGTTACCCCCAGCAGCGCTCGGTGGCGTCGACGCTACCGCTCGCGCCTCGATGTCAGACACGGCATAGGACGGGGCACCCGCCAGGGGTTCCGGATGAAAGCGAATTCGCGCGAATGAATGGAACCGAACCAGGCACACCGAGCGGACCCAACGCCTTGCGACGGCTGACCGCGTCGCTCGTGAAGGTCGATCGGACGCGCTTCGAGGGCGCGGCCGGGCTGCGGTGCACCATCGGTATTGCCATTCCGCTTCTCGCCGGCCTTGCTGCCGATCAGCCGTCCGCGGCGTTGTTCGGGGCCTTCGGCGCCTTCGGCGTGGGGTTTGGTTCGTTTCAAGGCGCGTACCGAAGTCGGGCGATCCCGATGTTGCTGGCCACCGTGGGCATGGCGTTCTCGGTATTCGTCGGCTCGCTTGCCGGCCAGTCGATTGCGACTGCGGTGGTGGTCGCGGGCTTCTGGGGATTTGTCGGCGGCTTGCTCGTGGCCCTCGGTCGGGCCGCTTCATTCGTGGGGCTGCAGTCGATTCTCGCGCTCATCATTGCCGGAGGCGTTTCCGAAGACGCAGGCAGCGCGGCCGCCCGCGCGCTGTTCGTACTGGGTGGGGGACTGACACAGACGCTGCTCGTGGTCATGATCTGGCCCTTGCGCCGGTTTTCAGCCGAGAGGCGCAGCCTCGCCGGGGTCTACAGGAGCATGGCAGCGTACGCATGGTCGATTCCCGACCGCGATGCCCCTCCCGAGCCCCACACCCTTACGGAGACGGCGTCGCCCCTGGCCGACCCACAGCCGTTCGCAACCACCGGCGAGATGCTCGGCTTTCAAGCGCTTCTCGATGAAGCAAAACGAATTCGTGCGAGCCTGGCCGCGCTCGCTTTTCACCATGGACGGATCTCGAATGTGGATCGATCCTGTGCCGGTGCTGTCTCGTCGTTGTCGGCGCAGGTCCTCGATGAGATCGCAGCGGCGCTCGCCTTCGGGCAGGAGCCGCGCACGATTCCTGGCGTCTCGCAGTCTCTGACGGACTGCGCGAAGGTGCTCTCGCCGACGATCCGAATCGACCCCCTGATCGCGCAGCTCGGCGCGGCGTGGCGTACGGCGGGCCTGCTGGCTGCGGCTCCGAAGGGTCTGGCGCCCGCCGGTGAGACCGTTGAGCGTCGCCGCAGCCGCCGTTCCCTGCGTGACGCCCTGACGACGCTTCGAGCCAACTTGAGCTTCGGCTCGACCGCGTTCCGACATGCCCTGCGACTCGCGGTAACGATCGCCCTCGCCCAGGCCATCGTGACCATTCTCGAACTTCCGCGGGGTCATTGGGTCCCGCTGACTGTCGCGGTGATGCTCAAGCCCGACTTCCATGACACCTTTGCGGCCAGTATCGCCCGAGTCGGTGGCACCATGCTCGGAGCCGGTGGCGCCATTGCACTTGCGTATCTAGTCGGCTCCGGATCGATGCCGTCGATTGCGATCCTTCTCGCCTTCGCGTGGGCTGCGTACGCACTGGCGGGTGTCAACGCTACCGTGTACGCCGTCTGCCTCACTGGATACGTCGTCTTTCTCCTGTCGCTTGCCGGAGTGCCCGAAGGCAGCGTAGCGGCAGCAAGAACCATCAACACGGCGATCGGGGGTGGACTTGCCCTGTGTGCCTATGTCCTGTGGCCCACCTGGACCGCCGAGGGAATGCGGGCGGTGTTGGCAACGATGCTCGACCGGCAGGCGGTGTATCTCCGTGCACTGCTGACGGCGTATGAGAGCCCCGATGCAGCAGACGTGAAGCGGATCGACGAGCTCCGCACGGAGGCGAGACGCGCGAGATCGAACGCCGAAGCGATCATCGAGAGGACGTTTTCCGAGCCGTATGGACGGCATCCGATGAAACGGCGGACGGCGATGGGAACCCTGGCCGCCAACCGTCGCATTGCCCTGGCGGGGTTGGCACTGCGCTCCGGCCTGCAGAGCGAGGATGGTCGCACGGCCCCCACGATCGAACCGCTGGCGCAAAAGGTGAGCCGCAGCCTGCACTCGCTTGCGAACACGGTCCGTCGGGGATCGTCACTGCCAGAGCACCTGCCGATCGCGGAGCCCTACTTTGCGTCGGACACAGACATCGACCCGATGATCAGCGAAGAGATAGGCATGATCGCCGAGGGGGTAGACACCATCGCCCTGCTGCTCCGTGCCGACCACGATGGTAGCGCCCGAGCCGGCGGCCCTTGACGCACGAGCGGGCAACGCCGTCCGGGCCCCGTGGCCCTCACCCCACCGCCACCGCCACCCCAGCCGAGGCCACGGCACGCCCGGCAGCCTGGGCGAACGGGCGCAGCCCTCGCATGAGGCTGTCGAATTCGGGGAGGGTCAGCGACTGCTCGCCGTCGGAGGTGGCCATCTCGGGGTCGGGATGCACCTCGACCAGCACCCCGTCTGCACCCGCGGCGATGGCCGCATAGGTCAGCGGGGCCACCAGGTGCCGTAGCCCCCCGGCGTGACTCGGGTCGGCGAAGACCGGCAGATGGGTTTCGCGCTTGAGCACCGGAATGGCCGCGAGGTCGAAGGTGTTGCGGGTGGCCGTCTCGAAGGTGCGAATGCCGCGCTCGCACAAGATCACCTGCATGTTGCCCTGGCTCATGACGTATTCGGCGGCCAGCAGCAGGTCCTTGACGGTAGCGCTCATGCCGCGCTTCAGCAGGACGGGGCGGTGCAGACGACCCACCTCGGTCAGCAAGGCGAAGTTCTGCATGTTGCGGGCACCGATCTGCAGGACGTCGGCGTACCCCGCCACCAACTCGACCTGGCGGGTGTCCATCACCTCGGTGACCACCGGAAGTCCCGTCTCCTGCCGCACCTCGGCGAGTAGTCGCAGTCCCTCTTCACCCATCCCCTGGAAGGAGTAGGGTGAGCTGCGGGGCTTGAACGCTCCGCCTCGCAACCCGCGACCACCCGCGGTCGCCACCGCCCTCGCGGTCTCGAGCAACATGTCATGGCCTTCGACGCTGCACGGCCCTGCGACCACCACGAACTCGTCGCTTCCGATCTCGGCATGTCCGAAGGGAATGTGGGTCTCGGCCGCGGCGAACTCACGCGACGCCAGCTTGTAGGGCTTCAAGACCTCGTGCACGGCCTCGACCCCCGGAAACGACAGCAGGGGCACCGAGGCCAGGCGACTCTCGTCGCCCACGCATCCGATGATGGTACGGTGCTCGCCCACCGAGACGTGGGTACGCAGCCCCAGCGCCTCGACGCGTTCGCGAATGTGGTCGACTTCCTCGGCTGACACGCCCGAGCGGGTGACGATGATCATGGTACGGTTTCTCCTGGGCTCCGGATCACGACTCGGCAGGCAGGTACAAGAGAAAACCGGGCCCCCGGGATGTGTGTCCCGGGGGCCCGGTCAGGGTAGGTCGTGAGACGCTTCAGTCTACGACGTACGCCACCGCGCGGCCCCGGCACCAAAGCCGGTAAACCAATATCGCCCGAACGACCCGGGCGCTGCGGTGACGAAGTAGTTCATGGTATCAACGTTCGAGGACGCGACGGCTCCCGTCAAGCGCGCCCCCGCAGCACGGCCTCGCCAGCACACCCCCCAGGACGACCCCGCCCGCCCACCCCGCAGGACGACCTCGCTGGACGCCCCCGCCGGGTACGCCCTACCTTCTGCGGGCTGTCCGCCACCCCGTCCCGCCCCGTCCCGTCGCCACCCCGAGCCAATGACCACTGCCGATCCATTGAAGCGAGCCGCCGCCCAGGAGGCTCTCACCCGGGTGCGCTCGGGAATGCACCTGGGCCTCGGGACGGGGAGCACGATGGTGCACTTCGTCGACCTGCTCGGCGCCGCCCTCGCAGCCGGCACCCTTCGCGATATCGTGGGGGTGCCCACCTCGCAACGCACCGACGCCCAGGCTCGAGCACTCGGCATTCCCCTCGGCCCGCTGCACCAGCTCATGCCCCTCGATCTCGCCGTCGACGGTGCCGACGAGATCGATCCGCGGCTCGACCTGATCAAGGGTCTGGGCGGGGCGCTGTTGCGAGAGAAGATGGTGGCCCAGGCGGCGCGCATGTTCGTGATCGTGGCCGACGAGTCCAAACGGGTCGAGCGCCTCGCGACCCGCAGTCCGCTGCCGGTCGAAGTCGTGCCCTTTGGTTGGCAGACGCACGTCGCCGCTCTCGAAGCCATGGGCGCCAGGGCGGTGCTCCGGACCACGGCCGACGAGCTGCCCTATCTCACCGACAACGGAAATCACATACTCGATTGCCACTTCGAAGCGGGAATCGACCACGCCTTCGAGGTCGAGCAGGAGCTTCGTGCCCGGGCGGGTGTCGTCGATACCGGGCTCTTTCTCGGGCTCGCCACCGAAGCCATCGTCGCCACGGCCTCCGGGCTCGTCGTGTCGACCCGGGAGGACGCATGAACCCGCCTGACGTGCTGCTGGCACCCTCGATTCTCTCGGCCGATTTCGGCGCCCTCACCGACGCGGTGCAGACGGTCGACCTGGCCGGGGCCGATTGGATCCACATCGACGTCATGGACGGGCACTTCGTCCCCAACCTCACCCTGGGACCTGCCGTCACCGAGGCGGTGGCGCGCGCCACCCAGCGCCCGCTCGACGTGCACCTCATGATCGAGAAGCCGGAACGCTTTCTCGAGGCCTTTGCCGAGGCCGGCGCCCGCGTGCTCACCGTGCATTGGGAAACGTGTCCGCACTTGCATCGTACCATCCAGCAGATCCGCGAGCTCGGGGTGAGCCCCGGAGTGGCCCTCAACCCGGCTACGCCCGTCTCGCTGGTCCGTGACGTGGCCGCCGACCTCGACCTGCTCCTGATCATGTCGGTCAATCCCGGCTTCGGTGGGCAGCGCTTCATTCCCCGGTCGCTCGAGCGTATTCGGGCCGCCCGCGCCCTGCTCGACGAGACGGGCTCACTGGCCCGGCTCGAAGTCGATGGCGGGGTCTCGCCCGACAATGCGGGCGCCGTGGTCAACGCGGGTGCCGACGTGCTGGTGGCCGGATCTGCGGTCTTTCGGCATCCTGACGGCGCCGCGGCGGGGATGAGCGCCCTGCGCAGCGCGGCTCTCGGGGCCCACCTGCGCAGCGTCTGAAATGGCGACAGGTCGGGGTTCCCGCGATTGCCGGAGCCCCGCCGGGGGGGTAGAATCGAAGCAATGAACACACCACAGATCATAGACCAGGCCGCCCTCGATCGACTCGTCGAGTGGGGAGGTGACAAGCTGCTGCGACAGATGCTTCGTCTCTATCTCGAGAACGCCCAGGAACGGCTCGTGCAGATCGAAGGTGGACTCGCCGGCGAGGGCGATCTCGACGAGTCGTATCGGGGTGCCCACTCGCTCAAGTCGAGCGCAGCCAATCTCGGTGCCATGCAGGTCAGTGAGCTTGCAGGCCGACTCGAGGCCGTCGCCAAGGGAGGTGACGCCGCGGGGGCACGGACGTTGTTCGATGAACTCGTCGCAGCCCACGCGGTGGCCGACGCCCAACTGAAGCATGTCCTGGAGGGACTCCCGGAATGAATCCCCGCATCGCCGTCGTCGAAGACAACCCAGACAACCGGTTGTTGGTGCAGGCCATTCTCGAAGACGATTACGAGATCATCGAGTTCGCTACGGGCCGTGATGCGGTCCAGGGACTCGCCGAGGCCGCTCCCGATCTGGTCCTGCTCGACATCTCTCTCCCCGAGATGGACGGCACCGAAGTGCTCGCCTGGATCCGGACCCACCCTCGGCTGGGGCCGACCCCGGTCATCGCCCTCACGGCGCACGCCATGGCCGGTGACCGGGAGCGATACCTCAAGGCCGGATTCAACGACTACGTGAGCAAACCCATTGTCGACGAGACCGTACTCACGGAGTCCATTCGCCGATGGCTGACCGAGGAGGCTTGAAGGCACGCACCGTCGTTGTCTGGAGCGTTGCGGCGTTCCTGCTGATCTCGGCTGCGTTTCTTCCCCCCGACGGCGTCTCGAATCCGGCCTGGCACCTGGCCGTCGAAATTGCGTCGGTGGTGCTCGCCTGGATCATCGGCGTCCTGGCGCTGGTGAGGTTCTACGCCCGGCGTCAGCGCATCTTCGTTTTCATCGGCACCGGGTTCCTGGCGACCGGCGTCCTCGATGCGGTCCACGCCTTCGTGTCGTCCGATCTGATGAGTGGCACCGGATTTCGGGTGTCGCCCGATGTGTCGGTGTGGACCTGGCTCCAGGCCCGCGTCTTTCTCTCGCTGTTTCTCCTGGTCAGCGCCTTCGGGGCGGATGATGGCGAAGATGCCTCCGACATTCGCGAGCTGCGAGTCTACGGGTTGGCCCTGGCGTTGACGGCTGCGGTGATGTTCGTCTTCGGTCTCGCGCCGACCCCGCAGACCATGCACCCCGCGTGGCTGATCCCTCGCCCCCTCGAGCTGATCCCGGCTCTGCTGTTCGGGGTGGCGCTGGTCGGGTACCTGCGCCGAGGGCTCTGGCGCTCGGATCCGTTCGAGTTCTGGCTCGTGGTCAGCATGGTCATCGCCACCCTCGGTCATCTGGCGTTCATTTCGCGGTCGGTGGCTCTGTACGACCCCTTCTTCGACGCGGGACACCTGCTCAAGCTCGCCGCCTACATGGCGGTCCTGTGTGGGCTGCTGGTGAGCATGCACCAGATCTTCCGGCGTGAAGCCGAGGCGCTGCGGGTTGGGGCGGTCGCCAACCAGGCGCTGGCTCGCGAGGTCGCAGTGCGCCGCGAGGCCGAAGCCGTGCTCCAACGCAGTGAGCAACGACTCCAGGATTTTCTCGATTCAGCGCACGACCTCATCCAGAGCACGGCCCCCGACGGCCGGATCGTCTACGTGAACCGGGCATGGGAGCACACCCTCGGCTATGCCCGAGCCGAACTCGACGGCGTCCAGCTCGCCAATCTCCTGCATCCCCGCTGCCGACGACGGGTCCTGAAGAAATTCCAGCGGGTGCTCGAGGGTGAGCGGGTCGACGAGATCCTGGCCGAGTTCATCGCCAAGGATGGGTCGGTGGTGGTGTGCTCCGGGCGCGCGACGCGGCACATGGTCGAGGGTGAGGCGGTGGCGACGCAGTCGATCTTCCGGGACGTCACGGCGCAACGCGCTGCAGAGCGCGAGCTGGCCGCCTCGCGGGCCAACGTACAGGCGCTGGTCGAGAACACGGGCGACCTGATCTGGTCGGTCGACACCCGGCATCGGCTGGTGACCTTCAACAGCGCCTTCGCACTCGCCACCGAAGCGCGTTGGGGACGTGAGCCGGTGGTGGGCGACACCCCCGGTGAGGTGTTCGGTGCCGACGATCGGGGCTGGTACGACGAACTCTACCAGCGGGTGCTTCGGGGGGAGAGGTTCACGGCGCTGCGGGAAGAGATGGTGTCCGGACAGCGTCGCGCCTTCGAGATCTTCTGCAATCCGGTCCACGAGGGACTGGGCGCTACGGGTGCCGTCATGTTCAGCCGTGATGTCACGCGGCGACTCCAGGCCGAAGAGGCGCTGCGCATGGCCAAGGATGAGGCCGAGGCCGCCAATCGGGCCAAGAGCCAGTTCCTGGCCAATATGAGTCATGAGCTGCGCACTCCGCTGAACTCGGTGATCGGCTTCGCCAACATCCTGCTCAAGAACAAGCGCGAGAACCTGCAAGAGCAGGATATGGGATTCCTGAGCCGAATCCTGGCCAACGGACGCCATCTGCTGTCGCTGATCAACGAGGTGCTCGACCTGGCCAAGATCGAAGCGGGTCGCATGGAGCTCGACATCGACGACGTCGATCTGGCGCACCTGATCTCCGAGACCGTGGGGCAGCTCGAGGGTCAGGCCCGCGAGCGGGAGGTGCGGCTCACGGCCGACCTGCCCGACCCCCTTCCGGCTCCCGTCCGCACCGACGCCGCCAAGCTCAAGCAGGTGCTCATCAACCTGGTGGGCAACGCGCTCAAGTTCTCCGAAGGGGGGCGGGTCACCGTCCGCCTCGAGACCGATCCGGCGGGCGCGGTCACGGGGATCGCCGTCGAGGACACGGGCATCGGCATCGCTCCGGATCGACTGGAGGCCATCTTCGAGGCGTTTGCCCAGGCCGACGAGTCGACCGCGCGTCGGTTCGGGGGCACGGGACTCGGTCTCGCCATCTCCCGTTCGATCTGCCTCCTCCTGGGTTACGACCTGGAGGTGGCCTCGGCGGTGGGCGAAGGGGCGACCTTCACGATTCGTATGACTCCGGCCCGAGTGGCCGAGCCGCCCGATCCCCCTTCGCGCCAGACCCGTGACGCCATCGCACCCCCGGATGGGCGGTCACATTCTGCGCGGGAGATGCAGGAACGCTGCGTACTGGTGGTCGACGATCAGGACGATGCCCGTCTGGTCATGAGCCACTTTCTGCGGGACCTGGGCTGTACCGTGCTCACGGCGGGCTCGGGTGAGGAGGCTCTCGACATCGCGCGCCGTTCGCATCCCGACCTCATCACGCTCGATCTCGTCATGCCGGGCAAGACGGGATGGGACGTGCTGAAGGAGCTGAAAGCCGACGTCACCACCCGAGACATTCCGGTGGTCGTGGTCAGCGTCGAGGCGCAAGAACACCGCGGTCGGCTGGTCGGGGCGGTCGACCTGCTCACCAAGCCCGTCGAGCGCGAGGATCTGCTGCGGATCGTATGGCGGACGCTCGTACGCCGCGGTAACGCGCGGGTGTTGGTGGTCCAGAGCGACCTGCGGGCCCGGGAGCGGATCGAGGCAGCGCTCGTCGCTGCCGGACTCGACGTGAACACGGCGTCGAGCGGCATGGATGCCGCCCGAGCCGTGCTGGCCGATGCCCCCGATGCCGTGATCATCGACCTGGGGCTGCCGGGCCCCGACGCCTTCGTGCTGCTCGATCGCCTGCGTGAGCACCCCTACCATGGGGGTCTGCCCGTGGTGATGATTCGGGACGGCGCACTCACTGACGAGCAACGGGCGGTGCTCGACGAAAAGGCCTCGAGCGTGATCGACCGATCCGACGACCTCGCGGCACGCGTCATCGACACACTCGCTACCTTCCTGCCGCTACACGTCGGCTGAACCGAGGCTTTGCGGCGGAGGCCGTCCGATGCCCGTCTATCGCCATTCGAGCACGATCCCATACCCCGTCGACCAGGTGTTCGCCTGGCACGAACGCCCCGGCGCCCTCGAGCGTCTGGTACCCCCGTGGGAAGACATGCGGGTGGTGGGCCGCAGTGGTGGGAGTGGGATCGCACCCGGCTCCCGGGTCGAACTGCGTGTGAAGAAAGGGCCGCTGAACCTGACCTGGGAACTCGAGCATACCGATGTCGAGCCGGGCCGGCAGTTTGTCGATCTGCAGGTGAGAGGCCCCTTCGAGAAGTGGATGCACACCCACCGCTTCTCACCCTCCGAGGAGGGAGGCACACGGATCGACGAGATCGTCGAATGGGAGCCCCCGCTGGGGGCCGCCGGTGAGTTCCTGGCCGGCGCCATGCTCGAGCGTGATCTCGAGCGCGGCTTTGCCTTTCGGCATCGCCGTCTGGCCCACGACCTCGAGCTGCACCAGCACTTTGCCCACGCCCCCCGTCTACGTGTGGCCATCACGGGCGCCGGTGGTCTCATCGGGCGCGCGCTCTCGGCGCTGCTCACCACCGGCGGTCACACCGTCGTGCCCATGGTACGCGACCCCGGCCGGGCGAGCGACGGAGCGGTCCACTGGGATCCCATCGGTGGCACCGTAGACCTGGCCGGATTGAGGGGGGTCGACGGGGTGGTCCACCTGGCGGGAGAGCCGATCAACGGCGTGCGCTGGACCGCCGCCAAGAAGAAGGCGATCAGGGACTCGAGGGTCGAGGGCACGAAGACCATTGCCGCTGCGCTCGCGGGGCTGCACGACGTGAAGACGCTGGTCATGGCGTCGGCGGTGGGGTTCTACGGAGGACGTGGCGACGAGATCGTCACCGAGACCAGCTCTCGAGGTCGGGGATTCCTGGCCGATGTCTGTGCGGCCTGGGAAGCGGCCGCAAAGCGGGCCGAAGGTGCGGGAGTACGCGTGGTGAAGATCCGCAACGGACTCGTCCTGAGTCCCGCCGGAGGGGCGCTCCCCGTGATGCTCACCGCCTTCAGGTCGGGGCTCGCGGGGCGGGTCGGCAGCGGGCGGCAGTTCGTGCCGTGGATCGATCACGACGACTGCGTGGGGGTGTACTACCACGCGCTGATGAATCGGTCGATCAAGGGCGTGCTCAACGGCACCGCACCCAATCCCGTGACCAACGCGACCTTCACCGACGTGCTGGGTCGGGTGCTGCATCGGCCCACGGTGGTGCCGCTGCCGGGGTTCGCGGTCAAGGCGATGCTGGGGGAGATGGGCGACGAATTGCTGTTGCAGGGCCAGCGCGCCCGCCCCGAACGCACCCTCGCGGCCGGATACCGCTACCGGTACGAAGGTCTCGAGGATTCGCTCCGCCACCAACTCGGGCGCGACGACGACTGAGGGCCCGCTCGACTCGGCACCCGGTCACCCCCGTGTCCCCCCGAATCCGCGTTCGAGCCGCTCCTCGAAGAGACCGATCGAGTCGAAGACGTCGAAGTCTTCGAAGGCCAGATCGAGATCGTCGAGATAGGGGGTGTCGTCGAGTGTGCCGCCCAGCGCCAGGGCATAGGGGTGGGCCGGGTGATAGGATGCGCCCAGGATGCGCACCGCGCGCTTCATGTCGGCCGCACCGTGGGGGGGCGCGAACGAGATGCAGACCAGGTGTGCGGCGCTCGAGTGCTGCATGGCCGCAAAGTCCTCGGCGGGTACGTCCGCGCCCAGGAAGCGCACCTGCCACCCGTGGCGCTCGAGTGAGAGACGCACACAGTGAGCGCCCAGGCTGTGGCGGTCGCCCTCCATGCTGCCCACGACCGCCGTCGGTGGGTCGGGCGAGAGAGGGTCGGGGATCACTCCCGTGGTCTCGGATTCGCGCAGGCGATGCAACACCTCGAGCAGCGCCTCCGACGCCATGTGCTCCTCGCCCACCCGCATGCGTCCCGTGCGCCACGCTTCGCCGACGTCGCGCATGAAGCCGCGCAGCGCGTGATCACAGAATTCGGCAAACGGCACGCGCGGATGTCGAGCCAACTCGTGGAAAAGCCACTGGAACCGCCGCAACTGCCCGCGCGTGAGCCACTCCATGGCCAGCGCGTGGATCTGCTCGCACGAGCCCTCGGAGACCAGCTGGTGGATGGCCGTCCACACCTGGCCCTCATCGGGGCTGAAATGGTTCAGGAAGGTGGGAAGGGTGCGGCGGCGGGACAGCCCCAATACGTGGTCGAGATGGATGCGGCGATGCCCGCCGTTGGTCTTGTCGACGTCGAGGTCGCCCTCGTTGCACCACCTCTTCACCGTCGACGGGTGGACGGCGAGCAGTTCGGCGACCTGCGATGTGGTGAGGAAGAGATCGGAATCGAACGGTGCCATCTTGCTTCCTGGAGGGGGCCGGGCGGTGGACTCCACGAGTGCACGCCCGCGAAGGACGAAGCATCCGAACGTAGCATGACTTCGGCTGGAGCGGTCAAGCCCTGTCTCGTCTCCATTCCGCTCAAAGCGACGCCGATGGTCGTTTGTGCGGGGTGCCGAACTTGACCATCCCGGCACGACCCACCACCTGAGCACGGCTTAGCCGCTCGTGGTACCGTCGTCGATCAGCCCGGGAATGTCGGGTCGCTGAACCAGGGTCCCCTCGTCGTCGAGATCGGGGTAGGGCACCCCGGCCTCGCGGCAGCGCCGGGCAAGGTCGGGATAGGCCCACTCGAAGAGCCGACGGGCGAACGCTTCCGGAGCGAGTCGGGGCGCTCCGTACAGCCCGGCAGCGGCACGCTGGCGCTGGGCCTCGTACAGCAGGAGCGCACCGGCGACGCTGACGTTGAGCGAGCGCACCATACCCACCATGGGGATGATCACGGTGCGATCGACCAGGGCGAGAGTCTCGTCCGACAATCCATCTCGCTCGGCACCCATGACGAAGGCCGTGGCGCGCGTGTAGTCGAGCGCGCGAAAGTCCACGGCCGCGGGATCCGGGTGGGCGGCGACCAGGGTGAATCCGCTCGTGCGCAGGTGGGTCACCGCTTCGCCGATGGTGTCATGGGCGTGGGCCGGGATCCACTTCTCGGTCCCCGCAGCCACCTGTCGGTCGAGCCGGTACAGGCGCGACGCGGGCACGGTGTGGACCTCCAACACCCCCACCGCGTCGCCGGTACGGGCTACGGCCGAGAGGTTGTGCGGCTTGTGCACGCCGTCCATCAAGACGGTGAGGTCGGGCTGTCGGCGGGAGAGTACTGCCCGTAAGCGGGCGAAACGTTCGGGGGTCACAGATGATCCTCGTCGGGGTCGGCTCGTCGGGGTCGGGTAGGGGGGCTTCCATGGTGCTTCCTGCCGCAGCAGTCCGTGGTGGGAAGATGAACCGGTGGCACGGATCGGGCGAATCGCGGGTTGCGTGTCCGCGCACCCGGTAGAACGCGGCATCGACATGGCCCACGCGTCTCGAATCGAGGCGGGAGCTGCATGGCGCTCGTTGTGAGGCCCACCATGCGCCCTTTCGCTGCCCCGCGATGCGGCCGCGGTCCCGCACACCGTCGCCCCCCCTCACACCCCATGGACCCGCCCGACGAGAATGTGCATGATTCCTGCTGTATGGTTGGATTCGTCCCGAAGGTCGCCCGCGATGTATCACCGACGCCCCCACGTACGACCGAGGTCCATATCATGATCCGTGTTGCTCTTCCGCTGCTCGCTCTCGCCACCCTGGCCCTCACCGCGTGCGACAACACCGCGGCCCTCGAGGTGACGCCCGTGCTCCAGGAAGAAACGTCGTTCGAGTCGGGCCTCGATGGCTGGGTGGTCGACAAGACCGTCACCTCGATGGGCACCGCCGCCCTGGCCACCGGCGACGCGTCGGCCGGGACATCGTACGTGGCCGTCTCGCTCACCCAGGGCACCGATTTCGTCTGGCTCGAGCGTATGTTCACCCTCGAGCCCAGCACCGACTACAACGTGACCCTTTCGGGCGATCTGCGTTCGTTCACCGGCACGGCCGACGTGCGCGTGGTGGCGCGCGCGACCGATCCCGATGGGAGCGGCTTCTCGGCAGAGGGGCACGTGCCCGACTCCTGGACGCGGGTCCTGGCACCCAAGCCGGTTCGCTCCGACGCCCAGGGCAGGGTCTGGGTGGCATTGGGGTTTCAAGCAACCGGTGCCGCCAGTGAGCTCGGCATCGACCTGCTCGGGGCGGTGTTTCTACTCGCCGGCACCCAGTAGCGCCTTCAGCTCTTCGATGAGTGCACTGGCGCTGCCTTCGCGGCCGCCGGTGAGCTCGGCGAGCGAGGCGACGCCCACGAGCGTCGCGGCTGCTTCGGCGCTGGTCTTGGTCTGATCGAGCAAGCCGTCGATGAACCGCTTCTGCGCGGCGCTCGGCGGCTTGCGCTCGTCATGCAGCGCCTGGAGCTCGTCGATGAGGGCGCTGGCCTCGATGCTGGTGTGGATCTGGGCGAGGGCCGACTTGTCGATGAGGGCGGCCGCCTCGGCTTCTTCCATCTCGAGGTCGGCGACGAGTTTGCCGATATGGTCCAGTTGGCCCCTGGTGGGGGTCGGAGCGACGCCGGCTTCCCTGAGCGAAGCGATGAGAGCCTGCGCGCCGCTCCAGCTCATCTCTCCCAGGGCCTGGGCGGTGAGGGGCTCGTGGTCGGGTGCGTTGTCCAGCAGCCGGCGGAGCATCTCCTGCTGGCGCAGTGTGCTCTGGCCGGCGTTGCGGCGCTCGCGGGCGGCTTCATGCAGGTCGCGAATGGTGTCACGCCAACGCTCCCACGTCTCCGGGGGCTCGATCTCGCCTGCGGCCATCTCATCCAGGCGCTCTTCCATGAGCGCCGTGAATTCGGGACTGAACAACTCGAGCTCGCTGTGGTCGTCCGATGCCTCGCGAGCGTAGAGCGGCGCGGCCTCGATCCAGACCAGGCGGCCGCGCTCCGTAGGCGCGAGCGCACCCTCCTCGATTTCGACGTACTTGCGGTCTTCGAGCTTCTCGACCGTGCGGGCGTAGGTCGAGGGACGACCGATGCCGGCGTCCTTCATCGCCTTGATGAGCGTGTGCGGCCGGTAGCGGGGAGGGGGGCGGGTCTCGTCTTCGATGAGTTGAGGGTTCGGGGACTCCGCGGTGGCCGGATCCAACCTCCAGACCGCACCCTCCTCGATGGCCACCTCCGGCGGTGAAGTCGGGCGGTCTCCCAGGAACTCGTCGTAGGCCGCCTCCCACCCCGCGAAGGTACGCCAGCTCACACTGCCGGTGAGGGGCGGCGCGAGATTGTCGCAGGCGGCCCGGAAGGCGAGGGAGGCCGAGGTCGAGGGCGCCATCTGGCTGGCCAGTGTCTGCGCCCGTACCAGCCGATAGAGCTTCCGGGCGTCGTCGTCGTCCACCGGCGCTTCGACCACCTCGAGGCGGGTGGGTCGGATGGCCTCGTGGGCGTCTTGCACCGGGCCCTTGGGTGTGGCTCCCACGGCACCGGGGCCCAGGTGATCGGGGCCGAAGCTGCCCTTCACGACCTCGCGGGCCTTCTCGACTGCCGAGGCGGCCAGGCGGGTGGAGTCGGTGCGGATGTAGGTGATGTGCCCGTCTTCGTAGAGCTGGGACGCCAGCGCCGAAGTCTTGCGGGGCGTCCAACCGAACCGTGAGCCCGCGGCCTGGAGCAGCGCGTCGGTCGAGAAGGGTGGGGCGGGCTTTCGCGAGCGGGTGCTGGGCTTCACCTCGGTGAGGGTGACCTCTCCGGCGGCGGTGAGTGCGCCCATCGCGGCGTCGGTGAGGTCGCGGCTGAAGGTGCGGGTGGGGTGCACCTTGTCGGCCTCGTCGCGCCAGGCCGCGGGGTCGTCGGGCTCGTGAAAGCGCACCTGCAGGTCGAGGCGTTCGGCCAGGGCGCGTACCTCGAAATAGGGAATCGGGACGTGGGCCTCGCGCTCCAGCTCCCGCTCGACCACGAATCCCAGGGTCGGAGTCTGCACCCGTCCCATGGAGGCGCCCCGCCCCGGCACGATGGCGTTGGCCATCTTCGAGGTGCGAAAGCCCACCAGGCGGTCCAGGAACTTGCGGACCAGCGCGCTGTCGACCATGCGCTGATCGAGGGGGCGAGGGTGCGCGAGCGCCTCACGGACCGCCTCGTCGGTGACCTCCTGGAAGGTCACGCGGTGGGTGGGTCCGTGAGGCTTCAGGATGCGCTCGAGGCACCACCCGATGAACTCTCCCTCGCGGTCGGGGTCGGTGGCGATGTAGAAGGTGGGGTCGGAGCCCGCCTCGGCGAGAATCGCGTCGACGGCGGCCTCACCCCGGTCGGTCCACACCCAGGGCGGGCTAGGGAGTTCACCGGCCCGGTTGGCCCAGAAGGCCTTACCGGCGTCCTTGCCGTGCTTGCTCTTGTCGTTGGGCAACGTCTGGACGTGACCCCCCGTAGCCAGGACTTTCCACTCCGCTCCGAGGTACTTCTGCAGGGTGCGGGCTTTGGCGTTCGACTCGACGATCAACACATTCATGGCGTGCGAGGCTCGGTGGTGCGGTCTCGTTGGTGGGGTCCGACGAGTCTCCATGGAACGCCGGGATCGGACAAGGGGGCGGGGCGTCTGGCCGCGATGGCGTGCGCGCTTCGCCGCGGTCGCCGAGGCGAGTCCTCTGGCCTATGATCCGAGGTCGCGCAAGCGACGATCGCTCGCTGACGACTTCCAGACCGGGGTGGACGACCGTCAACTCACCGACGGCAGGGGCTGGGGGGTCGGGGGTTCGCGCGCGGGAAGCCGCCCCGCCAGCAGCCACCAGCAGATCGCCGCCTGAAGCGCCGCCGTGGCGACCGAGAGCCACCAGAGGTGCCGGAGCGTGAACCATCCCTGGTGCGACATCCAGACCGCTGGCACGAGAAAGGTCACCAGCCGTGACGCGCTCGCGAAGAGTGAGGGGAGGGTGTTGCCCAGCGCCTGAAACAGTCCGGAACAGGTGAAGATGATGCCGGTCGCTACGAAGTTCCACGAGATGATTCTCAGGAACAGCACACCGACCTCCATCACGGCGGGGTCGTCGGTGAAGACCCCGATCAGGAGATCGGGTCGCCACTGGCAGAAGACAGTCAGGGCGAGCATGAGGGCCGAAAGGGTCACGACGGCCGAGCGAAAGGTCTCGCGTACCCGCTCGGGCTTGCCCGCGCCCACATTCTGACCGGCCACGGGGGCGGCGGCGAAGGCGATGGCCATCGCCGGAAGGAAGATCGCCTGCATCACCCGCGAGCCGATCCCATACCCCGCCTGGGCCGGTGCGCCGAAGTCTCGAATGACCCCGTAGATGGCCGCAGTATAGACGAACAGCAAAGCGAACTCTCCGCCCGGGGGGAGCCCGATCGCGAGAATGCGCTTCCAGGCGCTCCAACGCGGCACGATCAGACGGGAATCGAAGACCACGTAGCGCTCGAGTCGCAGAAAGTACACCAGCATCAGGATCACTCCCACCGCGATCGAGATCGAGGTGGAGATCCCGGCTCCCGCCACGCCGAGCGGGCGACCCGGACCCCAGCCCGCGATCATGATCGGCGAGAGAATGGCGTTGAGGATCACCGTGAATACCTGTACGAGGATCGCGGGTTTGACGATCCCCGTTCCCCGGAGGGCCGCCCCCATGGAGATCAGGGCGAACTGGAGTCCCAGACCGGGAAGAAACCAGCGCAGGTAGGTATGTCCCGCCTCCATGGTCGCGGCGTCCGCACCGAGCGTCGCCATGAAGCGCTCGCTGAGCGCGTAGCCGGCGATCATGGTGGCGAGCGAGCACACGGCGGCGAGGGCGAGGCTCTGGTTGAAGATCAGGTTGGCGTCGTCGCGGTCCTTGCGGCCGCTCGCCTGCGCGATGAGCGCCATGGTGCCCACCCCCAGGACCTGGGTGAGAGCCATGACGAGAAACTGCACGGTGCCCGCCGATCCGAGTCCGGCGAGGGCGGCGTCGCCGAGTTGGCCCACGAAGAAGAGGTCGACCAGGTAGTACAACGTCTGGAAGACCATGCCGATGGCGATCGGGACCGCCATGCGCACGATGTGGCCCGGGATCGGGCCTTCCGTCATGTCGTGCACGAGTTCAGCCTCCGGCTCCGGTTTCGGGGCCGGCAAAGGCCGGGGCGGCGAGGCGGAGGGTGTACTGTCGCAGATCGTCGGGCCAGGGTGCCGTGCGCTCTTCGAAGGCGGTCCGTTCGGAGCGGAAAAGGGCGCGAATCGCCTCTTCGTAGCCCTCCCGGTCGCCGGCGATCGCGGAGAGAAAGCGATAGGTCGCGTCCTGGGCCGCACGCACGCGATCCTCGGCTTCGCCGTCGCGTCGGGCTTGATCGACGAGCCGCCGCAGGGTGGCGGACGCTCCCCCGCGCTGAGCGGCGAGCCAGGCCCAGTGCCGCGGCAGCAAGGTGACCTCGCGCGAAACCACCCCCAGCCGAGGACGCCCGGGCCCGCGCGGGCGGGTGCCCGACGCGGCGCCGCCCCGGGGGGCGGCGCCGCGCTGTCGCGCCCGAGCCTCGACCTCTTCGTCGGTTCCCCCGAGGTCGAAGTCGACCACGCGCCCGGTGGCATCATCGAAGATCAAGGCCGTGCGGGCTCCTCTGGCCAGTCCGGCGGCTCGCATCTGCGCCGCCACCTCCGCCAAGGTCCCCGACGCGATGCGTCGCCCCCCATCGAAGGCGGTATACCGGGTGAGGGCGGGTGTAGGTGTGGGTGTGGGTGTGGAATCGGGGCTGTCAGAAGTCATGCGGGAAAATTGCCTGGGTAGAATCGACTGTCAATATACCCGGGTAATATTGTGTCGGGTTTTTCATCTGGGTTGGTTGGCGGAACTCCGCGAGGGGGGCGGGGGGGCGCGAGTCGCATCGGGCCTCGACCCGGTACCGCGGGGTCGTTCGCTACCTCGATCCAGCAACCCGTACGGGAGCGAGGGTGGGGCAGGGCGAGGGTGAAGGCGAGGATGAAGGTGGAAAGTGGGGGCGTGGCGCGTGGAGTGCGGAACGACCCGACATCGGCAGTGTGGGTAATCCAACACGCTGCGGTCGAGTTGGGGAGCCGTGCCCGGTTTGCCACTCCTCAGGTCGAAAACCCGGCACACGACCGCCCAATGGCCGTTCGGGTGCCCGCTTTGCCACCCCCTGGGGCGCAAACTCTCCACCCACCGCAAATCAGGACTGCCGTGTCGACTTATCCACCCGCATCTGCGCCGAAGCTCTCGCGAGTCGGTGCGAGGTGCGGCGGGCCTACCGCGGTGGCCAGGGCGCTTCGTCGCGGTGGCCAGGGCGCTTCGTCGCGGTGGCCCGGGCGCTTCGCCGCGGTGGTGCAGGCCCTTCGCCGCGGTGGCCCAGGCGAGTCCGGTGGCCCATCTTTCGATGGTCGCGTATGCGACGAGCCGGGGTGGTGAAATGGTAAACACAGGGGACTTAAAATCCCCCGGGAGCAATCCCTTGCGGGTTCGAGTCCCGCCCCCGGCATTTCGGTCAGAACAGGCAGAGTAGCGGGCAAACGAAGTGTTACGCCCCCCGGAGTCTGCGGCCAGGATCAGCGGGGCCGGCACATCGCTCGCGCTACGAGTCCTCCTCCGCGAAGGCGATCCCGAGCTGCTCCAGTACGCGGATCCCACACCGGCAGCGCCCTCCTTCGCCATGGTCTGCTCAACGTGCCTCCACCAAGGGCGAGGCGGCGGCCTTCAGGCGACCACATCGCCGTGGCCAAGCTCCTGGGACAGCTCCGGCTGGCCTGCCTTCAGGCGCGAGGGCGGATGCCGATGGCTCCTGGCTCCGAGCCACCCGAGCAACCGCACGAGATCGACCCCGCTAAAGCTCTCCCTTCCAAGGATCACCTGGCAGGAGCGGAACCAGCCGGGATAGCACGAGCGGCGCTGCTTCCTCGGTGTTCCAGGTGAAGCCACTTGCGAGCAGCGGGCTGATGTCCCCGGTGAACTGGGGATCTCCCAGCTTCCTGGACAGGTTCTCCTCGAACTGAGCACGGGTAACATGGTGTCCGTCGTGGTCCATATACTCGGAGAACGCTTCGATCACGCGTTCCGGTCGGACTTCAGCGAGCTGCATGGCGGTTGCCGGATCGAACAGGTCGCGACCTCTCCTCCGTTGGTACAGCGCCTGCATCTTGGTGCCGAGCAACTCATCGAGCGCGTAGGTCTGGATCTCGCATGCCCCGCTGAACCAACGCGACTCCACGGTGAAGGGCATCCGCTTGAACCCATATACGGCGAAGTGTTCTCGCGAGTTGATCTCCACCTTGAGCTTGAGCGGGATCGGCGGGTGACCTTCGGAATCGAAGCGATACACGAACGTCACCCGGCCTTCCGTTTGCTTCCAGCGCGGATCCCCGAGCCACGGATCGAGGACCTCTCGGATCGCGCCCATCACCGTCCCTGCCGGACCAGCTTCGGCCTGGACCAGGTCGATGTCCTCCGAATACCGTGCCGCAGGCTTCAGATGCAGCTTGTAGAGGGCTGTACCACCTCTGAACGCCAGCGCGTCCTTCAGGTCAGGGTGCGAGAAGATCTCCACCAACGCGCGGCTGATGACGAGGTCCTGCTCAACCTGGAAGTCCTCCACCCATCGGGCCTCGCCGCGCCACGCCGTGATGTAGTCGTGCGGGATCACAGCTCCGGCTCCAGATCCACGTTGATCCAGAGCTTCCAGTCTGCGTCGCGAGGGCTGTTCTCGTGCGGCTCCCCAGGCAAGAGCGGCGTGGACTCGCGTGCGTTCGTGCGCACGTACTCCTTGAGAGCGCTCAACTCCATGGTTCCGGCGGGCGCTTCTGCCCGCTCCAGTAGATATCCGAGCCGCTGCGCCCATGCGATCGGTGCCGTTGCGGCGGCCTGAGGTAGTGCGTCGGGACGCATGTGATCGGCCAGCTCGACGACGACCTGTGCCACCTGATCCAGGCCACCGGCCTGATCCTGGTAGCCGATCAGATCGATCGCAGTAGCCTCGGGGGTCGAGATGCGCACAACGCCCCGCGGCGTGTTCCTCGTCTCGACAGGGACCGCATCAAGGTCCTTTCGGCGCATGAACGTCACCCGCACCCTGCCGCACGTGAGATCGCGGCGGCTGCGGTCCACGAACACCTGGAAGGCCTGCGGACGCTGGTGTGCCGCGCCGTGGTACTGGGCCGCGGTGAGGAGGCCCGCGTAGTAGGAGCGACCTTGACGCTCCATCAGGGCGGGGATGAATTGCTCAGCAGGCAGGCATCCCAAGGACCGGTATTCAGGCGGCAGGACCACGTAGAAACCGCGAGCGGGCGAAGCGATCAGACCTTGCTTCGCCAAGCGGTGCAAGGCGGCGTTCCCTGCGGAGGCCGACACCCCCAGCGCATCTCTTGCTTCAGCGGCGCTGAAATGGTGCTGGCCCCCCGCAGCCAGGTGTTCGATGTACTCGCGTGCTTTGAGATGACCGCTGCTAGATTTCATGTGCGCAGAATCACTTTTTTCGTGATCTTATGCAATCAAAATCTGGTTCTGGACGGCGGGGGACCGGCAAGCCGGCCCTTCGGTCGGAGCGGGCCGAGTAACAGGCAAGACAAAGTGTTGCGCCCCACGGAGTCTGCGGCCAGGCTCAGCGTGGCTGGCCCGTACATCGCTCGCGCTACAAGTCCTCCGCCTCGAAGGCGATCCCGAGGTGCTCCAGCACGCGGTTCTCGATCTCCAGTTGGAGATCCTCGTCGGTCAGCATCCCCATCCGTTCGAGGAGGCGGAGCTTCGAGACTGTGCGGATCTGGTGCGGCATGACGATGCTCTCTGGTCCCATCCCCAACACCTCGGCGGGGAGGAGGACCTCGAACTCGTAGATTCGCCTTCGTTTGCCCGCGCGCTTCGTCAGCGGAATGATCGTGACGACGTCGAAGTGGCTGTTGAAGCCATCGTTGGAGAGGATGATTGCAGGGCGCCGAGTGCCGCCTTGTTTGCTTCCGACCGGGTTTCGAGATCCACCCAGTACATCTCCCAACGGGTCACGGGGCCAAGATGGGCCACGGCCTACACTCGGTCCTCGATGCCGTCTCTTGTCGTGGCATCGAACTCCTGCGTCACCTCGTCCATCTCTGCGGTGAAGAAAGGATCTTCCGCGGCCTCGGCATAGGCATCGTAGACGCGGCGGCGGCGTAGATCCCGAAGCCCGCGGACCAATGCCCTTTCGACGAACGCGTTCTGGCTCTCCGCAGCGCCCTCCTCCACCGCCTGTCGCACAGCGTCCGCCACAGAGGAACGGACCTGCCAGCCAGGTTTGCGGGGCGGAGCGTTCACCGCCCTACGGCGATTCGGAAGGACTACAACACGGCGGTTTGGCATCACGATCCTCCAGAGGGGGGCACATCGTAGGCTGCCTCCGCATCCACACCCGCGCAATGGTACTGATCCTGGTACCACCGCGTCACTATTCGGTGAGGCCATTTGCCGGAGGCGTATCCGTTCGGCTCGATGCCGCCTTCCCAGGGGGAGGCTCTTGCCGGTCACACAGAAAACGCGCACCATTGATTTCTGACCGAACCCAGGAACGGGGGGTGCATGGATACGACGCGGGATCTTGCTCTTCGCGATCAAATCGCGTCTCTCGAAGATCGCCTCGAGCGGGTTGAACTGCGGCGCACTGGTCTCCCTGCTGCCACGCTCCTCGGCCTCGTCCTTTCGCGGCTCATGCTCTGGACCGAGATCCAGGGCGCGATCGAGGGCGTGCCGGGGCGGCTCGGGATCGCGTCCTTCGCGACCGCCGCCGCCCGACACCTGGCCGTGATCGAGGTGCCCGCTGGTCGGA
>CAZFRU010000014.1:83050-90134 GCA_964521385.1 uncultured Gemmatimonadaceae bacterium | reverse complement strand
TAGGCATCATAGGGGCAGCGCGTCCTTGGTGGGAGGTACCCGATGAGCCTGTGGAGGGCGGAGGAGACGTGGCGTTCACCTGAGGGGCGGGACACTCTGGGATTGGCAGGAATCCAGAGATCGCGACCCCCACAGGAGAACGCACATGGACCGGTTTATCGGGCTGGACGCGCATGCGTCAAGCTGCACGCTCGGGGTGGTGAGCCCGAGCGGGAAGCGGGTGGGCTCGCAGGTGGTGGAGACAAACGCACGATGCCTGATCGAGGCGGTGCGGCAGATCCCGGAACCGCGCCACATCTGCCTGGAGGAAGGCACGCTGTCGGGTTGGCTGTACGAGGTGCTGTCGCCGCATGCTCAGCGGGTGGTGGTGACGGCGGTTCGGGAGAGCCGGGGGCCGAAGGACGATCGTCGCGATGCGTTCGGGTTGGCGGACGCCCTGCGGCTGGGCGCGATCGAGCGGGCGGTCTACAAGGACCGCGGCCACTTCGGTGCGCTGGGCTACCGGGCGAGAGGCTACCGCTGGATCCGCGACGACGCAGTGCGGGTCAAGAACCGCTTGAAGAGCGTCTATCGCTCCCGGGGTGTGGCGGTGCCCGGCACGACCGTCTACACGACGGCCGGGCGCGGGACGTACCTGGCTCGACTGCCGAGGCCGGCCCGGCCGCTGGCCGAACTGCTGTACCGGGAACTGGACGCCCTGAACGAGCAGAAGCAGGAGGCCGAGAAGGCGCTGCTGGCCGAGGCGAAGCGGCATCGGGAGTTCGCCCTGGTGAAGAGCTGCCCGGGGCTGGGCCCGATCCGCACGGCGCAGCTGTTGCCGATCGTGGTGACGCCGTACCGGTTCCGGAGCAAGCGGGGCTTCTGGGCCTACTGCGGGCTGGGGATCGTGACGCGGAGCTCGTCGGACTGGGTTCGGGCACGCACGGGAGATTGGGTGAAGGCCGAGGTGAAGCGCACGCGGGGGCTGAACCGCAACTTCAACCGCACGCTGAAGGCGATCTTCAAGGGCGCGGCAACCACGGTGATCGGTCGTGCCGAGGACGAACGTCTGTACGGGCACTACGCTCGACTGCTGGAGGGCGGCACGAAGCCGAACCTGGCGAAGCTGACGATCGCGCGGCAGATCGCCTCGATCATGCTGGCGGTGTGGCGCACGGGCGAGTGCTACGACCCGCAGAGACTGGAGGAAGCAGTACGGAGCGGCTGACCGGAGACGAGACCGCGGAGCAGGGCGAGTGGCTGCGGCGGATCGGTTCCGGGAGCCACACGGTTCAGGGGAGAGCATCCATTGAATTCCCGGTCCGGACCCTCGGGTCCGAGTCCCCCTGGATAGGCTATGCCCCCCTGGAGAGCCGAAGGAAGCGATGGGCCGAAGAGCCCCCCATAGAAGGATGGTTCCCGCCCCTGCGCGGAGAACGACACGGCTGCACACGAACCCGGAGGCTCGCAACCCTCGAGGCGAGCGCCACTGTCGAGTCCCTCACCTCATTCCGCGAATCACCGTCCCGGGCGCCTGAAGCAACGGACGCTGGCCGTCAAAACGAAATCGGCCCGCGTGTAGTGGGCGTGTGTCTTGACGGCCTGCCCCATAGAAGGAAGCCAAAGTGCAAGAAGTCCGCCGTGGCGAACAGCCCCGGCGTGCCTCACCCCCGTCGCCCCGGTATCGCCATGACGTCCGCATTGCGTGGGTTCGTCGTATTCGGCGTGATCCTGTCCGGGTACGTGGTGGCGCTCATCTGGATCCCGGCGGCAGTTGGGCCGGAGCCGGGTGTTGCGAGCGCTGCCGCGCTCGAGGGCTATTCGAACCCCGCCGCGTATCACGCCGCCCTGTGGTGGAGTCTCATCGCCATGCTAGGCCTGGCGGTCTTGAGCGCCCGCTGGACTCCTCAATGGACACCGATCGAACCCGCCCGCGCGGACAATCTCAGCTCGAGGCCCTTTGTGGCTTCGCCACCCGCGGATCCGGTACGCGTACTCGCGCGGCCAGGTACGGCTGCCCTGGTCGTGGGCTTGCTCTGCTTCCTTGCGTATCTACCCCCGATCCTGGCTCGGTCCGGTCCCTTCGTCGAAGACTCGTTGATGCTGTCGGTCTTGCACCGGATGGATGCTGGGCAAGTCCCATACACGGATTTCGAATTCCTCTATGGGCCATTGCTCATCTACCCCGCGCACTGGTGGATGCAGCTCTTCAAGTACTCCATGGGATCGTACTACACATTCTACTCCATCACCCAAGCCCTGGGATTTGGGGTGTTGACGTGGGTGCTGCTCCGGCTTTGGGCGGGCCACCCGGGCAAGGGCTGGCTCGCACTGCTGGTCTTGAGCCCGTTCTTTCTCGACACTCTACTGGGAATCAACTGGTTCGGCGTGCGCCGTATGATTCCATTGTTCCTGTTGGTGGCTGCTGCTCGGGACACGGAGCGGCCTCGAAACCTGCTTGGACTTGGGGTCGGCGCCGGACTCCTCCTGGCCTACAGTCATGACTATGGGGTGGGCGCACTCCTCGCCCTCGCCACCCTCTTCGCCGCCGTGGCTTTGTCGGAACGATCGGTCGGGGCCCTCGTACGAGGAGCCCTGGTCGGTGGGATTGCCGTTGCCGTGTGGGGCACCACAACGGTCGCACTTCTGGGCCCGGCATGGGGTGACTACATCCAGACAACGCGCGAACTCGTCGGTCGGTTCTCCCTTGGGGAAGCGGGTTTCACCTTCTATTGGACAGTGGGTTCCGTTGCCCTTTTTGCCCTGTTGTCGGTCGCGGTGGCGCGGACGGGCACCGCACTAGCTCACCTGCGGTCCTGGAGGCTGTCGTCGGGCGATCGCTTGCTGCTGCTGTCGCTGGTATACGCCCTTGTACTGTTGAAGGCTGGGCTCAATCGCGCGGATGTGTTTCATATCACTCCGCCGTTCCTCGGGCTCGCGCTCGCCATCGTGCTTCCCCTGCCGCGATCGGTCTTTCGATTGCACAGCAGGCATCGGGCGTTTGCAGTAGGGTTGGTCGTGGTCGCGTCTCTCTGCACTCTCGTGGGCAACCTGCCGGGTGGAAGCTATCTGGCCCAGGGAGAGTTGGCGGGGCTGCGGGCGCTTCTGAGCGGAGCCGAACGAGGGCCGGATCCCGAGACCCGCTCACGTACCGTAACCATCATGACGGACCAGATCGAACCCGACGAACCATCGCAGCAGCTTGCGTCATTCTTGTCCGCACCGGCGAATCGCGATCGGCCCGTGTATTTCTACGGACGGCTCTATGCACTCGACAAGATCCTGGGCGTCGAGAAACGCCAGTATATGAACGACGACTTCATGTACTCGGACGAACGCGGATATGGGGAGCGGGCATTCCTGGAAGCCCATCGAAATGCGCTGGTGTTGATTTCCGAAGGTCAATGGCGTCGCGTCCAGGACCCGGCCTCGGGTGATCCGGCGGAGGAGTACGCCGCCTTTCTGCAGCCGACAGTGACCAAACGGCTCGTGAGTGTGCTGAGCAGCGTGCACTTCCGCGGCATACCCGCGGAACTCACCGCTCGCGAAGAACGCTGGACCCGTACTGTGGGTCAGCACTTGTTGACGGCGGGGTACCGCTCCATCGCCCAATTCGACGATGTCCAGGTGCTCGCCCGCTCGCCCTTCTCGGTGCCCCCCCCTGAGTAGGTCTGCGGGTGAAGCGATTCGCTCCGAGTGCAGGGCACCGCTCCATTGGCTCCTCGAGCACCCGCTCCAAGGCCTCGATCGCCTCCCGGCTCACCGGCGACCCGCTCATGCCCACCGTGTCGGCCATCTCCGACAGGACCGGACCCTAGCGCCGCATGTCCACGCCCGCCAGCAGGATTCCCAGCATGCGATCCACCAGGTGTCGCGGTCGCTTCATCTTTTCGTAGACCGGCGCCTCGACCTCAACTCCCTTGCCCCAACCCCTCCCGCTTCAGGACCTCCCCGATCGCCCGCTTGTCTACCGCCTGCGCTACCGCGCACACTTTCTTCAATCGTGATGGCCTCCGTTGGGGTTGTTCGTTGCCCGAGCCTATCCGCTCGGGCACCCTGGAGCCACCATGATTTTCTCTATCGGGATCCCCAACTACGCGCGGGGCAGTGTCATCTGATCTGAAGCGCGGGAATGTTCGATCGATCTCGAATCGGACCCGCGATCACCTCGTAGCCAAAGCCTGTTCGGGTGGGTCCCTCGATGACCCAGACCGCCTTGTCGGGATACGCCGCCAACACCTCTTCCCGAACCGCGTCACTGTAATCCCAGGCGTAGATCGGCCCCGGTCCCCTGAGGTCGAGCGGATTGTACGTGGCGGCCGATGCATAGTCGGGATGGCGGTCTCCACGAACCAGAACCAGCGCATCACCAAAGTCGTGCACGCGAGCCATCTCTCGTACGTCAGGGCGCATGCGACGGTAATTGTGATACTTGTCGATGGCCCTCCACGGCATGAAGACGAGGAGGGCGCTCATGACCAGCATGGTACCGGCCGCCCATGCCCGTGCTCCGACACGTCCCGCATCGCTCAGCGCCAAGAGACTTCGAGCGCAGAGCACGACACAGGGCACCACGACCAGGTACCAGTACCGCGCCCCAAAGTCGGGCCCCCCGCTGAACCAATAGAGCGAATGTACGCAAATCACCGCGACCACGAATCCGACCATGGCTCGGAGATGGCCGGCGCGCCCCCGTAGAGCGACCACCGCCCCGAGTAGGAGGGGCAGCATCGCACCGATCGACCAGCCCAGGAGTTCGACGTTGACCTGGAACAGGTTCACATTCGTGTTCACCAGAACGTCGATCCAGCCATGGCCGGGGAACGGGTCGAGACCAGACCAACCTAATCCCCGGTTCGAACCGAAGCCCATCGCATTGGTGCCCGGACCGTACGCCCGATCAGTGTAGTCCATGATCGGAAACACCATCGCATGACCAGTGAAGTGTCGATTATAGGGAAAGACAGCCACCGTCGACACAAGGGTGAGCGTCGCGAGCACCGTGGTGCGAAGCACCGCATCCCCCCATGATCGAGCCCGGGCAAACAGGCTCCACATCCCCAGGGCTCCCGCCATGATCAGCCCTTCGAGCGGACGGATGAGGGCGACCACCCCGATCGCGATCCCTGCCGGCACCATCCATCTCTTGCCAGCACGCAGACCGAGTGCGGTCGCCAGGGTGGCCGCCAGCGCCGACACCAGCGTGAGCGTGTGGGTCATGAAACTCATGTTCAGAAACAAGAACCAGGGCGACGTAGCCAGAAGAATCGTGGCCAATCGGGCTGAGCGTTCATCGCCCGATATTTCGAGCACGACACGGTGGGTGAGGAGCACGGCCACCCCCCCCAGGACCGGGTTCACCAACCATGGGGCACCAACGAGCACGCCCAGCGCCAGGACAGCCGGCCAACCCGGAGGAACCGGACTGAACCAGCGGTCGGGATCGACAGTCATGAGATCGACTGCGAAGGCATCCAATGAGGGTGGAAGGGGCATCTCGAGCATTCCGGCCGCGAAGTACCGGGCATGGAGCAGGTAGACGACCTCGTCCGGCAGGTGGGGGTGACGTCCGTACGCCACCACGGCAAGGAGCGTCGAGAGCCCGACGGTGATGCCCGCAACCATCCAGGGCAATCGCCCCGCCATCCCCCCTTCTCCGCCCCGCAGGAGGCTCTCCATCCAGGCGCCGAATCTCCGCACCGAAGCCTTCGGCAACGCATGAGCCGCCACGATCACGGTCCAGAGCTGAAGCCCCTGCACCGCGGCAGCGGCAGCAACCTCGGCGAGATAGGTCCCCACGGATGGCGACAGCGTGGAGGCGGTAAGGACGAACCCCGCCACCACCACGACCAGAACAGCACTACCGAACTCGTGCCTGAAGAGGCCGATCGCGCGCCGAAGTGGCTCGCGCCCATGAACGCAAAGAAGAAGCGCCTGGAGGACGAGCACGACCTGGGCGCCGGTCTGAGCCGGCGACGGCGACGACGGCGCCAGGACCAGATGCTGGTAGCCGACCATGTCGCCGGCTCGGATCAACGTGAGGAAGGCGCCCTGCCCCGCCGCCACGAGGCCGATCCAGAGGACTGCGGTGCGTTGCGAGCGCCGTCCGAATACCGCGATTGCGACCAGCCCGACGATCGCGCCGAGAGCCACAGCGAAGTCTCCGGTCAGGAATCCCTCGGCGTCCCGAAAGGTGGGATGCACGACGGCGAGCCATACGAGCGCCATGGCTGTGGCGCCCGCCGCGATGCGGACCGTCAGGCGTCGACCCTCGACGCCGTCGGTACGAGCGGGCGCGGAGCTCACACGAATGCGTGTGAATACGGGGTCATCGGCCGATACTCCAGAAGTGGGGCGATCCGACAGCAGGCGTTGCGTGCGCGCCCCACTTCTGCGCGCCCGTCGTGCATGAAAGGTCCGTGGCGACACGGATGCATGCAACCATTGTTCCCAATTCAGCAGAGCCGCCTTGCCGCGCCACCGACAGGCGTGGATCTAGCCGACGATCGGGGCTACTCCACCTCGATGATCTGATCCCGCCGCGTACCCACCGACACCCAGCGGATCGGCGTATCGGTCAGTTCTTCGACCCGGTCCAGGTAGGCCCGCGCGTTGCGAGGCAACTCGGCCAGCGTGCGGCATCCGGTGATGTCGCGCTCCCAACCCGGCATCATCTCGAAGTTGGGCTTGACCCGACCCAGCAGGTAGGTGTCGGCCGGAAACTCCCTCGTGCAGGCCTCGGGCGTGCAGTACTCCATGCCGATTCCGATCTCGGGCAGCGTATCGAGCACGTCGAGCTTGGTCACGGCCAGCGCCGTGAGTCCGTTGACCCGCGCGGCATACCGAGCGAGCACGGCGTCGAACCACCCGCAACGGCGTGGCCGACCGGTGGTGGCTCCGAACTCACCCCCCAGTTCGCGCAGGCGGTGGTCCATCTCTTCGTCGAGCCCCGTAGGCAGGGGGCCGTTGCCGACGCGGGTGGTGTAGGCCTTCACCACCCCGACCACGTCGGTGATCCGCGTCGGACCCACCCCGACGCCGATGGCGGCGGCAGCTGCGGTGGTGTTGGACGAGGTCACGAACGGATAGGTGCCGTGATCGAGAT
>CAZFRU010000014.1:0-83040 GCA_964521385.1 uncultured Gemmatimonadaceae bacterium | reverse complement strand
CGTCGTCGAGCGCCTCGACGATCTCGAGCCCGGTGTCGGTGGCCAGAGCGTGCAGCCGCTCACTCAACGCCAGGCTGCGGTCGACGGCGGTGAGCAGCGCCGTGATCTGGTCTCCCTCGCCCGCCTCTTCGAGCCGGTCGAGCGCCGAGATGACGCCCTCTTCCACCAACCGGCGAAAGCGCGCCCCATCGTTCAGGTCGGCAACGCGAATGCCACGACGCCCCGCCTTGTCTTCGTACGCCGGTCCGATGCCCCGCCCAGTGGTGCCGATCTTTTCGACAGCCTGGTCTTCGGACATGCGATCGAGCACCCGATGGTAGGGCATGAGCAGGTGCGCACGCTGGCTCACCCCCACCCGCCCCTTCACATCGATACCCCGCGCTACCAGCGCATCGAATTCCTCGAAAAACTGCTCGATGTCGAGCACGACCCCGTTGCCGAGCAGGCAGCGGGTGCCCGGGTGGAGAATGCCCGAGGGAATCTGATGGAGTATGAACTCCTCGGCGCCCACATGCACCGTATGGCCCGCGTTGGCGCCGCCCTGGTAACGAGCGACCACCTGCACGGCCTCGGAGAGGACGTCGACGATCTTCCCCTTGCCTTCGTCTCCCCATTGGCACCCGACCACGACGGTGCACGGACCGGATCCGGACATGGGCCACTACTCCCCAGTGATGAACGCGAACGATGTGGGCGACCAGGTGCGGGGACACGAAAAGAGCCCTCCCGAGAGGGGAGGGCTCTGGACGCTGCATCCTTGGGCGGAAGCTAGGCCAGCCCCCCCAGGGGTGTCAATTCGCCAACAACCCCCCCTCACGGAGCAGCCGCTGGACCTCGGCCCGCCCGGGCTCCTGCAACCCACGCAGCGGCGAGCGCGGAGCTCCCCCCCGCAGCCCGAGCAGGTCGAGGGCATGCTTCACGCCCGGCACGCCCATGCCCCCGATGATTCCGGTATGCAGCGGCGCCACGAGGCTCTGGATTCGCGCCGCTTCGGTGGCGTCGCCGCGCCGATGGGCGGCATGGATCGCGACGCAAAGCTCGGGCACGAGGTTGGCGACCCCCAGGATCGCCCCGACCGCCCCCGCGTCGAGGGCCGACTGCAGCAACGCGCCGCTCCCTACCATCACCTGAAAGGAGTCCCCCGTCGCGCCGACGAGCTCACGAATCAGATCGAGGTTTCCGCGCGAGTCCTTTACTCCGACGATGTTCTCGTGCTCTGCCAGTTCGGCGATGAGTGCCGTCGGCAGGTCGAGGGTACTCATCCGGAGCGGCACCTGATAGACGATCACCGGCACCGGTGACGCATCGGCCACGGCCCGGTAGTGATCGGCCAGCGCCTCGCGTGTCATGGCACCCTTGTAGAAGGCAGGGGGCTGGACCAGCACAGCGCCGGCCCCGGCCTGCCCCGCCGCGCGTGACATCCGCACGGTGGTACGGGTCGATTCGGCGCCGGTGCCCGCCACGACCAGCAGGTTCGGGGCGACCTCGACCGCAGCGGTCCAGAGATTGAGACGCTCGGCCGCATCGAGCAGCATGGCCTCGCCCGTCGACCCTCCTACGACGAACCCGGAAATCCCCGAATCCCGCCACCGGTGCAGGTTCGCCTCGAAGGCGTCGAGATCGGCTTCCCCTCCGGGTGCGAACGGCGTCGTGGTGGGGATGAAGATTCCCGACAGGTCGATTTGCGACATCTCAACTCCCGAACATCTGGGTCATTTCGTTGGCCATGTCCTGGCTGGGCATGGCATCCGGATCTTCGGCCCGGGAGCCGGTATCGCCCCCTCCGAAGGTGTTCATCTTGAGATCGAAGTCGGTGGGATTGTTCGCCGCCGCCTTGGCGATCTTGAAATCGACCTGGTTGGTCTTGACCAGATCCATGAGGTGCTGATCGAAACTCTGGGAGCCGTACTGCGCACGCCCCTCTTCGATCAGGTCGAAGATCTCGTCGAGCCGGCTCTGATCGCGGATGCAGTCGCGGATCGTGCCCGTAACGCGCATGATCTCACACGCGGGCACCCGTCCCATGCCATCCTTGGTGGGAATGAGTCGCTGCGAAATCACCGCCTGCAACGATTCGGCGAGGCGCAGACGAATCATCTCCTGCTCGCTGGGCTCGAACACGGCGATCAGGCGCGACAGCGTCTGGACCGCGTTCTTGGTGTGCACCGTCGAGATGACCAGGTGGCCCGTCTCAGCCGCCTTCAGCGCCGTATCGATGGTCTCCTTGTCGCGCATTTCGCCGATGAGGATCACGTCGGGATCCTGACGAAGCGAAGCTCGCAGGCCCATCATGAAGCTGTCGGTATCGGTGCCGATGTCGCGCTGTGTGATGGAACTGCGCTGATCACGATGCAGGAATTCGACCGGGTTCTCGAGCGTCACGATGTGCATCGGCTTGGTGGCGTTGATGTGGTTGATCATCGCCGCCATGGTCGAGCTCTTGCCCGAGCCGGTCACCCCCGTGACCAGGATCATTCCGCGCTCGTAATCGGAGATCTCCCGCAGCACCGCCGGCAACTTGAGATCCTCGAAGGTCGGGATCTCGATGGGGATCACTCGCATGACGATCATGAAGCTGCTACGCTGGCGCAGGATGTTCACCCGGAAACGGCCCAGACCGGGCAGGCCCCACGAGCAGTCGTAGTCGAGAGTCTGATCGATGCGCTCGCGGTCCTCGTCGTGCGGCATCAACTTCATGGCGAGCTGGCGTACCTGGTCGCTGTTCAGCCGCTGCTGGGTGAGCGGAATCAGCGCCCCGTGGATGCGGGCCCGGACGACGTCACCCGACTTGAAATGGATATCGCTGGCGCCCCGCTGGATTGCCGCCTTGAAGATCTCGACCATTGGTTGGTCCCACCCCGGAGTGAGTACGTGGCTACCTGGTTCAAGATATGCCCTCGCTCGGCCGTCGGGAAACATTAGATTCCGACGCCCCTTTTTCCGCGCGCCACCCAGGTCGGTATCATGAACCTCTATCCCCTCGTCATCCGGACCCTCTCGGTGCTGGCGATTCTCGGTGCCGGAACCGGGGCAGTACTCCTGGCGGCGCACCTCTCCGCCAGCGGCCGCGCCGCGCTCCACCGGCGCTTCAGCTCTCGCGCGGTCGATCTCGTCGGCTGGGCGGGGCTGGTGGCGTTCGTGGCCATGGCCGGCAGTCTCTACCTGTCCGAGGGCGTGGGGTTCACGCCCTGCGTGCTGTGCTGGTACCAGCGCATCGCCATGTACCCCCTGGTGGTGATCGGCGCCGTGGGGGTGGTGCGGCGCGACCCCGGCGCCTGGCGCTACGGTGTGCCGCTGGCGGCAGTGGGACTCGTCATCGCTCTATATCATGTGGCCCTGCAGTACCAACCCGCCCTCGACATCGTGTCGTGCTCTGCGGCCGCACCCTGCACGGGGCGCTACGTCCTCGTTTTCGGTTTCGTCTCGATCCCCGTCCTCGCGGCCGCTGCCTTCTGGCTCATCCTGGCCCTGTTGCTGACGGCGCGGACGGGTGCGGGGCGATCACCGACGGGGTGAGCGATCATGGACCCGGGTGCCTTCGGCCTCTTCGGGCCCCTGCTGCCCGAGCGACTCAGCGCGCCCACAGCACCCGTACCACGATGAGGATCGCAAGGAGATCAGGTCCACGCACGAGTTGACCGATCAGGCTCCAGGGGATGGTGCCGAAGGGTGTGTCCAACGGCACCGAGTCGTACTTCATGGGGGGCCGCGTCGCGGTGCGATATACCGCACCCAGGATTCCCGGCAGCACCACGAGGGTGCTCAGGTCGGCCTGGATGCCTTCTGCCCCTCGCGTGACCGCCCACCACAACGCGACGCCCACGGCCGGCGCCACGAGGTGACTGGCCCGAAGCACCAGATCGCGGCCGCCCAACGCCCGGCAAAGCCCCCGGGATCGATGGATCACCCGCAGCCCACTCGAGAGGCCCATCCCGGCCAGATAGGCACCGATGAGTCGGGTCGAAGTCGCCAGCCCGGGCATCGCGGCCGCCACCGCGTATTGGGCGACGGTCAGGACGACGAACACACCGACCAGGCCGGGCCGCCGTAGCTGGCGCCGCAGCTCGGCTTGCACCAGCACCCACGGACGGGCCAGATGCCCGGCACCGCTCAGGCGCCATGGCCGAAACGGCCGACTCTTCAGACGGCCCACCGCCCGCCAGCGGCGTGCGGCAACCACACTCGTGAAATGCGACGGATCGAGAGCGGTCGTGGCCGTGGTCGCCGCGCCGACGAGCGGCGCCCCGCGAGCCAGGGCGTGGCGATCCAGGCGACCGAGAGCCCCCAACGCCCTCGCGGCAGCGGCAAGCGCAACGAACGATCCGACCAGCGCCCAGAGGCCCGGCGCACCCCACTCCACGCTCGGGAGCGCCACCCCCACCGTGGGCGAGAGGCTCACCCCGGCCAGCGCCACCAATCCCGCCCCGCCGAGCGCCAGCCCCACCACCCCCGGCCAGCGCACCTGGGAGGGGGCGGCCTGCGCCACGACGCTCAGGGCCAACCCCAGCACCCCGACCACAGCCCCCAGGGCAGCCCACGCCGCCAGGGTGTCGCGCACCGCGAACAGGGCGACCACGGCGGCGAGCGCGGCCCCCACCCCCGCCCCGATCACCAGCAGCGTACCGAGGCGCGGCATCAGCCACCCCCGGCGGTCCAGGGGTGTGGCAAGGCACCACGCCTGCTCGGCGGGGCCGACCACGAGCGGCCCCAGCGCCCTCAGGCCGCGCCACACGAGGGCGGCGACCACCAGGAACACCCCCACGGTCAAGCCGTTCTGGGCGGGACTGAGCCCGGTGAAGCCCACCGACCCCTTCAGAAATCGCCGCACCTCCACCGCCGCCGCCGCGCCGTAGACGACCGCAACCCACGCGACCATATACAGGTCGGTCAGGAGCTCGCCGAGAGGCCGCGTGTGGTGCCGCCCTCGGGCACGCCGCAGCCACGCGCGCAGGGCACGGGCCCGCGCCGGAACGGCGAGGGTGTGGGCGTGGGCGCTCACCGGCCGAGGTGCACCCGGGCGTCGGCCACCTGATCGACCAGATCGAGATCGTGCGAGGCGAAGAGCACCGCGATCCCCGCCGCGCGCTCATTCAGGAGTCGCGACACCAGCCATGCTCGGCCCGCGACATCGAGGCGTTGCTCGGGCTCGTCGAGCACCACGAGTCGGCGCGGCCGCACGAAGCACGAGGCAAGCGCCAGTCTCCGGCGTTGTCCGCTCGACAAGGTGCCCGGCAGCTGATCGCGGGCTCGCTCGAGTCCCCACTCCACCACGACCTCCTCGACGGGATCGCGAGGTGCGCCATGGGCCAGCGCCAGCAACTCCAGATGCTCCACCACCGACAGGTCGGGAAAGAAGTCGATGTCGTCGAGCACGGCAGCCACCTGGGCCCGCATCGTCGGATCGGTCTCGTCGAAACGGCGCCCCTCGAGCAGCACCTCACCGGCGTCGGGCTTCTCGGCGGCGACCACGCATCGCAAGAGTGTGGTCTTGCCGGCGCCGTTCGGTCCAAGAACGGCAGTGATCGAGCCCGGCGTCACCGAGAAATCAACGGCGTCGAGCACTGCGATCGACCCGAAACGCCGAGTCAGTCCTCGCACGGTGAGGAGGTCGGCGACGTCGGGTCCGGGGGGTTCATGCATGACCCAGAGTCGGACTTCGCCACCGGGTCTGCAAGCCGCCGGGCACCGCAGGGCGCACAGGCGCTCCACCGCTCGAGCCGACCCTCCCCATCTCGAAGGCGACCTGGAGCGTCCAGCCAACACTTTTCCACCCGCCGGGGGTCTAGCTTTCGAAGCCAACGATTCGGGCAACACCGGAGACGACGTGGACGAGAGGGTGAGCCGGGGGACGCGAAGGTGAGCCGGAGGGTGAGCCGGGGGATACGAACGAGGTGGAGCCCACTCGTGGTCGGTGCCATCGCGCTGACGCTGACGAGTTGTGACGGAGTCGGCGAATCCGAACAGGCGCGTATCGAGGGCACACGCCTCACGAGTCCGTTCATCGAGGCCCCCGGCGAAAAAGACGGTGAGGCCGAGATCGAGACCTTTCGGCGAGAGGTGGAGCGGTACGTCACAGGGCTGAAGAGCACCGACACCACGCTCAGCGTCTCGGTCTATCTTCGCGATCTCGAACAGGGCTCGTGGACGGGCGTCGACGAGAACGAGCCGTACGTGCCGGCGAGCCTCATGAAGGTGGCGGTGCTCTTCCATGCCCTGTATCGGCTGGAGGCCGACCCATCGCTCGCTTCGGTCATGATCCGCTACCCCGGGCCCGATTCCATGCCCAGCCCCGACAACCTGGAGGGCGAGCCGCCCCCGCAGCACATGGTGGCCGGCGAGTCGTATCGGTTCGACGAACTGGTCGAGCGCATGGTGACGCATTCAGACAATCACGCGAAGGACCTCGTCATGCGTGGCGTGCGACCCGCCGAGGTCGATCGACTCATGCAGGCGATTGGGGTCCCCACCATCGACGAAGCCGGGCGAGAAGTCATGACCGCACGGGCCTATTCCGCGCTCTTCCGGATGCTCTACCACTCGTCGGTGTTCGCGAGGGGCGCATCGGAGCGGGCCCTCGACTATCTCAGTCGCGCAGACTTCGACCTCGGCCTTCGGGCCGGGCTTCCGTCCAACATCACCGTCGCTTCGAAGTACGGCGTATACGTCGACCCTCGGGACCGCCAGACCGGACAACAGCTCCACGAGTGCGGGATCGTCTACCTGCCCGAACGGCCGGTCGTACTCTGCGTCATGACCCGTTCCCGAACGAAATCCATCGACGACCTCGCAGCCATCGTCGCTACGGTTGCGGGCCGCGCATACGACGCCCTGCCTCGGAAGTTGAAAGGCCCGGTAGGCACCTGAGGTTGGGTGGGGGGCGCCTCCGCCCGCTCAGGGTGTGTTCGGCACCGCCGCGCGCCAGTCGAGACCCATGTGGCCACGTACGAGGTCGATGGTCTCGCGCGCGAGGGCGCGAGCCTGTTCCGCCCCGGCGTCGAGTATGGCCCGTACCTCGTCGGGATGAGCGCGGTAGTACGCAGCCCGCTCGCGCATCGGCGCAAAGGTCCGGGCGATGTTGTCGGCCAGGATCTGCTTGCATTCCACGCAACCAATGGTGGCGGCCCGGCACCGCACATCGATGTCGGCCACCTGCTCGGGCGACGAGAAGTGCTTGTGCAGACTGAACACGTTGCACACCTCGGGCCGACCCGGATCCGTGCGCCGCACGCGCTGCGGATCGGTCACCGCCGTCCGCACCCGCGCCCAGATCTCGTCGGGCTCCGCAAGGATGCCCACGGTGTTGCCCAGTGACTTGCTCATCTTGGCATTGCCGTCGAGACCGAGGATCCGGCCTACCGAGCCGATGAGCGCCTCGGGCTCGGGAAACAGCTCACCATAGGCCGCATTCCACTTGCGCGCGATGTCGCGCGTGAGCTCGAGATGCTGGCGCTGATCCTCGCCCACCGGCACGGCGTCGGCCCGGTAGAGCAGAATGTCGGCGGCTTGCAGGATCGGGTAGTTGAGAATGCCTGCGGGTACCGACTCGAACTGCTGGGACTTGTCCTTGTACTGGGTCATCCGCTCGAGGTCACCCACCGGCGTGACCGCATTGAACAGCCACGCGAGTTCAGTGTGCTCCCTCACGTCGGACTGCACGAAGAGAGTCGACTTCTCGGGATCCAGTCCCACGGCCAGGAAACTCACGGCGAGATCGAAGGTCCGCGAGGGGAGCTCCTTCGGATCTCCGCCGGCGGTGATGGCGTGGTCGTCGACGATGCACCAGAGGCACTCGTGGTGTTCCTGGAGTTCGACCCATTGCTTGAGCGCCCCGAGGTAGTTGCCGAGATGGGCCTCACCCGAGGGCTGCATGCCACTGAAGATCCGTCGACGCTTCGGCGTCCCGCTCCCGGCCATTCACCCGTTTCCGTCTGGAGGTTCGTATTTGGGAATCACTTTCCACGTCGGTAAGGTAGCGAGCCCCCGGCACCCCGACACCCCTTCTGCTGCTCCCACCCACGACGGACCCATGCCTCCCGACCAACCTCTCGATCTCTGGCTCCGCACCGCTCTCGACGCGGCCCGGGCCGCGGCTCGCATCCACACCGAGCAGGCAAGACACATCGGCGTGGGTGATGCCCGCCTGAAGGGCCGCGCCGACTTCGTGTCGCGCGCCGACGAGGCCGCACAGCAGGCGGTCGTCGACCTGATCCACGCGCGCCATCCCGAGCATCTCATCCTGGCCGAAGAAGACGAGGCACCCCCCTCGTTGCCCGACGACGACACCCCCATCTGGGTGGTCGATCCCCTCGACGGCACGACCAACTTCCTCCATGGCCACCCCGCTCACGCGGCCTCGGTGGCTGTCGCGGTGCAGGGCGCGCCCGTCTGCGGTGCGGTGGTGTGCGGACCCACGGGCGAGCAGTGGTGGGCACGAAAGGGTGGCGGCGCCTGGAAGAACGACCGACCCATTGGCGTGGCACCCCCCTCGCCCCTCACCCGGACCCTCATCGGCACGGGATTTCCCTTCAAGGCCCTCGATCGTCTGCCCGCCTACCTCGATTCGCTGGGGCGTGTGCTCGAGGCCACCTCAGGGGTTCGTCGCGGTGGTGCGGCGGCCCTCGATCTCGCCTATCTGGCCGAAGGACGGTTCGATGGCTTCTGGGAACTGCACCTGAATCCATGGGACTTCGCGGCCGGCATCGTGTTGGTCCAGGAGGCCGGAGGCGTGATGGAACGCGTCGAGGGCGGTGCCCTGACGCTCGAGACCGGATCGGTGCTCGGGGCCTCGTCTCGCGCCCAACTCGACGCCCTGCGAGCGCTGGTGGCGTGAAGCGTTGAAGCATGAACGGGACCGGCCCGGGGGTGCGTCCCCCGGGCCGGTCCCTGGCCCCTCGTCCCTACGTGCGGCGGCCGGTTACTTGACCTTCGCCGTCTCTCCGCCGTTGCCGATGGCGATCTTGCGACCCTTGGCCTCGGCGGCCTTGGGCATGCGCACGTGCAGCACGCCGTCCGTGAATTCGGCGCTGATCTTGTCGGCCGACACCGTGCGGGGCAGCGTGAAGGAGCGCTGGAAGCTGCCGTAGCTGCGCTCCCAGAGATGGTACTTGCGGTTCTCGTCACCCTCCTTGCGGGTCTCGCTCTTCTCTCCGCGAAGGGTGAGGATGTTGTTCTCGACCTCGACCTCGACATTCTCCTGCCTGAGCCCCGGGAGCTCGGCCGTGAGCACCAACTCGTCGGCGGTCTCCTCGACGTTCACCGCGGGCATCCAGGCGCCGCTCGTCGAGGGGGTCGGGAACTGATCATCGAGAGCCAGCCCGAGCCGGTTGGTGAGGGCATCGAATTCGCGCCAGGGATTGCGGGACGTCCATCGCGTAATGGCCATGGTTCCTCCTGAATGTTTGGTGGGTTGCTGATCCCGACATCGGCCGCACCTGCATCCGCGACCGTCACCCTGCCAGCGATGCAACCGGCGTGCCAGGTGAACGGGCGATTGCGTCTGCCAAGATGCACGGCTACAACGGGTTGGAGTCCCCTCGTCCTGTCGGTGCGGCAGGACCCGGTGGGAGCGGACTGCCATTCATGCAGCGCCGGGTGGGGCTGCTATATTCCTTCGAGCCTCGACCCTCGTGCATCGACCCCAGACCATGATCCGTCCCCCTTCGATTCCTGCGCTCGACGCCCGTATCCAGGTCGCCGTCCTGGGCGCCACGGGCACCGTCGGCTCCCGATTGGTCGAGCGCCTGGCGGCACACCCGTGGTTCCAGCTCGCCGAGGTGGCGGGGTCGGAACGCTCCGAGGGTCAGCCGCTCCAGGCCCGCGTGGCACAGGGTAGCCGACTGGCGCCCGAGGCCCAGCGGCTGAAGCTACGATCGGTGGACGGCCCCTTCCGCTCGCACCTGGTGCTGTCAGCGCTTCCCGCTGCGGTCGCGCGTGTGGTCGAACCGCGACTGGCGGCTCGCGGACACCTCGTCGTCAGCAATGCGTCGGCCTTTCGCGACCACCCGCAGGTGCCCCTCATCGTGCCCGAGGTCAATCCCGATCATCTGCAGTTGCTCGACGCACAAGAGGGTCTCTGGCCCCTCGAGGGCGGCGCCTCGGTACGGTCCGGCGGCGGGATCGTCACCAATCCCAACTGCGCCGTCGCGGGGCTGATGCCCGCCCTGAAACCGTTGCACGACGCCTTCGGGATCCGACGCCTGGTGGTGACGACGCTGCAGGCCATCTCCGGGGCGGGCCGCCCGGGGCCCTCGGCCGGAGACCTGGTGGACAATGTCATTCCCCACATCCGGGGCGAAGAAGACAAGATCGCCCGTGAACCGGCCAGGATCCTCGGCAGGGTGAGCGAGGGAGCCTGCGTGCCCCTGACGTTGCCGGTCAGCGCCACGGCCACGAGGGTCCCTGTCCTCCACGGGCACCTGGAATCGGTCTCGGTCGAGCTCCGGACGGCGGCCACCCCCGACCAGGCGCGTGAGGTGTGGGCGGCCTTTCGCGCGCCCGTGGCTGCGGAGCTGCCCTCGGCACCCGAGCGCGCGGTGGTGCTCCTCGACGACGACGACCGGCCGCAGCCGCGGCTGGACCGCGACCTCGGCGACGGCATGACGGTCACGGTCGGCCGTGTTCGCCCCTGCCCCGTCCTCACCCTGCGCTTCATCGTGCTGTCGCACAATCTCGAGCGCGGCGCCGCCGGGGCCGCGCTGCTGAACGCCGAGTTGGCGACGGCGCGGGATCGTGTCCGAGCCTGGTTGTGATGTCGCCCCCCCCGAGTCAGGCGACCGGCCGCGGGCCCCTGGTCTACAAGTTCGGTGGCTCGTCGGTCGGTGACGCCGACCGGATCCGCCATGTGGCGACGCTGGTGCACGAGGCGCCCTCGCGGCCCGTAGTGGTCGTGTCGGCCGTCGCGGGCACCACGAATCTACTGGTCGAGCTCATCGCCTGTCGCGCCGCCGGCCTCGACTCGACCGAGGTCGTGGCCGCTCTGGTCCAGCGCCATCGCCCCATCATCGATGCTCTCACGACCGGCGACCCCGAGGGCCGCATCTCGCTGCACGCCCACCTGGACGACACCCTCGGCGCGCTCGTCGAAGGCGACGCGAACTCACCCTCGGCGGCAGCAGGCGAAGATGACATTCGCGCCCTCGGCGAAGATCTCTCGTCGGCTCTCCTGGCCTACGCCATCACGCGCAGGGGTACTCCGGCCCAGGTGGTCGACGCTCGCCACGTCGTGCGCACCGATGCCCGCGCGGGTGCCGCAGTGCTCGACGAAACCGCGATCCGTGAGGCGGCCTGCGACCGGTTGCTCCCGCTGCTGGAGCGCGGGATCGTGCCGGTGATCCAGGGGTTCGTCGGCAGCGATCCCCAGGGTCGCACCACCACGCTGGGCCGTGGGGGTTCGGACTTCACCGCGACCTTGCTGGGTGCGGCACTCGACGCCCGCGAAGTCCACATCTGGACCGATGTCGACGGCATCCTGTCGGGCGACCCGAAGGCGGTGACGGCTCCTCGCAATCTGGAACGGATCGGATTCGAAGAGGCCGTGGAGTTGGCCCACTTCGGTGCGAGAGTGCTCCACCCGGGTGCCGCCAAGCACGCGGTGTCGCGAGGATTGGCGGTGCGGATCCGCAGCACCTTCGCCCCGGAGCGCGCCGGCACCCTGATCCTGCGCGAGCGTTGGGGCGCCGCCGAGATTGCGGCAGTGGCGTTCAAGCCGGGGGGCGCCCTGATCCAGGTGCGCTCGCACCCGAGCGCGATGCCCTATGGATTTCTCGCGCGGGTGTTCGAGGTATTGACCCGCCATCGACTGCCCGTCGACCTCGTGGCCACCTCGCACACCAGTACGGCCTTCACCCTCGACGTCGCGGCCGAGATCTCGGCCGCCGCCGACGAACTCGAGGCCTTCGCCGACGTGCGTGTACGCACACAGCTGACGACGGTCACGGTGGTGGGACACGGTCTGCTGGAGGAATCGGGGCTGACCGCACGGGTGTTCGCGGTGGTCGACCAGACGCCCGTCCACCTGATCTCGCAGGCGTCGGATGTGAGCCTTTCGCTGGTGGTCGACGACGCCGATGCCCCGGGGCTGGTACGCCGACTTCACCACGCGCTCATCGAGTCGCGTACCCCAGCTTCCACCGCCGAAGAGGTCGCACCGTGAGAATCGCCATCGTGGGGTACGGACGAATGGGTCGCGCCACCGAAGCGGCGGCGATCTCCATGGGGCACGAGGTGGTGGCTCGCCTCGGTCGCGACGACGCCATCACTTCGAGCGCCCTCGGCGGCGCAGAGGTCGCGGTCGAATTCACCACCCCCGCGAGCGCCCCCGACAACCTCATCCGGCTGGCCGAGCTGGGAGTCGACGCGGCCTGCGGAACCACCGGGTGGGTGGACGACCTCGACCGGGTGCGAGTGGCGGTGGCGGCGGCTGGAACCGGCCTGCTGGTGGCCCCCAACTTCTCGCTGGGAGTGGGGTTGTTCGGACGGCTCGTGCGTGACGCGGCGCGGATGGTGGGTGCGACCCCCGAGTACGACGTGCACCTCTTCGAGGCGCACCACCGCCACAAGCTCGACCATCCGTCGGGTACCGCGCGACATCTGGCCGAGGCCATCGTCTCGCTGCTGCCCCACAAGTCCCGGTGGCTCGAGTCACCACCCCAGGGACCACCCGATCCCCAGACGCTGTATGTATCGGTGGCGCGGGCGGGCGAGGTGGCCGGCACGCACGTGGTGATGCTCGAAGGTCCCCACGACCGCATCGAGCTTCGCCACGAGGCTCGCGATCGCTCCGGCTTCGCCCGCGGCGCGGTGGACGGAGCGCTGTGGGTACGGGGCAGGCCCGGCACCCACACCCTCGACACCTGGCTCGACGACCGGTTCTCTCGGCCCACGCCGCCACCGACCAGGTGACCCGAACACGGAGGCGCACGATGGATGGGATGATGTTTCGAGGTATCGCCCCGGCGCTGGTGACTCCGATGCGCGCAGACGGCGCGGTCGATTTCGACGCCCTGGCCGACCATGTGGAATGGATCATGGAAGCGGGCGTCGAAATGCTGGTCCCCTGCGGCACCACCGGAGAGAGCGCCACCCTCTCACCTGAAGAGCAGGGCTCGGTCATTCGGCGCTGCGTCGAGGTGGCCGGCGGTCAGGCCTTCGTGCTGGCCGGGGCCGGCGGAAACGACACCCGGGTAGTGGCCGCGTTGGCGCGAGCCGCAGCCGATGCGGGCGCCGAGGGGATCCTGACCGTCACACCCTACTACAACCGGCCCACCCTCGACGGCCTGGTCGCCCACTACCGGGCGGTGGCTGAGGCCTGCGATCGACCGGTATTGCTGTACAACGTGCCGGGCCGTACCGGCTTGAATGTCCCGCCCGACGCTATCCTGCACATCGCCCGCGAGGTACCGGCCGTGGTGGGTGTCAAGGAAGCCTCAGGCAACCTGAGCCAGATCATGACGCTATTGGCCAACCGCCCCGAGGGGTTCCTCGTGCTGTCGGGCGACGACGAGATGACACTGGCCCTGATGGCCGTCGGAGCCCACGGCGTGATCTCGGTGGTGGCCAACGAAGCGCCCGCTCTGATGACCCGCCTCGTCGACGCCGCCGAGGAGGGCGCCTGGGACGTGGCCCGGGACCTCCACACCCGGCTCCTGCCACTGATGCGCGCCAACTTTGCCACCACCAATCCCATTCCCGTGAAGACGGCGCTCGAACTCATGGGTCGGGGTGCGGCACACTTCCGCCTCCCGCTGGTGCCCCTCTCCGCGCACGACGACATCCGCGCGACGCTCCACGCCGCCCTCGAGGGGGCCGGGGTGCTCCCTTCATCCACCCCACCCGCTCCATGACCGACCCCATCTCCGACGGCCCCGCCATCGCAGCCGCCGACATCGCGGCACTCCGGGCCGAGGTCGAGACCCTTTCGGCCGCCGGTGCCGATCTCGACCGGCCCCGCGCCCGCGCCGCAGTGGCCCGCCTGCTCGAGCTGCTCGGCCGCGGAGTGGTTCGCGCTGCCGAGCGGCGCGCCGACGGGTGGGCTGCCGTGCCGTGGGTGAAACAGGGAATCCTCCTGGCGTTTCGCGTGGGTGACACCCGCGCATTCACTCCCCATCCATCGTCCCCCAATCCGTCGTTCGGGGGTTCGACCTTCGCCTGGTCCGACCGCGATACCCTGCCCTTGCGCGCCACGGACGGGCCCGGCGAAGGGGTGCGGATCGTGCCCGGAGGCTCAGCGGTGCGCGCCGGTGCCCACCTCGCTCGGGGCGTGGTCATCATGCCCCCCGCCTATGTCAATGTCGGCGCATTCGTCGACGAGGGAGCCATGATCGACTCGCATGCGCTGGTCGGGTCGTGCGCTCAGGTCGGCAAGCGTGTGCACCTCTCGGCCGGCGCTCAACTCGGTGGCGTGTTGGAGCCCGTGGGACTCCGGCCCGTGATCATCGAAGACGACTGCATGATCGGGGGCAACACCGGCGTGTTCGAGGGAACCCTGGTCGGTGCGCGCGCGGTGCTGGCACCGGGGGTACAGCTCACGGCCGCCACAGCCGTCCACGATCTGGTGCGCGGCGAGGTGCTCACGGCCACCCCCGATCGTCCGCTGTCCATCCCTGCCGGCGCCGTGGTGGTCCCGGGCAGCCGACCTGCCAGCGGTGAGTTCGCAGTGGCGCGGGGGGTCCATCTCTATGTGCCGGTCATCGTCAAGTATCGCGACGAGAAGACCGACGCGGCCACCGCCCTGGAAGAGGCGCTGCGGTAACCCACCCTTACGAATTCGTGCGACACACCCTACCGTGAGCGCCCCGGCCGTGGACGGCCGAAGAGAGCAAGGGACGCAAGACGGAGACTTCGACATGCCCAGGACCACCGTACGAACAGGCATTCTTCTCGCGGGCTTCGGGCTGTGGCTCGGATCACCCATCGGGACCCAGGGACAGACGACACAGACACGTTTTCCCGACCCGTTCCCCTCCACCTACACACCGTTCCCGTCGCAAGCGACACTGATCGAGAACGCCACCATTCTCACGGGTGAGGGGCAGCGCATCGACGGGGGTGCGGTGTTGATCAGCGGCGGCCGCATTGCGGCCATCGGCACCAACATCAGCGCACTCGGTGCCACCGTCATCGACGGCACCGGCATGTGGGTCACCCCCGGCCTCATCGACACGCATTCGCACCTCGGCAACTACCCGTCGCCGGGGATCGGTTCGCAGCAGGACGGCAACGAGCTCACCGACCCGAACACCGCCGAGGTCTGGGCCGAGCACGGCGTGTGGCCTCAGGATCCCGGGTTCGGTCATGCCCTGGCCGGCGGCATCACCGCGCTGCAGATCCTGCCCGGTTCGGGCAACCTGTTCGGCGGTCGCGGGGTGACCCTCAAGAACGTGCCCTCGCGCACCGTCCAGGGCATGAAGTTTCCGAACGCGCCCCACGCCTTGAAGATGGCGTGTGGCGAAAATCCCAAGCGCGTCTATGGCGAGCAGGGTCGTTCACCCGCGTCGGCCATGGGCAACGGTGCGGGCTATCGTATGGGATGGATCGCCGGGCGCGAGTACCTGCGGAAGTGGCAGGCCTGGTGGGACGCGGGATCGGTGTCCGCCGACATGCCCGAGCGGGACCTCCAACTCGAGACGCTGGCCAGCGTGCTCGTCGGTGAGACCCGAGTCCACAACCACTGCTACCGAGCCGACGAGATGGTCAACATGATCAACATCTCGCGGGAATTCGGTTACGAGATCGCCTCGTTCCATCACGCCGTGGAGGCGTACAAGATTCGCGACTATCTGGTCGACAACGACATCTGTGCGTCGATGTGGGGTGCGGGCAACTACGGCTTCAAGCTCGAGGCCTACGACGGCATCGAAGAGAATGTGGGCCTCGTGCACGAGGCGGGTGCATGCACCATCGTGCACTCGGATTCGCCCGTCGAGATCCAGCGCCTGAACCAGATGTCGGCCATCGCGCTGCGGGCCGCCGCCGAAGAGGGCATCGTGATTCCCCCCGAAGAGGCCATCGCCTGGATCACCCTCAACCCGGCCATCGCCATGGGCATCGACGCCGAGACCGGCTCCCTGCACGAGGGCAAGGCTGCCGATCTCGTGCTCTGGACCGGAGACCCCTTCTCGGTCTACAGCCGTCCCCAACACGTCTACATCGACGGGGCGCTGTTGTACGATCGCAGCGCGCCCGACCCCCTCGTGTTCGGCGACTTCATGGTGGGAATGAACGGCGAGGTGGGACGATGAATGCGCTCCGAGTCCTCACGGCTGCGACGCTCGCGCTCGCGCCCGCCCTGGCACCCTCCCTGACCCCCGTCCCTGTCGGCGCCCAGGAGACGGTGGCCATCACCAACGCGCAGATCCATCTGCGAGGAGGCCAGGTCGTCGAAGGCGGCACGCTGGTGATCCAGAACGGACGGATCCTGGCCGTGGGCGCCGACGTGAGCGTGCCGAGCGGTGCTCGTCGCATCGACGGCACCGGCAAGATCGTGACCCCGGGGCTCATCGACTCGAGCTCCCAGGTCGGGCTGGGTGAGATCGGCGGCCAATCCCCCGGCACCCAGGACGCATCGACGAGCTTCGACGACCTCGGGGCGTCGTTCAATCCGGTACGCGCCGTGAATCCCGAGGCCACCCACATTCCCATCACGCGGCTGAGGGGTGTGACCGCAGCCGTCGTTCGGCCCGGGGGCGGTCCGCTCTTCGACGGACAGGGTGCGGTGATCGCGCTCGACGGCACTCGAGTGGCCGACATGATCCTCAACGAGATGGTTGCCGTCTACACCTCGCTGGGTGAGTCGGGATCGGGCAGCGACGGCGGTGGCTCGCGGGCCGCGCTGCTGATGCGTCTGGAAGACGCGCTCTGGGATGCACGCGCCGATATGCTGAACGCCGAGGCGGGTGACGACCAGACCGGTGACGACCAGGTGAGCGACGATCCGATGCGCACCGGCGGACGCTCGAGCCTCAACGCGCGCAACAAGGAAGCGCTGAAGGCCGTGCTCCAGGGCGATGTGCCTCTGGTGATCACGGCGAATCGGCTGAGCGACCTCGACATGGCTCTCGACCTCCAGGCTCGCTTCGGGTTCCGGATGGTGATCAATGGAGGGGCCGAAGCATGGCGGGCCGCCGAGGCCCTCGCCGCCGCCGACGTGGCCGTCATCGTCAATCCCACCGACAATCTGCCCACCTTCGACGGCCTGGGAGCCACCATGGAGAACGCAGGCCGCCTGGCGAGTGCCGGCGTGCAGGTGCTGTTCAGCGGGGGGCGCTCGCTCACCCATCTCGCGGGCCTCGCCATCGCCAACGGCATGGACCCGGCCGCCGCCGAAGACGCACTCACCGCTGGCGCCGCCGAAGTCTGGGGCATCGCCGATGAAACCGGCTCACTCGAGGCGGGCAAGCGCGCCGATCTGGTGGTGTGGTCGGGCGATCCCTTCGAGTTGTCGACCTCGGCCGAATACATCTTCATCGGCGGTCGCGAGATTCCGGAAGACTCCCGGCAGGAACGGCTCTTCGATCGGTACCGCAACCTGGAGCGCTATCGCCGCATCGGCGGCTGACGCCGGGTACACGACCCGGGGGTGGGGCGGTCATACGCCTCACCCCGCCCGGTCACACAGTTCGTCCGGACCACCCTTGCCCAGGACTCGTATGAACTCGATGTGCGCTGCCCTCCTCGCCGGCATGGCGATCACCTCGGGCTGCCGGACCAACCCGTCACCCGGGCCCACCGCGGTGCACCCCGACACCCTGCTCGCTCCAGGCGACCATGTGGTCTCGCTGCACCATGACGGTCGCGACCGTCGCTACCTGGTGCATGTGCCGGCCTCGGCCGGGAGCACGCCCGCACTGGTGGTCGCGTTGCATGGAGGTGGCGGCACCGCCCAGGGATTCAAGGACGAGAACGGCCTCGATGCCGTATCGGACCGCGAGGGCTTCGTGGCGGTCTACCCCGACGGTACGGGGCCGAATCCCGATCGACTCCTCACCTGGAATGCCGGTCCCAACTGCTGTGGCTCGGCGGCCGACAACGAGGTCGACGATGTGGGATTCCTCGACGCCGTGCTCGACGACCTCCAACGTCGGCGTCCGTACGATCCGACGCGGGTCTACATGACCGGCCACTCCAACGGAGCCATCATGACGTACCGCTTCGCTCTCGAGGCGGCGGATCGGGTGGCCGCCATCGTACCCGTCGCGGGCGCCATGGCCGCCGACGACCCCGCGCCGTCGCGCCGCGTGCCGGTGCTCCACATTCACAGCGTCGACGACCCGCGGGCGCTCTACGAAGGGGGTGAAGGTCCGCCCTTTCCGGGCACCACGCACACCGTGATCCACGAGCCCGTAGAGGCGGGGCTGGGGTTCTGGGTGGGCGTGAACGGCTGCTCGCCGACTCCCCGCGAGACCGAGTCCCGCACCGGTCGGGGCCGGGATCGGGGGCAGACCCTCACTCGTCTGGTCTGGGACCCCTGCGCCGACGGCACCGCCGTCGAGCACCTGCGCCTCACGGGGGTCGGTCATGGATGGCCCGGCGTGCGGGTGGGACTCGCGCGGCAGAGCCTGATCGGCCCACCCACCACCCTGATCGACGCCTCCGAAGAGGTCTGGGCCTTCGTTTCGCGGTTTTCGCGCTGAGATCACGATTGCGGGGAGCTTCGCCACGGTAGTACCGTCGCATCGAACCCCAACCGTCGAGGAGGGCCCCATGCGTGGAACGCTCGTCGTGATCGTGCTGCTGGCCGCCGCTTGTGGGAGCGGCGACGACTCCACCCCCGCACCGAATGCCGCCGGAGAGCCTGTTCCGACAGCGTCGACGACGACGGCCTCGCTCGATGCCTGCGACGTGCTCCGGGCCATGGATCTGAGCCGCTTCCTCGGCGCTCCCCCTCATACGTACGATGAGAGCGTCCACAACGAGTCCGGGACTCTGGCCTTCTCCATGTGCCACGCCACTCCGACCGGGGGAATGCCTCAACTCACGCTGACCTTGCGACGGGATCCCGAGAGACCGGTCCCCCGCAGCCGACAGGAATGGATCGACCGGGAATTCGGAGACGATGCCGCCGACATGGGCCTCGCCGAACTCCAGGCGGCCGAGGAGGTGGCCGGGTTGGGCGACTATGCGCTGGCCTATTCCCTCATGGGGCAGCAACTCGTGGTCTACTGGAGTGGCAACCACTACCTGAACGCAGGCTCGATCGGGATCTCCGATGCCGCCCTGGCGCGCGAAGCCGTCACCGCGGTCGCCCGGGAAGCGGTCGCACGGCACTGACGTTGGAGCCTCAGCGCACCGGCCCCAGCGTGCGATCGAGGAAGGCATTGATCGCGGGCGTCCGGGCTTCGTCGGGGGGGAGGTGGCCCGCGCCCGGCACCAACACCAGCTCTTTCGGTTCGCGCAGAAGATTCCAGAAGGCCTGTCCCCGGGTGCGCCAGGGATGCTCCTCGTCCTGTGCGCCGTTGAGCACCAGCTTCGGAACCGACACCCGCGGCAGGAAGTTGACGCTGTTCGCCTCCGGAAGGGTGGGCTGGATCCGCTCGTCGATGCCGGCACCCATGAAGACGGCCGCGCGGAACCGGTCGTCCAGCGCCGCGAACACACTGCGCGATCCGGCGCCGAAACTCAGCCCCAGGTAGGCGAGCCGGGTCGAGTCGATGTCGTCGCGTTCGACCAGATAATCGATGCCGAGGCGCAGCTCGGTGGCGTGCAGGGCCATGAGGTCGCGGAACCGCACACTTGTGGGGGCAGGCAGCTCGTAGCCCGGATCCCATTCGCGTTCCACCATGCCCTTCAGCACCACTGCGAGTACGGCACGACCCGCTCGGATGTTCGAGGCCAGCACCGACTCCACCCCCAACGGCATCGGTTCGAGGAAGGCGGCACGACTCGGGACGAACACGATGGTCTGGTAGGGTGGAGCGACGCTCCGGGGCAGGTAGAGATACGCCAGGATGGGTCCCTCCAGCCCCAGGATCCGGATCTTCTCTCTCACCCAATCGGCCGCCTGGTGACGTTCGACAATCTCGGGATCCGGGGCAATCCGATCGTAGCGATAGTGGGTCAGGTAGCCCTCGAAGGTGGCGTCGTCGACGGGCCGATAGTCGGGGGGCTGTGCGCTCCCGAGAAACCGGGCGCTTTCACTGGTGCCCTCGTTCGAGACGAGCCGAAAGCCCAGGGACGGAGATGAAAAGAACGGGTTCTGCGACCCCATCGCGGCAAATACGTAGGGCGGGTCCTCCCATCCACCTCCGATGACCACGAACCCTTCGGGTCCGGGGTTTCGGGTCCACTCCTTGACGTTCCCGGCCATCGCGAAGACCCCGAAGGGGCTGAGTCCCCCGGGCAGCGCACCGACCGGTTGGGTGCCCGTCGACGAAAAGTTCGCCCGCGCACGGATGCTCTCGCCGGGTGCCGTATATCCCCACGGCAGGAATTGGCCTTCGGCGCGGGAGTACCTTCCGTCGCGGGCGGCCTTCTCCCACTGGAACACCGTGGGTAGCGTCTTGCCCACGAAGGCGGAGTAGGCTGCAGCCTCGTACCAGGTCACGCCCGTGACGGGGTGATCACCCTGCCCCTCGGGGTATTCCTGCCCGACCCAGTTGCGGGGGCCGGGAAGACCCGTGCGGTCGGTGAAGCGAGCCATGGCCTCCTCGAAGGGGACCGTGTCGTCTCCTTCCTGAAACGGCACCGTCCAGAAGGAGCGGTCCTGGTACCCTCCGGCGCGCACGAACTCCCGGAACCGAGCGTTGGTGACTTCATAGCGATCGATGCGGAACGCTTCGAGGTCGACGGTGGCGCCGGCAGGTGCGTCGGATCCGACGAGCGTGTAGGGGCCGCCGGGAACCGGGACCATGTCGGCGGGGCCGGCCCCCTCGACGTCGAGAGGGGCGTGGACCTGAACCACGGAGTCCGCGATGGCATCGACGAAGAACCCGCTGCGCAGGAGGCTGCTCGTTGCGAGACGCTCGGCGGGCTCGTGACCCGCAAGCTCGAGGTACAGGTAGTAGTCCCCTCGGGGCACACGAAGCCCGCGGAGCGGGGTCGCACCCAGCAACCGCCCCCGGGGACCTCGCTCGAGGTCGGGCCCCACGGGCTGCATGTGGACCGTCGCACCGGGTGGGTCCGACGTCACGTCGATCCGGTCGCTCACCCGTACGACGAGACGATCCAACTCGGGCGTGTGGCCGAGGACGGATTCGGCCTTCTCCAACAAGGCGAATGCCTCTTCGAAGGAGCCCTCGGCGGCCAACGCCTCGATGTCGGGAACCGACGCCCGGGCGGCGTCGACCTGCGCCCGGCGCCGCATGGGCAGCACGATCATCGCGACCATCGCCGCGAGCACCACCAATGAGGTCGCGATTCCGACCGGCGTGCGGAACCAGCCCAGGGGGCTCCCCGCCGGGGTCGACGGCAACAGCGCGGTGAGGCGGATCGCGACTTCGCCGGCTGAGCCCGGTCGGTCGTCCGGGCTCTTCTCGAGCAGCTCCGCCACCAGGAGGCGAAGGTCTTCCGGGAGGTCTCCTGCGAGGGGCTCCGGCACCGCGCCGAGGATCGCGGCCACCGTGGCCCTCGGTCCGCTGCGGGCAAAGGGTGTTCGATCCGACACCATCTCGTAGAGCAGGCACCCCAGACCCCAGAGGTCGATCTTCGCGGTGACCTCGTCACCCGCGATCTGCTCGGGCGCCATGTAGGCGGGGGTACCGAGCGATTCCCCCGTGCGGGTCAGGGTGACCTCGCTCGCGAGCTTGGCAATGCCGAAGTCGAGGATCTTCACCTCGCCATGGTCCGTCACCATCACGTTGGCGGGCTTGATGTCGCGATGGACGATGCCGTGCTGGTGGGCGTGTTCGAGCCCCGTGGCAATGTCCCGGGCGATCCGGATCGCCTCGTTCACCGGGAGGGGTCCGCCGCGCAACCGGGCCTTGAGGGTCTGGCCCGCGTAGAACGCCATGGCGATGAAGAGCTGCTCTCCAGCGGCTTCTCCTCCACCCCCACCAATCTCGTAGATCGTGCAGATGTGGGCGTGGTCCAGCGCCGACGCCGCTCGCGCTTCGAGTTCGAAGCGTGCGCGCGTCTGCGCGTCGTTCGTGAGCTCGTCAGGAAGGAACTTGAGGGCGACGTCCCGGTCGAGCCGCGTATCGCGGGCCCGGTAGACCACCCCCATCCCACCACCCCCGAGCTTCTCTTCGATCTGGTAGTGCGACACGGTGAGGCCGATCATGGCCCCATAGTCTCAGGCCGGCCGTGGGCGGACAAGTCTCGGGGGCGTGGGGATGTGGGGCCAGGCGCCAGACGGCGTGCGCAGCTACCAACGTGGGAAGATCCCCCAATGCCGCTGTCAGGAGGGGGCCACCAACGCGTGGGGAGGTGCCCGCCGCACCCTGTCCGCACCCCGGAAAACAGGGAAACGTACCGATCTGATCCTGATCCACCCTGGGGCTTCGTCTAGATTACGAGCACGAGGGCGAGGCACACCCTGTCCAGCGAGGTGCGTAGGAGATAGGGGATCCTCGTCTATTCCATGGATATCCTCAGTGGAAGAGGAAGGGTCATGTACGATCCGTTCATGTCTTCATCGACGTGGTCGAGGCTGACCCGGAAAGCAGATACTGCAGTCCTCGGCGGTGGGCCGTGGGCCACCTTCTGTCGAACACGGGGCGCACCCGCGCCCCGCGTTCAGGCCGCGCTTCACTGCACGGCCCCTTCCGTTGCGCTCCTGATGGCCATGAGCCTCGCGTTGCCGCTGAGCGCCCAATCCCTCCGCGATTGGCGACCCATCATCCAGGGGGGGGTATCGGTGAATCTGGTCGATCTGGAAGACCTGGATCCGAGCTACGGAGGTACTCTCCGTATCGGAGCGCGACTGCATCCAGTGATGGTCTCCGGGGTCTTCCTGCGCTGGAGCGACGTTCAGGGCGAGCCCATGACCTCGGCGCTGGTCGAGGTCACGTACCCCGGAACGTCGTCTGGACCTGTGTCGGCCGCCCTTGTGGCCATGTTGGGTCATACCTGGTGGAACCACCCTCGGGCGCCGGCTTGGGAGGATGGAAAGCGCGCCGGTGGCGTGGGGGTCAGCATCCTGGCCCGGGCCGCCAAGGTCGACCTTCGCTTCGATGCGCTGGTGCGCTCCGACGGTGATGGGTCCAGCGCCGAGTTCAGGCTGATGGGGGGGTGGGCCCCGCCGTTCCCGGCGCGATCGCCACGAGGCCCCAGCCACTTCACCCTCGGCTCGTACTGGATGTTCACCATGTGGGGGCCCTGGCAGTTCGTCGAACCCGCCTACATGATCCGCTTCAGCCAACCCGAGGTGGAACGGTGGGGTGGGAACTTCGGGCTGGGCCTGCTGCGCTGGGAGACCGACGAACGGGATACACGAGCCCTGTTGGCCGAACCGGGCGTCGAACGGCGGTCTCGCTGGGGGTCCGCCGGGCTTCGATTCTCAGGAGGGCCCTCACTGGTCGTGATGACGGAGGGAGCGAACGACGGGCCCAACCTGGGCGCCCACTTCAACGCCGGGGTCTCGCTCGAATCGAACGAGTCCAATGCCTCGATATCGGCGACGGGGGGCTGGTTCTGGATGCGAGGCACCAGGGGAAGCCGCGACTCCGGCGGAGACGTCCATGGCCTGACCTTGGGGTTGATGCTCGAGTTCTAGGCGGAGCAACCTATCGGGGTCCCGAGAACAACGCGGGCGCCCCGCCCCCCCCTGGTCAGGTCACGGTGAAGACCGCGTCGCCCAGGAACCGCCCATTGGCCAAGCACGCCGCACGGTATCGACCCACCGGCCAGGTGCCCGGATTGGCACTGCCGAAGCCCCGTTGCGAGATGCTGCGGGTCGAGCCGGCAGCGCCGCGGATCGTCAGCTCGACAGCTCCATAGATGGTGCCGTTCTGGCGGATGAACAGACAGCTCGCCGGGAATTCGAAGTCGGTCTGTGCATCGGGAAACGAGAGGGTGATCTCGGGGTTCAGGTAGCGCGTCTCCGCGCCGACGAAGGTGATGGCATAGGCCCGCTGGTTCAGGGCGGGCACCTCGTTGCCGGACTCGAAGAAACGGAGGCGCACCATCTTGGCACCAAGGCCCGGCAGGTCGGGAGGCCCGTCGATCACCTCGAACTGACCTTGAGCCACCTGTCGCCCCCCGCTGGTGCACGAGACGGCATACGGACCCACGCCCCAGCGCCCGGGCTCGAAATACCCCAGGGCCGATGCATGCCGGGCCGCAACCCATCCCGCCTCGACCGCGAAGTCGAGGTCGAAACGGCCGAACTCCTCACCCGTGGGCTTCGCGTAGGTGCATACCAGGGTGAAGGCCACGGCCTCCGTCGGCGCCTCGAGGTCGAAGGTGAGTTCGGTGCCGACGTACTGCAGCCGTGCCACTTCGAACTGCGTCCGGTAGGATCGCTCATCTCCCAGCGGGGTGACGGCGTCCTGCGGGTAGAACCGGATCGCCCGCAAGGTGGCGTTCAAGGCCCCGAGTCCATCGGTCTCCGGGGCGGGCGGATCCTGGCTCCACCCTGGCTGGGGAACCAGCAGGGTGGCCAGGATCACTGATGTGACGAGTCGGAGCGGAAACGAAGCGCCGGGAAGGGACGCCATGGGAGCCTCCTCGCTGAGACGGTGAGCCGAGGCCGCCGCAATGCGACAGCCACCTCCACTCCGACACGCGCAACACGCCCCCTCGAAGGGTCACGCCGCCCTCACCGCCGTCGGCCCCCAGGCAGGCGCCTACGCCACCCCCTCGGCCAGCCGAATCGCCAACCGCGCCGCGCCCAGCGTGGGCCGCAGTCTGCGGGCGACGAGTGAGATGCGATGGCGTGCGAGCACCGCCTCCATGCCCCGTCGCAGCGGGCCGTCCGGATCGAGGAGTCCACCGCCGAGCGCGACCCGCGGGCGACCGGTCCACGGGCCCAGGGTGGTGAGCATCGTCAGCACATGGCCCTCGAGCTCTTCGACCGCGCTCACGAGGATCTCTCCGGCCACGGCGTCGCCCTGACGAGCCGATTCCGACACGACCGGCACCAATCCCGCGATGTCTCCCTTGGTGGCATCGTGCGCCCAGACCACCAGCTCGGGCACTTCGACGAGCCCGAGTTCGGCCATCACCGCGTCGCGCAGGCGGGTCTCGGGACCCCGCCCGTCGATGTCGCGTACGATACGCCTCAATCCCTCGAGACCCACCGCGTATCCACTGCCCTCGTCGCCCAGCAGCGAGCCCCATCCGCCGACCCGGGCCACCCGACCCCGTTCGGAGCGCCCGAGAGCGACCGACCCCGTGCCCGACATGACCAGGATCCCCGGCTGGTCGCCGAAGGCATCTTCGAAGGCTGCCTCGACGTCGGTCCCGACCCTCACCGCTCGGGCGACGCGCAGTTCGGTGAGGGCGAGTTCGACCGCCACCCGAGCGGTCTCACGTCCGGCGCCGGCGAGCGCCGCATAGAGACCCGCTGCGGGAAAGGTCACCTCGGCGCGCCGTACCGCCTCGGTCATGACGCGTTCGACCACCTCGGCCGCCCGCTCCGGATGGCGCGCGTCGACCGCAGCGGCCGGCCCTTCTGCCCGACCGAGTTCCCGCATCTCGGCATCGACCACGACGGCGCGCGTGCGGCTCGCTCCTCCATCGACTCCTACCATCCAACGGCTCATGTTCGGTGTCCCTCGTCGACTGCAGATGCTATGGCCGTAGTGAAGCCTCTGGATCCGCCGCCCGGTTCCGCCCCAGGGCATGGCCCACCACGGCGGTGAGGATCGAGCCCACCAACACGTACCAGGGCCAGGCGAGGGCCGAGCGATGCGCCACCCAGAGCCAGGTGATCACGCCGATGCCCACCAGCATGCCCACCGCCACACTCCCAGCATCGGCACGTCGCGAGAAGATCCCCAGCGCGAAGGCACCCAGGAGCCCGCCGTACACGAGCGAGGCCACGCCCAGCGCCACCTCGACGGCGGCGGTGCCCTGCCCCACCCGAAGGAACACCAGCGCGCCCCCCACCAGGAGGGCGGACCAACCCAGGGTGAACAGCCGGCCGGCCCGCAAGATCCGGCGGTCGTCACCCGAGGCGCCGGCCCAGGGTGCCCACAGGTCGTAGGCCGTCGCAGAAGCGAGGGCGTTGATGGACGACGACAGCGACGACATGGCGGCCGCCAGGACCCCGGCGATCAGCAGGCCTGTGAGGCCCACCGGCAGCTCTTCGACGATGAAGCGCGCGAACACCTCGTCGGACGCCGCAAAGGGTCGTCCCTGGTAGAAGGCCCAGAGCCCGAGTCCCACGAAGAGGAAGACGGCGAACTGCACCATGACGAGCAGCCCCGACCCCACCAACGCCCGTTGGCTGGAACGCAGATTGCGGCAGGTGAGCAGGCGCTGGACGATGAGCTGATCGGTGCCGTGCGAGGCCATGCTGAGAAACGCCCCCCCCACGAGCCCGGCCCATACCGTGTAGGCGGTACCGAGATCGAAAGACGGATCGATGACCTGCAGTTTGCCGGCGCTCGCCGCCTGGGACAGGATCCCGCTCCAGCCGTCGGGGACGAGGCCCTGGAGGGCCACCGCTGCGGCCAGGGCGCCGAGCAGGTACAAGGCCATCTGCACGGCATCGACCCACACCACCGCCCGGATCCCCCCCATGTAGGTGTAGATCACCGTGAGCCCCCCGATGACCGCCACCGCCACGGGCACACTCCATCCCGTGAGCAGCGCAAGGGGGATCGCCGTGGCGAACAGACGGACGGAGTCGGCCAGGAGGCGGGTGACCATGAACACCACCGAGGTCAACCGGCGAGTGCTCGCGCCGAAGCGCCGCTCCAGCAGCTCGTACGCCGTCGCCAACTCCCCGCGGTAGTAGGCCGGAAGCAGCACGGCCGCCACCACGATCCGCCCGACCAGGTAGCCCAGGGTAAGCTGGAGAAAGGTGAGGTTGCCGAAGTACGCGACCCCGGGAATCGACAGAAAGGTCAACGTGCTGGTTTCGGTGGCCACCACCGACAGCATCACCGCCCACCAGGGCAGATTGCGGCTCCCCAGGAAGTAGTCCCGCGCCCCGGTCTGACCGCGTCCCAGCCATGCGCCCCACGCGGTCACTCCGAGCAGGTAGACGAGCAGGACGCCGAGATCGATGGGATTCATGGGGTGAGCCTCATCCGACACCTTCTCCGTGGAAAGGGACGGGAGTGCGGGTGGGATCGATGGATCGCCGCGACGGCCGCAGATGCTGCATGATCCAGACGAAGCAGCCGAACGCCGTGGCCAGAAGAGCCGAGGCCAGCAGACGTTCGCCGAAGATCCACTTGCCGATCCCGAACAGGGTGGCGTAGACCATGACCACCCCGGCCACCCAGTTCCAGCCGTTCATCGGGCCCCCGTCGATGGGCTCGCCCGCCAGACCCAGCGGCGCCGACACCGCGACCCAGCCCCGGCCACCGGGGCGCACACGCAGATAGAATCGACGCAGCACGGCCTCGGGCTCGGGGGCTGTGAGCAGGGTGACCGCCAGCCAGATCACGGTGGATCCCGCCACCGTGGCGAGCATGATCCACGCCCACTGGATCGGATCGTCCGGGTCCAGGCCGGCGCCGAACCACAGGGTCAGGCTGATGACGAGCGAGGCGACCATGGCGCTCAGCTCGGACCAGGCGTTGATCCGCCACCAGTACCAGCGCAGGATCAGCACCAACCCCGAGCCCGCGCCGAGGGCCATGAGAAAGCGCCAGGTACCCTCGATGGAGCCGAGCAGGGTGGTCACGGCCAGGGAGGCCGCCATCAGCAGAACCGTGGCCCATCGCCCCGCCCGCACCAACGTGCGGGGGTCTGCGTCGGGTCGCACGAAGCGACCGTAGAGGTCGTTGACCAGGTAGCTCGCGCCCCAGTTGAGCTGGGTCGAGATGGTCGACATGTACGCCGCCGCAAAGCCTGCGAGCACGAGCCCCGTGAGGCCGGGAGGCAGAAGGTCGACCACGGTGCGGACGTACCCCTCCCTCGGATTGTCGAGGCCCGGGTAGAGGACCGGCACGCACAGCGCCACGAGGATCCACGGCCAGGGGCGCACCGCGTAGTGCGCCAGGTTGAACCAGAGGGTGGCGAGCAGTCCGTCGCGTTCACTGCGGGCCGCGAGAATGCGCTGCGCGATGTATCCGCCGCCGCCCGGCTCCGCACCGGGATACCACACGGCCCACCAATTCACCCCCAGGTAGACCGCCAGGGTGAGCAAGGGCATCCAGGTCGCGCCGGTCGCCGGCAGGAAGGCGAGTGCGGCCTCCGACGAGCCGTACACGTCGGCGAGCCCCCGTTCGAGGCCGTCGATGCCCCCGACGGCGCCCACGGCGAAGACCGCCAGGACGACGGCGCCCCCCACCGCCAGCGCGAACTGGAAGAAGTCGGTGACGACGACCCCCCACAGTCCCGAGAGCACGGCGTAGCTCGAAGCGAGCAGGAAACAGACGAGCAGCGCCACGATGCGATCGACGTCGAGGGTCGTGGCCACGATCTCGACCATGGCCAGATTCACCCAACCCATGATGATCAGGTTGATGGGCAGGGCGAGATAGGCGGCCCGAAACCCACGCAGGAAGGCCGCGGGTCGGCCCGCATAGCGCAACTCGATGAACTCGGCGTCGGTGACGACGCCGGCCCGGTGCCAGAGGCGAGCGTAGAAGAACACGGTGAGCATGCCGCTCATCACGAGATTCCACCACAACCAGTTCCCCGCCACCCCATGCCGCGCCACCATCTCGGCCACCGCCAGGGGCGTGTCGGCGGCGAAGGTCGTGGCCACCATGCTGGTGCCCGCGAGCCACCAGGGCAGCGAGCGACCACCGAGAAAGAACTCGCTCATCGAACGCCCGGCGCGGCGCGAAAACGCCACCCCCACCAGCACCGCGAAGGCGAAGTAGAGGGCGATGACTCCCCAGTCGAGCCCCGTCAACGCACTCCGCCCCGGGGTTCGGCGGCAATGTCGGTGACCGCCTGTGCGGCCAGATCGTGCACGGCGCGACGGAGGGGTACGTGGCGGGAGTTCTCTCGCGTGGGGTTCACCCGGTTCGTGAGCAACACCACGAAGAGGTCGCGCTCCGGATCCATCCAGATGCTGGTGCCGGTATAGCCCGTATGACCAAACGACGAGGCCGAGAAGTAGTCGCCGGCCGACGAGCGTCCCTCGGGCGTGTCCCACCCCAACGCCCGCGACGCCGACGCATCGAAGCGGTGGGTGAAGCGCTGGATCGTGCCCGTCTCGACCAGGCGCAGACTGTCGCGGCGCGCGAGGGGGCAGGGCCGACCCTCGGCCGCCGAGACTTCGTCGCAGGCGGGCACTACGCCGCCACGAAGCATCAGATCGGCGAACACGGCCAGATCGGTGGCAGTCGAGAACAGTCCTGCGTGCCCTGCCACGCCCCCGTATGCATCCGCGTTCTCGTCGTGCACGCGTCCCCGCACCAATTCGCCGCGCCAGAGGGTGTCGAGTTCGGTCGGGGCGATGCGGGGCAGGAGCGCGGCGTCGGGCAGGAACCCGGTATCGAGCATGCCCAGTGGGGTGAAGACCCGCTCCTCGAGAAAGGTGTCGAGACGCTGGCCGGTCACCGCCTCGACCACGAGAGCCACCGTCATGACCCCGATGTCGGAATAGACGGTGGCCGTACCGGGATCGGTCTCGAGCGCTTCGTCGGCAATGGCCCTGCGGTAGGCATCGCGGCCCTCGAGTTCGAAGAACCAGCGGCGAAACGCCGGCAGACCCGCGCGATGCAAGAGCAACTGCTCGAGGGTGACGGTGCCCTTGCGCGGGTCCCCCGCGGCCCACCAGGGCAGGCGATCGACCACCCGGTCCGAGAGGGCCAGGCGCCCCTCGTCGACCAGGATCATGACGGCGGTGGTCGTCCCCACCACCTTGGTGAGGCTGGCCAGGTCGTAGATCGAGGTCGGCGTCACCGGCGTGCGGTCGACCCAATCCAGTGCGCCGTAACCGCGCAGGCGGACCAGGCGTCCATGGCGCCCGATGGCCAACGCAGCGCCGGGAGTGGCCGAATCGGCGATCGCCGCTCGCATCGTCGAATCGAGGCGGGCCAGTACGCTCGCGTCCATGTTCACGAGGGCCGGATCGATCTCGACCGTGCTCAGCTCGCCGGCCCGGACCGCCCCCGTGTCCTGGGCCGGACCCGTCTCGGCGCACCCCACCGCCGCCCCCAGCGACAGCCCCGCCACCACCGTCAGTCGTCTCACCGAGCGCCTCTCCCCACGCCTGATCCGGCGCCTCACGAGTCCCTCCCGGAGCCGGTCGTGGGCGAAAGGCCGTTCCCCATCCCGAAGTAGGGTGGGAGCTGGATCGGCGTGCGTCCCGAAATCGGAGCGTCTCCGAACAGCGCCCCGGCCGCGGCCTTCTGCGACGACTCCGACCCGCTCCACGCCAGCATGTAGGCGCGCACGGCGGGCATCTCCCTCAGCAGATACGGGTTGCCGAACGAGATCACCAGATGGGGCACTCCGGACTCGGCCAGGTCGTGGAGAAAGGCCACGGCCTCGTCGGAGAGGGGCGCCGCCGCCGTCGAAGCACTCCAGTTGACGTAGAGCGAGACCACCACCAGATCCGACCGGCGGCCTTGCCGCAGCAGCTCGGCAAAGACATCGGCGCGCGCATTGCGGTCGAGTTCGGCGGTGACCAGGCTCGGATACCTGTTGCGCAGCGCCGCGTTGAAGATGCGACCGGCCTGGAGATCGGCCGTGCGCCTCAACGAAATCGACAGCACGCGGGCGCTGCGTGTACCCAGGAGCGGCAGGAGTCGACGCTCATCTCGCAGCAGGGTGATCGACCTGCGAGCGATCTCGTCGGCCACGGCGATATGGGTGGGAATCCCCACGATATGGGGGATCTGCTCGAGCGAGACCGTGCGCTCCCGGTCCAGCCCCTGCGCCTCCTTGGCCTTCAGCACCTTGAGCACCGACTCGTCGATGCGCGCCTCGCTGAGGCGCCCGTCGAGCACCGCGCCGACGATGCCCTCGAGTGCGTCGGCAACGTCGGGAGGCATGAGCACCACATCGGCACCCGCGAGCACGGCGCGCACCGACGCCTCGCCCCGGGGAAACCTCCGGTCGATCGCGGCCATGTCCATGGCGTCGGTAAAGACGAGCCCGTCGAACGCCATTTCACCCTTCAGCAATCCCGTCAACACCGCAGGCGACAGGGTCGAGGGCGACTCACCACCTCCGTTGAGCGAGGGCACGGCGATGTGGGCCGTCATGATCGCCCCCACGCCGGCAGCGACGGCGGCGCGGAAGGGCACCAACTCGGTAGAATCGAGATGGGCCCGAGTCGTGCGGATGATGGGCAATTCGTTGTGCGAATCGGTTTCGGTATCGCCGTGTCCGGGAAAATGCTTGGCGGTGGCGATGCTCCCCGCCTCCTGGACTCCCCGGATGAACGCCACGCCCAGACGTGCGACCTCTGCCGGCGACTCGCCGAACGAGCGCGTGTTGATGATGGGGTTGTCGGGGTTCGAATTGACATCGAGCACCGGTGCGAAGGGCACGTGCACGCCCACCGCGCGGGCTTCGAGCGCCGTGATCCGCCCCATTTCATACGCCAGGCCGGCGTCTCCGGTGGCCCCCACGGCCATGGGAGGCGGCAGCTCCGTCGCACCCCCGAGGGGCACATTGCCCGGCAGATGGACGGCACCCCGAAAGCGGAAGCCGGCGCCCGTCTCCATGTCGGCGCCCACCAGCAGGGGCAAGCGCGAGTGGCGCTGGAAGTCGTTCAGCTTGAGGGCCACATCGGCCGGAGCACCCAGAGAGACGATCAGCCCACCCACTTCGTCGTTCTCGATCAGGGCGAGAATCTTGTCGTGGCTTTCCGACCCTTCCGGCGCGTAGTCGCCGAGCACGAAGGGCATGATCATCTGCCCCACCTTCTGACGCAGCGTCAACGAAGCCAGCGTACGCTCGGCCCAGGACGCGTCTGCGGGCGACTCGGCCCGAGGCACCGGGGTGTCGAAGGCGGTATCCGACGGTGGTGCAGGCGCGATCGGGGTATCCCGCACCAGATCGGTCACGGGCGCGGGCGGAGCGGCTGCCGGCTCGACGGTCCCACCCCCTCCTGCGCAGCTCCCCAGGAGGCCGACACAGACGGAGAGGACGACGAGGTGTGCGAGCCGGGTGGCGGTGCGAGACATATGAACGACGTTGCGAGGCACGGATGATCCCGGACGGTCCCGCGGGGCGGAGCATCCGCGCTACCTTCGTTGACGGCCCGAGGGGCCCGGCCGAAGTTGACCCGTCGGAGCGCGGGGCCGCCTCGACTACACCGTCAGCGAGGACTCGAAAACGTATGGCGTCCAGAACCCAGCCACAATGTCGTCCGGACCGGGTCTTGCCCCTCCTGCTGCTGGCGACGGTACTGGGGTGCAGCGGAGCCGATGGCTCGACCTCGCGGCTCGCCTCCCAGGACCCGGCCCTGCCGGTCCTGCCGGGCATCGACGTTCTCCTGCGGGACTCGCTGCACCTGGTGGCGGGACGGCGCGTGGGCCTCGTCACCAACCCGACCGGAATGGACGCAGCAGGCACCAGCACCATCGACCTGTTCGACGCCCATCCCGACATCGACCTCGTCACGCTCTTCGCCCCGGAGCATGGCCTGCGCGCCAGCGAGGGCGAGGGGCGCTGGATCGAAGACGACCGGGACCCCGTTACGGGGCTGCCCGTGATATCGCTCTACACCGGCTCGAAGTGGGCGCCGTCGCCCGACGATCTCGCCGCCCTCGACGTGGTGGTCTTCGACATGCAGGACGTGGGCGCGCGCTACTACACCTACGTGTCCACCATGAGTCGCTCGATGGAGGCAGCGGGTGCCGCGGGAGTTCCCTTCGTGGTGCTGGACCGCCCCAATCCCATCGGTGATCTCGCGCAGGGCAATGTGCTCGATCCCGCCTTCGCGACCTTCGTGGGACTCCATCCGGTACCCATGCGTCATGGGCTCACCGTGGGCGAACTCGCGCGGCTCTATCGAGGTGCCTTCGGGATCGATGTGGAGTTGAGCGTGGTCCCGGTCGAGGGCTGGAACCCACCTACCCGATTCGACGAGACGGGACTGCCCTGGGTCGCCCCGTCACTCAACATGCCCGATCCGATCAGCGCGCTGCACTATCCCGGCACCTGTCTCTTCGAAGGCACCAACCTCTCGGTCGGTCGCGGCACCGAACGGCCCTTCCAGCAGGTGGGCGCACCCTGGCTCGACGCCGACATCCTGGCCCAGCACCTCCAGGAACAGAGCTTGCCCGGCGTGCGCTTCGAGCCTGTCCGCTTCACCCCCGAGGCACCTTCGGATGGCAAATTCGCGGGTGTCGAGGTGAGCGGAGTGCGCTTCGTCGCCACCGACCCGGAGGTCTACGATCCGACGCGGGCGGCGGTGGCCGCTCTGATCGCCGCGCACGCACTGGCAGGCGACGCGTGGCGGTGGCACACGGCGCACTTCGACCGTCTGGCGGGAACCGACGCCCTACGCTCGGCCATCGACGACGGGGCTACCGTCGCCGAGGCCACCGCCACTTGGCCGACCCAACTCGCGGCCTTCGCCGCCCTCGCATCTCCCTACCGACTGTACGGCGCCGACCGCTCGCCGGCCCCGACCGATCAAGGCCGCTGACGGCCCCTTCACCCCGACCGATCGAGGTCGCCCGGGGCCCTCCCACCCCGACTGATCGAGGTCGCCGAGTTCCCCTCGGCTCAAGGCAGGATCGGAGGCGTGGGGGCTGTGCACGATGCGACCCCGGCGTCGACGTAGGCGCCCCCGAGATCGGCGGCCGTCGCCGCATTCACGCTCGCCAGATACGGGGCGATCGTCAGGGCACTGGCGGTCAGCCCCACCACCCCGAAGACCGAGGTGTTGTTCTGTTGCACCTCGATGCCGGTCGCACCCCCGGCTCCGGCGCTGGTGTTCCCGGTGATCTGGGTGCAGAGCCCGTGGGTACTACTGGTCGCGACCTGGATCCCGCCGATGGACGCACCGGTCTCGGGCGCCGCCACCGTGTTGCCGGTGAGGGTCACCTCGGAGTCGATGCCCCCGCTGGCGCCCGCGTCGGCGTTGATGGAATAGATGCCCGCAGCCTCATGACTGTTGAGCGCATTGCTGGAAAGCAGGAACCGCGAAAGCCCGGCGCCTCCATGGATGATGCTGATGCCGTTGCCGGCCTCCGCCCCCGAATTCGGCACCCCGAGCGAGCCCACCGCATTGTTGCTCACGGTGGCGTCGAGGGTCGACCCACCGCTTTCCTCGAGATACACCCCAGAGCCCGCCGACGCGGCGATGGTGTTGCTCGAGATATCGGCACGGGTCGACGATGTGCCGGCAGCGAACACACGCACGGCGCCAGCGGCCGAGTTCGTCTCGTTGAAGGTCGAGTTCTGCACGGTCAGGTCGAGGGACGCCGATCCCACCGGAGCCGCATTGACGCCGGCTCCCACCAGGGTGTCGAACGACGATGCACCGGAGACGCCCACGGTCATGGTCGCCGACCCTGCGGGCACCAGGGTTACTCCGTCGCTTCCGTTGGCGGCACCGATCCCTGCCTGGTTGTTGGCAAAGCTGTTACCGCTCAGCGACAACGCCAGCGCACCCGTCGCGTTGTGGACGACCAGGCCCGCACCGGCGAAGCCGTCGACCGTGGTCGAGGTCACCGAGGCCGTACCGAAGAGCCCGTCGGGCCCACCCGACGCGCCGAAGTGCAGAGCATCGTCACCCGCACCGTCTCCGTTGTTGAGGAACGACGACCCGGAGATCACGAGCCCACCCAGGCGGGTTGCCGCCAGACCATGGTCGGCGGTGCGTGACACCAGCACGTTGGTCAGGGTGAGGCCCGGCGCACCGGTGACATCGATCGCCACGATCCCGCTGCCCGCACCTGCGGTCCCCACCAGATTGGTGGCGTCGGGAGCCTGGCCGACCGCCGCGGTCGGGTCGCCGATGACCATGTTCCGAAGCGTCACGTTCATGGCGGTGTTGAGCGACACCCCGTCCCCGGTGGTGCCGGTGATGGTGCCTCCCGAACCCGCCGTCGCACCCGTCCCGGTAACGGTGAACGACCCCGCTCCCGTCTGGTCGAGCACGATCCCTGAGGGAGCACCGGCCACGTCGACGCGCTGGAAGACCGCGCCCGCTGCTCCGATCGACGTATTGACGATGCTCACGGCGGTGCCGGTAGTGGCCGTCACCGAGTTGCCCGCACCCTGCACGGTGACGGTTCCGCCGCCGGTGGCGGTGAAGCCCGTGCCCGACGTCACGTCGATGTCCAGACCACCCCCGGTGAAGTCGATGACCGCCCCGGTGTTCGAGGCGAGGGCGACGGCCGCATTGGCACCCGTGTTGATGACCTTCGCGGCGCCACTCAGGGTGATCGTGCCCCCCGAGTTGCCGGAGATGTCGATCCCGGCCCCGGTATCGGCGATCGAGCCCGAGAGCGCGATCCCCCCTCCCGTGATGCCGGTGATCCGGACGGAACGCCCCGCGCTGTTGGTGATGTCGCCGCCCGAACTGATGAAGGCGTCTCCGCCGGCGACGTCGAAGGCGTTGCCCACTGCCCCGGTGACCGTGACCCCCGTGAAGGTCCAGCTTCCGGTGGGAATATCGAGGTCGATCCCCTCGGCACCCGGAGTCGTCACGGCGACGTTGCGAACCGTGGCCCCGGCCACTCCCGCGGCCGCGATCCCGGCTCCGGTCGGTGCGGCAATGACGAATCCAGCCAGCGTCGACCCCGAAGCCAGGGTCACCCCCGCACCCGCGGCGTTGGTCACGGTCGGGAGCGAGCCTCCCGGCGCAACGATCACCCCCTGGGCGGTGGTGAGTCCCTCGGGCTGGCCGATGAGCTGTTGTCCGGCCTGGAAGGTGAACCCTCCGGCCAGCGGTGTGGTGGCGCTATTGCCCTCGTAGACGAAGATGATGTCGTTGGGTCCGGCGGCGGTCGCAGCGGCGCCCAGCGAGGTGAACGGAGCCACCGAACGGCCGTCGGGCGTCCCCCCGAAGGTGTCGTCGACATACCAGATCATGCCGTTGAACGACACGGTCACCGTGCGCGTGACCGGCGTGGTGCCATCGGTGACGGTGTAGTCGAAGGTGTCGGGGGCGGTCCGACCGAGCGGGGGGGTATAGGTGAAGCTGCCGTCGGCGTTGAGGGTCACCGAGGCGCCGGCCGTCACCGTCGCGGCTTCGAGTGAGATCGTGAGCCCATCGCCTTCGGCATCGATGAAGTTGTCCAGGAGGTCACCGGCCACGAACGCCGAGGGCATGACCGTGCGGGTCGGAGCGAACTGCAGCGTCGTGTTGCCGCCTGTGGTGAACGCCTCGACGGGCGAGGCCACCACGATGGGTGGATCGTCGACCGGAAGCACGTTGATCCCGACGGCCGCCGGCAGGGAGGTGTGCGTGCCGTCGAAGACGGTGAAGGTGAAGAGGTCGGCTCCGGAGTAGTTGGCGTTCGGCGTGTAGGTGACCTGGGCCGTGTACAGCCCGAGGGAGGTGATGGGCCCGAGGGTGCCGTGGGATGGCCCCGAGACGATGGCAAAGGTCAGGGCGTCACCCTGCTGGTCGATGCCCGACAGCGCAATGACCACGGGCGTGTCTTCAGGCGTCTGCGCCGTGGTGGCCGTGGCGATGGGGGCTTCGGTGATGAGCACCACCGTCGCCGTAGCCGGGGCGCTGAACGCCACCCCATCGCTCACCCTGAAGGTGAACGACTGTGCGCCCGCCGGCGCCGCCCCGGGCGAGTAGGTCACCTTGGCGGTGGTGGGCCCCGTCGAGGTCACGGCACCCAGCGTGCCGACGGCCGGGCCCGCCACGATCTCGAACACGAGGGGGTCACCGTCGGCGTCGGCGCCGGTGAGATCGACCACGAGATCCGACCCGACGAAGCCCGTCTGCGAGACGTTGAAGGCCACGGGCGCCTCGTTGACCACCGTCAGGGCAACTTCGACGGGCGCGACGTCGAGCCCATCATCGAGCAGCACGGTGAACACGTCGGTGCCCGCGTATCCGGGCGTCGGTGTGTACAACACGTCGAAGCCTGCGCTGGTGGGCTCGAACGCCCCCAGGGTACCCTGCGCTGGAGCGGTCCCGACCGTCGACGACACGGGGTCGCCGTCAGCGTCCAGGATCGTCAGGTGCAGCCGCGTCGGAGCGTTGCGACGCACCACCACGGGCATTCCCTCCTCGACCTCCAACGTCGGGAGCCGATTGGCGATGAGCGACACGGTCGCAGGCGACGACGGATCGTTGCCGTCATGCGCCCGGAAGGTGAAGCTCTCGTCGCCGAGATAGCCCTGATTGGGCGTATAGGTGGCCTGCGCGACGGTGGTGGCCGGCGCCGCCTGGGGTCCGCTCGCTGTGCTGGGCGACCCTGCGGCGCTGAACGCCGACACCGTGCCGTTGCCGGGTGCGTCGACGACCTCGAAGGTGAGAGCGTCGCCATCGGGGTCGGTCCCCGACACCTCGAAGGTGAACGGTCCCTGTGCCGGCCTCCGCAGCGCCACCCCCGTCACCGTCGGCACCGCGTTGAGCACGGTCACATCGACCCGACCGTCGACGGTCGACACCCCGTCTCCGACACGAAAGTCGATCTGATCCTGTCCGGCGAAACCGGTCGTCGGTGTGTAGCGCACGCGCGCGCCTGCGGGGGCATCGGTGATCTGCACGGCGCCATGCGCGGGTCCGGAAACGACCGTGTAGGTGAGCGAGCGCCCATCGATCGTCGACACCGGGACGATGGCTTCGACCGCCGTATTCTTGGGGGTCTGGACCGACACCGGGGTCAGCGACTCGGGAAGCCCCACGACAGGGGCACCGGGTCCGGGATCGTCGCCACACCCAGCGACGATGAAGAGGGCCAGGGCGGGCGCGAGAGAGCGACGGAGATGCGCGTGCATACGAGAACCGGTTCAGGGCGGTGGCAGCGGGGTCGACTCTACAAGTCTTCCACCATCCAGAGTCCGGCGCAACCGTGCGTAAACATCTGATTCCGTTCCGTCTCAGCGCCGACCCCGAGGCGCTCCACACCGGTCGCGGTCAGTGGATCTCGAACCGGGTGCCCGGAACGGGCAGGGTCCATCGCCCATCGTCGCCGTCGAGGGCGCGTCTCAGCCGCGCGACGAAGTCGGGTAGCAAGGTGAAGGGCACCGGTTCGGGATCGGCGGAGGGTGGTTCGAAGAAGTTCTCCCAATGACCGAGGATCACGTGACGCGCCCGCGTGTTCTCGAGCACGGCCTCGGGATGCCAGTCGACCTCGGCATAGGTGGCGGGCACGATCAACGCCAGGTCGACCGTGTCCATCGTCGCCGGCACGAAACCGAACGGCTCGCGGGCGACCGCGTCCTGATAGTAGAACCGCAGCACCGGCTCGCCGCTGGGATCGAGCACCTCCAGGACGAAGGCCAGCGTCTCACCCTCGAGCCAGTCCCCTGCCCCTCGAGGCGGCTCCGGCAGGTCCGCGCTCCGCGTGCCGTCGTAGAGGGTCATCCCCGCGAAATGCGGTGCGTGGTCGGAGCGGAGCGGCAGCACTCTCAGGTCGGGACCCAGAGTGATCCACTCGCCGCCCCCCTCCACGTCGGCTGCCCAGGGGCTCACGTCGACGATCCGGTCGCGGTCGATCCCCCATTGCCTCGCCAGCGGTGCGAGGGTGCGCACGCCGGTGGTGTTGGTGAGCACGCGAGCGCGCGGAGCCTGACGCGCCGCGATGTAGGGCACATCCATCAGGTGGTCGTAGTGCGCATGACCCGAGAGGATCGCAACGACATCGTCGAGATTGCCCGCGCCGAACCGGGCGAGTGCGGCGACGATGGCCGTCGTATCTGCGTCGATGCTGCCCAGCCCCGTCTTCCACAGCGAGGGATTGGAGAAGAGGGGTGCGGTCAGGACCTGGGTCTGCCCGGTGGAAATCAGCCACCCTCCGACCCCCAGATAGACGAATTCCACGGGGCTGGCCAGACGTCCGGCCGAAAGGTCGAGGCGCACCCGATCGCGGGCGTAGTCGTCGGGGCCCAGCCGGGGAAGGCACGCGGTCAGTCCGCACAGGCCGGTGACCAGGATGACCAGCCCGCGAGGGGCCCGACGCTCAGCCACCTGCGGCGTGCTGCTCCACCCGCTCCAGGAAGGCGTCGAAGAGACGCCGCGTGACGGGCCCGACGGCACCCGATCCCACCGCACGGCCGTCGATACGGACCGTAGGTCGGATCTCGGTGGTGGTGCCGGTGAAGAACGCCTCGTCGGCCCGTGCCAGCTCTTCGATCTGGATCGCCCGCTCCTCGACGGCCAGCCCCAGGCTGCGCGCCAGATCGAGCACGAATCCCCGAGTGATGCCGTGCAAGATCACCGTGCTGGCCGGGTGGGTGACCACCGTGTCACCCACCACCGCGAAGAAGTTGTTGTGTGCGCCTTCGAGGGCGACCCCGTCCCGCACCAGCAGGGCGTCGGCCACCCCCGCCTCCGCAGCGGCCTGCTGCGCCAGCACATTGGGAAGCAGGGCAATCGTCTTGATGTCGACCCGGGCCCAGCGCCGGTCGGGGACCGTGATCGCCTCGAATCCGGCCTCCCAGACCTCGCGCGCAGGTCTGCGATACTCGCTGGCGAAGGCATAGACCGTAGGAGCCACCGCGGTCTTCGGAAAGGCGTGGGTGCGGGGCGCCACCCCGCGGGTGATCTGCACGTACACGTACGAGATCTCCGCGTCGGCAAGGCCATTTCGCTCGAGCAGCTCGGTGTGCACCGCCTCCAGGCCGCGGGTGTCGGCATCGATCCGCAGTTCGCACAGCCCCTTGAGAAGCCGCGCACGATGGCGCTCCAGCATGAAGAACCGGCCGCGGTAGGCGGGGCTCACCTCGTAGACTCCGTCGGCGAGCAGAAAGCCCCGGTCGCCCACGGGCACGACCGCTTCATCGGCGGGAAGATAGGTACCGTTCAGGTAGACGATGCTCATGGGCGACTCCGGAAGGCGGATCTACGCCTCGGCGTTCTTCTCGAGGTGCTTGAACTGCTCCAGCAACTCGGCTTCGGCGATGTGGCTGTCTCCACCTTCCTTGCCCTCTTCTTCGACGACCTCGATCTCGCCCTCCTGCACGCCATCGCTGGCCTCACCCCCCGGGCCCTCCCCCTCGCCGGCGTTCAGCGCCTTCGGCTTCTCGGATGCGGGCAGGAGTCCCATCTGTTGTTTGAGCGCCAGGAGCTTGTCTTCGACGCCGCTGTCGACACCGCCGGCTTCGAGGCGCATGAACTCGGTCTCGAGCGTGTCGCCCTCGAGAGCCTCGTGTACCTCGGCCTCGGCGAGGTTCTGGCGCTCCGACTCCTCGATCTTCTCGGCCATACGATTGAAGGCCTCGAAGGCCGAGGTGTCGCTGAGCCCCGACATGGTCTCGTGGATCCGCTTCTGGGCCTGCGCCCGCTTCTGCTTGGCAATGAGCAGGTTCCGCTTGCGCTTGGCCTCTTCGATCTTGTCGTTGAGCTGGCGCAGGGAGCCCTTGAGCTTTTCGGTCTCCTCGGCCTGGGCGCGCCAGGTCTGCTCGAGCATCTGCACACGCTGGGCGTGCTCCTGCTGGCGCATCAGCGCCTGTTTGGCCAGGTCGTCACGGCCCTCCTTCACGGCCAACATGGCACGGTGTTCCCACTCGCGCGTCTGCTTGGTCTCTTCGTCGGCCTGCCCACGCAGCTTGCGCTCGTCGGCGATGGCGGCAGCGACCTCGCGCTTGGCCTTGGCCAGCTGGTCGCGCATGTCGACGATGATCTGGTTCAGCATCTTCTCCGGGTTCTCGGCCCGGGAGATCAGATCATTGATGTTCGACTTGAAGAGCGTCGAAAACTTGCTGAAGATGCCCATCGGCTCAGTCCTCCGTCGCGGGCGCACCCGCGAGGTCGCGAATCCGCTCCATGTGTCCCGCGGCCGCAAGGTGGATGCTCTCCACCGACGCCTGGACCTCGACAAAGTCCAGCGTCTCCAGCTCGAGGGTGTCACTGAGAATCAACTCACCGTCTTCGATGCCGTAGGCTCCATGCACCACATCGGCGGCGTTGAGTTGGAGTAGTGTTCGATACAAGACTTCGTTCCCCGCGTCATCGGGCAGGTCCATGACCTTCATGCGGAGAAGAAGAAGGGGTGGCGCGTAGTTGAGTACCACCGGATACCCACCGTTTCGGGTACGGACGAGGAACATGCCCTCTTCCAGTTCCTGATAGTCCACATCCATGCGGATGAGAAAGCTCTCGAGGTCTTCTCGGGTGACCATCGACGACTCCGTTCTGGGGTGCGGCAGCGCCCCCCTGGGGGGCGGGCAAACTCGACGCGGAATGCGCACGGCAACTGCCCTGTACGCAGATCGCGGTTCGGGGGTTTCCCCTGGACCCGAAACTACATGGAATCCGAAACGCGCGCGACCGTGGCCGCGAGGAGCGTCGCGAGGTAGCGCCCGGTATACGACCCCGGGTGCGCCGCCACCGCTTCGGGGGGGCCCTCGGCGATCACCGTGCCACCGGCACCTCCGCCCTCGGGGCCGAGGTCGATGACCCAGTCCGCCGTCTTGATCACGTCGAGGTTGTGCTCGATGACCACGACGGTGTTGCCGAGATCGACCAGTCGATGGAGCACCCCGAGCAGGACCCGCACATCTTCGAAATGGAGCCCCGTCGTCGGCTCGTCGAGAATGTAGAGCGTGTTGCCGGTCTGCCGCTTCGACAATTCCGTGGCGAGCTTGACCCGCTGCGCTTCGCCACCCGACAGAGTGGTGGCGGACTGCCCGAGGTGGAGGTAGTCGAGGCCCACGTCGTGGAGGGTCTGGAGTTTGTCCCGGATCCGGGGGACGGCGTCGAAGAATTCCAACGCCTCTTCGACGGTCATGTCGAGCACCTCGGCGATGTTGCGCCCCTTGTAGCGCACGTCGAGTGTCTCACGGTTGTAGCGCTTGCCCTTGCAGACGTCGCAGGGCACGTACACGTCGGGCAGGAAGTGCATCTCGATCTTGACGAGCCCGTCACCCGTACAGGACTCGCATCGCCCCCCTTTGACGTTGAACGAGAACCGCCCCGGTGCATATCCACGCATCTGGGATTCGGGCAACGACGCGAACAGATCACGGATCGGAGTGAACAGGCCGGTATAGGTGGCCGGGTTGGAGCGGGGGGTACGGCCGATGGCCGACTGATCGACCTCGATCACCTTGTCGAGCCGCCCCAGCCCGTCGATGCCGCCGTGTGGCGCCGGGGCCGCTTTCGCGCGGTAGAAGTGCCGTGCCAGCGCCGTATAGAGCGTGTCGTTGACGAGGGTCGACTTGCCCGACCCACTCACCCCCGTCACCGCGGTGAACACACCCAGCGGAAACGACACGTCGAGCCCCTTGAGGTTGTTGCCCCGGGCGTCACGCACGCGAATCACCTGCGCCGCGTCGACTTCACGTCGCTCGGCCCGCACCGGGATCGAACGCTCCCCGCGCAGGTAGGCACCGGTGAGCGAGCGGGGCTCGGCGAGCACGGCGTCCAGCGTGCCCTCGACCACGACCTCACCCCCATGACGCCCCGCCCCCGGTCCGAGGTCGACCACCCAGTCGGCGGCGCGGATCGTGTCTTCGTCATGCTCGACCACGAGCACGGTATTGCCGAGGTCGCGCAGACCTCGCAGCGTACCGAGCAGCTTCTCGTTGTCGCGCTGGTGAAGGCCGATGGAGGGTTCGTCGAGAATGTACAAGACGCCGACGAGCCGGCTCCCGATCTGGGTGGCGAGCCGGATGCGCTGCGCCTCGCCCCCCGACAACGTGCCCGCGCCACGGCCGAGGGAGAGGTAGCCCAGGCCGACATCCCTGAGAAAGCCCAGACGCTCGCGTACCTCCTTCAGGATCGGACCCGCCACCTCATCGGGAAGGTGGGCGCTACCCGGTCGCAGCCGAGCCACGAAGTCGAGCGCCCCGTCGATCGAGAGCTCGACCACCTCACCCAACGACCGGCCTCCCACCGTCACCGCCCGCGATTCGGCTCGCAGGCGGGACCCATGGCAGGTGGCGCAGGGCAGCGTCGACATGTAGCTCTCGAGCTGATCCCGTACGTTGGCCGACCCGGTCTCGGCGTACCGGCGCTGGACGCTGGCCACCACGCCTTCCCAGATGTCTTCGTAGTACCCCTTGAGCTTGCCCGACCCCGATTGGTAGGGAAACCGGATCTTCATGCCCTCCGATCCGTGGAGGATCGCGTGCCGCACCTCTTCGGGAAGTCTCGCCCAGGGAGTCGAGAGCTTGAACTCATAGGCCTCGGCCAGCCCGGGCAGGACCGAGCGTCTCAGATGCCCTCCCGGCGCACCCCACGGCAGGACGACCCCCTCGAGGATCGTGATGGAGTGGTCGCCCAGCAGGAGGTGCGGATTGACCTCTTTGCGGGTCCCGAGCCCGTCACAGTCGGGGCAGGCACCGTAGGGCGAGTTGAAGGAGAACTGGCGCGGCTCCAGTTCGGCGAGAGAAGTTCCGCACGACGGACAGGCGTAGTGTTCGCTGAAGAGGTGGTGGACGGGCTCGGCGCGACGACGGTGCTCGATGACCTCGACCACCCCGTCGGTCGCACGGAGCGCCGTCTCGACCGAGTCGGCCAGCCGCGCCCGATCTTCGACCCGGACGCTCAGCCGGTCGACGACGATGGCGATATCGTGGTTTTCGTAGCGATTGAGGGTGGGTGGATTGCCCAGTTCGATGGTCTCGCCATCGACGCGCGCGCGCACGAAGCCGTCCTTGCGGGCCTTCTCGAAGACCTCCCGGAACTCGCCCTTGCGACCCCGCACCAGCGGTGCCGTGACCTCGATCCGTGTACCCTCCTCGAACTCGAGCAGGCGGTCGACGATCTGCGTGGCCGACTGGCGCAGGACCGGTTCTCCGCACGTCGGACAGTGGGGGATCCCGACGCGGGCCCAGAGCAGGCGCAGATAGTCATACACCTCGGTCACCGTCCCCACGGTGGAGCGCGGATTGCGACTGACCGTCTTCTGTTCGATCGAGATGGCGGGAGACAGCCCATCGATGCCGTCGACATCGGGCTTCTCCATCAGCCCCAGGAACTGCCGGGCATAGGCCGACAAGCTCTCGACATAGCGACGTTGACCCTCGGCGTAGATGGTGTCGAACGCCAGGGAACTCTTGCCGGAACCCGACAGCCCCGTGATGACCACGAGCCGCTCGCGCGGCAGATGGACATCGATGTTGCGCAGGTTGTGCTCCCGCGCGCCACGGACGACGAGTAGGTTCTGATTCATGGAAACCGAAGAATAACCGAAGCAGGAAAAGGGCTCAACGTCTCTCGTCCGCAGGGGGGGAAGCCCCGACGGGGTGGCAGGGGCAACGCCCCACACTGCACGCGGCGAGGGACCGGTAGCTTCAAGGTGACCGCCCCCGCGACAGCTGTTCCGGCTGGGAGGCCCCCGTGCTCCGTTCCATCGTCGTCCCACTCGACGGGACCCCCCATAGCGAGGAGGCCCTCCCCTTCGCGACGCGGATCGCGTGCGCTACCGGTGCGCGTCTGCACCTGGTGCGGGTGGTCACGAGCCGGACAGAACCCCTGATTCGGGTGGCGTACCCCTGCACGCCGACCGGGTTGCCCCCCACCGAGACCGCGAACGGACGGTCGCCGGCAGACGATCTCGACCGGATCGCGACCGAGGTGGCGAGTCGGCTTCCGGCGAGTGTCGGCGCCACCTTGCTCCAGGGCGACGTCACGCCGAATCTGCGCCGTTTCGCCCGCGAGGTCCGGGCAGACGGCGTGATTCTCGCGACCCCCACACCGAGCCCCTGCGGGCGCTTCCCGCTGGGCGGGGTGGCCGACGACCTCCTGGGCGCGGTGGGATGTCCGATCCTCGCGATCCCGAGCGGGGTCGTCCCCGTCGCTTCGCCCCCCCTCTCGGCCATGCTGGTAGCGCTCGATGGATGCCCCTCGTCGGAATGCATCCTCTCGCCGCTCATCCGGCTGGCGTTGGCCCTGTCGGCGCGGATCACCCTGTTGCATGTGCTTCCGGCCGAATGTCCCGACACCGGATTGCCCATCTGCGCCTCCGAACACTGGGACCAGACGATGCGGGACGGCGAAGCCTACCTCGACCGGATCCGGGAGCGGCTGCGCCGTCGGGGGCTGTGGGTCGACACCGTGGTGATGGCCCACCCCTCACTCGGGCGCGCGATCTGTGAGGTCGCCGACGAGGTCGACGCCGGGCTGGTGGCGGTTGGGACCCATGGGCGAGACCGAACGCTGGAGGCGATCCTCGGCAGTGCCACTCCCGACGACCCCCGGCAGGCGCTGCGGCCACTCCTCGTCCAGCGGGCCCGGGGTCGCGGGGTTCAGTACCCCCATTCCCGGAAGAGCGAGAACCCGTAGATCAACGACGTCTCGATGTCGAAATCGCGGAACCCGAAGCTGCCGGTGCGCAGGAATCGGTCTTCGGCGAACAGCTCGAGGTGATACTGCTCGCTGGCCCTCCACTCGACCCGGGCCCCTCCGAGGAGCGAACCCGTACCCCCCGCAGCGAACAGGGGACGGAACATCAGCGCCGCAAAATAATCGCCTCCTCCGAAGTACCGACCCACTTCGATCTGTGTCCCCAGGAACGAACGCCCGAACGACTGCGCGTTGGTCCCCAGGGTGGCGGCGTCCACCGATTGGGAAATCGAGAGATAATCGAGCCATCCCGACCCCTGCGCGAGGCTCGACAACGACGAGGTGAGCGACCCGAGGGCAAACGAGCCGACCCCGCCGGTGACCGTTTCCACGGCTCCTGAGGTCCCCCCCGAGGTGAACGCCGAAGCAGGGCGGCCGACCGCGAGGTAGCTCAGGATGTCCGACTGCGAGACCGCGGCGTCGGGCGTCGAAAACTGGACCGTGGGCTCGATCAAGGTGCCCCCCACCTGGGCGTTGACCACCAGCGGCTCGCCACCCTGGCGACGAACCTGCGCTTCGGCCTGGATGTTCAGGTTCGGGTTGATTCCCGGAATGCCGACGAACTCCACGCCGCCCCCCTGCACCTCGAACACCGGCCCGATCAGTTGATACTGCCCGCGGACCGCCTCGAGCTCGCCCACCATCACCACATCGCGGCTGCGGCGGTCGTAGGTCACGATCAGATCGCCCTGCATCTCGACGGTGAGCTGGCGGGAGCGCAGCCAGGTGTTCCGCTCCACAGCCATGGTGATGTTGACGAGCAGGTTGTCCATGAAGGGATTTCGGGTCTCGGCCAGGAGCGGGCGGCTCGCCAGGATGTCCTCGTCGATGAAGGCGAAGAAGCGTGGATCGGAGAGATCGACCACCCCGACGTTGCGCGAGAACTCTTCGAGAAAGAGGTCGCCTCGCTCGACCGCGAGAGCCCCCAGCACCCGTGGCTGACCATAGGTGCCCTGTAGTTCGAGTCGCCCACTCACGGCCCCGGCGATATCGCGGCGGTCCACCGCCTGGAAGGACGAGAGCACGATGTCGAGGTCGAGCCCCGGACTCGCCAGCGAGTCGAGCCGCACCGTCCCGGTCACGTCGACGGTGCCCCCCGACCGCCCGCTGGCCACCACCTCGACCGTGCGATCCGGGCGCAGGTCGAAGGTGGCCTCGACCTGTTCCTGCCGGACCCCCACCGCACCGACCGTCCAGGCGCCTCCCTCGAGTCGGAGGTGGCCTCGTGGCTCGACCACCGCAGGAGTGCCCCCTATGACCAGTTCACCCGACAGCACTCCACGGGTGTCTTCGAGATCTTCCAGCAGGGTGAGAATGAGTCCGGCCGGAAGCGAATCCGCGCGCACCGTGAGGTCGATCGTCCGGTCGTCGACGTCGACCCTCGACCCGTCCAACGCAAGGCTCTCCGGAAGGGTACCCTCGATGCGGAGCACACGGGTATCGTCCATCCAGGCATCGAGCCCCACGGCGACCTCCAGATTCGCATAGGCGACGGTGCCTTCGAGGCGATCCAGGGCCAGATTGCGCGCGACGAGGTCGAACGCCGCCAGCTGGCCGGAGATCTCCGGTCGTGCGGCCGTTCCCCTCACATGGCCCGCAAAATCGACCACGCCGGCGAGTTCGAGGTCCTCGCGCTGAGCCACCCGCGCGAGGCGCCGCAGGTCGAGGCGCTCGATGTCGAGTTCGAAGTCGGCCGCGCCACGCCGCGGAAGGACACCGGCAGCCCGGATCCGGACCGGGTCGGCTCCCTGTCCCCTCATCTCGAGCGAGTCGACGGCAAATACCGAATCGGTCCAGGTCACGCGCGTCGGGTGGGTCGACCGATAGCGCAGGCTGTCGATGCGGATCGCCACCTCTTCGAGGTCGACGGCGCCGCCCAGCGAATCGAGTGCAAAGCCCCCCGTCAGTCGGTATTCCTCGGTCGAATCCCGCACGAGACCGACGACCGCACGCCCCTCGGGCTGCGTGAAATCGAGGGTGAGCGAGCCCGAGGTGAAGACCCGATCGAATACCACGGTCGAATCGACGCTCATCTCGGCGTGCATGGCACCCGCCAGCCCCGGAAGGCCCTCGGCTTCGAGGTCGACGCGCCCGAACCGGATGTGGGTGGATCCATACTGGAGCGAATCCCCCTCCACCCATCCCCTCGCCGAAAACCGGCGGATCGACCCGTCCAGATGCATCTCCCCACGGACCCGCCCGTCGGCCACCACCTCAGCGGCCAGGGGCAGCGTGTCGGGGTCGATCCCCTGCAGCACCAGCACGTCACGGTCCAGCGGGGTGAGGTCGTCGGCAGTCAGGACGGTGTCGCCCCGGAAGACGGCCCGGATGCCCTCGAGCGAAGGTGCCTCGAAGGCCAGTCGCAGTTGGCCCGCTGGACCCGCCGTGTCGGCGGCGAGCGTCCCGGATCCGATCACGTCGAAGCCGGCGAGCGCCGCCCACAGGGTATCGAGTTCGATCACGCCGTCGACGACCCGGGCCGCCACCCCGGCCGAATCGACGTGCACGCCGGCCACCTCGGCGCCGTCCACGAGTACACGACCGGTCGCCACCAGCACACCCGGATCGAGACCCCGACCCTCGACCTCGAGGCGCCCGGTGAGTCGCGTGGGATCGGGCAGGGTGGGGAGAAGGGCCGAGAGCAGGAAGTCGTCGACCACCGCCGAGAGCAGGTAGCGTTCCCCCGGCTGCCGGGCGTCGAACCGCCCCGTCAGGTCGATCTGACCCTGGCGGGTCGACAGGTCGGCCCGGATCTCGAGATCGTCGAGGAGGCCGAGCGCTCGGACCGGCCCGGTCAGCGTGCCTCGCAGCGGGATCTCGGGATAGTCGACCGCCAGCGCATCGAGCGAGAGCGGCGAGAGATCGCCCTGGATGTCGACGCGAAGCCGATCAGCACCGGCCTCCATCACACTGCCGCTCAGCCGCAGGTGACTCGGTGGTGCCACCGCCGATCGATGCCCGATGTCGGCGGTGAAGCGCAGTCCCTGCGCAGGAGTACCCGTCGCCTCCGCCACGACGCGCCCCTCTCCCTGCAGGAGAAACGAAGGCGCCATACGACCCACGAGCCCGAAGTCGAATGGATCGAGGGTGGCACGAAACTGCCGGAACCCGAGCGCTCCCCCCTCACCCCCGAGGCTCACCCCCCCCGCGAACTGCGCGCGGGTGGGCTGAAGGCCGGAGGCGAGCAACACGAGGTCGCCGTCGAGCTGGAGTCGATCGAGGGGGCCCGATGCGCTCAGACGTCCGTCCAGGGTGCCCTGGAGGTCGAGCGGACGGGACAGATAGGGCTGCAACGCACGGATCGGCAGCGTGCCCAGCTCGAGTTCGACGTCCTGGAGCGACAGTCTGGTGTCGAGGAGCACCGTGGCGCGGCCGGCGAGCCGACCCCCGTCCCATGCGGCGTCGATGTCGCTCGCCGTCCAACGCTGACGGCCGGGCTCGAGGCGTCCGCGGACGTCGACCGATCCGTACAGGGGCGGGATGGCGTCGTCCACCCAGCTCCATTCGCGCAGATCGGCCTCGTCGAGCGCGGCCTCGATGTCGAGCACCATCCCCTCGGCCCCCGACCGATCCACCAGCACGGTGCCGGCACCCGCCATGCCGGGTGCAGAAAAGCGACGGAGGTCGGCGTAGACGCGATCGTCCTTCACACGTACCTCCGCCCTCACCTCGGTCAGCTCGAATCGCTGCTGCAACCAGTCGACCTCGGCTGCGGCCCTCCCCACATCGACCTCGATCCCCACCTCGGGACCCAGCTCGATGCGCGAGACCTGGGCGTCGATATGCCGGAGATCGAGGGCATCGCGAGGGTTGCCATCCGCCCCGATCTCGCTTCGGAACAGGCTCGTCGTATCGATCTGGTCAGCCGGCGTTCGCAGCATGAACGAGCCGTCGACGATCCCCACCGCGTGGAGTTCCAGCACCAGGCCCCCGCCCGACGCGGGACCCTCGGGAGGGCGCCGTTCCCCCCTCACCCAGCGACCGAAGGTGTCGATGCCCATCGTGTCCCGCTCGAGCACGACCCGGGGGCCCCACACCCGAATCCCATCGAACACGAGTGCGCCCTTCAGAAGTCCCCCGATGGAATACGACGCCTCGAGTGAATCGACCTCGACGAAGGGTTCGCCGTCGGGGGTGGTGAGACGCACACCGATCAGGCGTGCCCCCCGGAGCAGATTCGCCGACGAAATCGCGTCGACCGAAAGCGAGCCCGCCACCCGGTTGCGGACCTGCCCGAGTCCCCATCCCAACACCACCCGATGGCCGAGAGCCACCTTCACGAAAAACCCCGATACCAGCAGCAGCGCGAACGAGACCCAGATGAGGGTCCGGACGGTGGCGCGGGCAATGCGCCAGCGAGCTTTGAGCCGGAGGCCTCTCTTGTCCTTCGCGGCCGTCATCAGAAGGCCTGGCCGATCGAGATGTGAAGCTGCAGGTGCGAAAAGAAGCCGGAGGACCCCCCATAGGCCGTGCCCTGCGACAGGAAGGTGACGTCGTTGGTGCGGACCCAGTCCAGGCGCTCGGTGGTGCCCCCCGCCCACGGCACCTGCAATCTCAGCGTCTCGGGGTCGGTCCCCTCACGGAATGGCCGCAACCCCTGGGTCGCCACGGGCAGGACCCTGGCTCCCTGGGACCGATAGGCCACGTCGACACGAATCGGTCCGATGGGGCTCAGATACCTCACCCCGAGTCCCGGAGTGACTTCGAGCCCGTCGAAGCGCACTCGGGATCGGTCGGGCCACACCTGGCCGAGATCGACGAACCCCACCCCCTGGAGGGCCGGGCTCAGGAATGGAAATCGGACCTCGGCGTTGGCCCCGAAGCGCACCGTGCCGCCCACCGGCTGGGGGAAGAAGGCGTCGTCGCCCAGCACTCCCGGATCACAGGTGGCATCGAGGATCTCGGCGGGCACGCAGACGGGCCCCCCCGCCTCGGGGGTGGGATATCCCAACAGGCTCTGGACCTCGGCCGTGAGGACCCGGGGCCCCAGGCGGTTCTCGGCAAACCCCCGTACCGAGTTGGCGCCACCCGAGTAGAACCGCTTCTGCGGATGCACGACGCGCAAGCGCCCGTCCCGCACATCGGCGAACCGCCCGCTGCCGACGATTCCACCGCTGAGACGGGCGGCGAGCACCAGCGACCCGATCTGACCATAGGTCGATCCTTCGGCCATCAGCCGGTCGTATTCGAAATCCGAGCCGGTGTAGGCGCGCGCGTGTTCCAGGTCGAGGATCCACGCATGGCCGGCAGACGGATTCAGCAAGCTGTTGCGGCGGTCCTGCGAAAAGGTCAGCGCCAGCGGGGAGAGCCAGTTCGCCCCATCGAAGATCTCGATGTCGGTGGGAAGGCAGGCGGCGAACGACGCACAGAAGAACAGGGCGGCGGCATCGAGATCGGTAAGCGCCGGCCTCCAGCCCCCCGACATGGTGAGTCGGTTCCCCAGATCTCGCGACAGCGTCAGCTCGAGACCCACGGCGCGCCGGATGAACAGGTTCTTCACACTCTGCCGTTCGATGAAGGTGCTGGCTGAAAACGAGTTGCGCGCCGAAACCAGGAACGGCTGAAACAGCTCGACCGCGACCTGGCCGTTGAGTTTCGCGAAGTTGCCCTGTCCAGCCTCGGTACAGGCCGTCTTGCTGAGGGACTCGGCGAGAATGTTCGACACCCGGGCCCGCACGGTGAGTCGGCGCGCTCCGCCCATGAAGTCACGGCTCGTCCAGCTCGATTCGGCGGTGAGACAGTCGGCCGTGGTCCAGCCGAAGCCCCCGCGCACCCGGTGGACCAACCCCTCCGAAACGGTGACCTGGACGGGCACCACGGTGTCGCCCTCGGTCAACAGCGGCTGCACACGGGCGCTCTGGATCAACTCGAGGGCGTAGAGGTTGCGCTGCCCCTCGCTCACTGCGTTGGCGCGATAGAGCTGCCCCCCCCGAAAGGGCAACATGCGACGGACCGAGACGGTGTCCAGATGCTCGGTACCGAGCACGGTGATGGGGCCGAATCGGGTCCGTGGCCCAGTAGCGACGTCGAAGAGCACGCGGGCGGTGTGGCTCCCGCGGGGCACGATGTCGTAGTTGACCAACACGTCGGCAAAGGCGAATCCGTTGTTGCGAAGACGCACCTGCAGGGTGTCGCGGGTCGCCTCGAGCAGAAGCGCACTCAACGGATCACCGGTCCGTAGCGGCAGGTCGCGGATCAGCGCAGAATCGGCAATCTCGTCGAAGGTGAAGACCTCGACCGAATCGACGGCGACCGGCTCGCCCTCATCGACATGAAAGGTCAGCGCCACCCCCTGGTCGAGGACGGTGAGGGCCGTATCGACCTTCGCTTCGCGATAGCCGCGTTCGAGGTAGTAGACCTCGAGTCGCAGCGCGTCGCGCGACAGCTCCCGGGGCTGAAGATAGCTTCGTTCCCGGAGGTTGATCCCGATGAGGCAGACCCACGAAAAGACACGACACTCCGTCTGCCGGTTCACGATGGCGAGGCGCAGCGAGTCGTCGGGAAAGACCTCGTTTCCCTCGAAGCGGATCGCCAACACCTCGGGACGGTCGGACTGGGCCGCCACCGGAGCCGACAGAGCGGTGGTCCACGCCGCGACCACGACCGCCAGGTGGATGAGGGCTGCGACCCTTCGGCTCACGGCGACCTCCCGGGCCCCTCTCCCTCGGGGATGGTCGGCGGGGGACGCACCGCGAGCCGCTCGCGCCCAAGCAGCGTCCTGGCGAGCCAGAAGGTGAGGGCTCCCGTACCGCTCGCCACCAGCATGGCCGCAGCAAGGGCCACGGCGCGCTGCCTTGCGGTGGGCGGTGTGGGAATCCAGACCGGATCGCTCATTCGGCCCGCTCCACCATGGGATCGAGGAAGAGGCGGATCATCCCGGGTTCGAACCAACGCTCCGCGCGCCGGGGAAACACATGCACACTGACGGGCTCGAAGCGTCCGGTCTCCTCGAAGAGCATATGGTGGGTGATCTCGATGGCACGCTCCCCGATCCGGACGACGTTGAACGAGTTCTTCGCCCGTTCCCGCGCCCGCCCTCGTCCCGAGGTGGTGGTGCCACTCTGTACGATCACCACCCCCCGGTCGCGGTCCTGTCCGGCGTACACGTCGAGCGAGTTGCCGATGTAGGCACGATGCAGGTGGCCTCCCAGGATCAGTTCGACCCCCAGGCCGGTGAATGCCTCGAGGACGCTCCGCGCCCCCGGCATCGACTTGTCGCGTTCGTAATCGGGCGCCGGCGAGAAGTGGTGGTGGGCCACCACGATCCGGGCATCGTCTGCCGGAGCCTCTGCGAAGGCGCGTCGCGCGAACTCGATCTGGTGCGCCCGGATCCTGCCGTTGACGATGGCGGTGTGGGGCGCCGTCGAATCGAGCGACACGAGGGTGACGCCCGGCACCCTCGTCACCGAATCGAGTCGCTCGGAGATGAACGCCCGATAGTTGCGGTGTGGAGCGAAGATCCGCTCGAATACCCGGTAGAGGGGCACGTCGTGGTTGCCCGGAGTCACGACGGTGGGCACATCGGGAAGCCGCTTCAGAAAAGCGGCCGCCTGTTCGAACTCGGCAACCTTGGCCCGCTGCGTGAAATCGCCCGAGATCACGATTGCATCGGGTTCGAGCCGATGCGCGGCCTCGATGAACGCTTCGGCCGCGACGGGCCGAAACGGTCTTCCGAAGTGAATGTCCGAGGCGTGGACGAGGGTGACCACGATGCCTCAGCGCGCCCCCGCGCGGCTCTTCGCCGAGCGCGGCGTATCGGGGCCCCGGCGGTGCAGCTGCATCATGCCCGCCACCCCCACCACGATCAGCGCGATCGAGATCATCTGGGCCAGGGTCAGAGCACCGAAGAACCGATCGTCCTTGGCCCGGAAGATCTCGACGATGAAGCGCTCGACACCCGCCATCGCCAACCACGCCATGAACAGCCAGCCCGCGGCGCGGGGCGTCTTGCGGATCCTCCAGAGCACGAAGAAGATCAGCGTCGACATCGCGACCTCGTAGAGCTGCGTCGGATGGACCGGCAGCACGTTGCCGTATTTCTCGATCAGTGCGGGATCGGGGTTGATGCCGAACCGCTGCAGGTTCTCCACGGTCGACGGGGGACTGCCCTTCGGAAAGGCAATCCCCACCCACGAATCGGTGGGCCGCCCATAGTCGTCACCGACCAGAAAACAGCCGATCCGCCCCACGGCGTAGCCGAGCGCCAGCGCGGGCGCAGCGATGTCGGCCACCGTCGGCACATGCAGCTTCGAACGCTTCGCCTCCCAGGCGACGAAGACGGCGGCCAGCAGGAAGCCTCCGTACCAGACCATCCCTCCGCGGCTGAACAGGAAGGAGATGCCCTGGGCCAGCAACTGGTCGTAGTTGAGAAACACATAGTAGAGCTTCGCACCCAGGATTCCGCCGAGCACGGCCATGAAGAGCAGGTCCCACGCCTTCTCTTCGTCGAGGCCGTGGCGAGCCAGCTCGGAGCGCGCAATGACCCCAGCCGTCACGAAGGCAAAGAACATCATCATGCCGAAGCTGGTGATGGCCTCGCCCCCGAGCAGGGGAATCCAATCGGGAAGAGTGAAGAGAACCGGGTACACGGATCAGGCTCCGTCGGGGGAGGAAGGCTCAGCTATGGGCTGCGCGGCGCGTCAACCCCGGAAAGGGCAGGTCGGGCCGAGCGGCGAGGTCGGGCGAGGCCACTTCGCCCCGATCGAGGCGGTAGCGCCCCGCCCGAGCGACCATGGCTCCGTTGTCCATGGCCAGGCGCGGCGAGGAGTACAGCACCTCGCCCTCCGACCCCAGTCGCCGGGTCATCTCGGCCCGGAGTACCTGGTTTGCCGAAACGCCGCCGCCGAGAAGGACGCGCTTGCACCCCGTGGCGGCGACCGCCCGGAGCGTCTTCGAGACCAGCACATCGACGACGGCGGCCTCGAACGACGCCACCACGTCGCGGCGACGCTGGGCGAGCACGCCGCTGGCCTCCAACTCGGTGACGGTCTGCAGCACCGCCGTCTTGAGTCCACTGAACGACATGTCGTAGTAGTCGTCGTCGTCCGGCTGCTGGTTGCCACGCAGCATCGGGCGCGGAAAGGGGAAGGCGTCGGCGCGACCGGTCCGCGCGAGTTCGGACAGGGGGCGCCCGCCGGGATACGGCAACCCGAGCAACTTGGCCACCTTGTCGAACGCCTCACCTGCGGCGTCGTCGCGGGTCTCACCCAGCAGGTCGTACCGCCCCCATGCGGGAACCCACAACAGCAGGGTGTGCCCCCCTGAGACCAGCAGCGCCACGAATGGCGGCACGGCCACGGGATCTTCGAGTGACGGGGCGAAGAGGTGGGCCTCCATGTGGTGGACCGGTACCACCGGGCGGTCGAGACCCAGCGCTGCAGCGCGAGCCCAACCGAGCCCCACGAGCAGGGCACCCACCAGGCCCGGGCCCGCCGTGACCGCCAGTGCATCGACATCGTCGAGAGCGAGCCCGGCCTGGTCCAGCGCTTCGTCGACCACCCGGTCGAGATGGGCGAGGTGCTGCCGCGCGGCCAGTTCGGGAACCACGCCGCCATACACCTCGTGTACGTCCTGCGAGAGGATCACGTGGCCGAGGATCTGATGGTCTCCGTCGAGCACGCCGACCGAGGTCTCGTCACAACTGGTTTCGATGCCCATGATCACCGGGCCCTTCACGAGCCACCTCCGGGTGGCGATCCACCCGCCGACGAATCCGGTTTCGCCAGGCCGTTCGGCGGCCGACGCACAGTCACCGAATCGGCCAGGCTCATCACCTCGAGAAAGGGATCGGCGACCCCCTCGACCCTGACCGCCACACGCCGACTTTCTCCCCGCGCAATATCGAGCACGTCCTGATCGGACACGATCAGACGTAGACCCGAGAGATCTGCCCCAGCGGTCCGGCTGCGGGGGCCACGGACGGTGACGCCCAGCTCGGCGGGATCGATCTCGAGCCCGGCAGCCGCAGGCCCCTCGATCTCGACCGGCAGCGGCGGTAGCTCCCGGTCGAGAGCCTCTTCGATGCTCACGAGAGCTTCGACCTCGAGTTGCGCAAAGGTCAGGCCGCTCAACCCGGTCGTGTCGAGACCCACCACCACGCGGCCCGAGCGGGTGAACCCCTCGAGGTCGACCGGCAGGGTCCGAACCGAGTCGATCTCGGCGAGGCGCCCGGCCGGGCCCCGCAGGCGCACCACATTCGGTGACGCACTCACGGGCCCCGCCAGCGCGAACCCGCGCGGTGGACGGCCGGAGAGGGTCAGGGCGACCGGGCGAGCCTCGAGGGCGGTGCGTTCGAGGTGGATCGTCACCGAGGCGGGGAGCACGTCTTCGACCACCAGTCCAGATGCGCCATCGAGGATCACCCAGTCACGGCGCAATTGCACGACCGTGTCGGCGGACGACACCTGGTCGAGGGGAATCCGAACCGCCGTACCTTGCCGGTTCAGGGCGAGGATCTGGCGTGCGGGTCCTGCAAACCGCACCTGGACCGTGGGCGGCTCCGGGGGAGCGGCCTCGCGCCAGTCCAGGTCGCCGATCTGCACGATGATCGGCACCTCGGTCAGGACCTCCCGATCCGGGGGCTCGGCTCTCACCACCACCCACAGGAACAGGGCCAGACCGAGCGACGCCAGCTTGAGCGTCCAATTCCGCGTGATGCGAGCGGGGAGGACGCTCACGGGCGGTCCCGCATCACGAATCCAGCAGGCGCCGGATCATCTCCTGGTACTCTGGAGAGTCCCACTCCGTCGGTCCGGCCACCTTCTTGTAGATGAGCCCATCGCGTCCGATCAGGAAGCTCTCCGGTACCCCGGTGGTCTGATAGACGCGCTGGATGGTGCCCGGAGGGTCGTGCCAGACGGTGAAGGTGTACCCGTTCTCGGCGATGTACTCGGACACATCTCCCGCGATCCGCCCGAAGGCATCGGGCTCACCCGGCTCGGCGGCGTCGACGCTCACGGCCACGATCACGAAATCATCATCGGGGATCGCCTGCTGAAGCCGCTCGAGCGACGGCATCTCGAAGCGGCAGGGAGGACACCAGGTGGCCCAGATGTTCAGGAGCACGACCTTGCCTTCGAGGTCGCCGAGCGAAACCGGCTCACCCGCCAGCGTCAGGGCGAGGAATTCGGGGGCCGGGCTGCCGGCGTTGACCGCCGTATAGCGGTTGCGCCCTGCCCACGCCGCGACCACCACCATTCCCATCATGAGGAGAGCGGCGACGTAGGGAAGCCTCGAAGGGCGGCGGGGCGTTGGGGTCTGGTCCATGATTCCTCTGAAAAGCCTGATGATACGTACTATTCTGCCGGAAGGTAGGTTCCGCGGGAAGGGCCCGCTCCTGGCCTGATCATCCCCCGCGGCGCCCCACCACGAGCCGTACCGCGGATCCTCGTTCCAACTCGGTGCCTGCGGGGGGCTCCTGCCCCACGACTCGGCCCTGATCACGACCGAAGCGGAAGACCTCTTCGACGCCGCCCACCACCAGCCCCAGGACGGCCAGTGAATCGCGGGCCATGATCTCCGACATTCCCAGCACCACGGGCACCACGACCGACGGGGGGCCCAGACTCACCGTCAGGCGCACCTCGGCCGGAAGGGGGATCGCCGATCCCTCCGGAGGCTCGACCGACACCACCCGACCGCGAGGGCGATCACTCTCGATGGAATCGACGGCGACCTGAAAGCCCGTGGCGCGGAGCAGGTCGGCAGCCTGATCGGCCCCCAGTCGCGAGACGGTGGGAATCGGGCGCCGATCAGCCCCCCCGCTCAACACGACGCGAATCCCACGGCCCGGAAGCACGAGCTGCCCCGGAAGCGGCCCCTGACCTACCACCGACCCCGAGTCGGCCGAGGGATGATTGAACTGCTCGACCTCGCCGAGTTCGAGTCCCGCCTCGGCCAGCGCCTGTTCGACCTCGTCGAGCGAGAGCCCCTGCACGTCGGGCACCACAACCAGCCCCGTCAGCACATCGGGCGCCGGAAAGAGCAGCTGCGTGGCGAACAGGTATCCGAGAGCGAGTCCCACGAGCGACACTCCGACGGCGATCCCGGCCAGCCCGAGGCCGCGCCTATACGCGATTTCCGGACGGGCCGACGTCTTCGCCCCGCGCGTCTTTCTCCGCCTGCCGATGGAGCTGCCCAGCTTCATGCCGCGTTCCTCTCCGTCACCGTCCATCTCATCGGTTCGTTCGCCGCAGCCGTGCGGCGAAGGCACCATCGAATCCTGCGTCCTCCGGGTGGACCCTCAAGAACCCGTCGGAGGCCACATCCGGCAGATCGACGCCGGAGGGCGCCTCGAGTCGAAACTCCGGGCTCCGTTCGAGAAACGCCTGCACCTGCGCCTCGTTCTCCTCGGGCTCGAGGGTGCAGGTGCTGTACACCAGAAGTCCCCCGAGGGGGACGGCCTGCTTCACCGAGTGCAGGATCCGCCTCTGCACCCCGGTCAGCGTCGCCAGCATGGCGGGCGTCAGTCGCCAGCGTGCATCGGGGTGACGTCGTAGGGTACCCGTGCCCGAACAGGGCACGTCGACGAGGGTGAGATCGGCACCCGCAACGACGGGCGTCTCGGCGAGAGCGCACACCACACCCACCGGCAACCCGGTGCGCTGGACATTGCCCCGCACGATCCGCGAGCGAGCGAGCGAGCGATCGGCCGCCACAACATAGGCCGCGTCGCGGGCCAGATACAGGGCCTTGCCCCCGGGCGCCGCGCACAGATCGGCAATCCGCGCGTGCCTGGGCGGTACAGCATAGCGGCCCACGAGCGACGCGCCCGGGTCCTGGATGAATCCCGGCACGGCCGCGAGGAGGCCAGCCGGATCGAGATCCTCGACCCACAGCGCCCCGCTCCCCCGTCCCGCCGGATGCGCCATACCCCCCGCGCTCGCCACGGCCACCACCGCATCGTCGAGGCTCGTCAGGGGGACGAAGCCCAGGGGGGGAATCCGGTTGCCGACCTCGACCCGCGCCCGCACGGCAGCCGGGCTCGCTCTGGACAGCCAGCGTTCCACGAGCCACCTCGGATGCGACCCCCACGTCGATAGAAAGGCAGCGGGGTCGCCGTCGAAAGAGGGAAACCGCTCGGGTCCCGCACCGTTCCGCAGCAGAGACCGCAGCACGCCGTTGACCAGCCCCGAAGCGCGGCCCTGGCCGATCATCCGGACCAGTTCGACCGACTCGTTGACGGCCGCGTAATCGGGCACACCTCCGAGTTGCGTCAGCTGGAACGCTCCCAGGCGTAGCACGTCGAGCACGCCGGGCGACACCGCCGCGAGCCCTCCGTGGACCTCGGCGGCGAGCAGGTGGTCGAGTCGCCCCCGCAGGCGCACCGTGCCGTAGGTGAGTTCCTGCACGAAACGGCGATCCCTGGAATCGAGCCCCCGAACGCTCGTGTCGAGGGCCCGGTCCAGCCGTCGCCCCCGCCTCACTGCGGCGAGGATGTCGAGAGCGATGCGGCGAGAACCGAGGGCAGCCTTCAGTCCAGCATCCCTCGTGTGGGGGAGGAGGGTACCGCAATCTCGCGCGACGGCATGCGGCCTGCGAGATACGCCAGCCGACCCGCCCGGGTCGCCAGGCGCATGGCCGTGGCCATGGCCACGGGATCGTCGGCGGCCGCCAGAGCAGTATTCATCAGCACGCCGTCGACGCCCTGCTCCATGGTGACGCAAGCGTCGGACGCCGTACCCACCCCCGCATCGACGATCACCGGCACCGTTAGACGTCGTTTGATCTCGCGAATGAAGTAGGGATTGACCACGCCGAGTCCCGATCCGATGGGGCTGGCCAGCGGCATCACGGCCGCGCATCCTGCGTCTTCGAGGCGCAACGCCGAGATCAGATCGTCGTTGGTGTAGGCCATGACCTTGAAGCCCTCCGCCACGAGCACCTTCGCGGCCTCGATGGTGGCCGCGACATCGGGTAGCAGCGTCGCCTCGTCGCCAATCACCTCGAGCTTCAGGAACTCGCTGAATCCGGCGGCGCGCGCGAGTCGGGCATACCGGATCGCGTCGTCGGCCGTGTAGCAGCCGGCGGTGTTGGGCAGCAGAAAGAACTCGTCGGGATCGAGGTGGTAGAGGATTCCCTCTTCCTGGGATCGGTCCAGGTCGACCCGCCGCACGGCCACCGTCACCACATCGGCTCCCGAAGCCCGAATGGCGTCGATCATGACCTGATTGGAAGGATACTTGCCCGTGCCCACGATCAGGCGGGAGCGAAAGGTACGCCCCCCGACGACCAGGGGCGGATCGAGCGTCTCGTTCATGTCATCCTCCGCCTACGAAATGTACCAGTTCGAATTGATCGCCGGCCTCGACACCCACCTCCGGATATCGATCCCGACTCAAGATCTCGCGATTGCGCTCGACCACGACGAGTTCGGGCCTCAGGTCGAGCGACTCGACGAGGGCGTGCACCGTCAGCCCCGCCGCCACCTCTCGGTCCTTGCCGTTGATTCGTACCCGGATCGTGCCGTCACCCATCACCGTCTCCATGCAGAAAGGTACCCATCCAGGGCCACGAGGGGATCCCGTGCCTGCCAGACGCCCCGGAGCACAGCCACCCCCTGGGCACCGGAGGCGCGCAGGGCGCCGACGCGGGGAGGGGTAATGCCCCCGATGGCGACACAGGGGCATTCGACCACAGCCGCCAGTGCCCCGAAACCATCCGGTCCCAGGCCGACCTCGTCGGAGTGCGAAGGGGTGGCGTGGACGTGTCCTACCACGACCCAGTCGGCTCCATGGGCGGCGCGAGCTTCAGCGGCCGAATGGATCGAGACGCCGACGCCGAGCTCCGGCACCAGAGCGCGAGCGTCTTCCAGTCCGAGGGAGCGACGACCGAGCTGCACCCCGTCGGCCTCGGACACCGCCGCCACGTCGATGCGGTCGTTGATCACGAGCCAGGCGGCCGACTCCGTACGAACCGGCGCCAGCGCTCGGGCCAGCCGCTCGATCTGTCCCCCCGGGGTATGCGGCCCCCGCAGGTGCAGAGCCACTGCGGCCCGCCCCGCCTCGAGCAGGCTCCGCGCGACGTCCTGGAATCCGGGCTGCGCCAGCACCTCGTCGTCGGTGATCAGATGGATCGGCGGCAGCGACGCCGGTGCGAAGGGGCGGTCCGTCACTCGAAGCGGACGCCGGCTTCCAGCCCCCGGCCCAGGAGCCATGCCCCCACCTCCATGCGCCGCCGACCCGGAGGCTGCGCCTCGGCGAACCACACGATCCCGCCGTCGACCGCCACACCGAGGCCTCGTCCGGACCCCGTTTCGGCGACGATCACCGTACCCGGCGGCGCCTCGTCCAGGCCCTCAGGGGACGCTGAGCCGTCATGGGGCGAGGGTCGGGGGCGAAACAGCTTGAGCGGCTCGCCGGCCAGGAGGGTCCAGGCACCGGGAACCTCGTCCATCGCCCGTACGTGGTCGACCACCTCGGTCGGGGTTCTGGACCAGTCGATCCGTGCGAGTTCACGACCGATCTTCGGCGCAAAGGTGGCCTGTGCGTGATCCTGCTCCCGCTCCGTCAGAGTCCCGTGCTCGAGGAGGGCCAGCGTCTCGACCAGCGCCAACGCACCGATTCCCGCCAGGCGGGCGGCGACTTCGCTCGACGTCTCGTAGGGACCGATGGGTACTTCGACCTGATGGAGGATCGCGCCGGCATCCATCTCTTCGGCCATGCGCATGATGGTCACCCCCGTGCGGTCGTGACCTCGCGCAATGGCCCAGTGGATGGGTGCCGCTCCGCGCAACGCCGGCAGAAGCGACGCATGCACATTGATCGAGCCCCGAGGCGGCACGTCGAGCACCTCACGCGGGAGAATGTGGCCATACGCCACCACCACCGAGATGTCGGCTGCGAGCGCGCCCAGCTCACGCACGAACTCGTCGCCCCGTGGCCGCCTCGGCTCGAGCACCGGGATACCCTCTGCTTGGGCCTCGATCTTGACGGGTGAGGGCCGCAGGTGTCGCCCACGACCTGCGGGCCGATCGGGTTGGGTCACCACGGCCACCACGTCGTGGCCCTCTTCGCCCAACGCCCGCAGCGTCGGGACCGCAAAGGTCGGCGTTCCCCAGAACAACACCCTCACGAGTCGGACGCCTCGTCCTGGAGTTTCTGCCACTTCTTCAGGAGGATTCGGCGCTTGAGCGTACTGACCCGGTCGAGAAAGAGCACACCGTCGAGGTGATCGATCTCGTGTTGCAACGCCCGCGCCAACAGAGCCTCTGCCTCGATCCGCACCGGCTGGCCGTCGGGATCGAGCCCATGGACCTCGACGGCCATGGGACGTTCGACCATCTCTTCGAGTCCCGGAATCGAAAGACACCCCTCGGTGGCCTTCTCGGTCTCGCGACTCACCGCCACGATCTCGGGATTGATCACCGCCCAACGCCCCCGGCCGGGATCGGCTTCTTCGTGCGTGTCGACCACGAAGATACGGTGTGGCAGACCGATCTGGGGTGCGGCCAGCCCGACCCCCTCGGCGTGGTACATCGTCTCGAACATGTCTTCGACGATGGCCTTCAACTCAGGGCCGAACGACTCCACCGCCCGGGCCGGCGCGCGCAGAACCGGGTCGCCCATGAGAACGATGGGGCGAATCGCCATACTCAGCTCTTCGGGCCCGTGCCCGCAGCGTCTCGCGGTCCCAGTACCTGCGCGATCCGACCCCGCTGCACGGTCAGGCGCGTGTTGTCGGCGGTCTTCACGGTGAGGCGATCGTCTTCGACGTGGACCACACTCCCGATGATGCCCCCATTGGTGACCACCTCGTCGCCCTTCTTGAGCGCGGCGAGCATGGCTTTGTGTCGTTTCTGTTCCTTCTGCTGGGGTCGAATCAACAAGAAGTAGAAGATCGCCACCATGGCGCCGATCTGGAGCAGGAAGACGGTACTGGAGGCCCCGCCTTCGCGTGGGGCCATCAGAGCGAGTGCGGGAGCGAATCCCGGGATGGACAGCATGGTGGAGGACTCCTCGGTGGGCAGGGCAATGGGTGGGTCGATCGCGCGCGGCGATCAGACCCCGGGACGTCGATAGCGTTCCAGCCAGTCGGCACTCCAGTCACCGAAATCGCCCGTCCCGATGCGCATTCGCGCCTCTTCGGCGATGCGCACCAGAAAGCGCAGGTTGTGGATCGAGACCAGCCGGTGGGCGAAGTGCTCGCCGGCCACGATCAGGTGACGCAGATAGGCGCGATCGAAGTGGGTGCAGGCGTAGCAATCACACCCCGGATCGATGGGCGCTTCATCGGCCTTGAAGCGACTCGCCTTCAAGTTGATTTGGCCTTCGGCCAGGGTCCAGGCGGTGCCATGGCGGGCATTGCGGGTGGGGGCCACGCAATCGAACATATCGATGCCGCGACCCATGGCCTCGACCAGGTCGTCGGGGTATCCCACCCCCATCAGATACCGGGGGCGGTCGCGGGGCAGTTCGGGATCCAGCACTTCGAGCGTCCGCCACATGTCGGCCTTGGATTCCCCGACGCTGAGACCACCGATGGCCACACCCGGCCAGTCGCCCATGGCCACCACCTGGCGTGCATGATCGCGCCGCAGGTCGTCGTAGATGTTGCCCTGCACGATCGGGAACAGCGCTTGCACGCGACCCTCGGGCTCTGCGGCCACCAGGGCGTCGAAGTGTGCGCGGCACCGTTCGAGCCAACGTGTCGTGCGTTCGTTGGCGGTCACCGCCGTCGCCCGATCGGCGCCCCCCGGTGGACACTCATCGAAGGCCATGATCACGTCGGCGCCCAACCCACGTTCGATCTCCATGACCGATTCGGGGGTGAAGCGATGCCGGGATCCGTCGATGTGGCTCTGGAAATCCACTCCGTCGTCGTCGATCTGACGGGTGCTGGCGAGGGAAAACACCTGGAAGCCGCCCGAATCGGTGAGAATCGGCCCGTCCCAGCGCATGAAGGCGTGGAGCCCCCCGAGGTCCCGCACCAGTTCGTGGCCGGGGCGCAGATAGAGGTGATAGGTGTTGGCCAGGATCATGCTGGCGCGTAGCTCGGCGAGTTCGTGCGGGCTCACGTGCTTGACGGCGCCCAGGGTGCCCACCGGCATGAACACCGGGGTGGCAACAGGGCCGTGGGGGGTGTGGAAGGTGCCGGCCCGAGCGGCGCCGTCGGTGGCGTGGAGATCGAAGGTGAACAACCCCGATCAGCCCGACCGCAACGGCCGGATCGGACCGGGCCGCGCCAGCGTGCTGTCGCGACGCTGAACCCCGTCCTGGATGTCCGGAGGCGCAGCCGACATGGTGATGTCGCGCCACATTCGCCAGACACCGTCGGTGATGCGATAGACCTGTTCGGCACGCCGCGTCGGGCAGCACGCCGCGTCACCCGGGCCCTGGGTCGTGAGCTCGATCAACAGGCTGTCGGCCACCACCTCCACCCGGTGGACCCTCTGGCGATCGCCGAGCACACGGTCGGCCACCTGCACGGGCGCGCCGTCGGGACCGGACTGAAAGGCGAGCAGATTCAGGAACACACCGGTGCCCCCGGGCTCGGATACCACCAGCGCAGCCGTCTCGCGAACCCCGTCGGAGTCGAAATCCCCCTCCACCACATAGGCCGGCAAGAGGGTCACCTTGCCGCCGTCGGGGCTGTGGGCGACGCCCTCGCTCAGGTCGAACGAGAGCGAGTCCAACGAGGAGAGGGTGATTCGCGCCCCAGCCAGCGCGGCGGGTGAGAGACCGGTCTCGGTGACCACCTCTTCAGAGGTCTCGCGATCGCCACAGGCGACCAGAACCAACGCCGTGAGTCCGAGCGACAACGCTCGTTGCACCTGCTTCATGTCGGGCTTCCGTCCAGAGGAGTTCGTGCGGGGGTCACCACCATGGCGTCCCCATAACTGTAGAATCGATAGCCGTGTCGGATGGCCTCGGCGTAGGCGTCGAGGACGGTCCCGCGTCCCACGAAGGCCGAGACCAGCATCAGCAGCGTCGAGCGTGGAAGGTGGAAGTTGGTGACGAGCCCGTCTACCACCTGGAACTCGAAGGGCGGACGCACGAACAGCGTCGTCGTCCCCGAACCCGCCCGAATGCCCCCTCGACCGTCGGCCACCGACTCGAGGGTACGCACCACCGTGGTGCCCACCGCCCAGACGCGCCCACCCCGGGCGCGAGCCTCGGCCACCGCGTCGACCGCAGCATCCGGCACATGATACAACTCGGCGTGCATCTCGTGTTCCCGGGGATCGTCGGTGGCCACCGGCCGGAAGGTGCCGATTCCCACATGGAGCGAGATGGCGGTACGTGCCACACCACGCTGCTCCAGGCGCTCGAGCAGCTCGGGGGTGAAGTGCAGCCCTGCCGTGGGCGCGGCGATCGACCCGGGAGTGCGGGCGTAGACGGTCTGGTACCGCACGCGATCGTCGTCGTCGTCGGGACGGTCGATGTAGGGGGGCAACGGCATATGGCCATGGCGCTCGAGGGCCTCGGCCACCGGCAGCGACGTGTGCAGGCGCACGACACGTCCGCCGCCGGGCGCGGGCCGCACGATCTCGACCCGCAGGTCGTCGGCAACGTCGACTACGCGTCCCGGTTTGAGCTTGGCGCCCGGGCGCACCAGCGCCTCCCAGAGGAGAGCCTCGCCGACCCCCGCCCTGGCACCGCACCCATCGACCTCCGCCCCGCCCGCATCCGGTACCGGGCGCACGAGCAGGACCTCAGCCGCGGCCCCCGAGGGTTTGTGGCCCAGGAGTCGAGCGGGCAACACCCGGCTCTCGTTGACCACCAGAAGATCGCCAGGGGCGGGCAGATCGGCGAAGTCGCGAAACCTCAGGTGCCTGGACGGGCCCCCATCCCGGGGTACCACCAGCAGACGGGATTCGTCGCGCCGCTCGGCGGGGTGGGCGGCGATACGGCCGGGTGGGAGTTCGAAATCGTAGTCCGACAGGCGCTCCCCCGAGCCGGGAGCGACGCTCATGCGCCGCCGTCGAAGAACGACGGCTGCCCCCCCGACGCCCCGGGCGGCGGCGTGTAGCCGAAGCGACGATAGGCGCGGGCGGTGGCGGCGCGCCCACGGGAGGTACGCATGAGAAAGCCTTCCTGGATCAGAAAAGGCTCGTAGACCTCTTCGAGGGTGGCGATGTCTTCGCCCAGCGCCACCGCCAGCGAGTTCAGCCCCACCGGGCCGCCGTCGAACTTCTCGATGAGGGTCTTCAGCACCCGGGCGTCCATCTCGTCGAGGCCGTACTCGTCCACCTCGAGCAGCGCGAGCGCGGCTTGCGCCACCGTACGATCGATGCGGCCATCGGCCCGCACCTGCGCGTAGTCGCGCACGCGCCGCAGGAGCCGATTCGCCACCCGGGGGGTGCCGCGGGCCCGGCGGGCAATCTCGTCGGCACCGTCCGCGGTGGTGTCGATCTCGAGGATCTCCGACGAGCGGCGCACGATGGTGGCGAGTTCGTCGGGCGGATAGAAGTTGAGCCGTTGCACGATGCCGAAGCGAGCGCGCATGGGCGCCGTCAACAGACCGAACCGCGTGGTGGCACCGATGAGGGTGAAGGGTTCGATCTTCATGGTCATGGTGTGCGCCCGCGGGCCTTCCGATAGACGGATCTCGACCTGCCAGTCCTCCATGGCAGGATAGAGAAACTCCTCGATGATGGGACGCAGACGGTGGATCTCGTCGATGAACAGCACGTCGCCCTCGCGCTGGTTCGTCAGGATGCCCACCAGGTCGGCCGGCTTTTCGAGCACCGGCCCCGACGTCGTCTTGATGTTGACGCCGAGCTCCCTGGCCATGAGCGAGGCCAGGGTGGTCTTGCCGAGGCCCGGCGGACCGTGGAACAACACGTGGTCGAGCGAATCTCGCCGACCGAGCGCCGCCTCGATGGCGATGGCCAGGGCGTCGCACGTCTTCTTCTGGCCGATGAACTCCGCCAGACGTTGAGGTCGAAGAGAACTCTCGACCTGGGTATCGTCGGCCAGGGCCTCGGGTGTGGTGATCTCGGTGCGTTCGCTCATCAGGCGATCAAGATGTTCGGGTCTCCTTCGGGGGGCAACCCGGACACTCCCGCACCGCGCCCATTGCTCGATCCACCCGCCCTGCCCGAATATTCACGCGCTCGCCCTCCCAATACCTCAGGCCGACCCCGACCCCCGACCCCATGAGAGTTCCGCACCGGCTCTGCTCGATCTCGCTTCTCGGCGTCCTGGTCACGACCGCCTGCGCAGGCGGTGGCCCGAACGCCGCCACCCCCGCTCCCAGCGGCGACGATGCCCAGGCCGCTCGACTCGCAGCCATCTACCAGGCTCGCGCCGACAGCGCCCGCATGAATGTGAGCGAGGCCGACGTGCGGTTCATGACCGGCATGATCCACCACCATGCTCAAGCGCTGGTGATGTCGGCCTGGGCGCCCGCCAACGGCGCGAGTCCTGCGGTACGAACCCTGACCTCCCGCATCATCAACGCCCAGACCGACGAGATCGCCGTGATGCAGCGCTGGCTGCGTGAGCGGGATCGGCCCGTGCCCGCGGTCGATGCCTCGGGCCACATGACGGGGGGTCAGGACCATGCCATGCACATGCCCGGCATGCTGTCGCAGCAGCAGCTCGCCGAGTTGGAGCGTGCGCAGGGTCGGGACTTCGATCGGCTGTTCCTGACCTATATGATCCAGCACCACGAGGGGGCCGTGACCATGGTCACCGAGCTCTTCGCCGCCGATGGAGCCGCCCAGGACGAGTTCGTGTTCAAGCTCGCCTCGGACATCCAGGTCGATCAGATCACCGAAGTCGCCCGCATGCAGCAGATGCTCGACGCCATGACGTCTGCGGGCGACGAACGACCCATTCCCTCCCACGATCTTCAAGGACCCTGACATGAACCGACTCTCGCCGACGTGGCTGCTCCTGGCCGCCGCCCTCACAACCCTCACCGCATGCGCCGGATCAAGCTCCAGCTCCGACGGCTCATCGGCCATGGCGCCTTCCGCGACGCTACGACCGCTGCAGGTCAGCGCGCCGAGTCCCGACCCCCGGGTCGGACTGGGGGCCGGTCTCTTCGACGCCGAAGAGGCGGTGTGGAACCTGCGCGTGCTCTCGGAGACGCGCCCACCTGAGGAGTTCGTCGGGATCACCAACTCCGACCTGGCCTTTACCGGCAACTACGCCATCCAGGGCAACTACAACGGGGTCCAGGTCTGGGACATCTCGAACCCCGCCCGCCCGACGCTGGCCAGAGCGTATGTCTGCCCCGCCTCGCAGAGCGACGTGTCGGTCTACCAGAACCTGCTGTTCGTATCGGGCGAAGGCATGACCGGACGGCTCGACTGCGGCACCGAGGGCGTGTCGCAAGCCGTCAGCCATGAACGCCTGCGGGGCATCCGGATCTTCGACATCAGCGATATTCGCAATCCCAGGTACGTGTCGAATGTGCAGACCTGCCGTGGCTCGCACACGCACACCGTCCTCGCAGACCCGAACGACCAGGACAACGTCTACATCTACGTGTCGGGATCGGCCCCGGTGCGGCCCGCCGAGGAGCTGCCCGGCTGCTCGAGCGCGATGCCCGATGAAGACCCCAACTCGGCCCTCTTCCGTATCGAGGTGATCCGGGTGCCTCTGGCCAACCCCGCAGCCGCAGCCATCGTCAGCTCGCCCCGCATCTTCAACGACCTGGTGGCACCGCCGTCGCACGGTCTCGCGCCGGACGATCTGGCCGTCATCGAAGAGGCACGGGCGCAGGGTGCGTTCGTGGTCGATCTCGGCGGGGAACCGCGTGTGCTCCCGGGCCGCATGATCCAGCCGCTACTCGACAGCATCGTCAGGGCCCGCGGCGGCAGCGGCGCCGCCACCGGTGCCGATAGCGCGGCACTGCGCGCCTACCTGCCCACCTGGGCCGCCGCCCTCGCCGCGGGTGCGCCCAATGACGGGCCTGGCCTCGGACCGACCCAGTGCCACGACATCACCGTCTATCCGGCCATCGGATTGGCGGGCGGGGCGTGCGAGGGCTACGGGCTGTTGCTCGACATCCGCGACCCGGTCAACCCGAAGCGGATCGGCGCCGTGGCCGACTCCAACTTCTCGTACTGGCACTCGGCAACCTTCAACAACGACGGCACCAAGGTGCTGTTCACCGACGAGTGGGGCGGCGGTGGCGCGCCGAAGTGCCGGGCCAGCGACCCCATGGAGTGGGGCGCCAACGCCATCTTCACCCTCGATGGGCGGGAGATGGAATTCCAGAGCTACTACAAGCTGCCGGCCCCCCAGACCTCGATGGAGAACTGCGTCGCCCACAACGGCTCGCTGATTCCGATCCCCGGCCGCGACGTGATGGTGCAGTCGTGGTACCAGGGTGGCATCTCGGTCTTCGATTGGACCGACGCCAGGCGGCCCGTCGAGATCGCCTTCCACGACCGTGGGCCCGTCGATGCCGAGCGCATGAACACCGCGGGGAGCTGGTCGGTCTACTGGTACAACGGCGTACTGGCGAGCTCGGCCATCGCACGCGGACTCGACATCTTCGAACTGGTTCCCAGCGAGGCCATTTCGCAGAACGAGATCGACGCGGCCAAGTCGGTGCGTCTCGACTATCTCAACTCGCAGGGGCAGCCGCAGTTCGTCTGGCCCCACACCTTTGCGCTGGCGGGCGCGTACGTCGATCAGCTCGAGCGCTCGGGGGCCATGTCGCAGGCGTGGATCACGCAGGCGCGAGCCGACCTCGCCGCAGCCCAGGCCGCGTCCGGTTCTGCGCGGCGCTCTGCTCTGCAGGCGCTGTCGACCCGCCTCGAGACGGACTCGGGACGCTCGGCCGACGGAGCCCGGGTCCGGAAGCTGGCCGAAGCCGTGCGGGGGTTGGCCGAGACCAACTGACGGGTCCCGTCACACGAGCGAACGATCATGAAGGGTCCGGCGGGAGGGTTCCGCCGGGCCCTACGTCGTGAGCCAACTCGAGCCCGATGTGGCGCGCAATGACGTCGAAGTCCCGATCCAGGGTGAGCAGCGGACGCCGCTCCCGGAGCGCGACTGCGGCGATCAGGCAATCGACCAGCGAACGCACCGTCTCGCCGCCGCGTCGGCAGGTGCGATGGATGTACGCTGCGTCTTCGAGGTCGGCGAGCCCCGCCCCGTCGAGAATCTCGAAACGAGCGAGGAGCCGCTGAATCCGGCTGGCCGCTTCCTCGCTCCCGCAGCCGGCGAGCAGTTCCATGACCACGGGCGCCGGCGTGGCGAGGGGCGCCCCCGACTCCACGGCGGCTCGCAGCGTGCGATGGGCGACGCTCTCCGTGCCCCGCAGGTATTCCACCCAAGCCGACGTATCGACGATCACGAATCACCCGCACGAAGCGCGTCGAGATCACCCTCCCAGCCGACGCCCTGCATCGCGAGCGCTTCGTCTTTCGACATCGGCGACACGGCGGCCCTGCGCAGGGCGAACTCGACCGCGGCTCGGGCGGTGGAGAGATGGAAGCGGTCCTGAACGGCCACGAGCAGGTCTTCCCTGAGATCGAGCTCCACACGCACCCGCCCCGGGTCCGACCCGAGGGCCCCTGGGTCGGCCGCGGCGGGTTCACGAACCGACGATGACCGCCCTTTTCGATCCCGCTCGCGTTCGGCACGAAGCACGCTGCGAACCCACTCCGAGACGCTGCTGTGGCGACGCTCCGCAGCAGCACGGATCTCGTCGAGTTCCGACTCGCTCAGAACAACTTGAAGACGTGTACCCATGATTGAAGTATATCATACTCACGCCGTGCCGGCACGACGCGCCCGATCAGCGGCCCGAGAGAGCCTTCCGCACCAGCTCCTCGACCGACGCCACTTCTCCGGCCGCCAGCACCCCCCGCACCGCTGCGTCGGCCTCGGGAAAGCTCTTGCCCAATGAGACCAGGGCGGCCACCGCTTCGTGCATGCCGGGACCGCCGTCGCCGGCACGCGCGCCTCCACCCACCGCGAGATCGGCCACCTTGTCGGCGAGCTCCAGCACGATCCGCTCGGCCGTCTTCTTGCCGACCCCGGAGATCTGCTTGAGGGCCGTGACGTCTTCCTCGACGATGGCACGGGCGAGGCGGGGCGCGTCGTAGGTCGACAGCATGGCGAGGGCGAGCTTCGCCCCCACGCCGGTGGCCCCGAGCAGCCGACGAAACAGCTCGCGCTCGTCGCCGTCGATGAAGCCGTAGAGCGCCGCCGAGTCCTCCCTCACCACCTGGAGGGTGCGCAGTTCGATCTCGGCGTGAAGGAGGGGAAGACGGCGATAGACCGTGAGCGGGATCTCGACTTCGTAGACCACTCCTCCCCGGGTCTCGATTTCCACGCGGTCCGGCGTGCGCCGGAGAAGGGTGCCCTTGAGACGCGAAATCATGCGGATCGTGGTCGGAGGAACGAAGTGCGACTTATCAACGCCGCGGCCAACTGCCCATCATGCAGTGGCAGAGGGCCACCGCGACACCGTCGGCCGCGTCGTGGGGCGTCGGTGCGGCCGCGAGGCGGAGCTGTTGCTGGACCATGAAGGCCACCTGGTCCTTGGTCGCACGCCCCGTGCCCGTGACCGCCTTCTTCACCTCGGGCGCCGTGTACTCGGCAAGCGGAATCTCCCGCAGCGACACGGCCAGCAGGATCGCTCCCCGGGCATGCCCCAGCGTCAGGGCGCTCCTCACGTTCTTGCCCTGAAAGACGTCCTCGACGGCGGCGGCATGGGGGCGATGCCGTTCGAGGAGCGCGGCGATCCCCTCGTAGACGTCGCGAATCCGACGCGCGAGTGGCTCGCCGGCCGCCGTCCGGATCACGCCGCACTCGACGAGCCGCACCGCACCACCCGGGCGTCGGGCCACCACCCCGTAGCCGGTGACGGCGGTGCCGGGGTCGATTCCCAGTACGAGACGGGCGGCGGAGTCGGGCGCGGTCATACCCCTACGCCCTCGCCAGCACCTCGTCGTCGATATCGGCGTTGGTGTGCACCTTCTGCACGTCGTCGAGCTCGTCGAGGGCATCGAGCAGCCTGAGGAGCTTCTCGGCGTCGGTGCCGGCTACCGCGATCTCGTTCTGGGGCACCATGGTGAGCTCGGCCTGCGAGAGTTCGACCCCGGCGGCTTTCATGCCGTCCTGGACCGCCTGAAAGGACGCCAGTTCGGAGGTGACCACGAACTCGTCCCCCTCGCGCTTCACATCTTCCGCGCCTGCTTCGAGAGCCGCTTCGAGCACGATGTCTTCGGTGTAACGGCCCGCATCGACGCAGAAGATGCCCTTGCGGTCGAACTGCCAGGCGACCGATCCCGAGGTGCCGAGGGAGCCATTGTGGCGGCCGAGCACGTAGCGAATATCGGCCACGGTGCGGTTGGCGTTGTCGGTCAGCGTCTCGATGAACAACGCCACCCCGTTGGGGCCGTACCCCTCGTAGGTGATCTCTTCGTAGCTCACGCCCTCGAGCTCACCCGTGCCCTTCTTGATGGCCCGTTCGATGTTGTCGGCGGGCATGTTGGCCGCTCGCGCCGTATCGACCGCCAGCCGGAGCCGGGGGTTGAAGTCCGGAGAACCCCCGCCTTCGCGGGCGGCTACGGTGATCTCACGGATCAGCTTGGTGAAATGCGCGCCCCTCTTGGCGTCGGTGGCCGCCTTCTTGCGCTTGATCGTTGCCCATTTGCTATGACCGGACACTCTGCCTCCGGAGCTCGCCGGGTACATACGGTACAGAGAACCCACAAAGGTACGAATGCCAAGGGTGCGGGATCAATCGCGGGCCCGCGCCGATGTCGGACGATCGCCCCGGCTCAGCCCTCGCCGTTGCGCTCCGCAGCCCGAGCCGCCACCACCTTCTGGGTCTCGAATTCCGGCATGTATTCGTACCCGACCAATCGGCGTTCGTGGTGGGCCCGCCCCTGGGTCATCGACCGCAGCGAATTGGCGTACTTGTAGAGTTCCGCCTCGGGCACGTGGGCCTTGATGGTGGCCCGGCCGTCCCGGGAGTCCATGCCGAGCACCCGCCCGCGCCGCTGATTGATGTCGCCCAGCACATCGCCCAGGAACTCCTCCGGCGTCGTCACCTCGACCTGCATGATGGGCTCGAGCAGCCGGGGACCGGCCGCCTCCGCCACGAGGTGGAACGCCATCGAGCCGGCGATCTTGAAGGCGATGTCCGACGAATCGACGGCATGATACGATCCGTCGTAGACCTCGGCCGCAAAATCGACGAGGGGGTACCCCGCCACGATGCCCTTCGCCGCCGCTTCCTGGATCCCCCGATCGACCGAGGGCACGAACTTGCCCGGGATCACCCCACCCTTGATCGAGTTCTGGAATTCATAGCCTTCGCCACGCGCGCGCGGATGCAGCCGGATCGAACAATCACCGAACTGCCCCCGTCCACCCGTCTGCTTCTTGTATCGCCCCCGGCCTTCGGCGGTCGTCGTGATGGTCTCGCGATAGGCGATACGGGGCTGCTCGGTGACGACGCTCACATTGTACTTGCGCTTCAACCGTTCGAGTTGGAGGTCGAGGTGCAGCTCGCCGAGCCCCCGGGCGATGGTCTGGTGGAGTTCGGCGTTGAATTCCGCCACGAAGGTGGGGTCCTCTTCGTGCAGTTTCGGCAGCACCTCACCGAGCTTGTCATCGTCGTTGCGGGTCTCACCGCGGATCGCCACCGCGATGTCGGGACGCGGAAAGTCGATGGGATCGAGAGCGAGACGCATATCCGCGCTGCAGAGGGTATCGTTGGTGTGCGTATGCTTGAGCTTGGCCACCACCCCGATGTCACCCGCGTGCAAGCGGGCCACCTCGAGGCGCTCCTTGCCGAGCGGAATCGAAAGATGCCCCAGCTTTTCCGCAGCACCGTTGGACGCGTTGATCACCTCGGCGCCGTTCTCGATCGAACCTGAAAAGATGCGAAAGTACGACAACTCGCCGATGTGGGGTTCGGTACTGGTCTTGAAGACCAGTGCCGCCAGTGGCCCGGAGTCTTCGCAATGAAGCTCGAGGGTCTGGTCGAGTCCGTGACGACGGGCGATCTCGGCCCCGGCCTCGCCGGGATGCGGAAACAGCTCGACCATCTTCTTGAGCAGGGCGCGAGTGCCGTAGCAGGTGGTGCCACTGCCGCAGAAGAGAGGCACCAGTTCGCCCCTGGCCATCCCGCGAGCCATGGCTTCCAGCGCTTCCTCGCGCGACAAGTGCCCGCCCTCGAGGTAGTGCTCGAGATACTTCTCGTCGATGGTGGCGAGGCGCTCCTGAAGCTCGGTCTCCCATTCCTCGAAGCGGGCCTGGAGCTCGTCGGGAACCTCCGCGTGATCGTATTCCCCGGTGCGGGTGCCCTTGCGGTAGAGATGGGCCGTCTCGGAAAAGAGGTTGATGATGCCGTGAAACTCGGCACCCTCGCCGATGGGAATCTCGACGGGAATCACCTTGTCGGTCAGCCGGGCCTTGATGTCACGGTAGACCGCGGTGAAATCCGCGTTGTCCTTGTCCATCATCGACACGAAGATCATACGGGGCAGCGCACGCTCTTCGCAGTACTCCCACACCTTCTCGGTGCCCACCTCGACGCCGGCCGTCGCTCCGACAACGACGACGGCGGCGTCCGCAACTCGGACCGCCGCCTTGGCCTCACCGGTGAAATCCAGGTATCCCGGGGTATCCAGAAGATTGAGTTTGGTGCCTTCCCAATCCGTCCAGGCGGGAGTCAATTGCACGGAGATGCCGTGCGCCACCTCCTCGGGCGCATGCATTGTGAGAGCCTGGCCCTCATCGACGTTTCCGTGTCGTTTCGAGGTCCCCGTCACCCAGGCCAACGCATCGACCAGGGTGGTCTTTCCGGATCCCCCATGTCCGAGGATCGCCACATTCCGAAGGTCCTGGGTACGATATTCCTTAGCCGACGCCATGCGTCCGATCTCCTGGCTGAACGTGCCTGAAGGCGCGAGTCACGCCCCGGGTTGGAGGGTGGGGCAGCCAGAATAGGCGTCCCCCCGGCAGCGGGTCAAGCGGCCCGGAATCGGCCCTCCGCTCCCCTCGGTGCCGCACGGGGAGTCCCCCAGCGAGCCGTCCGTTTCCCCTCGGCGCGGGTCAGCGGCGGGCCCGATCCGCTTCCGCCTCGGTAGCGTGCAACACACCCTCGGTCAACTCGATCACGAGCCGGTCCATGTCGTACGCATGGTCGAGCGCCTGGAGTATCCCCCTCGCATCGACCGCCACCGAACGGTTGAGCTCCGGCAGATAGATGTAGTCGCCCGACAGGCTTTCGATATTGCCATCGAACACCACACCCACGACCCGCAGTTCGGAGTCCAACACCGGCGAGCCCGAGTTGCCGCCGATGATGTCGACACTCGACACGAAATTGAGGGGCGTCGCCAGCTCGAGACCGGTGGGCGGCGTCTGCCACCGCGGCGGCAGGTACCAGGGTGACGACTCGGGATCGGCCTCGTACTCGAGGGCGAACGAATGATAGCGGTCGTACATGCCGTAGAAGGTCGTGACGATGGGTGCCCGGGTCCCGTTGTAGGGGTAGCCGGACACGACGCCATCGGCGATCCGCAGCGAGAAGGTGGCGTCGGGCGGCACATCGGTGCCGTAGACCTCATAGCGCGCGCGTCCGAGCAGAGCGGCAATCTCGGCTTCGCGTTCACCCGCCGAAGCGACCACCTGCTGAAAGCGCACGAAGGCGGGCACATAGAACCCGACGAAGCGCAAGGCGGGGTCGTTGACGTCGAGCGCACCGGTGCGCACGGCCTGGACCGCGCCCGCCGAATCGGACAGGGCCGAGTTCTCGACCAGGACGGCGGCCGCGCCCTCAGGCGTACGTCCTCCCAGTAGACTCACGATCCAGCGCTGATCCGCGCCGTAGGCCTCGATGAAACCGTTGATCCGCGCTTCGACGAGCATCTGGTCGAGTACCGTGGGCTTGTCGCCCACCGCCATCAACTGCTCCATCAGGTCGGCGGTGGCCTCTTCCGGAGCACCCTGCTGGCGAGCGTTGACGATCTGAAAGGCGAGCAGCGCGCGGTGAAGTGTGGGCGATGCGTACTCCCCGGCGGTCAGCGCAAGGAACGCCCCGAAGCCGTCGGCCGCGGGACGCTTGCGGGTCTGGAGTTCGGCCATCTCGGCGATGAGTCCCCCGTAGCGTGCGGTCAGATCGGGATCGGCCGCGATGGCGTCCGCGAAGCGGCGTTCCGTATCACGGCGCCGCGCCAGGATGACCGGGTCGGCGAGTCCTGCGAGCTGCCCGGTATAGGCCTTTTCGGAATTCAGGAGCCCGAACAGGACGTTGCGGAGATCGTAGGTCTCCGCCTCTTCGGGATACGCCTCGATGTACTCGCGAAAGGTCTCGGCGCGGTCCTTCAGGAACTGGAGCACCGCAGCGTCGGACACGTCGCGCCGAAACTCGAGTTCGGCCACAGTCTGGAGTCGGGACGTCGAGCCGGGATTACCGACGATGAATACCGGCTCACCGTCGCTGACGCCGTCGGGATTGAAGGGAAAATACTCGTCGGTCCGCAGTGGCTGGTCCTGATCGTCATAGATGCGGAAGAACGAGAAGTCGAGGTTGTAGCGCGGAAAGGTGAAGTTGTCGGGATCGCCACCGTAGAACCCGATCTGGAGTTCGGGGGCCATCACCAGCTTCACATTGGTGTAGGTGCGGAAGACGTAGGCAGAATACCGGCCGCCGTTGTAGAGCGAGACGATCTCGACCTTGAACCCCGAGTCCTCCCCGCCTCGCTCTTCGAGCAGTCGCTCCACGATCTCGTCGGACTTCTCTTCGATACGCGCCGTTCGCTCGGAGCCGGTGCGACTTCCCACGGCCTGATCCATCTCGTTCGTGACATCGACGATGGCGATGAGCTGGTCGGCCTCGAAGTCCTCGACCGCGCGCTCTTCGGCCAGCGAGCGTGCAAAGAAGCCCTCGTCGAGCAGGTTTTCGTCTTCGGCGCTGACCTGCGACACGAACTCCCGACCACAGTGGTGATTCGTCATGACGAGCCCGTTGGGCGACACGAAGCTGGCTGAACACGACGGGATCCGAAGCGCCCCGAGGCGTGCCCGGGCGAACCACGCGCTATCGGCCGCAATGCCGTAGGTGGTGCGGAAATAGTCTGCGGGGGCCACGTCGAAGGTCCACATGCGCCCCTGATCGAAGACGCCGGCGTGCACGGTGTCGAGATCGACCCCGAACGGTGCGGGAGTGGCCACCGTCAGAGCCGGAGCCTCTACCACTCCGGGTTCGATATCGGTGCGGACCGGAGCACGGCCCTCGGCCGGCACAGGACGCTCGCTCGGAGCCGTGCGGGGGGGACTCCCGGCAGGAGCCCCGGCGCTTCCGGGCGGCGGCATCGTGCCGGCAGAGCAGGCGAGCAGGGGAACCAGGAGGGCGGCAAGCGACAGCCCGGCGAGGCGGCGGCGGCGCGAGGCTGGAGAGATCGAGCGAGGGGTCATGGGACAACGGGCATGGGCCCGCACAAGAGGGGCCGTGGATCGGGTTCGAGATGACCAGCACTCAATATAGTCGCAGGGGCGGCGGATGGGTCCGCCGCCCCCGTCGAGCGCTCCTGGGTGGGGGTGCGAGGCGCTCTGCGCTTCAGGCACCAGGCGGCACGCCTACCACCGCGAGAATCCAGTCGGCCACGCGAGTCAGCGCGGCCGGTGCCACGGTCATCTCGATCTGGCTGTATTCGTCGGGCTGCCCGGTTTCGGCAGGCTGGAAGAGGTGGTTGAGAGCGGGCAGCTCCTCGATGGCAGCGTGTCGATTGTGGGCCAGCGCGGCTCGCAGGGCCGCGAGGTTGGGCTCGGGCAGAACCTGGACATCCAGTGCGCCGTTCAGGGCCAACACCGGCACCTCGAGGGCCTCGAGGGCCGGGCGGGGATCGTAGGTGAGAAAGTACGCCATCCACGGGCTCGTGAAGGTGGCGACCTGCGGGTCGATGGCTGCGGCCGCCTGCTCGGGTGATACCCCGGGCGGCATGGACGTCATCAAAGCCGCACGCACCTTGGCCGGCCACTCGTCACGCGGCGTGGTGCCCACCACCTCGGCCACCTGCCGAATCGCCCGACCGTTGGCCTCGATCTGCTCTTCCGGGACCCCGATGGCGCGTTGCATGGCGGCGGTCTGCCCCACGAGCACTTCGGTACCGTCGATGCCCGGGCCGGCCAGCAGCACGACGAAGGCGACGTCGGGATCCCGGGCGGCCACCATGGGCGCGATCAGTCCACCCTCGGAATGGCCCACCAACCCCACGGCGCCCGCGTCGACCGCCGGGTGTGCTCTCAAGAAGGCCAATCCCGCCTCGACGTCGGTGGCGAAATCGGCCGAGGTGGCCTGGGCGAAATCACCGGTGCTACCCCCCACGCCCCGATCGTCGACCCGGAGCACCGCAATCCCCCGCCGCGTGAGCGCATCGGCCCACACCAGGAACACCTTGTGGCCCATCACCTCTTCGTCGCGGTCCTGGGGCCCGGAGCCAGTGATCAGCAGTACGGCGGGAAAGGGACCGTCGCCCTGCGGACGGGTGAGCGTCCCGGCCAGCTCGAAGCCGCTCGTGGGATTGGGGTAGCGTACCTCTTCGACTTCATACGGAAAGGGCGGCTCGGGATGCTGGGGGCGTGGAGGCGGAGCCGGCGCGACACCTCCCTCGGCGCCTCGAACCAGGTCGAGGGGAAAGCTCTGGCCCCCCTGGCTCCATTCGCCCTTGAGCGAGTCTCCTGCGATCCGAGCCCGATAGCTGCCGCCGATGGACGGCACCGCGAGGGTGAGGCTGTCGGCGGTGACGTTGACCGCTCCACCGGGGATGCCCCGTGCACCCTGGTCGGGCGAGTCCATGGTCGCCGTCCAACCGTCGGCACTCTCCTCCAGGTGAAACACCAGACGCAGGGTCGCGCCCGGCACACTCAGCGCCCCCGACCAGGCTCCCGCGAGCTCGACAGCCTGGGCCGAGACATCTCGGCCCAGGCCCAGCATCCCCGTCACGGCGAGGGCAAAGCTCAAGGAGAGTCGGGAACGGTCGCTTCGTCGGGGCATCGTCATCGGGAAGACCTCGTTGGGTGGAGCCCACGGGTGGGCCCCGTGGGTGTGTGGGTCGGGCGCCGATCATTGTCCGTACGTACGAAGGGCGGCGGTTCTTCACGGGGGCTGTCGGATGACAACGCCAATTGAGCAGAGTTGGGTGGGAACACCTCAACGGAGAGGGCGGCCTGCATCGGCAGGACAGTGAGCGAGACGAGCGATTGCGATGAGACGAATTGGGTCTGGACGTGACGGAATCCAGGGTGTACACCCACTTGGACCGTGTTTCATATTTCAACTCACACACTCGCACCCGTGGGCCTCGTGCGGACTGGTTCGCCGAGACTGGGCGGGTCTCTACCTGGAGGTATCAATGCTACGTCTCGCTGGTGCTGCCGTTGCTGCGACTCTGCTCGCGGTTCTCCCGATCTCTCTGGATTCCGGGCCCGGCCTCGTACAGGTGAGCGATGCCTGTGCCCAGGCGACTTCCTGCAAACGGGCGGATGACTTCATTTGCAGTACGTTCCACGAGGACCACATCGACTACGCATGTTATACCGGATGCGAGCCGACGTGAGATCCGATCCAGTAGAGGAGAGAGCATGAAGATGAGCGATCTGATGATGGGGGTGGCAGCAACCGCCACCGTGGCTCTCATGTTCGCCTCGCTTGAGGGGGGTGGATCAACCACGAATAGCATGGAGGTGGGTGAGGTTCCGACCCGGTCGGCTGTCGGAAGCATGGCAACGAGAACCCTCGAGCCGCAGGAATGGACCCAGGACACGGTGGTCCTGGTGCGAAGCATCGGCGGTGACGACGATTTTGGGAAGACCATTGCTATAGAGGTGGTCGGCGATGTGCTCTTCGTGGGCGACTCGCAGATTGCTCCTCACCTTGCTGCTGTCGATCTCCAAACAGGGACGGTGGTCGCGCGGGTAGGATCGCATGGCGAAGGGCCACGGGAATTTCAAGCTCCGGGGGGTATCTCGCCGGTTCGGGATGCCACTCGGCCGTCGGTCTGGGTTCATGACTTCTACAATCGTCGCATCTCGCGCGTGAAGTTGACCGCAGCGAAAACGTTGGAGGTGGTGGGTAGTATCCCGCTGCAGGTCGCGACCACTACCGAGTACCCCGAAGTGCTGGACGATCGGATCGTTTCGGCCGGTCTGTTTGGCGACGAAGCGGTACTCATGTTCTTCGATCTCGATGGGGGGCCTTGATGAAGGTGGGCCGTCCACCCTTTTCTCTCGACGACGTGGGCCACTCAGCGGGCGTTCGTCTCGTCAATCGGGCGGGTATGGTCGCCGACCCCAAGGGTGAGCGGATCGCCGTCGCGTTCTATTCGAAGAACCGCTTGGACATCTACTCGACAGACGGTGACCTGCTCAGCACGTCCTCCGGGCCCCGCGAGACCACCACCAGTTTCTATATCGAGGACAACCGGTTCTTCTGGGATACCGAAGAGAACGAGCTCGCCTATACGAGCGTTGCCGCATCGGACGACGAGGTGTTCCTGCTCTTCTGCGGGTGCGGGATGGGGGAGGACGACCCCAACGATCCCACGTATCGTAGGCGTATTCACGTGTTCGGTTGGGATGGTGAATTTCGCCGAGAGCTGGTTCTTCCGATCACGGCAACCCGTATTGCCGTGGATCCCGAGGGTACGAATTTGTTCACTACGGCCGAGGATCCCTGGCCAGTTATCAAGCAGTGGAGCTTGGAGATGATTCGATGAAAAAGATTACGGTGGCCAGCGTTGCCGGTGCGGCGAGCTTCGTTTTCGCCCTCCTGCCCCTCTCGATCAATCCGGGATCCGACGGAGTCCGGGTTGTTGGGAACAAATGTGCGGCAGCCGCGGTGGGCGAGCGCTGTGACCTGCTCACGGACTATATTTGTTCCGGCCCGCCCCCTCTTGGCGAGTACTACGATGCTGTCTGCGTTAGCGGTTGCGGAGCGAATTGACCAGTCCTGCTCCTTATCCGCTCTCCCTGTCGGGAGGGCGCGATGATCTGCGTCGTCTCGTTTAGGCATGAGCTGCGCCCCATCGCCGGGGTCAGGTTCAGATCGACTCTTCCTCAGCCCCCCGCTGTTCGTTGGACGGGTTTTCTGGTGCGATCGGCCCCGGAAGACGTGGCTGAGCTTGTGGAGTGGGGTGTCGAAGTCCACCGTGCTATCGAAGACGTGCCGATCCACGTCATCGGCAACTTTGACACAGCGGCGCACGCCCTGATCTCTGCCGCAATGGCTTTGGGTGTTCGTTTCACTGTGCTGGATCCCGCTACGGCGTGGACGGGGCGCGTCGTGGCGCCTGGGGTGATCGAGTGCAGAGGGTACGTGGCTCTCCCGGGCTACCATCGCACGCATGATGCGGAGAGCGGATTTCCCGTCGCCAGGATATCTGCTGCGCTTCGCTCGCGTGCGCGGCGTGGAGTTGCGGCTCGACCAAGGTGGGACGAAGACGGAAGCCCTGCTTGCGGCGAAGTGGATGTCGTGGCGGGACTTTCGAAGAGTGGCCGATCGGGTTCACGCGGACTCTGCCTAGTCCCAGAAACGCTTGGGGAGCTCCTTCGTGCGCGCTCCAAAGCAACATCCGGGCAGGCGAGATGAGCGAGCACCGCATTCAGTTCAGGTTTATCGGCTCAGCGACGTGATCCTGAATGTGACAGAACTCGGCTGAACCCGTCCCACTGTTCAGGTGCGCGGAGCCTGAGGGACCGACGGGTTCTGCCCGGGAACCCTCGGGCCTGGCACCTCATTCGCCGCTCGGTAGCTGCCGCCCCAGTCGGGCGGCCAGCGCTCCGAAGTCGTCCAACGCCGGTGCGATGCTGTCGGCCACGATCTCATAGTCGATCTCCTCGTAAAGATGCACGAGGATACTGCGGAGGCCCGCAGCTCCGGCGAGCCGTTGCGCCAAATCCACCGGGATCAACCCCCTCGCGGCCGGCAAGTTCGAAGGTGGCACGGTACGAAGCTGGGCTGACTCCGCGGTCTGAGAGCTGGTGCGACAGCACGTCGACCGAGACCTGTACTACCAGCTCGATCAGGCGCTCGACCTCATACGGATCGGCCAGGAGTTCGTCCGCGCTCCGACCTCGATGCCGCTCGAGATCGACGAGATATCCCCGCAGGCGTCGGAGCTTGCGGGCCAGGACCTCAGGAGACATCCGTGCCGACCTTCGATGCCGCTCTGACACTCTCGCGCAGGCGCCGACGAAAGGGTAGAGCGTCTTCATACAGCATGAGAGCTTTCACCTTCTCATCGACGAAGAACCCGGGGACGGCCTGATGCAGTGGCTTCCCGCCGCGAAAGATCTCGAACCGGAGTACCGGGTCGGTGCGCACGTCGAGAAAGACGACGTCGGCCCGCGACCGGCCGCAGATTCCCTGGATCTCGCCGATGATCTCGAGCCGGCGACGAGGCTCCGGTAGCGCTGCGAACAGGAGGGCGATATCGGTATCGCCGGCCACGAGCCGCGTACTTCCGGCACGGGAGCCGAACAGCACGCACAGCCGACAACCGGCGGCGGCGGCCCACGCCGCGAGCTGCCCCTCGAGGGCGGTGTCCGAGTCTTCACGCATGAAGACAATTTATGCAATCCAGGAGCGCGGTGGCGGGGTCGGGGGGGAAGGCTCCGTTCGTCGGTGGCGGCGACGGACGCCACGCCGGGGTCCATCGACGGGTCCATTCCCCCCCGTGGCGTCCTTCACCGGGGCCACTGCGGCGTCCACGACCTGAACGCACAATACCCGCTGTCCGCCGGTTTCGAAGAAAGACGCCCAACCTGCCTCGAGCGTGCCAGCTGTGACTTGGGGACCGAACGAAGCAGGGAATCGCGTATCGCTCTCCCTGACTCACTTTCGAACCTCGACCCTACGCCCTCACCCTCCCGCCATTTCCCACCCAAACAGACCAGCGAGAAGCTACGAAGTGCCCTGCCCCGCCCCCGCGGCGACCTTCGGGAAGCCGTGGACGGCCGACCATCCTACGTGGATAATCCGCCCGTCCAGGTGCTAACTCAAGGGGGAGGCAACCGGGCCGGTCTACGAGGCGCGAGGTATCTTCCCCTTGATCGTGAACCGGCCCGACAGCGTGCCACAGTTCGAGTCTCAAGTACAAGTCCTACTGATCCAACTCAGCCTGAAGCGACTGGATGAGCGCCTTCCCTAGGGGCAGATGCCCATAGACCTGAACTCCATCGCACGCCAGCACCTGAATGGCACCGCGCTCGCGGTTGAGCAAGACCCTATCGGATCGCACGAGACCCGCGAGGCGGTCCACCGAGAACGCCGCCACAGCAATCCGCACCTCGTCGACCAGCGAGTCCGGAGAGTCCGTGTCATCCTCCTCACCTCCGCACACGCCATGGGCAACCGTACAGTTGGGGCTCCAAGGGGAGTCGTGCCATCCATCCCCCACCGAGTAATTCCTCTCCGGAGGCATCAGCAAGGGCGCAGCGTGCTCGTTGTCTGGGTACTCCGCACAGTGGAGGCACGTTGCAGCGTGGTCCCCAACGAGCAAGACATCCTTGCCTCCAAGATCGGGTGAACTCCCCAACAACGGAACGAAGAGCGCAACCGCACCAGTGAGTAGAAATCTCATGGTCCAATCCCCCTAAACTGAAGTTCCACCCAATGGCGGTTGGGTTTGTCATTGCGAGGCAAGCACTTCGTTCGAAGCTGGTGTTCCGGTTTCTGACTACAAGCAGATGTTCTGGATCAGTTCGAGTGCGCGGTGT
>CAZFRU010000013.1:6066-93718 GCA_964521385.1 uncultured Gemmatimonadaceae bacterium | reverse complement strand
ACCCACCCATGCGCCACCTCCTCTTTCATCCGGCACCCACCATCACGCGAACACCAGAAATCTAACGGCAGGTTTCGGGATCTCTTCGGGCACCCTCAGGAGGTACATCGAGGGGTTTCGAGGTCTCGGCGGGTGGGGCAGGCCCTCGATCGCCGCTCAGTAGTCCGCCAGCGTTCGCCACTGGTGTCTCCGAGCGGACTCCCGGACGAGCTCGTCGCGGCCACCGCAAATCCGTCCATGTCTGGATGGGACGCCTCAGTTTGCGGATTTCTAGGGCCGAACGGGAATACAGACGCGGTCGAGGGCGGTAGGTAGATCGAGGGGGTCAGCGCCGGCCCCCGGACCGGCGATCGTGACAAGACGCCCAGGGCGCCTGGTCGTCCACGCCGTCAGGCGCCCCCTCCGGCGCTCTCGTCACGGAGCTGCTTCGGGCGCACCCTCCGGCGCTCTTCTCTCGGAGCTGCTTCAGGCGCACCCTCCGGCGCTCTCGTCACGGAGCTGCTTCGGGCGCACCCTCCGGCGCTCTCGTCACGGAGCTGCTTCAGGCGCACCCTCCGGCGCTCCCGTCACGGAGCTGCTTCAGGCGCCCCCTCCGGCGCTCTCGTCACGGAGCTGCTTCAGGCGCTCCTGCTGCGCGGGGGTCAACAGGTTCTTGAGTCGCACCAGCAGCTCGAGATGAAGGCGCTTGATCTCGTCTTCCTTCTGGAGCACGCTGTTGAAGCGGTCCAGTGCCCGGTCGAGGTCGACTCGGGAACCCTTGAGGGATTCGGTCAGACTCTCCATCTCATCGAGCAGTTCCCATTGCAGGCTCACGACCCGGCCTTGCAGGTCCTGAATGAGGCGGCTGGCGGCGTCTCGCTGCTCGTCGGTGAGCCCGATGGCGCGCCGATGCTGCATGAGCAGTTCGGGGGCGAAGACCTCGCGTGCCCACTGATCGCCCTCGGCCGAGGAGTCCTGGGCGCGCAACACGGTGGGGCTCGCAACCACCGCGAGTACTGCGGCGGTGGTCGTCAGGGTTCGGATCCAGTTCATGAGTCGGGGTCTCGGGGTGACGGGCGGCGTGCGCCGACCCTCGGTACGGTGCGGATCATTTCATCACCCGGCACGCGTAGGAGCGCGTCGGTGGGCGAGTGCCAGGTGGAGGACGACTCGAGGTAGGCCAGCACGACACGATCGAAGTCGTCGACGGGCGCGGTGTCACCTCGGGTGAGGAGAATCGCGGCCAGGGCGGCGGCCATCGCCACCGACATTCCGGAAATCCCCCAGCGGACCCAGCCCCGCCGACGGAAGGGCAGGGGGGCGGTCGTGTGGCGAGCGGCCTCGCCGCGAGCGCGCGCGAGCATGGTGACGACATCGGGCGTACGTCGCCGATCGTCGGACTTGAGCGCCTGGAAGGCGCTTTCCAGCTCGGGGTCGCGCGGTCGTTCGTCGTTCACAGTATCTCCTCGGGGGTGAGGAGGCTCTTCAGGCGTTCCTTACCCCGATGGTAGTGGGTACGAGCCGATCCCAGTGATACCCCCATGACGTCGGCGGCCTCTGCGATGGTGAGTCCCTGATAGAACACCAGGTGGCTCACCTGCCGCTGTCGTTCCGGGAGCTGATCGAGCGCCCGCCTCAAGATCTGGCTGCGTTCATCGTCGACCAATCCATCCGCACCGTAGGGGTCCACGGCCACATCGGTTTCGTGCGCCGCCCCGTCGGCCCGCCGCCGCAGTGATGCCTCGCGGCGCCCCTGCTCCAGCGCGGTCAGCCGTACGACCCCGAACAGCCAGGTGCGAAAACTCGAGCGGCCCGAATAACGGGCCTGCCCCGAGAGGACCTTCACATAGCTATTTTGAAGCACGTCTTCTGCCTCCGCGTCATTCCAGTCACAACAACTCAACGCCCAGCCAAAGCTGTCGTCGTGGAGTCGAGTGAGCCGCTCCTCGAGTTCGCCGGGGGTCGGGGCGTTGTGGGCCATCCGCACGGTGTTGGAGTCACGGTTCCGTCCATGGGTGACGGTCGGGGGTCGCTCATATGACCTGCGCCGGGGCCCACCTCGATGCTCGATGCCGCGTGCGCAATCGATTATGACGTTCGTGCCGTTCGTCGTGCAAATCGACCGGGGCGGCCCGCGCCACGACCATGCTTCCCGTGCCGCTTGCCGTGCAGGCCACAAGAAGCAGGGCGGGTCCACGCGCCTTGCACCCTCCCCGCTGGGAAAGGCTGGAGTTGGAGGCCGACGGTACCGCGCAGGGAGGCGTATTTGGAGGCGATGTTCCAATTCTACGGACGGCATTCGATTTCTTGTGTAGGTAACATTCAGAAGATATCGAAAGATCTTGTCGATTCGACGATCCGCCTCCTTCCGGCGCGGCGGAGATAAACAGAAACGGGATTCCATTACTGGGGACTTTCGAGATTCCGACGTCGAGTGCCCAGTGCCTGACCGCCCTGAGCCGTGCCGTTCCCCCTACGGTTCCGAAATCCCCAGCGCCGCTCGCACCCCTTCCGCCTCGGTGACCGGGGCCTCGCACGTGTACGCCCGGCACACGTATGCGGTGGGGGCACCGCCGATCGTACCACGACCTTCGAGCAGGGGGGATCGGCCCGAGGTGCCGGCACCCACACCGCCACCGCCGCCGAGCGCACCGCCGTCGCCGCCACCATCCCCCGCACCGCCGTCACCGCCCGCACCCGCACCGCCCACGATCGACCGGTTGGGGTGCACACCCTCCCAGGCCGCGGCCAGCAGCGCCCGGGTGCGCTCGTCGTCCGCCGGGCCGAGAATCGCGATCTCGACCGGGGGCGACGCCATGCGCACGACCTGGGTGAGCAGCCGACCGAATGCCGTGGGGTAGCGACCGGCTGCCTCCGCCTCGCGGGCGAGTACCCGGCGAGCTACCTCGGTCCAGTCGTCGCGCCCGAACAGGTGCCCGGCGCGGGCCAGCAACTCCACGGCCAGCGAGTTCCCCGACGGCGTGGCGGTATCGAGGATCTCGCGGGGTCGCACCACCAGAGGCTCTGCGTCGGCGGCGGTGTCGTGAAGCACGCCTGCGTCGTCCGACCAGAAGCGGGCCACCACCTCGTCCGCCAGCCGTTCGGCCTCGACCAGCCATCTCGGATCGAGCGTCGCCTCGTGGAGGGTGAGCATGGCGTTGCCCAGCGCGGCGTGGTCCTCGAGAAAGGCGTCGACGTGGGCGTGACCATCGATCCAGACGCGCAACAGCCGCTGCTCGGGCCGCAGGGCCTCGAGCAGAAAGGTGCCTGCCGCCGTTGCCGCCTGCAGGTAGTCTTCCCGGCCGAAGGCGACGCCGGCTTCGGCCAGGGCACGCACCGCGAACGCGTTCCATACGCAGAGCACCTTTTCGTCGCGAAAGGGCGCTTCACGGAGCGCCCGTGCGCGAAGCAATGCGGCCTTCAGGGGCGCCAGCCGTTGGCGCAGCGCTTCGGGCTCGATCCCCTCGCTGCGGGCGACGGCCTGCACTCCATGCGGTAGATGCAAGATGCTCCGGCCCTCGAAGTTGCCTCCGGGCTGCACATCGTAGAGACGCGTGAACAGCCGTACCTCGGCCTCCTCGATTCCCGCGTCCTGCGCTACCGCGGCGACCTGCGCTGGGGTCCACAGATAGAAGAGTCCCTCTTCACCCTCTGAATCGGCGTCGCGCGCGGCGTAGAAGCCGCCCCGCGGATCGGCGAGGTCATCCAGCAGGTAGTCGAGCGTCGACTCGGCCACCTCGCGCAGCTCGTCGAGACCCGTCGCCCGCCACGCCTCGACATGGACACGAGCCAGCAGGGCGTTGTCGTAGAGCATCTTCTCGAAGTGTGGCACCAGCCAGCGGGCGTCGACCGCATACCGGTGAAAGCCACCGCCGAGATGATCGCGGATGCCCCCCCGCGCCATGTGGCGGAGCGTCTGCACCACGAGGTCCAGGGGCGCCGGGTCGTGGGTGGAGGCATGCAACGCCAGCAGGAACTCGAGGCTCACGGGCTGCGGAAACTTCGGTGCGCCCCCAAATCCCCCGTGCAGGGTGTCGAACTGGCCGCGGAGGGTGAGATACGCCTGCCGCGCCATGGCCATGCCCGGCTCCTCGTATCCTGCGCCACCCACCTCGCTGCTTCCCGCCCCGCTCTCGGCCCCACTCCCGCCCCCATCCACCGATTGCAGCGCCGCCCTCAGCTGCTCGGCATTCTCCTCCACCTGCCCTCGACGGTTGGTCCAGGCGTCGGCCACCGCCCCCAGCACCTGCCGGAACGACGGCATGCCCTGCCGCGGCTCGGGTGGAAAGTAGGTGCCTCCATGGAAGGGCACGCCCTCGGGGGTGAGAAAGGCGCTCAGGGGCCAACCGCCGCGACCCGTCAACGCCTGTACTGCGCGCATGTAGATGCCGTCGAGGTCGGGTCGCTCTTCGCGATCGACCTTCACGCACACGAAGTCCGCGTTGAGCACCGAGGCCAGGGTGGGGTCGTCGAACGACTCGCGCTCCATCACGTGGCACCAATGGCAGGCCGAATAGCCGATCGACAGGAAGATGGGGCGGTCGAGCTCGCGGGCACGCTGCAGCGCCTCGTCACCCCAGGGGTACCAGTCCACCGGGTTGTGGGCGTGCTGCAGAAGGTAGGGCGATGTCTCGCCCGCGAGGCGGTTGGTCATCGTTCAGCCCGTCGCGCGTGCGGTCGCGGGCGCGATCTTCACGAGTTCATCTTCGCGAAACTCACGCACCTGCTCTTCGCCGTCGAGCACCACTCCGCATCGGTGGTGCCGATAGCTCGACACCTCCACCACCAATCCGGTGCGTCCCACGAGCGCCGGGTCCATGGGCAGGCGCCCCCGCTGCACGGTGATGCGGGTGCCAGGAGGGTAGAGCGCGACGGGTACGGTCATGGGTCGATTCTCGTCAGGGGTGGTGGTCGAGGGTGATTCCGCACACTACCATGGCCCCGACCCCGGCGGAACCGAAGGGCCGCACTTCTCGTAGGGAGCTCGGTCGTCGGGGTTGGCCGTCGTCGTGAGCGTTGTCTCGCGCGGCTGCGGCGGCATACCTTTGTAGTATCAGGCGGATGTCTCGACGAGCGTGTCAGCGACCATGATCCGACCCTTCTTGAAGCTCGCCATTCGACGCCCGGGGCTGATTCCGGCGCTGTTGGGTATGGCCTGGGCCTTTCGGGCTCGGGACTGGACCCGTCGCGCGCCCTTCCTGCCTCTACCCCCACGGGCCTATATGCGGTGGCGCATGGAGACGGCGTACGGTGATCCCGACGCCACCCCCCCAGCCGACGAACTCGAGCGGTTCGTGCGCTGGGCGGCCGCCATGCGCCGTGGTATGTGACTGGAGGTCGCATGTTCAAACTCATCATCGTCCTGCTCGTCGTGCTCGGAGTCGCGCTCTACTTTCCGAGGTCGCGGGCCTGGGTGTTGGACCACGCGCAGCCCGTGGTCAACCCGATCCTGCGCACGGCGACCCAGTCGGAAATGGAAAAGATCGTGGGCGACCTGCAGCAGCACGCACGCGAGAACTTCGGGCGCTACCCCGATCGCAAGCAGTTCACCAGCTGGCTCGAGGACCAGTACTCGGGGGGCGGATCGAGGGATTCGTGGGACACCCTCTACGAACTCGAGGACCTGCGGCGGGAACGCAACATGCAGATCCGCTCGTATGGCCCTGACCAGCTGCGCGACACCCCCGACGACATCCTGGTCGTCTTCAAGCGCGAAGGCCGCTGAACGGAGTGTTCGACGCCGCGACCTTTTTCCGGCAGCTGCCGGCTCTGGTCGAGGTCTACGGACCCTGGCTGCTGGCGGCGCTGGCCTTTCTGGAGACGGTGTTCGTGACCGGTCTGGTGGTGCCTTCCGGGGTGGCCACGGCCTTTGCCACAGCCCTCGCCCTCGACGGTCAGATGGGGCTGGCGTCCGTGGCGCTGGCGGCGGTCGGTGGCGGGTTTGCCGGCGACGTCGGCGGCTATTGGATCGGCCGCCGGACGGGCGAGGCATTGCGTGGCGGCCACGGGTTCGCAGCGCGGGCGCTGGCGCGCCATGACGCCACCACCGGGCGGTTCCTGTCGGGGCACCCCATCTATTCGGTCACGGTGGCCCGCCTCGTGGCCTTCGCACGTACCGTGATGCCGGTGGCGAGTGGAGCGGCGGGGGTGCCGTTTGCGGTGTTCCTGCTCTATGAGATTCCGGGTCTGCTGGCCTGGGCCGCTCTCTACATGGGTATAGGATTCGTGGCAGGCGAAAGCTGGGAGCGGGCGAGCTCGGTGGTCGGTGGAGGGTGGGCGTTGATCTTCCTGGTGGTGGGCGCGGTGCTCTGGCTCCGGCGCCGTCGCACCCCCCGAGCCGTCGCGGCAACGGAAGCCGAATGACGCTCACCGTAGGGCTCACGGGCAACATCGCCTCGGGCAAGTCGACGGTGGCCGAGCTCTGGCGCAGGGCGGGCGTGCCCGTGGTCAGTGCCGATGAGGTGGCCCGTGAAGTGGTGGCGCCCGGCACTCCGGGCCTCGAGGCGGTCCGCGCCATGTTCGGCAGCGAGGTGATCGCCGCCGACGGCACCCTCGATCGCGCCCGCTTGCGCGACATCGTGTTCAGGAACGATGAGGCCCGCGCTCGGCTCGAGGCCATCACCCATCCACGGATCCGCGAGCGGATGGACCGGTGGATCGAGGAGCAGCGCGCAGAGGGGCACGCCCTGGTGGTGGCCGAGATTCCCCTTCTGTTCGAGACCGGCCGTGAGGCCGACTTCGACCGCGTCGTCTTTGTCGACGCGCCCGCCGAGGTACGGCTCGCCCGGCTCGTGGGTGATCGGGGTATGAACGGCGACGAGGCCCGGCGCCTGATGGCGGCCCAGGGGGACGCGGCCGGGAAGCGTGCACGAGCCCACCACATCCTGGACAACGCCGGCACTCCCTCCGAACTCGAGGCGGCCGCCTCCGCACTGCTCGACGAGCTCTGGAGCGCCGATACGCCTTCCTCCGCTCGCCTGCGCCTCGATCTGCATCTGCACACCCACGGGTCATGGGACTGCCTCTCGGATCCCGAGCGTGTCCTGGCCCGTGCGCGGGCCCGCGGTGTCGAGCGCATCGCCATCACCGACCACAACGAGCTCGAGGTGGCGCTCGCCATGGCGGCCCGCTACCCCGACCGGGTGATTGCGGGTGAAGAGGTGAAGACGGCCGAGGGGATCGACGTGATCGGGCTCTACCTGTCCGAAGTGATTCCCAGGGGCACGCCTGCGCGCGAGACCTGCGAGCGGATCCGCGAGCAGGGGGGCATTGCCTACCTTCCGCACCCCTACGCCCGTGGCAAGGGGGGCTCGGGGCGCTACGCCGAGGAGTTGGCTGCCTTGTGCGAGGTGGTCGAGGTGTTCAACGCCCGACTCCACCCGGGTCGCCTGAACGAGCCTGCCCACGATCTGGCCGCGCGACATCAGTGTCTGCGCGGGGCGGGATCCGATGCCCATACGCTGGGTGAGGTGGCCGGGGCGTGGGTCGAGGTGCCGCACCACCCCAACACGCCGGACGGGCTGCGGACGGCGCTGGCCCACGGCAGCATACAGGGGCGGACGGCGTCGAATCTCGTGCATCTGGCCTCGACCTGGGCCAAGGTGCGCAAGAGGCTGCCGGGCGGCGCCTGGACTCGAGACGTCTGAGGGGCTACCGGGTCACGATCAGGACCGCGGCGACGATGATCGCTGCGCTGACCAATCGACCCCAGATCCCGGACCGGGAGCCTTCTTCCGTGGCATTGCTGGGCGGTAGCGCGGGGCCCCGTCTCGTCCACACCAGAATGCCACCGCAGGAATCCACCCCGAACTCCACCGGCAGCTCGAAGCCGTGGTAGACCTCCACCGCCTCCACATCCCGGGGGGTGACGACCTGGTCGATGCTCCGCGTCCCGGCCCTCTGTACCCCGTCCACCCAGATGCCGGGCAGGCACTGGTTTCGGAGGAGGAGCTCGTACCCGTACGGAGGACTCGGAACCACGATTCCCCCCGGCATTCGGTGCAGGAGCTCGGAGACATAGCGAGGTTCGCGCTCCAGGATGTCTTCTCGGGTGATGAGAAAGCGCGACCCGCCGGCCCTTCGGCGTTCGTAGCCCCGGGGAGCCTCCGGGATGGGGCGTGCCACGATGATGGGTTCGAACGAGCCGGAGCCCATGGAGAGTGGGAGGATCACCTCCAGATTGCGGTTGGCGGGCACCTGGAGGGTGTCGGCCATGTCCCGGTATCCGTCGAGCCTCACCACCACGCGGTAGGTTCCCTCCGGAACCCCCTCGAAGCTGAACTCGCCTGCCTCATCGGTGACCTGCGTTCCGCGGCCCCGGATCCCGCTCGGGCCCGAGGCCAGCGAGACGCTGACGCCGGACAGGGAGTCCTCCGACTCGTGGTCCACCACCACGCCGTAGACGATCACTCCCGGGGCGGCTTCCCCCGTTGCCGCACGCGCATTCGGCGGGGTCTGGAAGGGAGAAGACGCGGTACACGCGCTCGCCAGGAGAACGCCGAGGGGGAGGATCGCGCGACGGCTCATGAAGGAAGGTCCCGCTTCGTGAGGGACAGGTACGGCCAGCTCCAATAGAGATACTCTCGGGGCGACCGAGTGGTTTCTGCCCCGGAGGGGGAGCCGGGCCGCAAGACACCCGAGAAAAGAAGAAGACCCGCAGGAACAAGCTCTCTCCTGCGGGCCTGCTTCCTTCCCAGGGCGGACGGGGGGCCCGCAGGCCCCCTGCCCGACCTCGTGCTGCTACATCAGTATCCGGCGTTCTGCGTGATGTTCGGGTTGGTGTCCGTTTCCGGCTGCGGAATCGGAAGCACGCAGAAGTTGCAGGGGTAGGCCATGTTGGCCACGTCTCCGGTCACGTCGACCCGGACGATGTCCATCTTGTTGCGCATCAGATCGTGGATTCGATGGCCCTCGAATCCCAACTCGATCCGCCGCTCGACGAGAATCTCGTCGATCAGTGCCTGGCCGGTAGCCGTGACGGCGGGTGCGCTCGCGAGGCCCCGCTGCCGGATCAGATTCAGGTCGGCCTGCGCTGCGGCGGCCTGACCCTGCCGTGCCCGGGCCTCGGCCCGGTTCAGGTAGACCTCCGACAGCCGGATCACGGGAATGTTGTCCGTGTTTTGCTGCGTGGGCCACTTGTTGACCCGCTGCGATGCGTAGATCCCCGTGAGGTTGGAATCCGTCACGTACATCTGCATCCGGATGTCGCCCGGATTGATGAGGTTCAGGAGATCTTTGGCCGGGAGATAGTCGCCGTAGCCGGAGGCGCGGTACATGCCGCCCAGACTATCGCTGCCCCGGTTGTCGGTATCCGTGTTCTGGATCTCGAAGATCGCTTCGGACGAACCGCCGGTCCTGAACTGATCCACGTAGGCTTGTCCTTCGACGAGCGAAAACTTGCCGCTGTTGATGACCGTCGAGGCCATGCTCTCGGCGTTGGACCAGTCTTCCATGTACAGATAGACCCTGGACAGCAGGGCCTGCGCTGCCTCCTTGGTCATCATGAAGGCCCCACGCCGGGTCTGGGTCATCATCGAGATCCCGGTGTTGAGATCCGAGACGACCTGGGCGTAGACCTCTGCCACCGTGTTCCGGGAGGGGAGGCTCGTCACATCGGACTGCAGGACGATGGGCACACCCGGATGGGAGGCTCCACCGCTGAAGGTGTAGTGCTGGGCATACATCTTCACGAGGTCGAAGAAGATCAACCCGCGAATGGCGTACGCTTCACCCACGATCTGATTGAACTCGGCGCTCACTCCCGCGGTGGGCTCGAAGTCCGAGTTGATGATGCTGTTGAGCATGTTGATGCCTTCGTAGCCCTCGGCCCACAACTCGGTCTCGTAGCCGTGGCCGGTGACCACCTGGCCCTCGAAATCGGCAAACTCCTGATACCGGTTCGCCGAACCATTCTGTTTCACGTCCTCACCCATGATGTCGGACATGAGGTGGACGCTGCGGCCGTAGTAGTCGGCGAGAGCCAACTGGTCGTACACGCCGACGATCGCCGCCCGGAAGTCCCCGATCTGCGAGAAATACGCATCGTTGGAGACTGCGTCGTGGGGCTCCAGGGCAAGATCGTCACAGGCGAACACGACCATGATCGCAGGCAACAGCACCGCAATCTTCGCATTCTTCAGGAATCTCATGATCGTACCTTATTCGAAGAAGTGATGTTTACGCTGACGCGTGTTCCTTGCTCAGAACCCAAAGGTGAGCCCAAGGCTGAATGTCCTGGCGTTCGGCGTACCCGTGTTGTAGACACCACTGACGATCTGTTCAGGATCGAAATGGAGGTTCTCGTCGGCCACCCAGGTGTAGGCGTTCGTCACGTTGAGGTGCGCCCGCAGCGAGCTGAAGCGCAGGCTGTTCGCGATGGCTTCGGGGAACTGGTAGGACAGGGAGATGTCCTTGAACCGGATGTAGTCGCCCTTGTCCAGCCACCGGTCGGCGTTGGACGGCTGTGAGCTGTTGACGCCACCCCATGATACCCGCGGGAACAGCGCTTCGTCGCCCGGCTGCCTCCAGCTGTTTTCCCACGCCCACGACGAGGTGGAGCGCGGCAGGTACCGCCCGTCACCGTGGTAGAAGCGCTCGGCGCCCTCGTAGAGGTGGTGGCCGAACATGTAGGTGGCGAGGGTGCTGAAGGTGAAGGCCTTGTACCGCCCGTTGAAGCCGAAGCTTCCCAGGTGCTTGGGGGTGGCGGTCTTGCCGTCGTAGAAACGCTCGGCCTGGCTCAGGTTGTTGGTGGTCGTGGTCTTGGTCTCGTCGGTGTACCACAGGGGGTCACCGTTCGCCGGATCGACTCCCGCCCATCCGTACAGGTAGTACTCCTGGTAGTCCCGACCTTCCTCGCGACGCTTCGTGCCCGAGAGAATCGGTTCCTGGAGCTTCGTGATCTTGTTGCTCTGCGTGGTGATGCCGAAGTCCACACCGAGGTCGAAGTCCTCGCCCCGCACCAGGTCGGCGTGCAGCGAAACCTCGACGCCGGAGTTCTCCATGTCACCGAAGTTCTGCAGCGTGCTGCGGAACCCGGTGGTGAGGGAGGTCGGCACGTTCAGGAGGAGGTCCTCGGATGACTTCTTGTAGTACTCGACGGTGCCGCTGAGCCGGCTGTCCATGACGGCCCAGTCGAGACCGATGTTGAACGATCCCTGCGACTCCCAGGTGAGTCCGGGGTTGGCGACGCCGTCGGGAGCCGAGCCCGGCAGGCCGTCGTAGTCGCGCCCGAAGTCGTAGAGACCACGCCATGCGTAGTCACCGATCTCGGCGTTTCCGACCTGACCGTAGCTGCTGCGCAGCTTCAGGTAGTCGAAGAGGTCGATGTCCTCGACCATCGACATGTTCGTCAGCGTGATGCCGGCGCCCACGGACCAGAAGTCACCCCAACGCTTGTCGGGGCCGAACCTCGAGGAGCCGTCGCGACGATACGACGCGGAGATGAAATAGGTCCGGTCGTAGTCGTAGTTCAGCCGACCGAAGTACGACTCGAAGGCGTACTCGTCCTTCGTGGTCGTGCCCTGGGTGATGGCGGCACTGGCGCCCTGGGTCAGGTTGGGGTGGGCAAAGCCTTCACCCCAGACGTTGGTGCGCTCGCGATCATTCTTGCTCGCCTCGTACCCGGCCACCGCGTCCAGATTGTGGACGTCGCTGAGGACCGTGCTGTAGTTGAGGGTCTGGGTGCCCTGCCAGTTCAGGTTGCCCACCCGCGAATCGTCGAAGAAGCCGCCCGAATTGCGGCCGTCTCCGAAGAACATGTTCTTGAATGTGTAGTCGTGGATGTTGTAGAGATCGAAACTCCACGCCGACGACGCCGAGAGCTGGTCGTTGAAGCGATAGACACCGCTGATGTTCTCGATGATCCGTTGGGTCTCACGCGTACGCGGATTCTCGTAGATGCCGCCGACCGGGTGGTTCGCACCCATGACGTTCGTGTGCCGATGGTACCAGAAGCCGTCGTCGTCGTAGTACGGAAGCATCGGTGGCATGAACAACGACATGTAGAAGGGGGCCTCCCACGCACTGCCGTCTTCGATGCCGTTGTAGTCGGTCTGGGCCAGCGTGATGTTGTTGGCCAGGGTGAATCGGTCCGTGAGGCGGGCGGTGAGGTTGACCCGGGTCGACCACCGCTCGAAGAACTGCTCCAGGACGTTGCCTTCCTGGTTGAAGTTGCTGGCCGACACGAAGTAGGTGAACCGGTCGTCCCCGCCCGTGGCACTCAGGTCCAGCTGCCGGGTGACGCCGTTCCGCGTGATCTCGTCGAACCAGATGTTGTTCTCCTGGATGGGCCACTGATTCTGCAACTGGGCCTCGGCGTCGGGCCGCGACATGCCGTCGTTCATCCGCGCCGTGATGTAGTAGTCGCGGTATTGATCCGCGTTCAGCCCCTTGAGCAGGTTGCCGTGGGCGAAGTTGGAGACGCCCATCTGGCTCCGTAGCTCGAACTTCGGGTCGCTGGACCAGATGGGGCTGCCGGCCACCCCGCCCTTGGTGGTGATGAGGACGACCCCGTTGGCACCGCGGGAGCCGTAGATGGCCGTGGACGCAGCGTCCTTCAGCACCACGAGACTCTCGATGTCGTTGGGGTTGATGGAGGCCAGCGTGTTGGCCGTCCGTCCGGCGTTGCCCAGCTCGGTGCCGGCGCTGCTGTTGTTGAACAGCGGCACACCGTCGATGACGTAGAGGGGCTCACTGCCGGCGGTGATGGACCCCTGTCCACGCACCCGGATATCGAAGCCCGCGCCGGGGGCGCCGTCGAGGGAGGTCACCAACACGCCGGGGCTACCCTGGATGATGTCCTGGAAGGTGGTCGACGTGGGCAACTCCAGCTTCGCCGAGGGAATGTAGATCATCGAGCCCGTCAGCTCTTCCTTCCGAGCAGTCCCGTACCCCGTGACGATGATCTCGTCCAGGCTCAGGGGGTCGATGCCGAGCGTGGCGTTCACCTGCGCCCGCTGGCCTGCGGCGACCGTGAAGGAGAACCGCGCCGTGGCGTAGCCGAGCGAACTGACCTCCAACTCGTAGCTGCCCGGCGGAACCCGCTGGATCTCGAAGACCCCGTTCCGGTTGGAGAGGGCACCCAGTCCGGTACCAACGATCAGGACGTTGGCGGCGGGCAGGGGTTGACGTGTGTCTGTGGCCGTAACCTGACCGAACACCGTACCGAAGTTCTCCTGCGCCGACGCGTTATCCGGCAATGCGCCGCCGAGAAGAACCACGGCCGCGATCGCGAACAAGCGCCGCAGACGATTCTTACATGGGTGAACCATGACTGCTCCCTCCTCTTGAGGGGTCTGAGTGAACACTTCGCGCCACAGGATGTGAACTGAGAATATCAGGGCAGGCCTATCTTGGAAAGCATTTTCCGACCTCTTCCCGGACCTTCTCGAGAGGTCACGGCGTGGCCTGTCCGCGCATTGGTTCCTACGGGCATTGATCGGCCCTGTTACAGAGGGGCTGTCGGGCGTCAGCGGCGACGAGAATGGAAGGAGCCGTGCCATCACCGACACGGGGTCCACAACGAGGGTGGAATGATCGATCATTGCACAGCGAAAGACCTGCGTTCGTCACTCGGCAGTCGGGCGTCGGAGCGTGTCGTCGCAGACGACCCGGCACTCGACCACCACGACCATCGCTCCTGACCGGAGGCGACTCGGGCGGGTCGGCGCAGGGGTGCACGGGCCCGGGGGCTGAACCCTCCGGCGTCGGTCGGGGTTCTTCATCGCATGAGCTATCGCACACCAGACCACCGCCGTCTTCCCGCACGACGGGCTGCCGACGCCATGCGGGCGTCGCGTTCCTGCATTCTCACGACCCACATCAACGCCGACGGCGACGGAGTGGGGTCACAGATCGCGATCGCCGCATGGATGCGGGCCAACGGCGCCGAAGCCTGGATCGTCAATCCCACCGGGTTTCCGGGGCTGTTCCGCTTCCTGCTCCCGCATGAGTCGTGGGTGCTCGAAGCGGGCACCAAGGCTGCGCGGGCGGCCTGCGCTGGCGCCGATCTGGCCGTGGTACTCGACACGGGCGAGGTGTCACGAATCGGGCGCGTCAAGCCGATGATCGATCATCTGCCGCTGGTGGTCGTCGACCATCATCCACCGGGCGATCAACCCCTTGGCGGCATCTCATTTCGCGACGCCGAGGCCTCGGCCACCGGTGAGATGGTCTACGACGTGATTTCGGCCACCCACGGGCCCTGGCCCCAGGCGGCCCTCGACGCCATGTACGTGGCGATCCTGACCGATACCGGGTCGTTTCGGTTCAGCAACTCCACGCCCGGTGCCCACGAGGTGGTGGCCGAACTGATCCGAAAGGGGTGCGACCCCGAGGAACTGCACCGCGAGGTGTATGGCCAGGCGCCGCTGCGTCGGTTTCGCCTGCTCGAGGCCACCCTCGCGACGCTCCAGGCCGAAGACGGGGTGGGCTGGATGGTGGTGCCGCCCGACGCCTTCGAGCGTCTCGAGGCCATCGGCGAAGACCTCGAGGGGTTGGTCGACTATCCGCGCTCGGTCGAAGGAGTACATGTGGCCCTGCTGTTTCGGGCCACGCCCCGGGGTATCAAGATTTCGCTTCGCTCCGACGGGGTGGTGGACGTAAATGCCCTGGCCCGCGAATTTGGCGGGGGGGGACACGTCCGTGCGGCGGGCGCCCTGGTGGAGGGCACCCTCGACGAGGTGACCGAGCGGGTGGTCGCCGCGACGCGGTCCGCTGTCCAGGCCGGACTCGTGGCGGGGTGACTCGTCCCCTCCGGTCGCACCAGTTTCCGGATTCAGCCGAGGTCGCGCACGTGACACAGAGGGACGACGGACCGGGCGTACCCGAGGCGATTCCACGTACGCTGCAAGGTGTGGTGGAGCGTCTGGGCGCGACGACCCTCGATCGACTCTGGATCTTTCCGCCGCGCATTCGCGGTCGCAAGGAGTCGGGGCTGGTGGTGGTGTCGTGCTTCGCCGACAACGGAGACGTCACGCAGCGCCGACTCTTCACCGCGTCGTACGGTGCGGAGCGCACGGGCAAGGGGATCACCCTCGAATGGTCGCTCTCGGAAGAAGGCGCCGCGCCCCCCGATCGCCTGCCTCCGGTGATGGAAGGCGTGGTGCGCCGGGCCGGGGACGAGTCGGGCGAGGCCCGCGAGGTGGCGCTGACGGGGTCGGTCGAACTGCTCCGCGAACTGCTGGCCGAATGGGCTCTCTCCGAGCTCGACTCGGCTCTCTGGCCCGTCGTCGAGGCCGTACCCGAAGAGGATGAAGACTCCGAGGTGCCCGAAGTGCTGCAGGCGCCTGTCGAGCCCGAGGTGCCCGTATGAACATGCCGACGCCCACACATCCCTCGATCCGGCTCTTCAACCGCTATCTGCGCGAGCAGGGACTGCCCATCACGCACCAGCGCAATGTGGTGGCCGCCGCCGTCTTCGGGTCCGACGACCACCTCTCGGTCGACGACATCGAGCGGGTGCTGCGCGAGGGCAACGAACGCATCGGCAAGGCCACCATCTACCGCACCCTCGATCTCATGGTGAAGAGCCGCCTGGTCGAAGAGCACGATTTCGGCGAGGGCTTCAAACGCTACGAGCATCGGCTCACGCGCCAGCCGATCCACCAGCATCTGGTCTGCACCGAGTGCGGCGACGTCGAGGAATTCGGCACCCCCGAGATTCCCGCCATCGAGGCCCGTGTGGCCCGTGAGTTCGGATTTCGGCCGATCCGTCATCGCCTCGAGATCTACGGCCTGTGTCGGAGCTGCGTGGCCGCCGGGGTGACGGCTCCCCGCGACGGCCTGGCCTGCCCCATCGAGACCGTCTGAATTCCCCGCCACACCCGCGATTCCATGCCCAACCGACGTGATCCCGACCACACCGGCCGCGGCGGAGACCCGGCGCCGGCCCAGGGCGCCCTCGCCGATCTTCCGTGGGAACTCCCGCACAGCTTTCTGGGGCTCGACGAAGAGGCCGGAGGGTTCGACGGCGCGTCGGCCGTGTTGCTTCCGGTCCCCTACGAATCCACGACCAGCTACGGCGGTGGGGCCAAGGCGGGGCCGGGCGCCATCATCGACGCCTCGCGCTACATCGAGCTCTACGATCAGGAGTTCGACGCCGAGACCGGTCCTGCGATCGGCATCCACACCCTGCCCGCGGTCGAGCTGACACGGGCCGGGGCCAGCGAGGCCATGGCCGAGTTGCGCGCCGTGCACGATCGGGTGCTCGATGTGGCGGGCGAGCGTTTCGTGCTGATGCTGGGGGGTGAGCATTCGGTGAGCGCGCCCGCGATCCGTTCGCACGCGGCGCGTCACGACGAACGGCTCACCGTTCTGCAGTTCGATGCCCACGCCGACCTGCGTCCCCAGTACGAGGGGTCACCCCACAGCCACGCCTCGGCCATGGCCCGGGTGCTCGACGTGGCCGATGTGGTGGGTGTGGGACTCCGCGCCGTGAGTCGGGAAGAGGTCGACGTGGCCCGCGCCCATGAGGGGGTGACCCTGATCTGGGCCGACGAGATGTGGAGCAACGACGCCTGGATGGACCGCGCCCTCGAGTTGCTGGGCCCCAAGGTCTACATCACCTTCGACGTCGACTATTTCGACCCCTCGCTGGTGCCCTCTACCGGGACGCCGGAGCCGGGGGGCGGGGACTGGTATCGCACTCTTACCTTCCTGCGGCGGGTCTTCGCCCAGCGCGAGGTGGTGGGGTGCGACGTGGTCGAGTTGGCGCCGACCCCGGGGCTGCACGCTCCCGACTTCCTGGTGGCCAAGCTGGTCTACAAGCTCCTCACCTATCGCTTTCAGGATCGGTTCTGATCCTCGTGGAAGCGGATGCCCCGAAGCAGCGCATGCCCTCCTTGCGGGACAAGGTCGAGGTCGGGCGGGCGGTGCCGGGTGTCCGTGAGACCTTCCCCTTCGACGCCATCGCCCGGACCACGGGCTCGGCGCGCATCGAGGGCAACCAGATCGGCCTGCAGTTCGATGGCTCCATCACCTTCGACCGCTGGCTCGAAGCCATCGATGGAGCCGAACGGTTCGTGCATTTCGAGAATTACATTCTCCGCGACGATCGCATCGGCCGCGCCTTCCGCGATGCGCTGGTGGCCAAGGCCCGTCAGGGTGTGCCGGTCCGCGTCGTCTACGACTGGGTGGGATGCTGGGCCACTCCCCGTCGCTACTGGAAGGTCTTTCGCGAAGCGGGCGTGCAGGTACGCGCCTTCAATCGGCCCAACCTCCGCGATCCCTTCGGGGTGTTGCAGCGTGATCATCGCAAGCTGGTGTGCATCGACGGCACCATGGCCTTCGTGGGGGGGTTCTGCGTGGGCGTCGAGTGGGCGGGTAGCGCCGACGCCGCTCCGTGGCGCGACACGGGCGTCGAGATCCGGGGGCCGGCAGCGGCTACGGCGGCCCGGGCCTTCGGGCGCGTGTGGGCCGAGATCGGCGATCCCATGCCGCGCGACCTCGATGTGGACCCCGCGTCGGTGGCCCCGGTGGGTGAGACCCCGGTCTGGCTGATCGAGGGCGAGCCCAACCGCACGCGGGTCTACCGCACCCTGTCGCTGGTGGCGGCCCATGCGCAAAGCCGTCTGTGGATCACCGATCCCTACTTCGTCGCTCCCCGCCCCGTATCGGAGGCGCTGGCCGCCGCCGCCGCGGCCGGGGTCGACGTGCGCATCCTGGTGCCGGCCCACAACAACTGGCCGTGGGTGGGTTCGCTGTCGAGGGGTGGCTACCGGTTCCTGATGGAACACGGGGTGCGGTTGTTCGAGTGGCAGGGCGCCATGATCCACGCCAAGACGGAGGTGGCCGACGGGCTCTGGTGCCGCGTCGGCTCGAGCAATCTCAACGCGGCGTCGCTGCTCGGGAACTGGGAAATCGACGTCGGCGTGCTCGACGACGGGCTGGCCGGCCAACTCGAGGGGCTCTTCCTGGCCGACCTCGCCAGTTCGGTCGAGATCGTCTTGCCGGGTGCTCGACTGGTACCGCCGCCCCGGGTGCGGGGCGAAGCCGATACCCCCGTGACGCCGCTCGACCCCGAGGGCTCGATCCCCGAGCGGCTGGAGCGCGAGATCCGGCAGCGTACCTCGGGCGACAAGGGAGGCTCGACGGGCTGGCGCATTGCCGACCTGCTGCGCGCCGGCTCGATCTTCGGCGACGCGCTGGCGGGTCACCGTCCGCTGGGGCGCGAAGACCGCACCGTGCTGGGTACGGTGTCGGCCGGTGCGCTGGTGGCGGCGGTACTGCTGGCCTTCCTGCCCCACATCGCGGGATGGACGTTGGCCTTCGTGCTGGCCTGGCTGGGTGTGACGGGTACGGTGCGTGCCCTGATCGAGCGGCGCCGCGCACGGCAACGCGAAGAGATCGAAACTCCGAGGAGCGAGGAATGACCGAGATCAACGTCTTCATTGCGGTGACGGCCGGCGTGCTGTCGTTTCTGTCGCCGTGCGTGCTACCCATCGTGCCCAGCTACCTGTCGTTCATCACGGGCATGACGCTCGAAGACCTGCAGGAATCCACCGATCGCCGGGCCGTGATGGTGCACGCCGCGCTCTTCGTGGCGGGGTTCAGCGCCATCTTCATCCTGCTCGGGGCAGGCGCGTCGTTCCTGGGCGTGTTCTTCTCCGCCAACCGCGAATGGATCGCGCGCATCGGTGGGGTGCTGATCATCGTGCTCGGGCTGCACCTGATGGGAGTGTTCCGGATCATGCCGCTCCTGAGGGAGCGACGCGTGCAGCTGAGCGACAAGCCCGCGGGCCACGTGGGCACGCTGGCCGTGGGTGCGGCCTTCGGAGCGGGGTGGACCCCCTGCATCGGACCCGTCCTGGGCGGGATCCTCACCCTGGCCGGCACGAGCGACACCATCTGGAGCGGTATGGGATTGCTGGCTGCCTACTCGGTCGGGCTGGCAATCCCCTTCCTGCTGGCGGCGCTGGCCTTCGACAGGTTCCTGAACACCTTTCGACGGTTCCGGCGCTTCATTCCGGTGCTCGAGAAGGCGTCGGGAGTGCTGCTGGTGGTGTTGGGACTGCTGCTGGTGACGGGCAGCTTCACGATCCTCACCAGCTTCCTGACGCGGTTCACGCCCGACTTCCTGTTCGAGCGGATCTGAGGCGAAGGGGAACGAGGCTCGGGGGAAGCGTTCATCCCCCCGCTGCCAGCTTCCGGAACTCCTCGCTGGCCCCCTCGAGCTCGTCGTAGGTCCCCGACGCCACCACTCGTCCCTCTCGCAGCAGAACCAGACGGTCGCACGCCGCCACCGTGCTGAGCCGATGCGCGATGATCACCAGCGTGCGTGATCCCCGCAGATGCTCGATGGCCCGCATCACGTACTGCTCGGTCTCGCTGTCCAGCGCCGAGGTCGCTTCGTCCATCAGCAACACGTCGGGGTCGTGATACAGCGCCCGGGCGATGCCGATGCGCTGGCGCTGCCCCCCCGACAGACGCACGCCTCGCTCGCCCACAGCCGTGTGGATTCCGCTGGGTAGTCGGGCGACGAACTCGCCCACCTGGGCGGCCTCGACGGCCCGCGCCACCGCCACGTCGTCGATCGCGCCGTCGGCGATGCCGAAGGCGATGTTCGATCGAATGCTGGCGTCACTCAGGTAGACGTCCTGGGGGATGTAGCCGATGTGGCGCTGCCAGCCGCGCTCGTGCCCGCGCAGGTCGACGCCGTCGATGGTGACCCGTCCCTGGGTGGGCTCGAGCAGCCCCAGGATCAGATCGACCACCGTGGTCTTGCCGGCGCCCGAAGGGCCCACCAGCCCCACGGCCTTCCCCCGCCCGATCTCCAGACTCACCTCCTCGAGCGATGGCCCGGGCGCGTCGGGATAGGTGTAGTGCACCCCTTCGAGCCGAATCGCGTCGCGCAGGTCGGGAAGGGTGGAGTCGGAGGCGGGCAGCACGTCGAGCCCCACGAGATCATCGTACACTCCGGTCAGCGCCGCACGGCCGAAGCGCAGAGAGTTCATGGCCGTGGTCAGGCGGCCGAACGAGGGGATCATGCGCACCACCGCCACCGCCAGCAGCGTCAGGGTCGGCACCAGAGCCTCGACCGAGCGTCCTCGTGCCAGCAGCAAAGCCGCGGCTCCCAGCAGGCCCGCGATGGCGATGGTCTCGAGCACGAGGCGGGGCACCTCGGCCAGCACCTGGCGCGCGCGGCCGGCTTCGGCAAACCCCGCCGAGGCCGCTCGGAACCGATCGAGGAAGTGGCGCTCGCGTCCCAGGGTGCGGGTGATCTTGATGCCGCCCAGCCCTTCGGTCACAGCGCGGAGCATGCCCTCGCGCTGCTGACGCTCCTGCTCGCCGAGGCTCGTCATCCGACGGCGCACCACCCGCAGGAACACGGCAGCGCTCCCGCCCAGGATCAGGAATGCCGCCAGCGAGGTCAGGGGCTCGATGGCCAGGAGCAGAGCCAGGATCGCCCCCAGGCTCAACACCTCGGCGGTGCCGATCATGAGGGGGGTCAACCCCAACGACACCACGTTCATGGCGTCGTGGTTGGTGTTGCGTAGCAGCTGTGCGCTGTTGCGTTGCAGGTGGAAGGTGTAGGGGCGGCTCAGGTAGACCTCGAACAGGCGCCCCGCCAGGGCGACCTGCCGGTTGAACAGGTAGCGACTCGCCACCCAGAGTAGTACCCCCAGGTAGAGGTTCTTCACCAGGAAGACGAACAGCAGGAGCATGGCGCTGGTGCGGATCAGCTCTTCGTCGCTGGTGGCGCCCAGCACTGCGAACACCCGCGCGCCCAGGGCGTTGGAGCGCAAGATCTCGGGATCGGTCAGGGTGGCCACGAAGGCCGGAATGGCCCCGACGCCCACCATCTCCAACACCGCCGCGACGATCATTCCCACCAGCAGCAGCACCGCCTGGACCCGCTCCCGGGGGGTGAGCACGCGAGCGAGCTTGTAGATGATGTCGCGCACGAGCGCACGTCCTGGAGTGTTGGCGAGTGGGGGGATCCGTGAGGCACCGGCCGTCGGATCAACCCCGAATGGTACCTCGCACCGAAGGGCCGCAGCAACGTCGAGTACCAGGCGCTACCCGGACCACCCACACCGCGCCGTGGTCACCTCGCTCGCCAACACGCGTGCGCTTTGGCGTGTCTCCTTCTACTGTGGCCGTACCGTCCTGCCCCCAGTGGGCCGGGCCATGTGCGTTCGTTCGTTCGTCCAGCTGAGCTGAGGGCCGTCATGATGCCGATCCGAATCACCTCCACGATCCAGCGGGCCGCACGGCTCGCCCTGGTTCCCCTGCTCGCCGCGCTGCTCCCGACCGCAGGGTTGGCGCAGAGCAGCGCCGCAGCTACCGGCACCGCCAACGGTGCCGACGACTGGCGCGCCGACGCGGTGCTGGCCTCGACCGAGTTCGTCACGCCGCCCGACGACATCGCAGAAGCGGTGCTGGCGCCGCGCTACCTGAATGTGACACTCAGCGATCCCAGTCCCGACCACCGCTGGTTCCTCAACGAGGTGGGTGACGGACCGGTGGGCATGGACGTGTTCTCGCGCCCCTTCCATGAGCTCGGCGGGCTCTTCATCGACTACGCCGCCAATCGGGATCGTCGACTCACGATCCGCAACAACGTCGGTATCGAACTGATCTCGGCTGCCGACGGTGCGAAGACCGCGGTCCAGATTCCCGACGGGGCTCGGGTGTCGTCGGCTACCTGGTCACCCGACGGCCGTCGCGTGGCCTTCTTCGCCCACTTCGACGACGCCACCCATATCTACGTGGCCGATGCCGACAACGGACGCTCACGGCAGATCACACGACGCCCGGTGTTGGCCACGCTCAACACCAGCTTCGAGTGGACGGCCGACGGCGAGGCGATCGCCACGGTACTGGTGCCCGAGAATCGCAGCGCCATGCCCGTCGAGCCCCGGGTCCCCACAGGACCCCAGGTCAAGCTCACCGAAGACGCCGAGAATCGACTGCGCACCTACGCCAGCCTCATGGAGACACCCCACGACGAGGCGCTGCTCGAGTGGCATGCCACCGGGCAACTCGCGCTGATCGACGTCGACAGCCGCCGGATCACCAACGTGGGGGCACCCACCATGGTGCGCTCGTTCGAGTTTGCGCCCGGTGGCGACTATGCCATGGTGACGCGCATGGTGCGGCCCTTCAGCTACATCACGCCGGTGAGCAGCTTCGGGCGCATCAACGAGGTCTGGGGCGCCGACGGCACCGTGCTGGCCACCCTCGACACCGTGCCGCTCAACACCTCGGCCCGTCGAGCCGATGGCGACGACGACGCGAACGAAGGCCAGGCACCCGAGCGGCGTTCCATCGCCTGGAGCCCCGATGGACAGGGACTGATCTACCTGCAGCAGGAGCCCGCGCCCGACAGCAGCGAGGCCGGGGGAGCGACGGGTGCCGGTGGCGCCGCGGCGGCTGCGGCGGACGCAGCCGACGAGCCGGCCGCGGGCGGGACCCGCGCGCGCGCCCGACGTATGGACCGTGTGTTTCGGTGGCTGCCCCCCTTCGACGACAGCAGCACCGAGGTGATCTACGAGACCCCGACCCGCATGGCCGGCGTCTCGTTCAGCGAGGACATGGGCACGCTCTTCGTCGCGGAGCGTCAGGGCCAGACCACGCACCAGTACGCGGTGTTCCTCGACGAGCCCGAGACGAAGCACACGCTGACGCGCTGGAACTCCGAGAAGTTCTATGAGAACCCGGGTGCGTTGGTAAGCGCCGATGGTGTGGTGGGTGGCCGATTCGGTCGGGGCGGCGGTGGCACGGTGGGCACGGTGCTGACGTCGAGCGACGGCCAGAGCGTCTTCCTCGGCGGGACGGTGTATTCCGAGGATCCCATGGCCGAGGGTCCTCGTACCTTCGTCGATCGTGTGGCCATTCGCACGGGCGACAAGGAGCGCATCTACGAGAGCTCGAATGCAGGGGTGAGTGAGCGCATTTCGACGATTCTCGATGCCGATGCGGGGGTGTTCGTGGTCAATCGCGAGTCCCCTGGTGAGATCACCCAGTCGTATCGGGTCGCGGGCACCGAGCGCGTGCAACTCACCCGGAACATCGACTACACCCCCGATCTCACGGCCGCACCCATCGAACGCTTCGTCGTCACCCGTCCCGACGGCTTCAAGTTCCGGGTCACGGTGACGCTGCCTCCCGGCTACCAGAAGGGTACCCGTCTGCCGGCCATGTTCTGGTTCTACCCCCGCGAGTACGACGATCAGGAGTCGTACGACGAAGGCGCACGCACCTACAACAAGAACGCCTTTCCGAGCTTCGGCACGCGCTCGATGGAGTATCTGGTACGCGAGGGGTATGCGGTGGTCGAGCCCGACGCTCCCATCGTGGGCCCCGCGGGCCAGATGAACAACAACTACGAGCACGACCTGCGCAACAACCTGGCGGCGGTGATCGACGAGCTCGACCGGCGTGAGCTCATCGACCGGCAACGACTCGGGTTGGGCGGGCACTCGTACGGCGCCTTCAGCACGGTCAACGCCATGGTGCACACCCCCTTCTTCAAGGCGGGCATCGCGGGCGACGGCAACTACAATCGCACCCTGACCCCCATGGCGTTCCAGAGCGAGCGTCGGCTGCTGTGGGAAGCCAAGGACGTCTATCTGGGCATGTCGCCCTTCTTGTACGCCAACAACCTCACGGGGGCCTTGTTGATGTACCACGGCCTGGGCGACCAGAACGTGGGCACCGACCCGACCCACTCACCGCGCCTCTTCCATGCCCTCAACGGACTGGGCAAGGACGCGGCCATGTACCTGTATCCGTACGAAGACCATGGTCCGGCCACACGCGAGACCATTCTCGATCTCTGGGGCCGCTGGACCGCCTGGCTCGACGTGCACCTGAAGAACGATGTGGCCACGCGGCCGATCACCTTCGACGAGGACGATGGCGGGGGGGCTGGCAGGCGCTGAGAGGCGGGTTCGCGGCGGGGGGGCGCGGCGGAGGGGGCTGTTGCGCTGAGGGGCGGCTTCGCGGCGGGGCTGTTCCGCTGAGGGGCGGTTTTACGGATATCCTGGTCCGCTGAGGGGCGGCTTCGCGGCGGGGCTGTTCCGCTGAGGGGCGGTTTTACGGATATCCTGGTCCGCTGAGGGGCGGCTTCGCGGAGGGGCTGTTCCGCGGAGGGGCTACTTCGCGGAGGGGCTACTTCGTGGAGGGGCTACTTCGCTGAGGGGCGGCTTCGCGGTCGGACCGCTCCGCTGCGGGACGGCTTTGAGGCGGGGTCGGTCAGGAAGGAGCCGCTGAGGAGCTGCCGGTACCAGGAATGCAGCGGGAAACTGCGCACGAGCGGCCCTTTGCCTTGGCTCGTGCGCGCTTTGCGGCACTGGGAGTGGCAAACTGCGCAGGTGCGGCCCGCGGTGAAGCGCCGGTGCGCGCTTTGCGGCACCAGGAGTATCAAAGCGCGCACGAGCGGACCGCGGGCCTGGCTCGTGCGCGCTTTGCGGCACCAAAGACCGGTGTCGGTGCCGTGGCTCAGCCTCCCGCGCCGACCCCTTCGGTGCCCGTCGTGATCTCGGCTTCCAGCATCTGCCGCCTCAAGAGGGTGGCGTAGGCGCCTCCTAGGGTGACCAGTTCGTCGTGGGTACCCCGCTCCACGATCCGGCCGTCGTCGAGCACCAGGATCAGATCGGCGTCCATCACCGCGGACACCCGGTGGCTGATGATGAACGACGTGCGCTCGCGCATCACCTCTCGCAGGTCGTGCAGGATCTTCGACTCGGTGTGGGTGTCGACCGCCGACAAGGCGTCGTCGAGGATCAGCACGGTGGGATCGCGCGCGACCGCCCGGGCCAACGACGTGCGCTGCTTCTGCCCGCCCGAGAGGTTGATGCCGCGCTCCCCCAGCAGCGTGCCATACCCCTGCGGAAAATCCTGGATCGAGCTGTCGAGCTGGGCGATCCGGGCGGCGCGCTCGACGGCGGCCGGCACCACCCCGGAACTCAGCAGCGAGGGGTCGCCCACCTCGTCCAGCAGCGCCTCTTCGCTCTCACCGGGCTCACCGCCGCGGCCGACGGGCTCGTCGGTGAGTCCCAGCGCGATGTTGGTGGCGATGGACTCCGAAAAGAGGAAGGTGTCCTGGGGCACCACCCCCATCAAACTGCGCAACGCCCTCGGATCGAAATCCCGTAGCGGAATCCCATCGAGCAGGATGTCGCCCTCGGTCGGGTCGAAGAGGCGGGGAATCAGCGAGACCAGCGTGCTCTTGCCCGACCCGGTGGCTCCCACGATGGCCACCGTCTGGCCGGGGTGGGCCACGAACGACACCCCGGTGAGCACATCGCGCGACGTGTCGGGATATCGAAACGATACGTCGCGAAACTCGATCTCGCCGCGAATGCCCTCGATGGGATGCGGGTCGGCCGGGGGCCGGATACGGGGTTCACGCTCCATGATGGCGTTGATGCGTCCCATCGACGCCGCTCCGCGCTGGAACAGGTTGGTCACCCATCCCAACGCGATCATGGGCCAGATGAGCAGCGCCAGGTAGAAGAAGAACGCCACGTAGTCGCCCAGGGTGATGCGGCCGGCGATGGCCTCGACCCCCCCGAGGTAGAGCACGATCACCATGGCCGCCCCGCTGAACAGCCCCAGGATCGGGTGGAACAGGCCGGCCTTCGTGACCAGGCGCATGTTTCGTCTGCGGTATTCGGCATTGAGGGCGTCGAACTCGAGCGCCTGTGCATCTTCTTGCGTATAGGCTCGGATGATCCGCATGCCCGTGAGGTTCTCCTGCACCATGGTCGACATGGTGGCGTAGTGCTCCTGGATCTCTTCGAACCGCTTGTGGATCACACGCCCGAAGAGCACCACGACCGCGGGCAGGAGGACCATGGGCAGTACGGCGTAGGCGGTGAGGCGCGGGCTGATCCACAACATCAACGAGAGGGCGAGGACGAAGCCCACCACGGTGTTCATGGCGTACATCAGGGCGGGCCCGGCCGCCATGCGCACGGCCAGGGTGTCGTTGCTGGCCCGACTCATCAGGTCGCCGGTGCGGTTCTCGGCGAAGAACGATGCGTCGAGACGCACCATATGGGCGAAGAAATCACGCCGGAGATCGACTTCCATACGGCGTGAGATGCCGTTCATCAACTCGCGCATGCCATACCGTGCGGCGCCGCCCAGCAGCGACACCCCCACGCTGGCCAGCGCCAGGAGCGCGATGCGATCCAGGCTCAGGTCGGGATCGCCCAGCGCGTCGATGGCCAGCTTGAGGATCCAGGGGCCCACGATCGTGAACCCCTGTGCGACCGCCACCAGGATCAGTCCCCAGGTCAGGGGCCGAAGGTAGGGTCGATAGTAGGGCAGAAGGGTGCGGAGCGAGCCCATGGAGATCCGAACGGGGGTGGGGGTGTGTCGAAACATCCTGCCCGGTCCAGACATCGACAACCCCACCCGGCCCTCTTCGCCACTTGCCCTCTTCGCCCGCTGGCCCGCTTCGCTCGCTTGGCCTCTTCGCCCACCATCGCCAATCATCCCCACGGGATACAGAAGTCGAGCGCGACCAGGATCCCGTTGTTGCCCGCCTGCAGGTGGCTGATACGCGCTGAGCCCGACGTGGTCGAGCCGTGGGCGTCTTCGGGTGACCACGCGGCGTGGGGTGGAATGGCAGGATGGACGATGAAGGAGACAGGTCCGTATCGAACCCGGCGCTGCCGAGCAGGTTGTCCTGGACCGGCACAGCGATCAGGGTGATTGTCGCGATCGCCGACATGGCTCGTGAGGTGTGGGTAGGGGGTGCGACGCACGTCGCTGCCAAGGGACCCCAACGCCTCCTATCAGGCCGGGGGCGTGCGAAGCGGGGGAGCACGGGCTTGGCCCCTTGCCGGTGGGGGCGAAAGGGTGAAAGATTGGGGTCTGTTATTTGAGAATGATTCTCAGTCTCGTTCTTCACCCTCGTTGCGGGTTCTCCAATGCGTGTCGCCTCCCGTCACCTTCGCCTCTCGATTCTGCTCCTGGCCGGGGCGCTCACGGCCTGCGCCGCACTCCCGCCTCCCGCAGCGCCTCCTGCAGCACAGCCCACGACGCCGCCCTCTCCGGCCACCTCGGTCGACGGGCGCCCCACGGGCATCCTGGTCATGGCGCACGGCGGCGAGCCGGTGTGGAACCGACAGGTCGACGACGCCCTCGCTGATCTTCGGACCCGTGCACCCGTGGCACTGGCCTTCGGCATGGCCGATCCCGGCACGCTGCAGGCGTCGGTCGACTCGCTCCGGTCTGCCGGGGTCGGCCGCATCGTGGTAGTGCGCCTGTTCCTGTCGGGCACGTCGTTCCGGGATCAGACGCGGTGGCTGCTGGGCCTGTCGTCCGAGCCCCCCGCCGAATTCCTGCACCACGGAGCCCACGGCTCGGCGTCGGACGGGCCGCTGCCCCCCGTGGACCTTGGCGGAATCGAAGTCGCCACCCACGACGACGGCCTCATGGACTGGCAAGGCGTCGGTCCGATCGTGCTCGAGCGGGCCGAGGCTGCGGGCGCCAGGCCCGGAGGCGCCGGCGTCCTGCTCGTCGGCCACGGCATGGGCGATGATCTCGAAGACCGGGCGGTGCTCGTCCGCATGGAAGCGGCCGCCGCCGTCCTGCGCCAGGCGGGACTCGGTCCAGTGGCCGTGGAGACGTTGCGCGAGGATTGGCCTGAAGCTCGGGCCGCAGCCGAGGTCCGCATCCGATCCTGGGTTGCCGCAGAGGGTGACGCTGACCCGCCCGTGATCGTGCCTTTCCGGCTCACGGGGTTCGGCCCCTACGGTGAGGTGCTGGAGGGTCTCGACTACCGGGCCGGGGACGGGCTCCTGCCCCACCCGTCGGTCACCGGCTGGATCGCGGAGCGTGCGACGACAGTGGCGTGTGCCCGCGGCTGGACGCCGCCGCTGGCGTCGCTCCCCTGCGTTCGGCGGTAGTCGATCCACGCGTCGTGCGGCTCCGGTCGTCCGGGACCGCGCAGATGCGAGAGCATGCTTCTGGGCGAGCCTGCTTCACGATCCGGGGCCCACCTCCCGCTGCAGCACCTCGGCGAGCCATGCGCCGTTGCGCCGGTCGTCCATGAGGTTTCGTACTCGCGCCCGCGTCTCCGCGACCCGCCCGAGCGCCTCGGCGGCCGCCATCGCCGGGGCGAACGCCGCTCGGACGTCGGCGCCCGTGATCTCGTAGCCGAACCCCTCCACCATCCCCTCGAGCGCGAGCAGACCGGCTTCCAGGGCGAACTCCGGATGCGACTCGGTGTGATCGCGGGCTGCCCGAGCCAGAGTCCGGGGGTCGCATGGCGAGCGGCGGGCAAGCTCGAGGGCGAGGTCGTGCATGCCGAGACCCTTGGCGGTGGCGAACCACTTGCCCTCCTCTCCGGGCGACGCCTCGACGAGATCGCCCAGGATCTCCTCTTTCGGCTTGTGCGGGTACCTCTTGGCGACGGCGCGGAACCACGCCAGATAGGTGCCGCCGCGGCGGGAGCGCACGCCATAGCGCGTGTACGCCTCTTCGGTGAGGCCCGACGAGAGGAGGATCTCTTCACAAAGGGCGTCGACGTCGGCGTCGGGGGTCCAGGGACCCCTCGAGGACTCGGCCAGCCGGATTGCCTCCGCCTTCCGCCCCAGAGCAGCCAGCGCCTTGACCGCCCAGCGCCGGTAGGGCCAGAACCCCTCGTCGTTCAGGATGTCGACGATTTCGTCGTAGCGTTCCGCCCGGTAGAGGGCGGTGAGACACGCGGTCGTACCCGGAAAGAACCCACGCACCTTGGGATCGGGACTGAGCGCCATCCGGGTGGCCACCATGAGGCGGTCGGCCCAGGCCGACGCCACCGCTCGTGACGCGCACAGATCGCCCCAGTATTCCACCAGGGTTTCGATATAGGGGATTGCGTCTGCGGCGTGCGCGTCCCAGAGGCGCTCGAGCCAGCCCTCGCGGATCGCCTCGTCCACGGGTGCTGCGGCGATGATCGCGGCGAGTTGTTCCACGGCGTGGTTCACGGCGGTCCCGATGGCACCCGACGAACTGTCCACCGGCTCCAGGGCAGCGGAGACCCGCTCCAGGAAGAGCACCGCGCCTTCGGCTCCGAGCACGGGATCCTTGCGCGCCACCTTCCGGATCTCGCTCACCGCCTCCTTGACCCGCTTGACGGCGGGCTGCGATTTCCAGCCGAAGGAATGACGCCGGAATCGCGCTTTGAACGCCCAGCGGTGGGCCGGACCGGACGACGTCGGACCTCCGGCGGTCATGACGGATCCAGGTGGTGGTCGAACGCGGTGCGGAGCACGGCCTCGAGGGCCGCGAGGGACCCCTCCGCGGCGTCGGCTGTCGGCGAGTGAGCCATGGGTGTGTCCTGGGTACGCCCCGTTCAATAGATCCGGCGACCCTCTCGACAGGGCCGATCACCACGGTAGCTTCATCCTAGCATTCGGATCCCCCCCGAATCCAGTCCGGGGCGCCGGGCGTCGACCGCCTCACCGCGCCCGCTGACCACCCTCCTCGTCTTTTCCGGAGCATCCCGATCGTGGACCACCCCGAGGATGCCCTTCCGGCTCCCCCCCGCGGGCGCTTGCGCACAGCCGTGCGCGGCGCCGGCTTCGCGGTAGCCGGACTCGTCGGGGTACTCCTGATCGGCGTCGCCCTCCTGCAGGTCGACGCCGTGGGCACCGCGGTGGTCCGAGCCGTGGGCAAACGGCTCGCGCCCGCGGGATTGCGCCTCGAAGTGGAGCGCGTCTCGGGTAGCTGGCTGAGATCGCTCGAGTTCGTCGGTCTTCGTCTGGTGGCCTCGGACGACGCTCCGGCTTTCGCGGTCGACACCCTGGTCGTCGACTGGTCCCTGCCCGCCCTCGTCTCTCGCCGCGTGGCTCTGACTCGCGTGCATGCCGTGGGCGCCGAAGTGCATCTGGAGCGTGGAGTCAGCGGCGGCGTGGGGCTCCGGGGGGCCGATCCGAGTCCCCCGGCCGTCGCCGACGCCGGCGCCGATTCCGTCGCTCCGTCGCCCTGGACCATCGTGATGGATTCGGCGCACCTCGGCGATGTGTCGGGCGATCTCCGCACCGTCGGGACCGCAGAGCCGAGTCTCGTCTGGGACGAGGGAGAGATCCGCCTCGCAGCTCTGCGTATGGGGCCGGAGCTGGCCGCCCACCTGGTGTCGGCCTCGATTCGGGTCGAGGCGCCGGCGTTGCCCGGGGCCGACGCTACCGGCCCGGTGCGGATCGTCGCTGCCGGTGAAGTGGCCGAGGGTCGGCTGCGCCTCGACTCGCTGGTGGCGCGAGGGCGGGGGAGCCACCTCTCGGTGCAGGGTACGCTGGCGATGCCCGAGAGCGACGGGGCGCCCGGAGCCCTCGCGCTCGAAGTCGCGGCCGAGGGGTTTCCGCTGGCGCTGCTCCACGGAGCGCTGGGGCGCACCCCCGACGAGAGTGCGCGGGTGGACGGTACGGTGCAGGTCAGCGGTACCACCCGCGTGCCCGCAGCCGTGGTCGACCTTCGCCTGCGAGGTGGAGGGCGGATCGCGGGATCGGTCGCGGCCACGCTCGATTCGACCTCGACGGGGGTCGCCGGCGATCTCATGATCGAGCGGCTGGATCCAGGTCGGGTGCTCGCCGACACCCTCTGGAGCGGGCAGGTCGACGGGCGGATCGCTGTGGAGCTCGAAGGAGAGGAGATGTCGCGGCTGGGCGGGCGCGCCGACCTCGACTTCGCGGCCATCGAGGTACCGGGTCTGCCGGTGCGTCGGGCGAATCTGACGAGTGTGTGGACCGACGGCGAGGCAGCGACCGACCTTCGGGTCGAGGCCGATCTCGGAACGGTGGCACTCACCGGAACCGTTCGGCCGCTGGACTCGCTGCCGTCGTACGATCTGCAAGGCCCGGTGCAGGTGTCGATTGCGGGGGACTCGGTGACGCCCGTGAATGCAACGGGCCGATTTCGGATCGAGGGTGTGGGTGTGACGCCCGAGCTCGCCCGTGCCACGGCCGACCTCGAGGTGTCGTCGCTGGCGGTGGGGGGGGTGCGGCTGACGACGGCGACCGTGCGCGCTCGACTCGACGAGGGCGCCCTGGCCTGGCAGATGGCCGCACAAGATCAGGCGACGGGTCGTCTCCGGGCTTCGGGCGACCTGGACTTCGGCACCCCGATCACCCTGCGCGTCGACAGCGCCACCGTGCACGACTTCGACCTGGCCGATCTGCTGGGCGAGGCCGAAGGAAGCCGGATCGACGCGACCGCCCGCGGGTCGGCCGTGCTCGGCGACGGGTTGCGGTCGGAGGCCCGCTTCGATGTGCGGGTGCGGCACGCTCGGTGGGGAGCGATCCGCATCGACACCACCGTCGTCACGGGGCGGCTGGCCGACGGGGTGGTGAGCACCGACCTGTGGGTGCGCTCGTCGGCAGGGCGACTGATCGGGGCGCTGGCCGTCCGACCCTTCGAGGCGACGCCCCATCTCGACATCGACTCGCTCACCTTCGTCGGCCTCGACCTGGGGGCTGCGCTCCAGACGCCGGCCGACTCCGGCGCGTCACCCCTCTCCACCCGCCTCACCGGCCGTCTCACCGGGCGCGTGGACGGGAGCTCGGTCGACCAGGCCACGGCGACGGTCGACGTCGAGCTCGGGCCCTCCCGGGTCAATCGCCAGGAACTCACGAGGGCCGAGGGTCGGGTGACCCTCGCGGCGGGTCGGGTGGCTCTCGACCTCGCAGCCGAACTTCCGGACTCGGGCCGCGTGGCCGTGGTGGCCCGGGCGAGCCCCTTCCTCGCACGGCCGACCGTCGTGATCGACTCGTTCGTCTTTGCCGGAATCGATCCCTTTGCCGTAGCGGGCACGGCCGCCGGTGGCATGGACGCCCGGCTGGCGGGGCAGGTCACCGCCCGGATCGAAGGCACCGATCCGGGCTCGCTCGCAGGCGAGCTGACCCTCGGACTCGCGCCCTCGAGGCTGAATCGATCCGCCATCACCGGTGGGCAGGTCGAGGCGACCGTGCGCTCGGGTCGGTGGGAGGCCGCCGGCGACATCGACTTCAGTGACGGCCGTCTGGTGCTCGACGCCGGCGCCGACGTCGCGGCTGACAGCACCACCTGGGCCCTCGACGTGGGCCTGCAGAGCGAGGCGCCCGGGCGGTTGGTGGGTGCAGCGGTGGAAGAGGGGTATCTCGACGCGACGATCCACGTCGACGGTCGAGGCACCGACCTGGGCAGCTCGCTCGCCGCTCGCTTTCGGGCCACCGCGGACAGTGCGTCGCTGGGAGAGGTGCGGGTCGATACCTTGCGTCTGGCGGGGGAGATCGTCGGCGGATTCGCGCGCTTCGACACCCTGACCCTCCGCTCGAATGTGGCCGACGTCACCGGCGGCGGATTGCTCGCCCTGACCGACTCCCCCGCCAGGGGGGCCTCCGACCTGAGCGTCGAGGTCACCCTGCGGTCTCTGACTCCGCTCGAGCCATGGGTGGGTCTGCAACCCCTCGGTCTCGGTGAGGGCCGCGTCGTCGCCTCGGTCACCGGCCCCCCCGACGCGTTGCGTTGGACCACATCCGCCCGGGCTTCGGCTCTCCTTCTGGGCCCCACCACACTGCTGGGGCTGGAGGTCGACGCCTCGGGTGGCCTCGCTCCGGGTCTTGTCCCGACTTCGTTCGACGGAGAGCTGCATCTGGATCGACTCACCGCACTCGGAATCGATGTGCGGGCGACACGCCTGTCGGCCCTCTGGGACGGGGACGAGATCACCCTCGAGGGTGAGGCTACCGTCGACGACCGCCGCGATGTGGCGTTCACCGTGCAGGCCGATCCTCGCGGGGAGAGTCCCCGGGCCACCCTCGAGCGCGTCGACATTCGCATCGACGACGACCGCTGGGCGCTGGAGGGGACTCCCTCGGTGGCGTGGGGCGAGGGGCTGCAGTTCGACCGTCTGACCCTCCGGTCGGGTGCCCAGCGCCTGAGCCTCGACGGCCGCTTCGATCCGGCGGGCACCAATGACCTCGCCGCCCACGTGGAGGCCATCCGTCTCGGCGGCCTCACCGATCTGCTGGGGTACGAGCGCCTCGACGGGACCCTCACCTCCACCCTGCGGCTCGAAGGGTCGGCCGCCGACCCCCGGGTGCGAGGCGATCTTGCCGCCGACCTCGCCTGGGCGAGTGGTGCCCGGAGCAGCGTGCAGATGCGGGTGGCCTACGACACCCTCCTCCTCGACCTCGATGCCCGGATCGGCGCCGAGGGTGGCGGAGAACTCACGGTGCGCGGTGTCGTGCCCGTGGATCTGGCGCTCACGGCGCGGGCCGAAGGGGACACGACGCGATTGGCTTCCGTGGCCGCGGGCCCCGTCGATCTCGAGATCCGGGCCGACTCGTTCGCCCTCGCCTGGATCGAGCCCTTCCTGGATCCCGCAACGGCTCGTGGGCTTTCGGGCCACCTCGACATCGACGCCCGGGTGCAGGGCACTCAGGCGTCGCCCTCCCTGTCGGGTCGGATGCAGCTCCAGGACGGACGCCTCACGATTCCCACCCTCGGGGTGACGTACGACCGGGCCGTGCTCGCCGTGGCGCTCGAGGGGGATCGCGCGCGGATCGACTCCGCCCAGGTGCGCACCGACGACGGCACGCTCACCCTGACCGGGGGTGTGAACCTGCCGGAGCTGGCGCTGGGCGAGTTCGATCTCCAGGCTCGCTTCGACCGTTTCCGGGCGATTCACAACGACGCCTACCGGGTGCGGCTGTCGGGCACCGCCGAGCTGATGGGCACCACCGACGAGCCTCGGCTCGAGGGCGACCTGCACCTCGTCGAGACCGACGTCTATCTGGACGAGGCCATGCCCTCGGGCGCCTCGGTTCGTGCGGTGGAACTCACCGAAGATGAACTCCGGGAGCTCGAGGAGTATCTGGGCTACAGCGTACGACCCTCCGCGCGGGAACCCGGCGCCCTCTTCGACCTGCTCGCGCTCGACGTGGCCGTCTCGGCGAGCCGTGACAGCTGGGTTCGGCAACGGACGAACCCCGAGGCGGAGATCCAGCTCACGGGTGACGTCAGGGTCACCAAGCAGCCGCGCGACAGCCTGCACTTCGACGGGCGGGTCGAGGCTGTGCCGCGGCGCAGTTGGGTGAGGCAGTTCGGTCGGCGGTTCAGCATCGAGCAGGGTGTGGTGGAGCTCCGTGGCACTGCGCCCGAGACCCGGGTCGACGTGCGGGCGGTCTACGAGGTCCCGTCGACCAGCAACGACCGGCCCGAGGCTTCGATCACCCTCGACATCGAGGGCACGCTGACCGACTTGAGCCTCACCCTGGGGTCGGAACCGTCGATGGAGAACGCCGACATCGTCTCGTATCTGGCCCGGGGTCGGCCCGCATCGTCGAGTTTCGACGTCCAGGGCGACGACGAGGGCGGCGGCCTTCGGGGCATGGGCTCGGATTTCGCGTTGGGGCAGGTCACCGGGTTGGTGGAGGGACTCGCCGCCGAGGGTGTGGGACTCGATGTGGTCGAGATCCGAACCGACGGCCTTCGGGGGGCGACCCTGATCGCCGGGCGCTACGTCACCCCCGCGGTCTATGTAGGCTTCAAGCAGCCCGTGGGCCGCAGCCCCGAAGACCGGGCCGCCGGTGGGGGCAGTCTCGCGCAGACCGAGGTGGAGCTCGAGATCCAGACCCTGAGATGGCTGCTCCTCAGCATGGAGGCCAGCAACTCCACGATCAGCTTCCTCTTCGGATTCCGCTATGCGTATTGACGCCCGTCGCCGGACATGGCCCCGAGCGTCGCTCCTTCCGGGCCTGGGATCGTTCTCGTCTGGTTTGGGATCCTTCTCGTCGGGCCTGGGATCGTTCTCGTCGGGTTTGGGAGCGTTCTCGCTGACACTCGTGGCGATCGGCGCCGTGCTCGGGGCGCCCCCCGTACTCCACGCGCAGGCGCCTTTGTTTCTCATCGATGCCGACACCCATGTCTCGTCGGTGCGCCTCGCATTCCCGGAGTCCCAGACACTCGAAGTCCAGGCCATTCGGGAGCGGCTGGCGCTTCGGGGTCCGACCGGGCTCGATCGTGTGACCGACGTCTTCGCCGTCCTGCCCTTCGTCAGCAGGCCGGCACCACGACCCTTCAGCGCCCTCGAGCTTGCACGCGACGCGGTCCGCATCGAGGGCTACTACCGGGAAAACGGCTTTCTGGACCCCGACGTGGACTACGAGGTGCGGCTCGATACCGCGAGCAACGCGGTCGACATCACCTACTCCATTCGCGAGGGACGCCCGCTTCGGCTCGACACGATCATCGTGATGCCGAGCGAGGGTGCGTTGCCGCTCGACACCACCCTCGCCGAACCGTGGCAGCGCTTCCTTCGGAGTCTGCGCAGCGAACACGGCACGCGCCTGGGCGTGGTCGAGCGGGTGCGGCTGCGATCCCTTCCGCTCGACTGGCTCCGCACCCGGAGCTACGCCTTCGCCCAGGTACGAGATACCGTACAGATCGACTCGGCCACGGCGGTTGCGCGCCTCGAGGTGCGGGTCGATCCCGGTCCCCGTGCCCGGGTCGACACGATCGTCATCGAAGGACGCGAAGCGTTGGAATATCGAACGGTACGGCGCGAGATTCCCCTCGAGCAGGGGGCCTGGTTCCACAGCGGACGCATGGCCGAAGGCCAACGCAACGTGTACGGCCTCGATCTGGTTCGGATGGCTCTTCTCGACCTCACCCCGGACCAGCCTCGCGACTCGACGGTCTCCTTGCGCATGCGGCTTCAGGAGGGAAGCCGGCGGCTCGTGGCGGGTCAGCTCGGATATGCGTCGGAGCGCGGAGCCGTGGCCGAGGCTCGCTGGGAGCACCGCGATTTCATGGGTGGCGCACGCACCTTCGCGGTGTCGGGGGTGGCGTACACCGGGTGGCTGGCCGTCGGTGACGGCGTCGAGCGGCGCTACGGGCTCTCCACCTCGCTGCGCCAACCCTGGATCCTCGACCCTCGTCTGTCGGGTACCCTGCGTCCCTTTGCCGAGTATCGCGACGACTCCCGCGACGAGTCGTACAACTTCGGCACCGATGCTTCGTTGCTCTTCGAACGAGGATCGCTGAACCACATATCGCTCACCTATACGCTCTCGAGCCGCCACGTGGTCGATGCGCCGACCTTGACCGTCCGGGGCGACACACCCGACACGCTGTTGCTGTCGGCGTTGCCGGTCGATGTCGGCGACGTGCGTACGAATCGGCTCGGGGTCGACCTGCTCTACGGCGAGGTCGATGATCCCCTGGGACCCCGCAGGGGGTGGATCGGCCGGGCCGGTGCCGCGGTCGCGGGCCCCGCCGGGTGGTCGAATGTCCAGTACGGTCGTCTCGAGGGCAGCCTCACGGGCTTTCTGCCCCTTGCGCGCACGGTGGGGGTGATGGGGCGCGTGTCGGGGGGCCGGCTGTTCCCCTGGGGCCAGAGCGTGCCCTCCGACCCCGACGACATTCTCTTCGAGTTGCTCCGCCTGCGAGACGCCGTCTTCACCGCGGGGGGCACCGACGACGTACGCGGTTGGGGTCGCGGCCTGCTGGGGCCGAAGGTGCCGGATCTGCAGCTCGTGGAGCAGGGCGACAGTGTGCTCGTGTCGGCCGATCGCTGGTTGGTGCTGTCGGGGCTCGCGCGCTTCACCGCCTCGGTCGAACTCCGATTGCCCTTTCCCCTGCTGGGCCCCCGGCACGGAACCCACGCCTTTCTCGACGCCGGTCGCCTATGGGCGTCCGACGACCGCTTCCGCGATCCCACCTTGCCCCACGACCCGCTCGATCAGGAGCGCGTCTTCTTCGGAGCGGGAGCCGGCGTCGAGTTCGGCACCATCGTGGGACCGCTGCGCATCGACATCGGATACAAACTCAACCCGTCGGGCCTCGACCTGAGGGATCCCGATGCGGTCGCCAAGGCGCTGGTGGCCGGGTTGCCCATCTCCTTGGTGCCGATCGACAACCGCAAGCGATGGCACCTCCACCTGGCCATCGGGCGGGTCTACTGATGAGGGTGCGGCATCTGGGTCGGCTCGTGATGCGCACGGTGAAACGCTTCGACGAAAGAGATGCGATGCGCCAGGGCGCGGCGCTGGCCTTCTACGCAACGCTGTCGCTGGCACCCCTGGTTCTGCTGGTCGTGTCGGCGCTGGCGATGCTCCCGCGCGGGGGTGACGTCGAACGCGTGCTCTTCGACCAGCTGCCGCTCTACCTGGGAGACGCGAGCACCGGTATCGTCGAGTCGATTCTCGAGCAGTCGGCGCTCGATGAGGCCGCAGCCCGGGACGCCGGCCAGCGGGGTGTGATCGGGAGCCTCGCCCTGCTCGTGTTCGGCGGTTCCCTCCTGTTCGTCAACGTGCAGGGAGTGCTCAATGGGATCTGGAGTGTGCGGCCGCCGGAGCGGGGCCTCGTGGAGGGTTTCGTGCGTGACCGCATGAAGGCGATCGCCATGATGGGGGCCGCCGGCCTGATCCTGGTGCTGTCGACGGCCCTCGACATCGCGGCGGGGTGGGTGGCCCCGCGCCTGCCGGTGAGCGGGGCGGTCGTGAACCTGCTCGAACTCGCCGTCTCGGGAGTCGTGCTCGCCGTGCTCTGCGCCGCCGCCTATCGCATACTGCCCGCCGTGGAGATCGCCTGGCGCGACGTCATGCTGGGCGCGGTCCTGACCACCGTGTTGTTCCTGGTCGGCCGCACGGCGATCGGATCCTATCTGTCGCAGGCAGCGACGGCCAGCCGGTTCGGGGCGGCCGGCTCGGTGGTGGTCTTCCTCATGTGGGTCTACTACTCCGCGCAGATCTTCCTCTTCGGCGCCGTCTTCACCCAGGTTCAGGCCGAGGAGGCGAATCGACCGATTCTGCCCAGCCGCGGTGCCCGCCGCGTCGAGAGCCGGGTGGTATGACCCGACGCGGCGCGTCCGTCGGGTGCGCCTACTCCAGCCACCCACCCGTGAACCCGGATCGCTTCAGCCCGAGGCGAAGATACGGGCAGTTCTTCATCAAGCGCCACACCAACTCCGATTCGAAGTTCTCGATCATGAGCACCACCGGGCCCTGATCGAGCCCGAAGTAGCGCTCCGCGACCCAGGGCCCTCCTCCATCGGTCGGAAAGGTGGGATTCACGCTGCATTTGAATCCGAACCGACTCGTCAGGGCAGGGTAGCGGTCGGTCATGGTCTTCAAGGTCGACAGGACCAGGTCGGGTGCGAATGGAAGCGAAGCGGCCACGCCCCAGGGCGAGAGCGTGCCATCGTCGGGTCCCCACGGCACCCCCCTTGCCCGATACCCCCAGAAGTTGCGACTTCGACCGTCGACCTCGTGCGAGGCCGGGCCGGGCCCATCGCTCGCCGTGATCCCCCAGGCGTGGTCGTCGTAGCCTCGGTGTTTTCTGGGGTTGCGGCGTGCGTACTCGCGCTGGACGAGCGTGGCTCGGCGGCTGTTCTCGAAATAGTCGATACCCCTGGAACGCATGAAGGCGTCCTGGATCCCCCGAAAGTCGATCCACAGATGGGAAAGCTGATGCGTGAAGAGAGGCCCGCAGTAGGCGAAGTCGTGCCCGTAGATGCGCTTCCACGAGTACGTCTCGAGCCAGCGCTCGTAGGCGCCCGTCGGGAGGGGATGCGTCGGAGATCCCATACCCAATGCGAACAGAATCAAGGCCTCGTTGTAGCCACCCCAGTGGTAGCGTTGAAATCCCCGCTCGGGAGTCCAACTGAGGGGCACCCGCTCGTCGTGGTTCGCGAACCAATCCCATTCGGCCCGCCGGAAGAGTGCATCGGCCAGCTCACGAATCTCACCTTCCGCGGAACCCGGCCCGTCGAAATAGCGTCCGGCGGTGAGCGCGCCCGCGAACAATATCGCCGAGTCGATCGTCGACAGTTCGCACCCATCGCTACGACGACCCGAGTCCATGTCGAGGAAGTGGTAGAAGAAGCCCCGATGCCCGCTGGCCCGCGAAGTGCTATCCTGGGGTGCCTGCCAGAGAAAGCGCAGGGTCGTGAGCACGAGCTCCCTCGCCCGGGACCGGGTCAGGTATCCTCGGTCCACGGCGACGGGATAGCAGGCGAGCGCCATGCCCACCGCTGCGATACTCGCGGGCGAGCCGACGGCCGTCCGATCCCGCACCAATCCGTTCTGGGGGTTCACTTCACTGGTGAAGAATCCAAAGGTGTCGCGTTGCAGCCCGAGCAGGAAGCGGTGATCGTCAGCCGTTGGTCGCATGTCGTCGTTCCAGTTTCCACGCCCACCCCCGAACGCACATGATGCGGTCGCCCGAACCGACGCAGCCGGGGCTCCCGAGCCGTCGGGAACTCAACGAGACGGCGGCGCGTCTGGGTGCTACGCACCGAGAGGCGACCGGATCACCTCGAGTGCGCCAGTCGCTGACATCGATGGTGTCACAGGCCGGTCCGGCGCTCAGCGAAGCGTACGATACCTTCGCACGGGCCTCTGTTGAAGGGACGGAAATGGGCCCGGGTGCCCAGTGGCTCGTCGACAATTTCTACCTGCTACGGGACCAGCGGAACGAGACCCTCAGGCATCTCAGGAGTCGTTTCTTCCGTACGCTACCCCATCTGGTCTCGGGTCCGTACACCGGGTTCCCCCGCGTCTACCATGTGGCGGTCGCCCTGCTCGAGGCCGTGGACCACGCGGTCGATGCCGAGTGTCTCGAGCAGTTCTTGCGTGCGTACCAGACGGAATGCCCTCTCACCCTGGCCGAACTCTGGGCCGTGCCCGATATGCTCAGGGTGGCGTTGTTGGCCGATCTGCCGGAGATCGCACTCCACATTCTCGACGCACACCGGGCCCGGGAGCGCGCCAGGGAGTGGGCGGCCCTGATCCGGGTGGCCGGTGCGAGCGACCCCATCGAAGGGGCGTGGGAAGCGCGTCGTCTCGCCGACTCTGAAAGGCCGCTGCCCGACACCTTGATCCAGGCGCTTCTCGAGCAGCTTCAGGGTGATCCTGGCGCGAGCCTCGTGGTCGAGTGGCTGGAGCGCCAACTCGCCCTTCGTGGGACCTCGGTGTCGGATCTGGCCCGACAGGCCATCCAGAGGCAGGTGAGCGTCTCGCACGCGGTGTCGGCGCTGCGGTGGACTGCCAGCGCCCGCTGGGAGCGGATCGTCGAGAGCGTCTCGCTCACCGAGGCGGTACTGCGAGAAGATCCTGCCGGCGTCTATCCACGGATGGATGCCGGCACCCGAGACCGCTATCGGCACGCGGTCGAGGATTTTGCACGGCAGGCGCGCGCGAGTGAGATCGAGGTCGCCCGGGCGGCCATCGACCGCTGCGAGCAGGCGGAGGGTGACGCCGCCGCGCGCCATGTGGGCTATCACCTGATTGGTCCCGGCAGAGTGGCCATGGCAGCGAGTGTCGGGTCCCGCCCGACGCTGGCGCAACGAATCGCCCGCTGGGGGGGGCGCCATCCGCTGCTGGTCTACCTCTTCTCCGTGGCCTCGATCACGGCCGGCGCGGAATTGGCCATTCTCCGGGTCGCAGAGGTGCGCGGCGTGAGTATGGGCCTGCTGGCGTTGGTACTCGCGACCGCCTTCCTGCCCTGCCTGGAGCTTGCGATCGCCTTCACCAATCGGCTCGTGGCCTGGGCCCTACCACCACGTCGTCTTCCGAAGCTCGATGCGGAGGCAGGGCTGTCGACCGACGATCGGACTCTGGTGGTCGTTCCGGCGTTGCTGCACAACGCCGAGGCTGCCGTGGCGCTCGTCGAGGCCATCGAGGTCCACGCCTACGCCAATCCCTCGCCATTGCTGCGCTTTGCCTTGCTGTCGGACTTCGACGACAGCGTGGAAGCGAGCACGGCAGAAGATGAGGGCGTGCTGTCGGCGGCGCGCAATGCGATTCGAAGGTTGAACGATCGGCACCGTGACGCCTGGGGCGATCGGTTCTTCCTGCTCCACCGGGAGCGGGTATGGAACCCTGCTGAAGGGGTCTGGATGGGATGGGAACGCAAACGGGGAAAGATCGAGGAGCTGAACGCTCTCCTGCTCGGGAGCGGCCAACCGACCACCATCACCGAGATCGAAGGCGGTTTTGCCGACGTCTGCGGGGGTGGGGGGATTCGGTACGTCATCACCCTCGACGCCGACACGCGCATGCCTCCGAGCACGGCGCTCGATCTCGTGCGCACCGCGGCGCACCCGCTCAACCGTCCGCAACACGATCCGCGCACCGGTCGTGTGATCGACGGCTACGCAATTCTCCAGCCCCGGATCTCGATCGCACCTCGTAGCGCTGCCCGCTCGCGTTTCGCGCGGATCTTCTCAGGTCTCGTGGGCCTCGACCCCTACACGACCGCCGTGTCGGATGTGTACCAGGACCTGTTCGGGGAAGGCATCTACACGGGAAAGGGGCTGTACGATGTCAAGGCGTTTTCCCACGCGCTCGAGGGGGTGATTCCCGAAAATGCCGTGCTCTCGCACGATCTGCTCGAGAGCACCTTCGCGCGTGCCGCGCTGGTCACCGACATCGAGCTCTACGACGATTATCCGGGTGGCTTTCTTCCCTATGTCAAGCGACTCCATCGCTGGGTACGGGGCGATTGGCAGATCATTCCCTGGCTGTTCGGGCGTCCGCGTGGGCGCGACGGGAGCCGACGCGACAATCCCATCTCCGCACTTGGGCGCTGGCAGATCTTCGACAACATCCGGCGATCGGTCACCGGCCCGGCGATGTTGCTGTTTCTGTTCGCAGGGTGGATTGCCCTTCCTCGTTCGCCACTCTTCTGGAGCGTGGTCGCTCTGGCGATCCTGGCGTTTCCCATCTATGTGAACCTGACGGCGGCCGTTTTGGCGCGCCCGCTGGCAGCGACCTGGGTGAGCTACCTGAAGGGTGTGATCCGCGATCTGCGGCGAAATCTGGTGCAGACCGGCGTCATGATCACATTCCTCGCGGCCTCGGCCTTTCATACTGCCGACGCCATCGCTCGTGCTCTCTGGCGCATGACCGTCAGCAAGCGGCGAATGCTCGAGTGGCAGTCCGCGCACGAGGTCGAGCGTCGGGGTTCGAACACACTCGCCGCCCATTGGCGCTCGATGTGGCCCTCGACGGCCTGGGGTCTCGCCGCGTTCTGTCTGGTGACCTCGGTCGAGCCCCGTGCAGGGATCGCCGCGGCACCCTTCGTCTCGGCCTGGATCGCTGCACCCGTGGTCGCCTGGTGGCTCAGTCTTCCGACCACGAAGCGTGCCGAGCAGCTCTCACTCGCCGACCAGAGGTGGTTGCGGCAGGTCGGACGCACGACGTGGTCGTACTTCGAGCGCCATGTGGGCCCGCAGACGTGTTGGCTCCCCCCAGACAACGTGCAGGAAGATCCCTTTCGAGGCGTCGCAGCACGCACCTCTCCGACCAACATCGGGCTCGGCCTGGTCGCCACCCAATGCGCGATCGACTTTGGTTGGATGGGCCACGACCAGGGTCTCGCCCGCCTCGAACGCGCCGCTGAATCCATCGACGGCCTGGATTCACATCATGGCCATCTCTACAACTGGTACGACACCCAGGCCGGTCGGACCCTCTGGCCCCGGTATGTGTCGACGGTCGACTCAGGCAACTTCGTGGCGGCCCTCATCGTGCTCGAGCAGGCGTTGCGGAGCGAGGGCTCGGAAGAGTGGCCCAGCCCGGCCTGGGCCCGAGGTCTACGAGACTCCATCGAACTGTTTCGAGGTCGACTGGACGCCGACGCAGCAGGCCCCGCACCGCGCCTCGGCGAGGACCTTCGCTCCGCCCTCCACGAGGTCGTGGCGCAGCTCGAACAGCTCGCCCATCAGGCCGACTCGACCGATCTGAACGGCTGGTTGCGGGTGCTGGCACAGGTGGGTGAGGTATTGGATCGTCCGGAATGGGCCGAACTCGGTCCAGCCTCGGACCACGATCTGGATTCGCCGGTGGCGGTGCTCGACCACCTTCGTACCGTGGTCGCGGGGCAACGCTCGGAACTGATGGACCTCCTGCCGTGGTGGCGCGCAGACGAGCCGATCCCCGAGTTCGTGGCGGGAGCAGGGAGCCTCGACGGTCTTCTGGCGAGGCTGAGCCAGGCCCGCGCCGACGATCTCCACGCGGCCCAGGCACGCGATGCGCTACGTGAGCGCCAGCGGCGACGGATTCGCCTCGCGGACTGGTGTGCCGCGAAGGTGCGCAACACCGATTTTTCGATCCTCTACGATCATGATCGTGATTTGTTTTCGATCGGACTCGACGCCGACACCTTCCAGCTGGATGCGAGCCACTACGATCTCCTCGCCAGTGAAGCTCGCGTCGCCTCGTTCATTGCCATCGCCCTTGGACAGGTCCCGGTGGTGCATTGGTTCCGGCTGGGGCGAAAAGCCACGGAGACCGCCGATGGGGCGGTGTTGCTCAGCTGGGGTGGAACGGCCTTCGAGGTGCTCATGCCGCTCCTCATCATGCCCACCTGGCCCGACACCCTGCTCGACGAGTCGTACCGTACCACGGTCCTTGCCCAGATTCGATATGGGGAGCGACGCGGTCGGCCGTGGGGAATCTCGGAGTCGGCGTACAACACCTTGAGCCTGGATCTCGACTACCAGTATCGAGGGTTCGGCGTCCCGGGGTTGGGGCTGAAGTCCGGGCTGGGAAAGGACTATGTCGTGGCCCCATACGCCACCATGCTGGCGGCGATGGTTCTCCCCTCGCAGGCCGTGGCGAACCTGAAGCGGATCGCCGCCGCGGGCGGGTATGGAGCGTACGGATATTACGACGCCATCGACTACACGGCGTCTCGCCTGATGCCCGGAAGTGAGCGAGCGGTGGTCAAGAGCTGGATGGCCCACCATCAGGCGATGTCGGTCCTCGCCATTTCGAATGTGCTCGACGGTGCGCGCATGCGACGTCGTTTTCGAGCGGCGCCGCTCGTGGAGTCGGCCGAACTGCTCGTCCAGGAGCGTGTGCCTATTCGGGTCGAGACGATCGATCCGCATCCGATGCAGCCGACACGTGAGCCCGTCGTCGCCGCGGCGGTGCCCGCCCCGGTCGTGCATGCTTCCTCGAGCTCGCTGAATGCACCTTCACCCCGAGGAGGAGTGCTTTCCAACGGGGATTACCGCACCGTGCTCACCCAGGCCGGCACGGGTGGTTCGTGGTACCGGGATTGGCAACTGACTCGCTGGACACCGGACCGGGTCTGTGATCCCAGCGGGGTGTTCTTCTACCTGCGGGACCTCGATTCCGGACGCACCTGGTCGGTAGGTCCCGCCCCCATCGGGCTCCCGGCGGATCGATCCGACACCTGGTTCCATCTCGGCAAGATCGAGTCGGCCCTGGTGCACGATTGGATCGAGACCTTCGTCGAGGTGTGCGTGTCGCCCGAAGAGGACGTGGAGGTGCGCCGCCTCACGATCACGAACTACGGATCGACAACGCGGCACCTCGACCTGACCAGCTACGCTGAAATCGTGCTCAACTCGGAGGCGGCCGATCGGGCGCATCCGGCCTTCTCGAAGCTCTTCCTGCAGACCGAAGCCTGGCCGGAACATCAAACGCTGGCCGCCACGCGTCGTCCTCGTGAGCGTGGTGAAGAGAGCATCTGGTTGTTCCAGACGCTGATCTCGGACCCCACGCAACACGCTGTGCCCTCGTTCGAGGAGTATGAGACCGACCGCGAGCGCTTTCTGGGTCGTGGTCGCACGCGGATCGATCCGACGGCGCTCGACGCGGGTGCGGTCTTGTCGGGCAGCGTCGGACCGGTGCTGGACCCGGTGTTTGCGATCCGACAACCCCTGACGCTGAAGCCCCAGGCCAAGACGGTGGTCAGCTTCGTCATGGGCGTGGCAGCGACGCGGTCCGAAGCCGTCGCCATGGCGGATCGTTACGACCATCCGATGGCAGTCAAGCGCGTCATCGACCTCGCGGCGGCCTCCGGACCCGTCGAGGCCAACCATCTCGGGCTCTCGGGCGCACGGGCGCTCGAGGTGCAAGCCCTCGGCGTCGCCCTGCTCTATTCCGATCCGCGCCTGAGAGCACCGTCGGAGTCGATCGAACGCAATCGCAGGAAACAATCCGATCTCTGGGCCTATGCCATCTCGGGTGATGTGCCGCTGGTCGTGGTCCGGGTGGCCTCAACCGACCAGATGGAGGCCGTCAAGCAGACGATCCGCGCCTTCGGCTATTGGCGGCTCCAGGGAATCGACCTCGATCTGGTATTCCTGAACGAACATCCGCCCTCGTACCAGGAGGGGTTGCAAGACCTCGTCACCCAGGCCATACAGGCCTCGCCCGTACGCCAGGGAAGCATGTTCCGGGGCCAGATCCAGGTGCTGCGCGCGGGCCAACTGCCGCCCGAAGACCTCGATCTGATCCTTGCGGTCGCACGCGGTGTGTTCGGGGTCGACGGGTTGAGATTGCCCGCAGCCGAGGTCGACGGCATGCGGCAGGCGTATCTCCGTCGGCGTCCCGGGTCGCAGGCTCCCGTCGAAGGGGGTCCGGCGTCGATCTCCAGCGCCTCTTCGATCCACCCGTCCTCCGATCCCCTCGCGGCCGGCAACGGCTTCGGCGGCTTCGCGAACGACGGCTCGTATGTGATCCGAACCGCAGAGGCGGGTGTGGTGCGCCCGACCCCTGCGCCCTGGATCAACGTCGTGGCCAATCTGGACGGTGGGTTCGTCGCCAGTGAGAGCGGCGGGGGGTTCAGCTGGAGCGGCAACAGCCAGGCGAACCGTCTCTCGCCCTGGGCAAACGACCCGGTGGCGGACCGGCCATCGGAGGTGGTCTATCTTCGCGACGAGACCTCGGGGACCTACGGCAGCGTCACATCGGCTCCGGCGCCCCGAGGTGGCGATTATAGTGCGCAACACGGGTTCGGATTCACCACCTTCACCCACGCCGACGAGAGCCTCGAGAGCCGATTGACTCTCTTCGCCACCGAGAAGGATTCGCTGAAGGCGTTCATCCTCACCGTTCGCAACGGCTCGGAACGGCGCCGCGAGCTGTCGGCCTTCCATTACCATGAATGGGTCCTGGGGGTCGACCGTGGGGAATCCGCTCGGCACGTGGTGACCGAGCGGCATGACACCCACACGGCACTCCTGGCTCGCAACCGATACCACGGTGAGTTCGCTGAGCGCGTAGCCTTCGTCCAGGTCCTGGCCCCGGACGATGCCACCCTCGAGTGGACGGCCGATCGTGAAGCGTTCATCGGGAGGGGCTGCGACGTGCAGGACCCGATCGCGGTCCGAGAGGGACGGGCCCTCGATGGCACGACCGGGGCGGGGTACGATCCCTGTTGTGCCTGGCGTGTGTCGTTCGCCCTCGACCCGCGCGAGGAAACCCGGATCGTCTTCGTCCTGGGCCAGGCCCCCGGCGACGATGCGGTCGAGGCGCTGCTCGCTCGATTCACGAAGGTGGACGACGTCGCAGCCGAGCTCGAACGGGTGCAGGCGAGCTGGGATGATCGCTGTGGTCGCATCCGCGTGAGCTCACCCTCACCGGCCATCGATCACGCCCTGAGCGGCTGGCTGGTGTACCAGACGCTCTCGTGCCGTCTGTGGGGGCGTTCGGCGTTGTACCAGTCCGGCGGTGCGTTCGGCTTTCGCGATCAGTTGCAAGATGTCATGGCGCTGGTCTGGGTCGATCCGACACTCGCCCGCGACCAGATCCTGCTCCATGCCGCGCACCAGTTCGGCGAGGGTGACGTGCTCCACTGGTGGCATCCTCCCACCGGACGGGGGGTGCGGACACGGTTTTCGGATGACCTGCTATGGCTGCCGTTCACGACGCTCCACTACCTGGGCGCGACCGGTGATGCCGCGGTCCTCGACGAGTTCGTGCCCTTCATCGCGGCGCGGCTTCTGCAGGACGATGAGGACGAGGTCTACCTCACGCCCGAGCGGTCGCGAGAGGTGGGAGATCTCTACGACCACTGTTGTCGAGCGATCGACCGCTCACTCGAGGTCGGGGCGCATGGTTTGCCGCTGATGGGATCGGGTGACTGGAACGACGGCATGAACCGGGTTGGACTCGATGGTGGCGAAAGCGTGTGGCTGGGCTTCTTTCTGTACGACATCCTCAGCCGGTTCGCGCCATGGTGTGAACGCCGTGGAGAGATGGATCGGGCTGCGGCCTATCGAACCCATGCCCGCGAATTGAGCGTCGCGCTCAACGAGGCCGGATGGGACGGGGCGTGGTATCGCAGAGCCTACTATGGTGATGGATCTCCGCTTGGATCGAGCACCAATGTCGAATGCCGGGTCGATGCCATTGCCCAGGCCTGGTCGATCCTCACGGGGGTGGCGCCCGCGGATCGCGCCAGCGCAGCTCTGGCCGCCATCGAGAGCCACCTCATCGACGAAGACGGTCGGCTGATCCGGCTGCTGACGCCGCCCTTCGACCATGCCGAGAAGGATCCGGGCTACATCGCGGGCTATGTGCCGGGGGTGCGGGAGAACGGCGCTCAATACACCCACGGCGTGCTCTGGGCCGTCCAGGCCTTCGCCGAGGCCGGGGACGTCGAACGCGCGCTGGAGCTGTTCGAGATGATCTCACCCCTGAACCACTCCGGCACCCGCGAAGAAGCGGAGCGTTACCGCGTCGAGCCCTACGTGGCCGTGGCCGACGTGTACTCGGTCCCGCCACACGTCGGGCGAGGCGGCTGGTCGTGGTATACCGGATCAGCCGCCTGGATGCTGAGAGTCGCCCTCGAGTCGATCCTGGGGTTCACACTGGTCGATGGCGACATTCGGCTCCGGCCCCGCCTGCCCGCGAGCTGGAACGAGTTCGAAATCACCTACAGGCCCTCGCCGACGACCGTGTACCACGTCGAGGTCACGCGCCGACTCGACGAAGCGACAGCACCCGAGATCGCCGCGACTCTCGATGGTACCCGGCTGGACGTCACCGATGGTACGCTCGACGTGCCCGTCGTCGACGACGGGCGAGAGCATCGAGTCATCGTGCGCCTTTGACTGGACTATTGCACGGACGGACTTGCGACGGGTGGGGTGGGCAACGGCATGAACTCTCCCCCCAGAGCAGTCAGCTCTTCCCGGACGGCAGCGTCCAGTTCGGTGAATATCCGAAGTGCGACCCCCTGTTCGCAGCGGTGGAGGGTGAACTGTGGCTCATCCACGCCTCGTCGTGAGAGCAGGCGGAGGAGCGCAGCCGTCGCCTCCGGGGGGATGACGATATACGAGATGCGCGGCGGGTCACGTGGGGCCGAGACTGTTTCCAACATGATCGGTACTCCTCCAGGGGCGGTTCGTCGGACGGCAAGGACCGTCTTCCGACCAACGAGTCAATCGGGGGGGTCTGTTCGTGATGTCCGTGCAGTGGGTGCACCCGAAGGGTCCCGGGCACGTCCGTGCCACGGTCGTGCATCGGTCCGCAGAACCGGCACGATATTCGCGGCCTGGCATGACATCGTTCAGCAGATTTCAGGACCAGCAGGCCCCGGATCTGCCCATATTCTGCTTCCTGGCATCACCAGCCAGGTCTGACACCTTCGATTGCGATCTCGTCCGGGTCGGGACACTTCGCCCGCATTCGTGCTCCCCGGGTCGTCGGCAGTGGCCGCGCCACACTCGCCCTCCGTACCGATCGGCCGGCGCAACTCGAGCGTTGCCAGGACGTACTGATCGTGGTGGAGTGGAGCTTCATGTCGGGCGCCCTCGCGTCGGGCGACACGACCGTCGTCCACTACCTGAGCGGGAAATATAACACCGCCTCCAAATCGGAGGAACGCGTCGCACTCGAAGCCTCCCCCGGTGCGACCGCTCCCCCTATTCCCTCCGCATGGCGTCGAGCGGGTTGACCCGGATCGCCCGCCGCGTCGGGCCCCACGCCGCCAGGATCGTGACGGCGATGAGTGCCAGCCCGCCCATGAGCAGCGGGCGCGGATCAGTGGGCGAGACGCCGAAGAGGAGGCTGGCCGTGAAGCGACGGACGATCAGGGCACCCCCGAATCCGATGACGATCCCGACCAGCGACAGGCGCGTCGCAAAGACCAGGACGCGTCGTGCCACTCGCACACCGTCTGCGCCGAGCGCCATCCGCAGGCCTATTTCCGGGGTGCGTGCCGCCACCAGGAAGGCCACCACACCGTAGAGTCCGACGGCCGCGAGCAGGAGCGCCACCAGCCCGAAGGCGCTGACCAGGATGGCACTCACCTGGTAGTTCGCGATCTCGTTGTCGACGACGGCCTCCATGGTCGTGGTCCATCCGAATGCGATCGAAGGGTCGAGTGCCCGGATCGTCTCGTGGACGACCGGGGCCATCTCGACTGCGTCGTCCTGCGTCGCGATCAGGAAGTGGACCACGGACGCCCAGGATTGTTGCACCGGGAGGTAGGCCTGGGGGAGGGGCTCCTCGCCCAGCGCGAGATAGGTTGCGTTGCGCGCGACACCCACCACGACGAGGTCACGCTCACCCATGCGCAGGGTCCGCCCGACCGGATCCTGGTCGGGCCAGTACCGCTGCGCCATCGACTCGTTGACGACGACGGTCTCCACGGCGTCGGTGCGGTCTTCGCTCCCGAACCCGCGACCTCGCAGCAGCGGAATCCCCATGATATCGAAGAACTCAGGAGACACCATGTTGAGGTAGAGTACAAAGGTCTCGCCTTCGGGGTCGCCGCCCGAAGTGATCGGCATGTCGGTACTCCAGTCGCCCTGAAACGGGATCTGCACGGCCGTGGTCGCATCCTCCACACCGGCGACGCCGCCGAGTCGCTCGATCGCCTCCGAGACGAACACCCGCCCTCGCTCGGCATCGTATCCCTGCGCGCGCAGATCGACCTGAACGATCAGTCGTCGATCGGTTTCGAATCCGACCGGCTGGTTTTGTGCGCTCCAGAAGCTGCGGGCGAACAGGAACGCTCCGGAGAGCAGCAGCATGGACAGCGCGACCTGCCCCACGACCAGGCCATGCCGGAGGTGGCCGCCCGATGGCTCGAGTCGACCGCCATGGATGGCACGGGCAGGGTCCTGGCGCACGGTCGCCAGCGCAGGAATCAGCCCGACGATCAGGGCGGTGAAGATCGTGAGCCCTGCTGCCGCGGACAGCACGCCGATGCCCGGCCGGAACGACACGAGGAAGGGCAAGGGGAGCAGGGCCCCCACGAGGTCGGCGAGGCCATAGGCCAGCATGATCCCCAAGGTACCGCCGACGACGCCGAGGATGAGGGTTTCCGCGATGAGCTGCCGGGCGAGCCGCCCTCGGGCTGCCCCCAGCGCGGTGCGGACGCCCATTTCGCGACCCCGGGTCGTGGCGCGAGTCAGGAGCAGGACCGCCACATTCGACAGGGCGACGAGCAGCACCATCGCCACGGCCCCCAGCAGCATGCGGGACAGATGGGTGAGCTGGGCCTCCTGCCCGGGGCGATAGCGGATCTGTCGGGACACCAGGATGAACTCGTCTTCCGCCCGCCCCGGGAAGTCGAGTGCGTCGGACAGCACGGTCAGGTTGGCCTGAGCCGCCTCCATGGGCTGGTCGTCCTCAACGCGCCCGACCACCTGGAGCCACGATGATCGCTCGTTGGGCAGACGTTCCCACCAGGCCGTGCTGGTCCATCCCGTCACCGATCCGAACATGGCGATCGGCGCCCAGGCGTCGGGCGGATCCTCGATGGGGCTGATGCCCGTGAAGCCCGCAGGCGCCACGCCCACGACGGTAAACGGTCTGCCTGAGATGGTCAGCGCGCTGCCCACCGCGTCGGGACTCGCGCCGAAGGTACGGGTCCAGAAGCCGTGCGAGAGAATCACGACCGGGTGTGTGCCGGGCGTCTGGTTCTCGTCGGCTGTGAAGGCGCGACCGAGCGCCAGCGGCACACCCAGCACGTCGAAGTAGTTGTCCGAGGTGAAGGTGAGGTCCATCTGGTCGGGGCGGCCAGCTCCGAGCGCATAGGCCACCGCCGACGAGCCGCCCCACGCCGCCAGCCCGGAGAAGGCGGTCGCACCCCGACGGTAGTACTCGAAGTCGGGATTGCCGAGCGATCCACCGCGGCGGTTGTCGTCCCACGCGCGGTAGACCCGTACGAGCCGGTGCGGTTCGGTGACCTGCTCGGGCTCGAAGAAGAAGACGGTGTCGACCAGGGAGAAGACGGTGGTGGGAGCGCCGATGCCGAGCGCCATGACTCCGACCGCCAGGGCCGCGAAGCCCGGGCGCCTCCAAAGGGAGCGGATACCGATCTCGAGATCTCGAATCAGGTCTCCCACGAGCGTTCCGCCCCTTCTCGTCGACATGGTGGCTCCGGGTTCGAGCGCCGGGCCGCGGTCGGGCCGCAGGGAGCGCGTCGGCAAGTCCGCCCTGGGCCAGGCAAGGGTGCGCAGACGCCACGCGACGAGGCTGAGCGCGTCCGACAGGAGGAGCCGGCGTGCCGCGCTCGCACCCAGACGGTCTGTGCGCCCTCGAAACGCCTCGAGCAGATCGCCCAGGGTGTCGTCGCGGCGGTGGCTCGGGATGATCAGCGTGAGGATCCACCGGAGCCAACGGGGAAGGGTAGGGGGGCTGCCGTCACCGGTGCCGCCATGCGGTTCACGCGGAGGCATCGTCGTCACCGCTCGCCCCGCGCCGGCCTCGCCCAGAGCTGCTCACGGATCTCACGGCTCCGGCGCAGCGCCTCTTCACCCGCCTCCGTCACCACGTAGTGGCGTTTTGCGCGCCCGCCCCGTGCGGCGGTCGGCTCTCCCAGAAAGGACTCCGAGAAGCCCTTGCGTTGAGCGCGATCCATCACGGTGTAGATCGCTCCGAGGACCACCTCGCGATCCGCTTGCCGGGCCAGGAGCCGCTGGATGTTCGCGCCGTGCGCCTCAGAGCCGAGCTGACGAACAGCCAGCAGTACCACCTCTTCGAATTCGCCGAGTCGTTCGCCTTTCACGTGGGACTCCAGATCCTGTTGATTTCTACTACAAAGATGAATGTAGTAGAAATTGGACGATCAGGACAGTGTGGGGGAGGGCACCCCCTCAGGAGCCGGTGCCCTCCGTGACGACCCGCTTCAACGCCGGCAACACATACGACCGCCAACCTCCCTCGAGCCCTGACCGGATGTGGCGGATCACGCCGGGGTCGAAGTTGTCCCATCCAGAGTGCTCCAGGGCGACGATGGTCCCCCCGACCCCGTCGTCCCTCAGTTCGATCTCCACGGTCGTGCGGGGGGTGTCGGGCAGGTACCAGCTGAAGACGAAGCGACGGGGTTGAACGAGCTCCAGGACCTCACAGTGGGTCGCCCCGTCGATGTCGTCGTCGGCCCGCTTGGACTCGTCTTGTTGCATGTAGAAGACGCTGCCGATCTCCCCGGTATACCTCATGCACCCGAGCCATCGGGACACATGCCGCGGCTCCACCAGGAACGGCCATACCTGATCCGGACCGACCCCGATGGTCACCGTCCCGACGATGCTGCTCAGCTGCTCGGCGGTCATGGCCCCACCCGCCCCGTCTGGATGCGTGAATTCGCGATCCATGAGCCGGTAGCTCGAGCCGCGCGGAATGGGGTGAGCCGGGGTGGAGAGGGCATGGTTCGCTCCTGTGTTGGGTGTGATGTCGAGGGTGGGTCGGGCGGGACCCGACGCTCCGACCGGCTCAGCTGCTGTCCTCGACATACCGCTTCAGCCCGGTCAAGCGGGTCTGCCAGAAGCGCTGGTATTCGGACAGCCACTCGTGGGCCTGCTCCAGCGGTGCAGCGTTGAGCTGGTAGATCTGGTGCCGCCCCTCCTTGCGACGTCGAACGAGCTCGGCATCGACCAGCACGCCGAGATGCTTCGAAACGGTCGGCCGACTCAGCGAAAAACGCGCGGCGATCTCCCCGGTAGCGGCTTCGTGGCTCCGGAGCAGCCTGAGGATCTCGCGGCGGGTGGGATCGCCCAGGGCTCGAAATACGGGATCGAGGGCAGGCGTCATGGTGTGGAACCGGAAATCAGAAGAGAGGCGGGCTGCAACGAACCGTTGCCGTTCGGCAACGCGTTACCACATGGTAACGCGTGGGGACGGAGGCCGCAAGCCCGGCGGGGACAGCACCCGTTCGATCGCCACCTCGATCTCGGTCACGACGGCGGTGATCCCTGCCGCCGGGGTGGCGCCGGCGACGTTGGAGTAGCCCGCCACGGCGCCGTTGCCCAGGACCGCGACCTGATAGGAGCGCGTCGTGCCCGCGCCGAGTCCGGAATCTTCGTACGTCACCGCGTTGGACGCAGCGGTTCCGACCTGGCTTCAACCACTCGTGCCGTCGGGGCTTCGCTCGACCTGAAATCCTGTCTCATTCGAGCTGTTGTCCTGCCAGCGGATCTCGATCGTCGATCCCCCGAGGGCGCGTGCTGCGAGCGCGCGGGGTGGCGTCGGGAGCCCTCTTCCTCCGGCGGGTTTCCCGCCTCCCGCCGACTCGGTCGCGGAGTCGCCTCCGCAGGCTGCGACGAAGACGAGGGCGAGGTGTGGGTGCGATGGGAGCAGGCGCAGACGGATGTCCTGGGTCAAGATGTGGCGAGGGCGAAGCGCTGACCCAGCGCGCTCAGGTCGACGCAATCAGGCGGCGGAGTCCGCCACGCCCGTGTCGGCCCTGGCGCGGTCCGTACACCTCGATGACGCATTGCGAGGGTCTCCAGGGGTTGTCATGCGCCCTGATACAGCAGGGACTGATACGACAATACCTGGAGGACAAGATGACGAAACGAGCGCTGCGCATGACCCCCCAGGCTCCTCCACCTCCTGCGGGCGCTTTCGCACGAGGTTCGTCAGGGCTTTGATGCAGCAGGTCGAAGAGCGCACGAGTTCGCAACCGCACCGAGCGGGAAGACGGTGAGGGTCACCACCCGTCCGCCGGCGTGGGCCGAGGAGGGGCTCACGCCCATGCGGCGCCCGCTTTCCGGGCGCGTTGCTCGTAGCTCTCGATTTGTCGCTCGGTGACACGCTGGGTGTTGAAGGCGCCTGGTTGCGCGGCGTGAGCTCGATACCACGCGATCGTCTCGGTGATGGTCTCGTCGAGTCCGTAGACCGATCGCCACCCGAGCTGCGTCGTGGCTTTGGTGCAGTCCAGGCGAAGAAGGGTAGCCTCGTGCGGTTCCCCCTCGCCCGCGGCGACGGGGGTGGTCCACGAACCCGAACCCCACGCCGCCACGACCCGGTCGGCCACCTCACCCACCGGGGCTGAGCCCACCGCCTCGGGACCGAAGTTCCAGGCACCGGCATGGACCGCGGGCTCGCCATGAAGCCGGGCTGCCAGCCAGAGGTATCCCGAGAGCGGCTCGAGGACGTGTTGCCAGGGACGCACGGCGCGCGGGTTTCGGATCAGCGCCGGCGCGCCGCCGGAGAGCGCGGTGACGAGATCGGGCATCAGGCGGTCTTCCGCCCAATCCCCCCCACCCACCACATTCCCGGCCCGGGCCGTCGCGATCCCGGCGGAGTGGGCATCGCCCACGGACGAGAAGAACGACGACCGCCAGGAGGCGGTGAGAATCTCCTGGGCACCCTTGCTGGAGCTGTAGGGATCGGCACCCCCCATCGCGTCGTTCTCGCGATAGGCAAGGTGCCATTCGCGGTTGTGGTAGCACTTGTCGCTGGTGACGACGACCACGGCGGCGACGCTCGGCTGGCGGCGCACGGCCTCGAGCAGATGGGCGGTACCCATGACGTTGGTCGACCAGGTGTCGAGCGGGTCCCTGTACGAGGGGCGCACCAGGGAGCGGGCGGCGAGGTGGAGCACTACCTCGGGTTCTTCTTCCTGCAGCACGCGGTCCACCGCCTTCAGATCTCGCACATCACCGATGTGGGACCGCATCCGGGCGCCGACATCGCCCTCGGCGAAAAGCGTCGGACGAGCGGGATCGGGAGGAAGAGCAAATCCGCTTACCTGCGCTCCCAGGCGGTGAAGCCAGATCGACAACCAGGCACCCTTGAAGCCCGTGTGCCCGGTGACGAGGACGCGTCGGTTCCGATAGAAGTCGTGCAGTCGACTCATTCAGGCCACACCTTCCACGGGGCGGCTCCCTCGGCCCACAGCCGGTCGAGGAGTTGCTTCTCGCGCAAGGTATCCATCGGTTGCCAGAACCCTTCGTGCCGATAGGCATGGAGCTGTCCGTCGGCCGCGAGTCGCTCGAGAGGTTCTCGTTCCAGGACCGTCTCATCGCCCTCGAGGTAGTCGAGGACTCCGGGTTCGAAGACGAAGAATCCGCCGTTGATCCACCCGGCATCGGCCTGGGGCTTCTCGCTGAACCGTTCCACCCTCGATCCCGAAAGGTGAAGTCCGCCGAATCGCGCGGGAGGATGCACGGCGGTGACGGTGGCGAGCTTGCCATGACTCCGGTGAAAAGCGAGCAGGGCCTGGAGGTCGATGTTTCCCACACCGTCACCATAGGTGACCATGAAGGTGTCTGCGGCGAGCCATTCGGACAGGCGAAGAATCCGCCCGCCGGTCTGCGTATGGAGTCCGGTGTCGATGGCCCCGATCCGCCAGTCCAGGGCACTCGGGTTGATCACCTCGAGACTCCCGTCACTCAGGTCGACGAAGTAGTCGCTCTCGTGGTAGAAGTGCGAGCGGAAGTACTCCTTGATGATCCCGCCCTTGTAGCCACACGCCACGAGAAAGTCCTTCATTCCGTGGTGTGCGTAGATGTGCATGATGTGCCAGAGCATCGGGCGCCCACCGATCTCGACCATCGGTTTCGGTCGGCGGCCCGTCTCTTCGGCGAGGCGCGTGCCGAGCCCCCCGGCCAGGATCACGACGCGCACGCTCACACCAGACGCGGTTGCGGAAGAGGCAGGAGAAACCGTCCTCCTCGCTCCCGGTACTCACGCTGCTGGGCCATGATCTCATCGGCGAAGTTCCAGGCGAGGATCACGACGATATCGGGTTGTCGCTCGAGCAGCACATCGACGTCCAGTACGGGAATGTGGCTACCCGGAGTGTAGGTTCCGATCTTCAAGGGACTCCGATCGACGGTATAGGGGATCGACTCCCGCGAGATTCCGCAGAAGTTGAGGAGGGTGTTCCCCTTTGCGGGCGCACCGTAGCCGGCCAAAGACAGTCCCTCGTCCTGCAACTGACGGAGCATCGATCGCAAGGCGTCACGCTGGGCATGCACGTCGCGTGCGAAACGGTCGTAACGTGTCCGATCACCGAGACCTGCGGCATCTTCGTCCCCGCACATGGCGACGACCGACTCTGCGTGGTGAGGCACGGTGGTGTCTGGAGCGGCGTAGATCCGAATGCTCCCGCCATGCACCGGCACCCGGTCGACGCGGACCAGCCGGAGGCCGGCGGTTTCGCACAGTCGCATCAGCGACCGGATCGAGAAGTAGCAGAGGTGCTCGTGGTACACGGTATCGTACTCGAGCCGCTCGATGAACTCGGTGAGATAGGGCACTTCGAGAATGGCCAGACCGTCGTCGGCGAGGAGCGATCGAAAGCCCCTCAGGAAGCCGAGGGTGTCGTCGACGTGGGCGAGCACGTTGTTGCCGATCACCGCGCGCGCGGGTCCGTATTCTGCGCGCAACTCCCTTCCGGCATCCTGGCCGAAAAAGCGATTCACCGTGTCGACTCCCGCTGCGGTGGCCATGGCCGCCACATTGGTCGCGGGTTCGACGCCCAGGGTACGCACCCCGTGATCCTGGAATCGCTGCAGGAGGCTGCCGTCGTTGCTGGCCACCTCGATGACGAGATCGTCGGAGCCGAGGCCGAGGAGGTCCACCACCGTACGGGCATAACCGACATTGTGCTGGGCGATCGTCGACGAGGTGCCGGTGACGTAGATGTAGTCCCGAAACAACACCTCTGGATCGACCACGTCGGGAATCTGTACCAGCGAACACCGATCGCAGTAGCAGAGGTCGAGCGGGTACGTTCGCTCGTTCTCGAAGTCCTCGGGCGAGCGAAGGAACGAATTCGCCAGCGGGGTGGGTCCGAGCGAGAGGAAGTAGTGGAGATCTTCGCTGCCACAGCTGCGGCAATCCGACCTGCGATGATAGGTCATCGTCCGACTCCCGGGCCATCGACCGGATACCCACCCGGCTTCACCCTGGAGGTGGAAGACCTCGAACCGCGGAACCGAGCGCGGAAGAGGTTGCCGAGAAACTCCCAGCAGGTTTCGGCTCGCACGTTCGAGGTGCCGCCGGCGCGGGCTTGCGCGAGAACATTGAATTCCAGGACCGCGAGCCGCAGCCGCTTGGCCTTGATCATCACCTCGGCGTCGAGGAACCAATCGGTGGAGCAGAGCTCCATCGGGGCGAGAAATTCCCGCGGAAAGATCTTGGGATTGCCGTTGATGTCGATCGAACCGAGCCCGCCGAAAAGCCCGGCGGTCAGAAAATTGTAGGCAACCGACACGATCTTTCGATTGAGGCCGTCCATCCGGAAACGGCGCCGTACCTTCACCAGTCGGGGCTCCTTCGAAGTCGCGCACATCTGATAGACCCGCAAGACGTCGGCGGGCTCGACCTGACCGTCTGCGCAGATGAACCCGACGTAGCGGCCGGTGCACGCCTCCAGGCCCCGCAGAACGCCGTTGCCGTATCCGATGTTGGGCGATACCACCACCTTCGTGACCGGAAGCCCCTCGGCGATGAGCTCGTCGATGATGGCTCCCGTACGGTCGGTCGATCCGTTGTCGACCAGCACCAACCGAACATCGATACTCTCGGCGTCGAATGCCGCGACGAGGCGGGTGACCGTGCTGCGAAGGACCTCTTCTTCATTGTAGCACGGCACCGAGAGGGAGAGCGCCGGCTGCGGGTCGGAGTTCATCGCGGAGCCAGCTCTTCCTGGTCGGTAGCAAGGAAATCGATCGTGGAGCGCACGCCATCTTCGATCGATGTGTCTGGAGCCCAGCCTCCCGTGAGGGTGCGAAGACGCTCCACATTCACTGGAGCGTGGGCCATCTCCTCGGTCCTGCCGGGAAGGTCTCCGAAGCCCAGCCGGTTGGGTGCAATACCGGCGACACGGGCTGCGGTGGACACGAAATCCCGCACGGGTGTGAGGTGTCCTCGGGCCACGTTCACGATCGGTGGTGCATGTCGGGCTTCGAGGCCAAGTAGAAGCACCGCGCGGGCCACATCTGCGACATGGCTGAAGTCTCTCATCTGATGTCCTTCGGTCAGCGCGATGCGTCCGGTTCCCTTGCGGGCCGCGAGGATGGTCGGGAGGAGTCGCGTGGGATGTTCACCCGGTCCATAGACCATGAACAGTCGTGCGGTGAGGCCGTTGACCGCCCCCGACGCTCGGGCTGTCGCCAGCGCCCTCGTTCCGGCCAGCTTCGAGATTCCATAAATCGTGTCGGGCTGGGCCGGTGTGTCTTCGTGAAGATCCCCCTGCGCACGGCCATACTCGAGAGCCGAGCCGACGTGGACCAAAGTCGTGCCAGATTCGCGAGAGGGGAGCGCGTCGCACAAGTGGCTCACCAGGTCCCGGTTCAGTGCAAAGGCCGTGGATTCGTCTCGTTCCAACGGATCGACTCCGTAGCCGGCGAGGTTGAAGGTGACCCAGGGCCGCGAGGCACGAACCGCACGTGCGACATCGGCCGGTTCGGCCAGATCTGCGTGAAGCAGCCTTCCCTTGATAGAGTATCTGCGAAAGATGGGGGTCGCAAACGATTGATTTCGCACCACCAGCGTAAGCTGGGCGCCAGCTGCGGTGAGCAGCCGGGCGACCCATCGACCCACGAACCCAGCTGAACCGAGCACCAGGGCGCGGCGGCCTCGATACGGGGCGAACGGGTCTCTGCTCGGTAGAGTCATGGCGGAGGCTACCTCGACGGGTTGGATGGGAAGGGTACAGGTCGTCGCCCTCGCTCTTGCAGAGTGTACGCTGTGGCCATCCGTACGGAAATCGGCATGTCTGCCTGCTCACCAGGGACGGATGGCAGTCTGATCCGGGCACGCGTCCCTTTCCAACCAACCGATGGCTCTCGCTGCGGGGTCCTCGACGAGGCGGTGTGGCGCTCCCGCGGCCCCGCGACCGGCTTCGTGCAGGCCGGACCACAAGAGGGTCGGCGCGCGTCGGAACGAACTGAAGTCCGCGTCGCCTTCGACGACGACAACCTGCACGTCGGTGCCATGTCGTACGACGCCGACCCCGATACCCTCGTCGTCACCGACATCAGTAGGGGCTTCAACGAAACGACCCAGGATGCCTTTTCGGTAACCCGCGATACCTACCGCGTTTCGGCGGAGTGGGTACGTCTTCTCGACCAATCCCGAAGGTGCTCGAGCGGATCAGCAGGTCACCAACGAGGGGCGCGGCTTCACGGTGAAGGGGACGCACAGGGTCTCGTTTTGAGCCTCATGATCCCCCCTCCTGCGGCTTCGCGCGTAGGGAGGGGTAGGCCCATGTCCTCGTCCTCTCTTCAACGTCCTCTCTCGGACGTCCTCTCTCGAACGTCCTTTCTCGGGCGTCCTTTCTCGGAGCACCCCGTGCAGGTCTCAACCGTCGGACTCCACCCGTCGCTCCCGGCCGGCCTGCTTGCTGCCTTCGCCGTGGGCGCACTCCTCACGGGCTGCGGGGGGGACGGTGGCACGAATCCCGATCCCGGACCTGGACCCGGACCGACGCCCACCATCTCGATCAGCGTCGACCCCGGCACCCTCTCCCTGGAACAGGGAACGGACGGGACACTGACCGTTACCCTGACTCGAGGAGGTGGCTACGCCGGGGCCGTCACGCTGACCCTGTCGGGACTTCCGTCGGGAGTGGTCGCCGGCGGTCTGGCCATTCCGGCGGGCTCCAGTCAGGCCCAACTGACGCTGAACGCGGGCGGCGGCGCTGCCATCGGCGGTGCCACGATCACGGTTGCTGCGGCCGGCAGCGGGGTCGCTGGTGCGCAGGCCTCGTTTGCTCTCCAGGTGACGGCGGCCCCCGTCGGGAGCTTTGCCCTCTCGATTGCTCCGGCGGCGTTGTCCTTGCAGCAGGGTACCGGTGGGTCGGTTGCGGTGGCGATCGATCGCGCGGGAGGATTCGCAGGGGCCGTGTCGTTCTCCGTCGCGGGCGCGCCCGCGGGCCTCGACGCCACGCTGGCCGACAACCCGGTCGCAGGCACGGGCACGACGCTGCAGATCGCCGCCCAGGCCGCCCTGACGCCGGCCACCTACACTCTCGTCCTCACTGCCAGCGGCGCCGGCACCGACGATCGGACCGCAACCCTCGAGGTCACCGTCACCGGTGCGGCACTGCCCGTGCGTTGGGAGGTCTGTGAAGCCGAGGCCCCGATCTGGTTCGCCGTCCAGGACGGGAATGGTCCCTGGCAGCGCGTGCCGCTGAGCGGAGGGGCCTACAGCTTCGACCTGGTCAGCGAGCGGGGCGCCGTGGCCTTCGTCACGGAGCCGGATGCGGGAGGTGACCTCTCCGTGTTCGCGGCCTACCTGGCGAGGGCCGACTTCGGGTCGGAGGGAATCCCGCTGTTGCCGCGCGAGTGCGTCGTGGGCCAGAAGGTGGTGCGCGTGGCGGTCAGCCCGGCGCTCGCCGGCAACGAGTACGGTCTGGCGAGCCTCGGCGGATCGACCGTGAGCAGCACGGGCAATCCGCTGACGCTGGAACTCGACGAGGTTTCCGGCGGCCCTCTCGACCTGGTCGGCGCGCGCGGGACCTTCGATGGGTCCGGGCCTCACAATGCCCAGCGCATGTTCGTGCAGAGGGGCATCGAGCCGGCCAACCAGTCCACGATCGGAATGGATCTGTCCGGGCCCTTCTCCTTCAATCCCGTGCAGGCGCAGATAACGCTCTTCAATCTGTCGGGGGGGCAGGCGAGCCTCTCCGTACAATTCGTCACGGAGAGAACGAGCGCCTACTTGTTCGAGAGCCTCCTCGATCCGTCGGCGGCTCACACCGTGGCGCTGGTGCCCGAGGCGCGCCAGATCTCCACGGATCTCATGGTGGTCGAGGCCTCGACCTTCGATGGCAGCACCGCGCCGGGCACCGGCTATCGAACGGCATCCCGCACCTTCCACGGAGAAGGCGACCAGAGTGTCACCTTTGGTCCTGTTCTCAGCGGCGCGTCGGTCGAGGTGGCGGCGACGCAACCCATGATGCTGGCTCGCTTCCGCTACATGGTGCAGCCCGAATACGACGATTTCATCGTCGCGGGCTTTGAGCAGCAGGTGGGTCCCAGACTGATCGCGCAGGGCATGATCCTCACCGGAGCCTGGATGACCGGCAACGACCTCGACGTCACCTTTCCCGATCTGTCGGGCACCGACGGCTGGCAGTCGGCGTGGAACCTCACGCCGGGTCTTCCACTCGATACCAACGTGGCGGCCTTCGGCGGGTCGGGTACGGGGCTCATCTCACCCTTCGGGACTCGCCGGGAGGGAGAGTTGCGGAGTGCGGTGATCTTCGGCCGGATCAATCCGTAGGGGGTCTGGGCGGATCAGCCGTCGCTCGGTCGCAGCGTGGTGGTGTGTCGAGAGCCCCGCGCCTGCACGACCGAACAAATGATCGGACAGGCGACCGTCACCCCCGGGTGCTACCTTTGACATCGTAGTCTGCGATTCGCTTCGACGCCGGGGGAGAGGACGATGTCTGACCGTGGTCGCTCGTACAGCCTCCACACCCTGGGGTCCCTGCAGATCCGAGCGATCCCCGATGAAGGGGTCGTCGATCTCACGGGCCAGCCGGCGCTCGTGTTCGCGTACCTCGTCGACCGTGGCGCCCCGGTGGCGCGCAGTGAACTCAGCACGCTCTTCTGGCCCGACGCCGACGCCAGCCGCGGTCGCCACGGACTGCGTCAGGTGCTGTCGCGCATTCGTTCGTCGCTCGACCCCGACATCATCGTCGGCACCGATCCGGTCGGGATCGACACCTCCCGCGTCCTGGTCGATGCCCGGGCGTTTGCCCAGGCGTTGGAGGCCGGCGACCTGGAGCGCGCGCTCGGCCTGTGGGGGGGACCCTTCCTCTCGGAAGCTGCCAACGGGTACTCGTGGGAGGTTGCAGAGTGGATGGAGCTGCGCCGCCGGGAGCTCGAGGCCATGCTGCTGGATCGGGGGCGCGGTGCAGTGCGCGCCCTCATGGGTGCCGACGAGTTCGAGTCGGCGCTTGCCCTGGTCACCCGGCTGCAGGAGCGACTGCCCCGCACCCCTGCGCTGGCCATGGATGCGGCCGAGCTGCTGCTCGAAGCTGGACGTCCCAACGAGGCCGCGGTCCAGCTCGAACGGGCGGAGGTGCCGATCGACGATCCCCGCGCGGCCGCGATCCTGCGTCGTATGGCGAAGACGGTTCCGGAGGGGACCGCACCGGGTGGCCTGCCGGTGCCCGCCGAGGTCGGGCGTGTGCCGGACGGGCCCGAGCCGGTGGTCGCGCCCGAAGCGCAGCGGTCTGCGCGCCATCGATCCTTCACTCGTGGGGCAGCGGTGTTTGCCGGTGCAGCGATCGTCCTGATCGCCTTGATCGGGTTTCTGCGGCCGGCGCCCCTCGCCCCAGCGGCGGTCTGGTTCTGTTCGGTACGCGAGACCCACACGGCGTTCCGGCTCGATCTGCCCGGCAAGTCGCTCGAGGCGGTGCGGGCCGACCCCGGATGCCCGGTTCTGCCCATCGGTACCTCGGGGGATTCGGCGTTGGTGCTGACCGGGACGCCCGAGGTGGGCGCCACGCTCGTGCTCGAGGTCGGAGGGGTGCCGGTGCGGACGGTGCTGGAGGCCGATTGGGCGTTTCCGGCGCTTCCGTTGCGGCAGGCCGGTGCCCAGGACGGGGTGATCAGCCCCGACGGGCATTGGGTGGTGATGACCATCGAGGTGCCGAGGAGCGGTGGCCTCCCCCTGGTCACACCGCTGCCCGGAGTGGCCGGGTCGCGGGCCGATCCGGAGATGAACTGGACGGTGGTGATGGCCTCGATCACGACGGGTGAGGTGCGCTCCATTGGACGCGCCGACGCACGCACCTGGGACGGTCGTTTCACCCCTGACGGCGAGGCCGTGGTGTACGTGAGCGACGAGACGGGCGGCGGAGATCTGTACCGCTACCAGATCGCTACGGGGGCGAGGACCCGTCTCACTTCAGATGCTCGGCTCGAACGGGTGCCTGTGGTGGGTCGCACCCGCACCGTCTACATGGTGGGTGCCGGTACCGACGACGACCCCGAACAGGTGGCCGTCCTGGACCACGCGACGGGCGAGGTACGATACCCCTGGCCGGGTGACTGGAATCACGGCGGTCCCGATCTGTCGGTCGACGAGCGTCGCGTCTGCTGGACCACCAAGGAAGACGGTCACTGGGAGTCGGACATCCTGGTGGCCCGGGCCGATGGGAGGGGGCGGGTACGCCAGCTTGGGGGAGCCGGGCGCGACGGATACTGCCAGTGGGTCGGATCCCGTCATGTGTTGTTCCGCAGCTGGCAGACCGGCAATCAGGAGCTGTTCCTCCAGGGGCTGGCGTGGTGGGGGCGGGCTGAGAACATCTCGCGCCATGTCGGAGCCGACGAAGGGCCGTTTGTCGTGGGGGGATGAGGCGCGGGGCGAAGGCCGCATAAGGCTGCGTCGCCGCCTCGGTATCGCGTCACCTGATGGTGAGAAAACTCATTCCCACCTGGTCTGCAACCGTGAGAGCCACCGTGGCCCCCGGGTTCGGAAAGATGACGTTGGACAAGAACCCCTGGTTCGATCCGAGTGGGTCCACGCTGAGACGGAAGCCCTGGTCCAGGTTGATCTTCATGGGATCGATGGAAAAGGTCTCGGAGCCCTTTCCTGGCACATCACCCACCCGGTGCTTCGAGCCGCCCACGACGGCGTAGATCGTCACCACGTTGAAATGGGAGTTCTCGACCTCGAGTCGGACCTGGCCGTTCACGCTCGGTTGGAACGGGGATTCGTGACCCCAGCTCCGGCACCCGATGGTCAACGCTCCAGTCAGCAAGGCGAAAACGACGATGGACCGACGAAAAATGGTCATGGTACGGCTCGGGATGAACGAACCCAGAGGGATCGTGGCTACGGCTGACTCCGGACACTAGCAGAAACCACCGCCGTGCTGTAGGCTGGCCACCGTCCAGTTGGTATTCGGGGACGGCAATCCAACCCAGCAAGAGCGAGGACACTCCATGAGACCACGGTCAGACTCCCTCGGGTTCATCCGAGCGGCTGCTCGATCAGCCTCTACCCCGATGTTGGGGATCGCGTTGGTCGTGACTCTGGGTGCCGCCCCTGACTCCCTCGCCGGCCAGCGTCCTGAAGTCGCAGCCATGCGCGCTCATTCCCCGAACGCCGGTGTCGACAATCGGGTCTGGGGAGCCAACTTCCAGTTGGCGGCTCGGTTCGCGCCTTATCAGGCTGGACGGCTCACCTACTCCACGGCGGTGAATCCGAACTGGATCGAAGAGACGGACCGCTTCTGGTACACCTGGGAGAACTCGGACGGGACCTTCTACTACATCGTCGATCCGGCCCGTAGCTCCAGGCGCCAGATCTTCGACAACGACCGAATCGCCGCCGAGTTGACGCGCATCACCCTTGATCCGTGGGACGGCCAGCACCTGCCCATCCGCAATATCAAGTTCATCGATGACAACACCCTCCAATTCGAGGTCGAGTCCACCGTGGACGAAGAGATCGAAGCGGATGAGGCTGAAGTCGGCGAGCAGCAGGAGGATCGGCAGCAGGAGCGGTCCCGCCGCCCCAGGACCAGGAAGAAGGTCTTCCACTTCGAATATCGCGTGGACACCCAGACCCTCCGGGAGTTGGACGACTGGGAGGAGCCGTTGACCCACCCGAGTTGGGCTGGGGTGGCGCCAGACAGCTCCAGGGTGGTGTACACCAAGCAGTGCGATCTCTACAGCATGGATTGGGACGCCTATCTGACGATCATCGAGGCCCGGCGTGGAAAAACCGGTGCGGCCGCCGACTCGGCAGAGGCGAAGATCGAAGTCGCGGAGAGCCGGCTGACCACCGACGGTGAGCCGTGGTACTGCTACGGTTCCTATGGGCGCGGCGAGAACGACGAAGAGACGGAGAAGAACTGGGAAAAGCGCCAAAGCGCCGGTGTGACCTGGTCACATGATTCCCGCCATTTCGCTCTGACCCGGCAGGACGTGCGTGAGGTCGATGATCTCTGGGTGATTCACTCGGTTGGAAACAAGCGGCCCATCCTGGAGACCTACAAATACGCCATGCCTGGCGAAGAGAATGTCGGCATCATGGAACTCCTGGTCTACGACACCGAGGCCGGGGCCATGACGAAGATCGATGACGATCCCTGGAAGGATCAGCGAATGGGGATCTTCTCCGATCCGACGGGGGGCTTCGCGGGATTTGGTGGCAGAGGGGGCGGCGCTGGAAGTGAGGAGCCCCAGATCCGCAAGTGGCTCTCTTCCGACCCCGGGGAGTTGTATTTCTACCGCAGGAGCCGAGACCAGCATCGGGTAGATCTTCTGGTGGCCAACCCGGCTACAGGTGAGGTGCGGGTCGTCATCGAGGAGCGCCTCAATACATACGTCGAGCATCAGTCCCCTCGGCGCATGGCCAATGGTGACCTGATCTGGTGGTCGGAGCGTGATGGCTGGGCCCATCTCTATCGCTACGGGCCGGACGGCACCCTGAAGGCCCGCCTTACCGAAGGCCCGTGGCACGTGGCCGATATCACAGATGTGGATGACACCCGGGGGCTGGTCTTCTTCGGCGCGAACGCCAGAGAAGCGGGAGAGGACCCGTACTACAACCATCTCTACCGGGTAGCGCTGGATGGGAGCGGACTCACCCTGCTGAACCCGGGAGATTTCGATCATCGCTCGTCCATGAGCGAGTCGGCCGGTTTCTTCGTGGACAACTTCTCTCGCGTGAACACCACACCCGCGGCGGCGTTGTTCAGTTCGACGGGTCAGAAGGTGATGGACCTGGAAGAGGCAGATTTCTCAGCACTGGAAGCGGCCGGCTATCAGTTTCCCGAGCCCTACAAGGTGAAGGCGGCCGACGGCGTCACAGACATCTACGGGGTGATGTACAAGCCCTTCGACTTCGATCCCGCCAGGAAGTATCCCATCGTCACCTATGTCTATCCGGGTCCCCAAACCGAATCCGTGGCCAAGGCCTGGTCCAGCAGCTCGAGTGAGGTCGCCCTCGCTCAGATGGGATTCATCGTGGTGACCATCGGAAACCGGGGTGGTCACCCCGCCCGATCCAAATGGTACCACAACTACGGGTACGGAAACCTGAGAGACTACGGCCTGGCCGATAAGAAGGCGGGTCTCGAGCAACTGGCCGACCGGCACAGCTTCATCGACATCAACAGGGTCGGAATCTACGGTCACTCGGGTGGTGGCTTCATGTCCACCGCGGCCATGCTTGTCTACCCGGACTTCTTCAGGGTGGCCGTTTCATCTTCGGGCAACCACAACAACGATGTCTACAACCTGAACTGGTCGGAGAAGCACGATGGCGTGAAAGAGGTCGAGGGTGACGACGGAGAGATCACCTTCGAGTACGACATCGACAAGAACTCCGATCTGGCCAGGAACCTGAAGGGCCACCTCCTTCTCACCACCGGCGACGTGGACAACAACGTCCATCATGCCGGCACGCACCGCATGGCCGAGGCCCTCATCAAGGCCAACAAGCGGTTCGACTTCTTCGTGTTCCCGGGCCAGCGTCATGGGTACGGAAACATGGGGAACTACTGGTTCTGGCTCAGGGCCGAATACTTCGCCAAGCACCTGTTGGGCGATGAGAGAACGGCCGCCGACATCATGGAGTTGAACAACTTCGTGGAGCAATCAGGCGGGAGGTGACGGAAGATCTTCCCCCCCTGATTGACGGCCCTTTGACGGAGGGGAGGAGGGCACGGCGCCCTCCTCCCCCTCGTCGATTCGAAACCATTTGACAACGAGAAGGGGGGGGAGATACCATGACGAGCCAATGTCCAGGTCGGGGCTTTGGCGGGGTGATCGCGGCCCCCGCTGCACTCATTTTTGAGGAGACGCTATGAGAAACACTCGTGAGAGACCATTCTCTGGAGCGTTCGGAATCGTAACCACACTCGCCCTCGCTGGAACGCTGGCTCTCCCGAGTCTGTTGAGCGCCCAGGGCGCGGGGTCTGTGTCGGGAACGGTGATCGACGCTGTCAACGGTCAAGCCCTGAGCGGTGCCCAGATCAGTATCGTGGGCACCGAGCAAGGCTCCCTTTCCGATGCCCGGGGCCGCTTCCTCATCCTGGAAGTTCCGTCGGGTCCCCAGAACGTGCGCGTGACCTTCCTTGGGTACGGGACGCAGACCCAGGAGGTCAATGTCACGGCTGGCGTGACCGCGACCGTCGCCTTTCAGCTGGCACTCAGCGCCATCTCGCTCGATGAGATCGTGGTCACGGGAACAGCGGGAGCCGTAGAACAGCGCAAGGTCGGCACCTCCATGGCCAGCATCAATGTGAATCAGGTGCAGGAGAACATTCCCGTCCAGGACTTCGGCTCCATTCTCGCGGGGCGGATCGCCGGTGTGCGATCCATCGGGGTCGCGGGTGGAGTCGGTGTGGCCAAACAGCTCACCGTGCGGGGCACGGCCTCGTTCGGACTCGACCAACGTCCCGTGATCTATATCGACGGCGTCCGGGTCGATTCCTATCACGGCGAGTGGGGTGGCCTGGGCGGCACCGCCTGCTGTTCGTTCAGCGGCGGCGCCGGAGAGGACCGGCTGGGTGACTTGAACCCAGAGGACATCGATCGTGTCGAGGTGCTGAAGGGCCCTGCTGCGGCCACCTTGTATGGTTCCGAGGCATCCAACGGGGTCATCCAGATCTTCACGAAGCGGGGCCGGAGCAACTCGCCGCCCCAGTTCACGACCAACATCGTCACGGGCTTCAACCGGCTCCGGGAGAACCTGTCCACCGACCTGAATCCGGAGTTTGTGGGTCCGGACGGCCTCAGGGCCTGGGACGCCAACAAGACCCTCATCGAGAACGGCCCCGTCCTCAGTGCTGACCTCACCGCCCAGGGCGGTGGGTCGGACGTCACCTATTTCGTGTCGGGCGGATACAACTTCGAAGAGGGTTCTGTCACGCCCAACTCCATGAAGCGTGGAAACATGCGCTTGAACATGCGTTGGGTGGCGAATTCCAAATGGACGTTCGCGATCAATTCGGCCTATTCCCAGAACGACATCCTTTCGCTCCAGTCCGGAAACAACTGGATGTCCCTCCTTGGAAACGCCGTGTTGGGGAACCCCCGGAAGGCGACGGAGGAGCGGCCCTACGGCGAGCCCTGGCTCGCTGTCGCTGACATCAAGAAGGTGGACACGCACGATGCTGCGGCCCGGTGGACCGGTGGCCTGACGGCCACCTACAACCCCGTATCCTGGTTCACCAACAAAGTCACCTTCGGTATGGACAACGTGGACGAGGAAAAGAGCCGTCTCATGCCCTTCGGCTCCTACTACACCTACGTGGGCACGGACGGGGAGCGAAACCTCGGCTTCCGGAGGGCTCGGACCGTCACCGCCGACTATCTCGGATCGATCGAGATTCCGGAGTTCGGTGGGGTTCAGCAGGATCTCTCGTTCGGTGCCCAGGGCTTTTGGAGCTCGGACAAACGAAACATGGCCATCGGTCAGGGATACGCCGGCCCCGGTGTGACCACCGTGGGGGGCGCCGCACTCACCTTCGGCTCCGAATCGTTCACCGAGACGGTCAACGTCGGCATGTTCGTCCAGGATCGCTTCTCATATGCCGACAAGCTCTTTGCCACTGTCGGGCTCCGGGTCGACGGCAACTCCGCCTTCGGTGAGAACTACGGTCTGAAGGCGTATCCGAAGTTCGATGTGGCCTATCAGATCTCCCAGGAAGGCTTCCTTCCGTCCTTCATTTCGACCATGAAGCTTCGCGGAGCCATCGGCCAGGCCGGGAAGTTCCCCGGCGCTTTCGACCAGTTCCAGACGTACAGCCCCCAGACGGTTCTGGACGACGTTGCCGGTGTTTCGCCGAACAACCCGGGCAACGCCGACCTGAAGCCCGAATCGACCATGGAAATCGAGGGTGGATTCGACGCAGGGTTGTTCAATGACCGGCTGGGTGTGGTCTTCACCTACTACCGAGCGAAGACCACCGATGCCCTGTTGAGCATCAACAAGCCGCCTTCGGAGGGGTTCAGCAGCAGCCGCCAGGAAAACGTGGGCGAGATCTTGAACAAGGGGTGGGAGGCTACGGTCAACTTCGCGCCCATCAACAAGCCTGGTCTGCGTTGGTCGGTGGATCTGAATCTGGATCGCAATTCCAACGAGATCCTCGCCCTTGGCGACCAGGCCGTCCCGCAGGCATACCTGGTCAGCGATGGGAAGGGTGGCTTCAAGGAAATCTCGGTCATGTACCTCGGGGGCCACGAGATCGGGTATTCCATCGGGGCGATGTGGAGCCGTGCCATCGACGGCTATGACGCTGCGACGAATAAGCATACCAGAACGAGCTTGAGCGCCTATCAGGGCCAGCGCATGCCGAAGTGGTCGGGATCGTTCGCCAACACCCTCTCCTTTGGGGATTTCCGGCTCTACGGACTGGTATCGACCGAGCAGGGAGCCGTGTTCGACAACGGTGACCGTCCCTACAGGATGCGTCAGGGAGCAGGCTCCGAGTGGCTGGGCCTCTTCGACTTCGAGAACCGGGACGCTGATGGCAACCCGGTCCCGACCATGGCCAGCGACTCATTGCTGAACTACTTCACGCTCGTGAGTGCCTATGACTCGCGCGACCATATCCGAATCAGGGAAGCATCTCTTTCCTATTCGGTTCCCGCGACGTTGTCGAGCCGCCTCGGTCTCGGACGCACGGTCCTCACCCTCTCGGGTCAGAATCTCTGGTGGTGGGACGACTGCAACTGCATGGATCCCAACATGCAGTACGCTGCGGGTTCTTCGACCTCCTCCTCCGGCTTTCTCGCGATGCCTCAAGGAAGGAAGTTCCTCTTCTCTGTTCGGACCGGGTTTGGAGGCTGACGATGATCAATAGCAGACGACTCGGCGGGGCACTGGCGGGGGCTTTCCTGGGGCTGGGGCTTTTCGCCTGCGGCGACATCCTCGAGGTGCAGGACCCTTCTCGGTATACGTCGAGCGACCTGGACGAAGCCCTTCAAGCCGTCGTGGACGGTGTGGAAGGCGATCTGCACAATAACTTTTCAGGCATGTTCTTCGGCCTTGCCCTGGGCTCGGACGAGATGCAGCATTCGGGAACGTGGTCCGGTTGGGACGATATCGACCATGGCCGCTGGCTCTATGACGTGGGTGGCATTTCCAACGGGGGGCTCATGCAGACCCGGTGGTTCGCCCGGGACAGTCAGGAGCGCCTGAAGAGGGTGCTTGGAGAGGCCGCGGCCATGCAGACCGTGGGCATGGCGCAGGTCATGGCCGTCGAAGGCTGGTCCGACCTCATCAATGCGGAGAATTTCTGTGAGGCCGTGGCTGAGGCCAGTGGGCCGGCGGTGACCCACCAGGCGCTCATGGCCCAGGCCAAAGCCGAACTCACCGAGGCCATGGCCGTGGCCCAGGGCGCCGGCTCCGACCACTACTACCTCTGGGCGCTCGCCGGCCGAGCTCGTGCCAACCTCTGGCTGGGTAAAGACACCGAAGCGCTGGCCGATGCCCGTGCTGTCCTGGCCGCCGACCCCGATTTCGTTTATTACGCCCAGTACTCGGTCAACTCGGGTGCCTTCGGCTGGGTGACGCTTGCCACGGTTGGGGAAAACAGCGCTGGCAGTCTGAGAGAGAAGTGGTGGCCATACGTGGACGACGACGCCCATCTGATGCGGGATGTCTATACGGGCGAGTTGGATCCACGCCTGCCGATCTACCACGACGGCACGAAGGCCGTGGACGGGCTCACGGAGTTCTACAGCCAGTGGAAGTACCAGGACCGCAACGCCGACGTGAAGCTGAGCCACAGCGGCGAGATGAAGCTCATCGAGGCCGAGGTACTGTGGCGGCAGAACAACCTGGCGGGAGCGCTGGCCGCGTTGAACTTTCTGCGGACCCGGGCGGGGCTGACGCCTCATGCCGCCACCAGCGATGCCGACCAGGTCTTCGAGTATTTCATGCACGAGATGTTTGCCGAACTCTTCATGGAGGGTCGGCGCTTCGGTTACCTGAACCGGTTGGGACAGGTGGAAGAGATCTTCGGGGCCATGAACGATCCCGAGCGACCCCTTCCCAGGCCCACCATGTTCGCCATCAGTTCGGGTGAGGCCCAGTACAACGCCAATCTCACGGACAACGCTGCCGATCGGTGCCTGCCCATGAGCGGCAGTAGCTTCTAACGCGGCAATCGAGTTGGACCCTTCGACGGGGTGGGGCGGCAGGTCATCCGCCCCACCCCGTTTTTTTGACCTGTTTCCTATCGCTGCGATGTGCTGAGAGGAATGAAAATGAGGCGTATGAGGCGGTTCCCATCGATCCTCGTCATCCTTGGCCTGGCCGGTTCCCTGATCCCGGACATGCCTCTATCTGCTCAGCTTTCCGCGACGGACTACGCGCGAGCGGAGCGCTTTCTGGGGTGGAACACCGCGACCCTGGTGACGGGCGACCAGGTGGCGCCGGTATGGCTGGAAAACGACCGTTTCTGGTACCGAAACCACGTCGGCGACGGCCACGAGTTCGTGCTCGTGGATCCGGTGCAGGGCACGAAGGGGCTGGCCTTCGATCATCATCGCCTGGCAGCGGCCCTCTCGGTGGCATCCGACACGAGCTACGTGGGCAACGAGCTTCCCTTTCAGGACTTCGACTTCGCCGAGGAGGGGGGTGTCATTCGATTCCATCTGGCGGATTCGGTACGCTGGAGCTGCGACATACGTGCATACCGGTGCAGCGGGCCGGACAGCATTCCCAAAGACCCGGTGACGGAGACCGCCTCTCCCGACGGCCGCTGGGTGGCCTTCGAGAGGGACGAGAACCTCTGGATCCGGGAGGTGGATTCAGGAATCGAGACCCAACTCACCAGCGACGGGGAGAAGGACTACGGCTACGCTGTGCAGCCTGAGGGATGCTGCGGAGTGGTCACGGGAAGCAGGCAGGACCGGAAGCAACCTCCCGTCCTGGCCTGGTCCGAGGATTCCCGCCGCATCGCCACCCATCGTTTCGACGAGCGGGGTGTTCGGGAGATGGCGCTTCTCGAGACCAACGTAGAAGGCCCGATTCTGCACACCTACCGCAACGCCCTACCCGGGGACTCGGTCATACCCAGCTATCAGATTCACGTGTTCGATCTGGAGGCGGGAACGGGGGTTGGGGCCCAGGAGCCTCCGCAGGAAATGGTGAACACGTCGTGTTGCGGCCTGCTCGGCTTTCAGGCTCCCGACGAGCTGATCTGGAAAGACGCCCGGTGGGCCACGGGGAGCGACGAATTCTTCTTCACCTATGGGCACCGGAGCTTCGACACGCTGAGCCTGGTGGCGATGGACGCCGCCACCGGCTCCACACGGATCATCCTCACCGAGACCAGCCCGACCTACGTCGAGATGAACGCCCGTTCCGGGGGAATACCCAACTGGCGAGTGGTGAATGACAACCGCGAGGTGATCTGGTTTTCGGAGCGAGACGGATGGGGCCACCTCTATCGATTCGACGCGGCGAACGGGGAGCTGTTGAACAGGCTCACCGAGGGCCCGTGGATGGTGGTCGATCTGCTGGAGGTGGACGAGGCCGCGGGGTGGGTCTACTTCACGGGGGTGGGGCGAGAGGAGGGACAGGACCCGTACTACCGGCACCTGTACCGGGTCCAGCTGGATGGATCGAGACTCGAGCTCGTCACCCCTGAAGCGGCAGACCACGAGGTCACCTTCAGCCCTTCCGGTCGGTTCTTCGTGGACAGCTACTCCACCCCCACGACCGCCCCGGTAACGGTTCTGCGAAGGGCCGACGGAACCGAAATCATGACCCTGGAGGAGGCGGACTTCTCAGCCCTGCTGGCGACCGGATGGGAGTGGCCCGTGCCCTTCAAGGTGAAGGCCAGGGATGGGATCACGGACCTGTATGGCTTTCTCTACTTTCCGACCGACTTCGATTCCGAGCGAAGCTACCCGGTCGTCGATTATATCTACCCCGGCCCACAGACGGGGCCCATCGGTTATCGACAGGGTAGCTCTGGGGCCAGGGGAGAGGGACGGGCGCTGGCCGAGTTGGGCTTCGTGGTCTTCACGATCGATGCCTTGGGAACCCCTCTCAGAAACAAGGCCTTTCACGACGCCTACTACGGCAATATGGGCGACAACGGCATTCCCGATCATATCCACGCCCTGAGGCAGCTGGCAGGCCGGTACCCGAGCATGGATCTGGACCGGGTCGGTATCTTTGGACACTCCGGGGGAGGGTTCAGCTCCACCGATGCTCTCTTGCGGTACCCGGATTTCTTCAAGGTGGCAGTCTCTTCTGCCGGGAATCATGACAACCGGAGCTATGACTATACCTGGGGAGAGAAGTACCAGGGGCTACTGGAGAAAAAGCCCGATGGCACGAACACCTTCGATTCCCAGGCCAATCAAGACCTGGCCAGGGATCTCAGGGGGCGTCTGCTCCTCATGTACGGGACATTGGACGACAACGTGCATCCCAACGCCACTTTGCTGGTCATCGATGAGCTCGTGAAGCACAATCGGGACTTCGACCTCATCGTCATGCCCAACCGAAACCATGGCTATGCCAACGAGCCCTATGTGATCCGGAGGACGTGGGACTACTTCGTCAGACACCTCATGGGAGTCGAGCCTCCCGGGCAGTACCAGATCAATCGGCCGTCGGGCTGACCCGGGGGCCTGCTACGAGCTACCGAGTGTTGCTACGAACTACCGAGGGTCGTCGCCACCCCGCTCACCCCTGCGGGTCCAGACCAGAATCACACCACAGGGGTCGTTGTAGCGAAGGGGGGCGTTGGCTCCACCGTAGATCTCGATTCCCTCTACGCGCTGGGGCTGAAGGTCCTGGAGCCAACCGGGGTCGGACGGAAGGTCGTCGACGAGTAGCCTGGGAACGCAGCCGTCGCCGGAGTTGAAGCGGACGGCCCGGGCCATGAGAACACGGAACTTGCCGAGGCTGTCGTAGCTGACCCGAACACCGGGCACGCCCTGGAGAAGGTCTCCCATGGAGCGGGAGCCTCGTTCCTCGATGTACTCCCGGCTTATCTGCCGCCCACTGTATCCCTTTTCGGCCCGGTCGTAGTAGCCCATGTCCTCCAGATACGCATTCCGACGCGTGACCGTCACGACCATGGGGTCCAGTTCCACCGGTTCCGGGGCGAGGAGGACGTCCAGTTGCAGGGTTTCGGGACCGGACACTTCCAGTTCATCGGTCATGGGTGCCCGCCCCATGTGGCGGACGGTGAGGGTCGTAAATCCCTGGGGCACCTCAGGAAATTCGAACTTTCCGTCTGAGCCCGTGATCTGAAAGGTCCGGACTCCGGAAAGCGTCACCTGGGCCCCCGTCAGGGGTCGGCGGGTCTCGGCGTCCGTGACTCGCCCGATCACCCGGTTCGTGCGGACCGGCCCCTCTGCCACTTCCATCGGCTCCAGGGGAATGTTGAGGGATCCCGTCCGGACCACCTGTAGATTGACCCTCAGTTCCTGGTATCCGGGGGCCGCAACGACCAGGAGGTATGCCCCCCTTACCACTCCCCCCATGGTAAACGCCCCCTTCTCGTCTGCATCCGCAAAGACATTCGTGCCGGAAAAACGAAGGGTGGCCTCCCGCACAGGTGCGAACGAGCGGGCATCGTAGATGGAGCCGGAAATCGTGACCCGTGAAGTGTCGGGCACCTCCTGACCGGAGACCCCTCTCGCTGAACCGACCACCACCAACAGCATGGTCGCCAGGAGTGGATAAACGGCCCGCCTCGGTGTCATCTCTTGCTGAAGCATTCGAGGCGTAGACCTGAGTCGGGGGGGGCGAAGTACTCCACGTCTGGATGATACGCCGACTTCAAAGTTTCGTTTCCGTCGTAGGACCCACCTGATCGTGGGCCGCTCTAGTAGATGACCGGTGCCTGGAACCGATAGACGAATTGAGCGGTCTCTCCAGATGCGAGGGTCTTGTTCTCGTCATACCAGCTCCGTCCATCGATCGAAACCTTCATATGAAAGGTCGCGACCTCGGGCTCGATGTTCGTGACCAGGACGTAGAACCGCAGGAGTCGAGAGATGTCGTAGGTCTGTTGGAAGGGCACCGCAACGGTGTCGACCGTCAGGTCTTCGAAGCTCAGGGTGTTGCCCCCGGACACCAGGAAGTTCAAGGAGATGGAGGTTTCGAGCGAGGGGGTGCTCGACTTGTCGAGAACGAACTCGACCGCTCTCGGCTCTCCCTCCTCGGTGTCCAATATGCCACAGCCACTCACCATCAATAGCAGGGCCAGGGCCCTCGTCATAGCGCGAATCCGATTCTTGTTGACCATTTCTCTTTCCGTCTCTCGGTTTCTGATGAGAACAGGGGAGGCGCGAACTAGATCGACATCAGGAAGCGGATGATCAACTCCCGCTCTTCCACCGTGAGATTCTCGAAGGCGTCCCTGGCCCTTTGGGCCTCGCCCCCATGTGTGAGGATGGGTCCAGACACGATCCCAGGCACGCCATGATACGGGATCTTGGTTCGCAAACCCATCAGACGGGCCGTGCGAAACTCGGTAGGAGAAGCGTCTCCCGCGCACACGGTGGGGTTTTGGGGCCCCATGTCGTGAATCAGGAGGTCGGAGTAGAGATAGATCGTCTTCTCGCTCAGGGCGGGGATCTCGTTGGGTCCCGTCGTGAGGGCCGGCACGTGGCAGGTGGCGCAACCGATGTCTTCGAAGAGGCGCGCACCTGCGGAGATGCTGTCACGAGTGGCGGCATTGATCGGCGTTTCCGGGGCTGGCGGTGCCAGAAAGCGAACGAAGTCGCTGACCAGGGCGATCGTCTCTTCGCTGATTTCGGGGTCCGCCACGGGATCGGTCTCGGGAGGCATGGGCGAACCGTTCAGTGTTTGTTCCGTCGGGTACCGGGGCGAGGTGAGGCTCAAGTCCGTGGAGAACGCACTTGAAACGAAGTCCAGGATCGACGCCACCTGCGCTTTTCGGTTGAGCCTTCCCAGGCGGCCATCGCTGGTGCGCTGAACCCGGCCGGAAATTCCGTCGCCGTCGAGGTCGTCCGGGTCGGCCCTGCTTTCGATGGCTTCTTCGGGGATTGCCTCGATCAAGCCGATGCCGAAGAGGTGGGGAGCGGGTTGAGTGACCCGATCCGTGGCGGCCTCGGGAAAGACCTCCCGGAAGATTCCAGCGGCCTGGGCGAGCGGAGTGGATCGCTCCTGCCGGACGGGTCCCCCGACCGCCACCAGGGGGTCACAGCCGGTCACGGGATCGAAGCTCGTCATCAGGGTCAGGAACTCGACGCCGGTCCCGCCGAGGACAGGCAGGTCGTGGCAGGAGCTGCATCGGTCCTGGATGTACAGCGGCCCCAGCCCTTCGTCCGGAGTCCAGCCGTGATCGAACAGGGCTTTGCCGGCCTCGAACCGAGCCAGCTCGTCCTGGGACAACCCTGGAAGTGGGGCTCCCGGCGCTCCTACCGGAACGTCTTCGCCCGGCCCTCCACAGGCGAGAAACAACAAAGACGCGAGCAAGAGGGTCAGACTGGATGGTGACCGCATGGGTCCTTCTTGGGAGGTTTCCGGTACGTTTACAGTGGATGACCGGAGGCATAGTATGCGGGACCGTTCGGTTCAGACAAGGAAGTTCCTCGCTGGGAGCCATAGATGAAACCCGTCTTCATTCTGTTTGTTCTACCCCTCCTGGGGTGTGCCACCGGGGGACCGGGGGCGGGTGACCTCGCCGATGCCCCTCAGGTCAAGACGGTAATCTCCGGCTCTACCTCTCCGGCGGCATCGAGTGGGGCGTACTCGTCCACGATCCGGTACGCGAGTGAGCCGGATCTGGTGATGGAAACATTGAGCGCTCCGCAGGCGATCGTGTGGCCACTCCTGATCCAGGCATACCGGGCCGAAGGGCTGGAACCGGACGGAGCCGATCCCGCTTCGGGCATTCTCACTCTCAGCAGGGACGAGTGGTCCGGCGCACGCAACGGCCTGCCCCTGAGTGCGTACCTGGATTGCGGATCCTCATCGACCGGACGAGCGTTGGCCGACGACGCCCGGGTCGTCACGTCCATCGCCTCACAGGTGGTGGCCGGAGAGGTCGGTACCTCTCGGGTGACGGTGCGACTGGACGCCGTGGCCTACCCGTTCGATGCCTCGTCAGGCCAATCGAGGAGCTGTACGACACTGGGCACGCTGGAGCGGGACATCGTCGACCGAGTCCGCGTCGAACTCGATGCCGGCCGCGTCGGCCTGGGCCCCCCGGCGATCGAAGTCGCGGCTGATTTCACACCGACTCCGTCGGTGGCTCCGGTCGTCGCCAGAGAGATCGGGGTCACGGCCGGTGATCACGTCCGGGTCTGGGTCGCAGCCTCGGTGCCACTCACCGGCACCTTCATGGGACTCCAGCCGGACTCCCTCGTTCTGTTGCGAAGCCGCAGAACGGCTCTGCCCGTGTGGTCGATCGAGGCCCTCCAGGTCCGGCGCACCAGCCAGTCGTCCACGGTGATCGGTGCCGTGATCGGGATCGCGACCGGGATCACTCTGGCCCTGACCACAGATCTGGGAATCGGTGGCTCGCACGCGGCGCAGGGCAACCTTCTCAACCCCGGGCTCGGGGCGCTGGCTGGTGGGCTGGCCGGCGCCGCGGTGGGGCACATGTTCATCGGAGCGTCCTGGGAGGATATTCCCTGGGACGTCGTTGGACCGGGCGCCGGTCGCCCAGGCGGAAGGGAGCAATCACCATGAGACATGGCATCAGGTGGATGCTGGCCTTTGTCTTCCCTGTGATCTTCGTGGCCTGCGCCTCGGGGGGAAGCACTTCGGCGGCTGCCTCGAGGAACCAGGATGTCATCGGGCTGGCCGAGATTCAGGCGTCAGAGGCCCCAACCGCCCTCGATCTGATCCAGGAGCTCCGTCCTCGTTGGCTGATTCAAAACCGCGGCCAGCGCAGCTTTGGTGAAGGTGCCCAGGACGCTCCTCAGGTGATCCTGGACGACATTCCCCAACCGTCGCTGGACAGTCTCGGAGAGATTCCACGCGATGCAATCCAGGAGATCCGGATGATCTCTCCCCGGGATGCCACCTTTCAGTATGGCACGGGATTTCCCGCTGGCATCATCAAGGTGACGACCAAGCATTGATCAGCCGGTCACGACCTCAGTTGGGTTGCAAATCCGCATTGAACACCTGGACTCCTCCCTTGCATTCGGGCAGGAGTTGGATCGCCTTGTATCCGGCTTTGCCGATGAAGAGAACGAGGGTGCTGCAGATGACGTTTCCCAACTTCGTTTCGAGTCGGTAGCTCCCGTCGTCGGAGGTGGAGACGTCGACACGCCGGGTTGCGGAGGTCGATGAGGAGTCGTTGGGGATCCACTCCAGCGACACGAAGGCCTCGGCAAGCGGCGTACCCGTCGATTGGTCCCTCACCACCCCCTGAAGGATCAGATCTCGATCAGAGTTGGCCGAGAACAAGACATCGGAACAGGCAGCGCAAGACATCAGTGCCAGGCCGAGGAACAGCCACCGGGTCTTCATTCACGCACCTCCGGCGTTCCGCCCGACTCCGAGCCTCTGCCCAGCTCCAGCAGGCTCACCGGATAGCTTCCCCCATCGAGGGTTCCTTCGATGAGGAGCGCCCTGAAGGACGACCGACCGGCTTCGTGGGGCGCCGGAGCCGTCCAACTGTTCACCTTCGCCAGCCAGCGGTCTCCCTCCGTTCGGTCCTGTGGCAGATCTGTGGTGCTCGTCATGCCGTAGGCTGGGTTCAAGACCACGTCGAGGTAGTCGTACTCGGTGACATCGGACGGCACGCTGAATCCATCCACGACGACTTTCCATGTGCCGGCGGCGGGGTTCTTCACGAAGACCAGCTCGTCGCCCACGGGGTCACCGTCGACCTGGGCGGCTTTGCATTCTTCTCCAGTGCAGTCGAAGACGAAGACATCGAGATCAGCCTGGGAATCGGACGGGTGTGAGGCTCTCGCCAGGAGGGCGGTGGAGCCGGGCAGGACCTCGAGCTCGAAGATCTGCTGCTCCTGGTTGGCAATCCCACGGCGCTCACTGCGGGCGCTTCCCATCGGCGTCGTCATGGCGCCACCGGTGAAGCCCGCCATGCGGTTCGTGATCCATACGTCCTGAACGGCTGGAGTGGGGCTCGCCGCGGCATCTTTTGCGCTCGTGGCTTCTCCGCTTCCGGCCATGGCCACCTCGACCGCGAGGGCCGACACCGTGAGTGTGGCCGGCGTCGGCGGAACGGGCTCGTCTTTCCTGGCCTGCTTCCAGTCGAAGGTGCGGGTGTCGGCGACATCGGTGAGGCGAACTTCCCAGACCCCTGGTGCGGGGTTCTGGATGACCTGGGTGACGCCGCTACCACGGGTGATCACCTGGCCGCGTGCCTGGCGGGTGTCGGGCCCGGAAACGGCCAGGCTCACGGCCCGGTCCTTCCAGCCCAGATCCACCGTCAGCGCCGTCGTTCCCTCGGGAACGCGATAGAACTGGCTCATGATTCCCGGGCGGGGCACCTCGACGCTCTCTTCGTCGGTGAAGTCGTTGGAGGCGGTGAGGGGGCGGGGGGCGATGATGGTGGCCAGGGTGCGATAGGCGTAGCCCGTCACCTGTGGGTGGTCGAGTGTGAGGTGAGCGGTATGCACCCCATAGTCCTTGGGTGAGACGGTCACCGGTAGGGCAACCGGCACATTCAGCGGGAGGGTGACCGTGCGGGGGGCAGAGAAGGTGCCGTGGTCGTTGCCCGCCCAGCTCACGTCGAAGGTCATGGGCTCTTTCGGGCCCGAGGCGCGGGTGAGGGTGATGATCCGCTCGTCGCGGTCGCCCTTGTCCCATCCAGTCCGTTCGTAGAGGCCAACGCCCTCGTGGGGGGTCGGCAGCAGGTGGCTGTAGGGGTGCCGCACCGATGCCCGGCCGGTGATGTCGATCATCTGACCGCCGGCGTCCAGCTCTTTCAATATTTCCCAGGCGGCAGCGACGTTGATCACCCCGTTGCCCTGTTTGTACGCTGCGATGTGCGACACCCAGCGGGCGCCCCGTGTGACGGCCCACTTCAGCTTGTAGGCATCGTAGGCGACGCCGGCCTGCTTGGCTCCGCTGATGAGCAGCGCCACGGCGCCGGCGGCGGTGGGGGTGGCCGTGGAGGTGCCCCCGGCGATGGTGTATCCGGGCGGAAGCTCGAAGAGACCGGGAATGACGGTGCCGTCGACGAAGCCCTGGGCCGTGCTCACATAGTTCGATGGAGAGATGATGTCGGGTTTCAGCGCCCCGTTACCCATGGGCCCGTACCCGCCGGTGATGAGCAGGTTGTCGTCGTGCTCCACCCGCACCCCGTGGTTCAAGAAGAAGTTCTCCTTGCTCTCGTGCCCCCCGATGCCGATTACGCCCCGGCCCATGACGATGTCGTCGATGGCGCCCACGATGGGATAGTTGTGCGTGGGAGACACGATCGAGGAGCCGTACTTCTCGACCAGGCGATCTCCGATCACGGAGGGGACCAGCCGCCCGTCGCGGAGCAGGTAGGTGCGGGTGATGTAGGAGCTCTGCTCGAAGTAGATGACATCGGCGCCGTGCTGGGCGGCCTTGATGGTGGCCTCGGTTTGACCGTAGGCAGCGCCGCCCTCGGAGACGCTGGCGAGCTGGGCTCCGGGCGCCATGCCGTCGAAGCGACCGTTCTCGCCCCGGCTGCCGACCGAGGCACCCACCACCAGGGAGGCGTGGCTGGCCACCCCCAGATTGATCGCGACCAGGTGACGGTCCGCCTCGATGCTCACGCCGAAGCCCACGGATTCCCGGACCGCGGTATCGGGATCGTCGGTGCCGAACACGCCGAAGGCCGGCCGTTCGTTGTAGTCACCGAGAGCCGTCTCATCGGTGAAGTCCAGGTCTTGATCCGTGTCGACCCAGACCTCACGGCTCTCTTCGTCCCAGAGAACGGCAAAGAGCCGGGAGGAGCCTTCCGGGTTGCCGTCCCGGTTCACGTCCTTCTCGAGGGCAGCGCCCTGGCCCTGGTCTTCGTCACCCTCATCGAAGTAGGCGATGTGAAAGGTGCCGGCCCGAGGGGCGGTGTAGGTAGAATCCTGGTAGGTGAACGTCGCTCCCGTGACCTCGACGACATCATCCATGTGGAGCCAGCGGCCGTCGTCTTCTTCCCGCACATCGAGAGCGGTCTCATAGACGGCGATCTTGGGAATGGATGCGCCATCCAGGCTCCTGGCCGTCTGGAGTTCGGGGAGCAGCATGTCGGGGTTCATGTCGATCTGTGCGATCAGGACGCCCCGTCCATCGTAGGTTGGATTCGTCTTCAGAAACTCGTCGGCCCGAACGTCTTGTGCGGGATGGTAGCGGTTGGTGAGCGGGCGATCCGAGAACACGGGCGGCCAGATGGTGTCGCTGGCAGCAACCGCGGTCGGTTCGGGGCTCGGCAACTCAGGCCTCGGGATGCCCTCCACATCGGGCAGGGCAAAGGCCCGCGGCCGCTCGGGAGTCAGGGACACGTCTACGCTATGGAGGGCGGCGTTCGAGGTGAGCTCCTGGATCCGGTCCAGGGGTACTCGAGCGCGCAAGTAGTCGACGTCGTCATCTCGGTACTGGATGGTGCCGCCCAGAAGCTCGATGGCGCCGGCCAATTGCGCGTTGCGTCCGGGCATGGACGCGATGACCAGGAGCACATCGTTCTCGCCGATGGCAAGGGATTGGGCCAATTCCGCACGAGAGTCCTTGAAGAGGAGAGGACGCCGGGCGACCTGAGCCGAGAGGCTGGAGCCGGCGGCCATGAACGCAAGAGCTGAGAGTACTATGAGGCGGCGCAATTGGGGTCCCCTCTCGAGGATGAGTTGCGGTGCGATCTCGAAATCGTACCGGTGGGGAAGGAGACAGCCCTCCCCTCAGTCTATAGGTGCGGAGGGGGATTCTGGGGCGGGGCGGCGGGTTCCGCAACGGACGGGACGGTGCTGCCGAAGGATTCGCCTACGAACCCAGCGCCAGTCGGTTTCTCTGCAGCGGTCGGCGCGACCAGTGCTCGTCGATGGCCTGGGTGAATTCCGCCCGCACGAGTTTGGCCCTCGCCAGGAATCCGAGTTCAGCGAGCAGGGTGTCTCGTCGGCCCGTGTCCCAGAACACGCCGGCCTCACGGTCGTAGACGTCGAACAGCACGAGGCCGCGTCGACGCAGAGTTTACAAACAGCCGAACCTCAACCTTGCAAGCAGCCGAAGCTCCACCTTACAATTAGCCGCATGAATGTGCCCGCCCTCTACCCCCGTTTCGCCGAGGCGCGCCTCGTGGAGGCTCTGGCGGACACGCCGGTGGTTCTGGTCCACGGCCCTCGTCAGTGTGGGAAGACGACCCTGGCGCAGGCCGTGGGCGAACGTGCGGGCTATGAGTACCTGAGCTTCGACGATGACGTGGTCCTGGCCGCGGCCGAGGCCGACCCCGTGGGCTTCGTCCATGATCTATCCGAGCGCACGATCCTCGATGAAGTGCAGCGTGCCCCGGGGATCTTCACCACGCTCAAGACCGCTGTGGACCGGGGAAGGACACCGGGGCGTTTCCTTCTTACGGGATCCGCGAACGTCCTGTTGGTACCGAAGCTCGCAGACTCACTGGCTGGTCGAATGGAAATCCTGCGCTTGCACCCACTGGCGCAGTGCGAGATCGCGAAGCGGGAGCCCGACTTCCTGGATATCCTCTTCGGGGGAATGTTCAGGACTCGGAGCTACGAACGCCTGGGGCGCGGGTTGGCTGAACGGGTGACGGGAGGCGGTTACCCTCCCGCCCTGGCCCGGGGCCCAGGCCGGCGGCGGGAGGTTTGGTACCGGGACTACGTCGAGACCCTGGTCCAGCGAGATGTCCGGGATCTGGCGCAAATCCGAGCCCTTGAGGTGTTGCCACGGCTCCTTGCCCTGGCGGCTGCGCAAACAGCGAAGCTCTCCAACATCAGTGATCTGGCTGGTCCGTTCCAGGTGAGTCGCCCCACCATCCGTGAATACGTGACCCTGCTCTCGCGGGTCTTTCTCCTGGAGGAACTGCCCCCCTGGCACGGAAATCGCCTGAAGCGCCTGGTGAAGACGCCCAAGCTCCACCTCTCGGATACGGGCTTGGCGTGCTCCCTCCTGGGGCTCGACGCCGATGCCCTGTGGGAGGATCGCACCGCTTTCGGTCATCTTCTGGAGACGTTTGTCTACCAGGAGCTCCGCCGACAGGCGAGTTGGCACCATGCCGACCTGCGGTTCCACCACTTCCGGGACAGGGACATGGCGGAGGTGGACATCGTAATCGAGCGTGGTGCCGGGCCGCTGGTCGGTGTCGAAGTCAAGGCCGCCGCAACGGTGACCGCCTCTGACTTCCGTGGCTTGAGAAAACTGAGAGAGGCTTCCGAAAAGCGGTTCGCCGGAGGAATCGTGGTCTACGATGGCGAAACGAGCGCCAGTTTCGGCGATGACCTGCACGCTGTCCCCATCCGGACGCTCTGGGAAGGCCCATGAAGCTGGACCAGGACCCCGTACCGCGACCACACCCCGCACCCCTCGGCCCGGGGCCTACGAACCCAGCGCCAGTCGGTTTCTCTGCAGCGGTCGGCGCGACCAGTGCTCGTCGATGGCCTGGGTGAACTCTGCCCGCACGAGCTTGGCCCTCGCCAGGGTGCAGCCCTCGCCTTCAACGCGAACGATCAGCCCCTCGGCCGGGCCCGAGCCCACGCGGGACGTCGTCAGCATGCCCTCGATCTCGGCGAAGGTGAACACGCCCGTCCTCAGTCGGGGCACGCCGTGCAATCCGAGTTCGGCGAGCAGGGCGTCTCGTCGGGCCGTGTCCCAGAACACGCCGGCCTCACGGTCGTAGACGTCGAATCCGAGGAACCAGTCCGGCAGCTCGTCATACTCCACGCTGTGGACCGCGGCACACCATTCGCCGAAGAGGATCAGCCCCGGGGCGAGCGCCTCTCGGAGCCGGGCCGCGCGCGGGGACAGCCAGGGCCACAGGCTCCCGAACTGGCGACCGCACGAGTCCTCCCGGAGATAGCTCCCCCGATTCTGCACGCGCAGGGTGTCGCCCTCGACCGACCACCCGATGTTGGCGCCGTCGACCTTTTCTTCGACCACCACCCGGCCCGCGAGCAGCTCGTGGGCCTGCTGCCGGGTCAGGATCTTGTCGGCGCGAGGGCGCCCGGCACCGAGCCACGCCAGGTGCGGTGTCTGCGGAAAGCGAAAGAACGCGCTCATGGGCCGAACTTCTCGTCGTGCTTGGCACGGATCGCCTCGGGGCAGATGAAGTAGATGTCGACGCCCATGTCGGCGAGCGCGTGCCGCCATCCCCACCACTGGCTGTCGAACGACTGGAGCACCGCAGGGGAATCGTCGTGCGCGGCCGCCACGGCCAGGAACTTGCGATCGGCGGGATCGAAGGTGACGCCCTGGGGTGGAGCCGGCAGCTCCTGGTAGTCGGTGGGGTCGTGCGGGCTCGGGGTGAGCGCCACGCGGGTGACGTGGCGACCTCCCCATTCGTGGGTGAGGATCCACCGCAGAAAGGCATCGCCCGGGCCGGGCTGCCCCCGGGCCGAGAGGTGGCTGCGGTACTCGGCCACGATCGAGCCCGCGTCGTCGACGAAGACGTGACCCCCTCGCATGACGGCGGCCAGCGCGCGTGCGCTGGCGGCAACGCAATCCGCCGGCACTGCGGGGTTCGCACCGTTGGCCGTGGTGGCGACGTTGGTGTCGACCACGACCCGCTCCAAAACGCTCACTCCTACGGCCGCCTTCCCGATCGGCTTCGCTGCGCCTGCGCTTCGGAGCGAGCCACGAGATCGGCCATCTCATCGCCGAAGAAGTCGGTCGGCCAGTTGTGGATGTTGCCGAACCGGTCGACCTCCAGCGCCTCGATGCGCGCCTCGGCCTTGCCGGTGTGCACGAAGTAGATGGCCGCGTCCTCGGGCTGGAGCGCGTCTTCGGCCAGTCGTCGCTGCAGCCGGCGTAGAAAGTGCTCGGAGTGGCTCTCGATGATGAACTGCGTGTTGCGATCCACACCATCTTCCCGCGCGTGGAGGGCATCGACGAAGACGTCGGCGAGATCGGCCTGGACCCGGGGGTGGAGGTGAACCTCCGGCTGCTCGACGATGACGATCGACCCGGGCGGCGTGCTGAAGCACTCGACGATGACGGGCAGGACCGCGCTGACCCCGAACCCGACGTCGGTGAGCTTCACCTCGGGTAGCGACCTGTGGGTCTTGAGCAGCAGTTCGTATTCCTTGCGCCCTTCCGCGATGGGGCGGAGCTGGAACGAGTCGATCAGCCCCATCTGCTGAAGCCGTGCGGCGACGAGCCGGTCGAGCGACTGCCGCCGCCCTCGGGGCTTCCAGCTGTACTCGCGACCGTGTGCTGCCAGGATTGCCTCGACGGCGCGTCCGCCTCGCTGGCCCACGTGCGGGTGGCGCTCCCCCGACCACCGCTGGGTGCGGCCTGGAATCTCGCGCAGTGGCCCCACGTGATACACCGACCTGAGCAGCTCCTGCAGGCTCAGGGCGAGGTCGGATACGAAGCCGGTGTTCTGGTAGTACGCGACGGCCTCGTCGGGAAAGCCGTGGAAGTTGAAGGGCGCCGGCAGCGACCCGGCTCGGCCCGTGTGGCGGACCTCGTCGTAGCCGTCCATCACCAGGTCGTACGTCGCTCCCGAGGGGTGCTTCTCCATGCCGGCCACCAGCGTCCGCTCGCCCTCGGACAGGGTGTAGGCAAAGCGCTGGACGACCGGTTGCGGGCGCCGGGCGTCGGTCTCGAGCGAGGCGCTGAAGCGGAGGTCTCTCGTCGAGAGCTCGAAGTCTGAAAGGGGATCGCTGATCTGCAGGGGATCGCGCGTCTGCCACGCGATCTCGAAGGCGAGCGTGCGAGCGAGGTCGTGCTGATACACGATGTCTTCGTAGGTGCCCAGGTCGGTCAGCGTGGAGGGGTCTCCGAGATGGAGCACGCGCTGCCGGTCGGTCGACTCGAGGGTCTGCCGCAGCATCAACAGCAACTGCGAGAGGCTCGACTTGCCGGCGCTGTTGGTGCCGAACAAGAGCGTGAGCGGCGCGAGACGGATGTCGCCCGAATCACGCCAGGCCTTGAAGTTCTTGATGCGAAGATGCTCGATCATGCGGTCTTCCGAGGTCGACGACGGAGGTGCTGGCTGCAAGGTAGGGAGAAGGCGGGGGGGCCGACATGGACGCGTCCCCGGAGATCGTCGTACAATAGGGTCATGACCAGCAATCAATTCTCGGAACTCGTCGGCGGGCGCATCCAGGTGCTCGAGGGCTCGGCGTAGCGTGGAGCCGAACGGAGCCGACCAACACCCCGATCGCGATCGGGAGCCCGATCACGGGGACTCCTCCTGGGCGGCCGTCCGGGCCGACCTCCTCACCCTCGGGTTCCCGGAGCAGAAAGGCTCCTGGCTCGATTACCGCTCTCGGGGAATCACCGAAGAACACATCGGACTTCTCGTCGACGTGTTGGAGCGCCAGGGGTCGGACCCCGATCAGGAGGAGGTTCCCGGCGCCTTCGCGGCGGTCCACGCCTGGCGGGCCCTTGCCCAGCTTGGCGCCCGGGAAGCCGTGCCGGCGCTCATCCGTACCCTCGACCTGGCGGAGGAGGACGATTGGACCGCCAGCGACCTGCCCAAGGCCCTGGCCCTGATGGGTCCCGAGGTCTTCGACCCGCTGGTCGAGGTCGTGACCGATGGCACCCGAGGATCGGTCACGCGGGCCACCGCCGCCGAGGCCCTCACGCACCTGGCGACGGCCCATCCCGAGCTGCGTTCGAGAATCGGAGACGTGCTCGCCGGAGTGCTCGCGGAGCCCGACGGCGTCGAAGCGTCCCTGGCTGGCCTGCTGGTCGGCGACCTGCTCGATCTTCAGGGAGTGGAGTGGGCGCCCCAGATGGAGGCGGCCTACGCGGCGGAGCGGGTGGAACTGATGGTCTGCGGCGACTGGGAGGACGTGCAGATCGAGCTGGGACTGCTCGACGAGCGTCTCACCCCTCCGCGTCCCGGGGCCCCGGGCGGTGGGGTCGGGTGGGAGTACCTCAAGCGCCTGGAGCAGGTCGCGGCCGCCGACGCTCGGCGCAAGGAAGCGCGGCAGGCGCGCGCCGAGGCCCAGAAAAAGCAGAAGCTCAAGGCGAAGAAGAAGTCACGACGTGCCCGCGCGTCGCGGCGAAAGAACCGCAAGAAATGAGCGTCCGCGGCGAGCCGAGCGCTCCAGGCTGGTGCGAGACCCGTCCTGACATGGACGGGCCGGAGGGGCGGTCGTAGAATGGGGCTATGACCCGCGATCAATACACCGAGCTCGTCAGCTTCCTGGGCCGGAAGTTCGACGGCGTCGACCAGAGGTTCGATGGCATCGACCGGAGGTTCGACAGCGTCGAGCGCCGACTCAGCGACCACGATCGCCAGTTCGAGGAGGTTCGGCGCCACGCGACGGTCCTCTTCGAGAGGTCCGAGGCGAACCTCAAGGTGGTGGCGGAAGGATTGGGCCTGCGACTGGAGCGGGTCGAGGGGCGACTCGAGGTGCTCGAGAGCGTGCGCGGCGCGCATGAGAGGGGGTCATGACCAGCGATCAATACACCGAGCTCGTCAGCTTTCTGGGCCGAAAGTTCGAGGGAGTCGACCGGAGGTTCGAAGAGGCGAAGAGCGAACTGGCGGAGGGCCTCGAGGAGGCGCGCCGCCACGCGACGGTCCTTTTCGAGAGGTCCGAGACGAACCTCAAGGTGGTGGCGGAGGGATTGGGCCTGCGACTGGAGGGGGTCGAGGGGCGACTGGAGGGGGTTGATGGGCGACTGGAACGGGTCGATGGGCGACTGGAACGGGTCGAGGGGCGACTGGAGGGGGTTGATGGGCGACTGGAACGGGTCGATGGGCG